>JAFGYE010000096.1 GCA_016936255.1 Marinifilaceae bacterium | reverse complement strand
GTTTCTAAATTAAGTGTTTTTTCAAAATATTGAATCAATCTTTTTGAATATTCATAGGCTGCATCATCTTCATCATTCATTAAAATATATGATTTGATGTATTGATTCTGGTAATGAAGATAATACAGTGCACTAATGGCTTTATTCTTCTGGTCGTAAATGGGAATAATCAGGGAATTGTATTCTTCGTTACCGAAATGCATTCCAGAATCCCACTGAGGTAAACCATATGTTTTAACAAAATCTCCGGTAAAAGAAAGAGAATCATCCGCTTGTGCCAAACATTCAAGAATATAACTCTTGAATTCATCGCCACCGGTTTTTTGATGTTTGAAAAATTCCTGATTTTTAGTTTTTGCATCTGGCTGTACAAACTCATCATCCTTTTCGCAGCTAATGATCAGTAAAGAGGAGAAGAAAACTACAAGTAGAATTCTGGCTCCGGCCTTTTTAAAATTTAATTTCATAATAATAATATGTGATGTGATTTAAATACCCCTTTATTCCTTGCTTAGCCAAAAGTTAACCTTAATAAAACATGTTGTTAAGCATGTTATGAGAATTATAAGTCTGAAACTTCGGTATTTGTTGAAGAGTAGTATGTGTTAAATTATTGGGAAATAGATAATTAATTTTATTGTTTTGAATTATTTAAAAATATGTTTAATTTAAATCGTTTTTTAATTAAATTAATGTTAATCAGGTTAGTTGCACTAACCCCAAAAACCTAAGAGGAATGGCACAGAAAGAGGATTATCAGGCAGTATTGGATCAATTAACTGCAATTTTAGCCGAAAAGGTGAGTGCACCGGGAATGCCTGTTGATATTTATGCACAAGAGGCTCTAAACTTAAGTTATTATGCCCTTGGCGATAAAGAATTATTGGTGGCAAAAGGTCTGCAGGCCGGGTATATTGATAGTTTGCCGGTTCGGGTAGGTGCTATGCAGTACGCTCAGTCGGAGTGGCTGGCGGTATCGAATAGTAAAAGTGAGGCAGCAAAGGAATGGAACGAGATATCGGAAAAAGCCAGTGCTTTGCATCGTGAGCTTTTGCACGATTTTCGTTTTGCTTACCGAAACGATAAGGAATTAAAAATGCTGGTGGATAAAATTGCCGAGGGAAATGGCAATGCCGATATGATTCAGGATTTAAGTGACATGCATGCATTGGGAAAAGCGAATCCCGATCAGTTGGCGGCAATAAATAAAGACATGAGCAGACTCGATTTGGCGGCTGAGTATGCGGGTGTTTTAGGGAATCTGCTAGCCAAAGCAAATGGAGTGCGTGACGATAATGATAAGCCGGCAAAAGAAATGCGTGACAGAGCCTATACTTATGTGAAAGAGGCTATTGATGAAATTTGTATGTACGGAAAATATGTTTTCTGGAAAGATGAAAATAAAGTAGAAAAATACAGCAGTGCCTATTTTCGTAATCTGCGAAAGCAAAAAGAAAAGGAAACAGAAGTAAGCGAATAGCTCTGAAACCCCCGCGCAGGCTAGGTGATTACCCCGCAGGAAGGGGTAAAGTGCTGCAGGAAGCACGCTTTGCCTGCAGAACTGCATATTTTGCCACAGAACCTGTTGATTGATCCGCAGAACTGGCAAAAACGCCACAGAATTGAATGATTTACCCGCAGGACGAACTTTTTTAACACAGAGAAGCGATATACTGCGAAGGACGAATGTGGATGACCAACAAAGCATATTTTTTTGCAAAAATAAACCCCCGATAGCAGTTGATCGGGGGTTTGTGTGTAAAAAACAGATTGAGGTTTTGCGCAAAAACCAACAATTGATCGTCGTTTAATTTTGTAAGACATTTTGGTACTAACCTAATCTCACCTCTTTATTCCGTTTTTTGGTAAAAGGTAACCCTGAAACCTGTGATATTTATTTTAATTGATCTACAGTCTGTTTTATTTTGTCGAGAGCAGTGGCCAGCACCGATCTCGGGCATCCAATATTTATGCGCAGGTATCCTTCTCCTTCGGGGCCAAACTTAGTGCCGTCGTTCACAGCCAAACCTGCTTTATTAACAAACAAATCATGCAGGTCTTTGGTCGAAATTCCAAGCGACCGGTAATCCAGCCAAAGCAAATAAGTTGCCCCGGGTTCAACCAATTTTATTTTGGGGATATGTTCCTGCAGATACTTTCTTAGAAAATCAACATTGCCTTTTAAGTAGACCATTAGCTGATCCAGCCATTCGGCTCCTTCCTCGTAACCGGCCTGCATGGCAACATGTCCAAATAAATTTCCCAAATCCAAATGCAAGGCCGATACCATTCTCTTGTATTTTTTTCGAAATTCAGGATTTGCAATAATAATTACAGAACTTGCCAGGCCTGCAACATTAAAAGTTTTCGAAGGGGCAATACAGGTAATTGTTCTTTGATTTAAATCTTTGGACAGGGAAGCAAGCGGAATGTGTTTGTATCCTTCAAAAATTAAATCCTGATGAATCTCATCGGAAATGATAAAAAAATCGTAGGTTTTGGCAAGATCACCAAGTTGAAGCAATTCTTTTTTGGTCCACACTCTGCCAACAGGATTGTGCGGATTACAGAGAATCAATGCCTTTAAACCCTTTTTTGCCAACTGTTCCAGCTGATTAAAATCCATTTCGTAACCCGTTTCTGTTCTTATTAATGGGTTGTAAACCAATTCTCTTCTGGTATCATTTACAACATGAAAAAACGGATGGTATACTGGCGGTTGAACAGCAATTTTATCTCCTTCATTGGTTAAACTCATCAATAAAAGGGACAGGCCGGTAACTACACCCGGACTTGTTGATATCCACTTTTTACGAACCGACCAGTTGTGTCTGGAACTAAGCCAGCCCTGAATACTTCCAATACAATTATCGCTTCGAAACGAGTAGCCGTAAATCTCGTGATTTGCTCTTTTTAGTATGGCATCTGATATACATGGAGGAACTTTAAAATCCATATCGGCTACCCACAGGGGAAGAAGATCTTTTTTGCCAAAGAATTTATCAAGTCGGTCGTATTTTATGCAGTCAGTGTTTTTTCTATCAATTATTTCATCAAAATCGTAATGCATATTTTCCTTTTTTATAAGTCGAGTGAATTTAGAAAAAAGGCTCAACTAAAAAAAGACTTTCAGGAGTAAGGAGAAAAATTTTTGAAAACAAAGAAATTGTTCCGGGTATTGGTTTCTTTTAGATCAATGTAAAATATGGCCGGGGTAATTTTTTTACGGTAAATTATTGCCTGATTCTGCAATTAACTCAACAATACCCGATCCGTATACACCAATTTCCCAATAATGCCTCTTAGTGCATCCGGTAGGGCAATCGTCCCAGCCATAACTGTAAATTAGGTGCATGAAATCGGAAGTGTAATCCATAATTTCAATTTGAGATCCATCGCCTATGCATAAAGTTGATTTGGTACTAAGAATAAAAGGGATTTTCTTTAGTTCGGCAGCCAATGCCAAATGATTAATGCCGGTTTCTGATCGATATTTGTATTGATTGTTTCCAATGGAATCAAGACTGATATTGTATTCGTAGATGTAATTGTCCAGTTGATTGTGATCCGAATAACCATTGTGATACCACGAATTGATATGAGTATTTATCGTGTCGGAGCTTAGTATTCCTTCGTGTAATTGAATGGGACAAAGAGTATGAATCTGATATTCTCTGATTTCATCAGTCGATTGCAGTAAGGAATCTAAAAATACCATTTGAAGAGCTGAGATAACTGGAGCAACATGGGATTCATCAATCTCGATATTGTTTAGTTCCCGGGATTCTTCATTTAAGTAAAGGTTTAAACAAAGAAGTTTGGCGTCGTCTAAAAGAATTTGAAAAGTCGAGTCAGAAACCCGGGAGTCTTGGATGATATCAGTAGGAAAATTGATCGTGGTTTCAGCATCGCATGACACAAAGAAAATGCAAGCCAAAAGGGAAGAGAGAATAAAAAGATAGTTTTTCATTCTATTAGATTTTGGAAATAGGTTTGTGATTGCTTTATCTGTTGTGATGCAATAGCTTATCTATCATCTAACGAATACAAAATGAATTTGTTGCATTTTTATCTGAAAAAAATGGAGAAATCGGGCATTCAAACTATTTGGAATCATTCTTGATGAGTGACGGTTTTTTGATGACGTAAATGGGTGATTTTTCGGAACATTTCTGATTGAGATACAGTAGAATCTTATACTTTTGGTAAGTAATAAAAAAATCAAGCATGACAACATATATTTCACTAAAAAATACTTGCATTGTTATTGTTCTTCTGGGAGGAATCTACATGGCGGCTCAATTGTTTAATTATTCAAAGATTGACGATCCAACAACAGAGCATATTGGAAGCGAATACATGAGTAAATACAATGTGTACGCATTAAAAACGCCGGATAGAATCACTTTTGCAGGTGAAAATGTGCCATTGGATAGGTGGGATGTAAGAGAGTCTTTCGATAGGGAATTGTTGGTGAATACCTACTGGCAATCGCAAACACTTCTCTTCATTAAAAGAGCCAATCGTTATTTTCCCATCATCGAACCCATTTTGAAAGAGCAGGGTGTACCCGATGATTTTAAATATTTAGCATTGATAGAAAGTGGATTGGTTCCTACAGCAGAATCATCGGCAGGTGCTGTAGGGATATGGCAATTTATGAAAGGAACAGCTAAAGATTATGGTTTGGAAGTTGAAACAGAGGTGGATGAGAGATACAATATTGAAAAATCGACCATTGCAGCTTGTAAGTATCTGAAGAAGTCGTACGGGAAGTATGGAACATGGAGTTTGGTTGCAGCATCTTACAATGCGGGCAGAAGGTTTATCGATAAACAATTGCAATTGCAGGATGCCGGGGATTATTTTGATCTGCTTTTAGGCGAGGAAACAGGCAGATATGTATTCCGCATTATGGCTATCAAAAGAATAATGGAGAATTCTGATGAATTTGGATTTAAATACAGGGTATCCGATTTGTATCCGAACATTCCAACCCGCAAAGTGAAGGTTTCTGGAAAAGTGGATGATTTTGCTGTCTTTGCTAAGGAAAATGGTGTTAATTATAAGATACTAAAGCATTTTAATCCGTGGCTTCGGAAAGCTTACCTAACAAATTTATCTAAAAAAGAGTACGAAATTACTCTTCCTGCCAAAGGATATATTAATTTTGCATTTTCTGAATATAAAAACCCTTCAGATTCTGTTGCAGTAAAGTAGCAAATTAAGAGGGTGTAAAAGGAGACTGTAAATTGAGTATCAAAAGTAAAATAAATAGCAATGGGGCAGAGCAGCTGGAAACTGAAAATGTTGAAGTTTTTGGTGCCCGTGTTCATAACCTCAAAAATATAGATGTAAGCATCCCAAGAAATAAACTTTCGGTGATTACAGGCCTAAGTGGAAGTGGAAAATCTTCTTTGGCTTTCGATACCATTTATGCTGAAGGGCAGAGGAGATACATAGAAACTTTTTCGGCCTATGCCAGACAGTTTTTGGGTGGAATGGAGCGCCCGGATGTAGATAAAATTACGGGATTGAGTCCTGTAATTTCCATTGAGCAAAAAACGACCAACAAGAATCCTCGCTCTACCGTTGGAACCATTACCGAACTGTATGATTTTCTTCGACTTCTTTATGCAAGAGCAGGTATAGCCTATTCTTACGAAACGGGAGAGGAAATGGTGAAGTATACTGATGAGCAGATTATTGATTTAATTCATGAAAAATTCAGCGATAAAAGAATATTAATTCTTGCTCCAATTGTAAAAGGCCGCAAAGGTCATTATAAAGAGTTGTTTGAGCAGATCAGGAGTAAAGGATTTCTCTACGCTCGTGTTGATGGCGAAATTGTAGAGCTGTACCATGGCTATAAGGTCGATCGATATAAAAATCATGACATTGAAGTTCTGATTGATAAGTTGGTGGTTGAGGAAGTTGGAGATAAGCGCCTGAAGGAATCTGTTCAAACCGCAATGAAGCATGGAAAGGGAATTACCATGATTCTGGATAAGGATACTGATGAAGTGAGGTTTTACAGTCGTTTGCTGATGTGTCCTACCACTGGAATTTCCTATAATACTCCGGCACCGCATAGTTTTTCATTCAATTCTCCGCATGGAGCTTGTCCCAAGTGTAAAGGTTTGGGGCGGGTAAATGCCATCGATATGGATAAGATTATTCCGGATGCGAATTTGAGTATTCGTGAAGGTGGAATTGTTCCTTTGGGAAAATATAAAAATTCATTGATATTTTGGCAGCTCGAAGCGATTGGCCGAAAATATCATTTCGTGATGGATACGCCCATAAAAGAAATACCCGATGAGGCGTTAAGTATTATTTTGGATGGTTCCAGCGAAACATTCAAACTGGAAAATACGCCGTTGGGCGCATCTTCCAATTACTTTCTTAGTTTCGATGGGGTGATTAAGTACATTTCAAATCAGGAAAGCAATGTAACATCGAAAAAAGCTAAAAAATGGGCCGAGCAATTTATCATTACAAAAGTTTGCGAATCCTGTAATGGCAATCGTCTAAAAAAAGAATCCCTTCATTTTAAAATCCACGATAAAAATATCTCGGATGTTTCAACAATGGATCTAGGCTTGTTGAGCGAATGGTTTCAGGATTTGGAACAGCACTTAAACAAAAAACAACAAATAATAGCACAGGAGATATTGAAGGAGATCCGATCACGATTAGGCTTCCTGATTGATGTTGGGTTGGAATATCTGTCTCTCAACCGAAGTTCTGTAACTCTTTCGGGAGGAGAATCGCAGCGTATTCGCCTGGCAACCCAAATTGGATCTCAGCTCGTTAATGTGCTTTATATTCTTGATGAGCCAAGTATCGGTTTGCATCAAAGAGACAATCAGCGGCTAATCTATTCCCTGCAGCAATTGCGTGATTCGGGGAATTCGGTAATTGTTGTTGAGCACGATAAGGATATGATTCTTTCGGCCGATTATGTGGTTGATATGGGACCATTTGCAGGAAAACATGGGGGAGAGGTTGTAGTTGCAGGAACACCTGCTGATATCCTAAAAGGAGATAGTTTAACGTCTCATTACTTAAATGGAGATAAAAAAATTGTGATTCCTGAAAGCCGACGGGAAGGGAATGGAAAAACAATAAGCTTAAAAGGCTGTACGGGCAATAATCTTAAAAATGTAAATATTACTTTGCCTTTGGGTAAGTTTATTTGTGTTACCGGTGTTTCAGGGAGTGGCAAGTCAAGCTTGATAAATGGAACATTGCAGCCAATTTTATCTCAGCATTTTTATCGTTCGGTTGCAGATCCCTTGCCATACGAAAAAATTAGCGGGATAAAGAATATCGATAAGGTAGTGGAAGTGAATCAGTCACCCTTAGGTCGCACACCAAGATCCAATCCGGCTACCTACACCAATTTGTTTGGTGATATCAGAAAGTTATACGAGAAATTGCCGGAGTCGCAGATTCGTGGATACAAGGCCGGACGATTCTCATTCAATGTGAAAGGCGGCCGATGCGAAACTTGTCAGGGTGCAGGTGTTCGGTCTATCGAAATGAATTTTCTTCCTGATGTTTACGTGCATTGCGATGAGTGCAACGGAAAGCGCTACAACAGGGAGACTTTGGAGGTTCGTTACAAAGGAAAATCGATTGGGGATGTTCTGGATATGACCATTAATCAATCAGTAGAATTTTTTGAACACATTCCTTCTATTCAAATGAAATTAAAGGTTCTTCAGGATGTTGGATTGGGATATATAACTCTTGGGCAGCCATCAACAACTCTTTCGGGAGGTGAGTCGCAAAGGGTAAAATTAGCAACTGAGCTGGCCAAAAGAGATACCGGACAAACCATGTACATTCTCGATGAACCAACTACAGGTTTGCATTTTGAAGATGTGAGAGTTTTGCTTGAGGTATTGAACCGATTGGTAAATAAAGGAAATACAGTTGTAGTGATAGAGCACAATATAGATGTAATTAAAGTTGCCGATCATGTAATTGATATTGGAGTTGAAGGTGGCCGGAATGGTGGTGAAATCTTGTTTGAGGGGACACCTGAAGATTTGGTTTCATGTAAGAAATCATTTACCGCTCAGTTTTTAAAAGATGAAATGAAATAATTTATAAACGAAATTAAATAATGAGGATCTCCAGATGGGGATCCTTTTGTTTGTCATCAAATTGAAGGAAAATCAAATTGATTCAAATTTAAAATCTTACATGAAGCTTAACAAAATTTAACTCGATAGCTTTTAAATGTGCCATCCTTATTGCGTATCTTTAAAAACAGTATAATCATAACCGGGTACATTGTAAATTTAGAATTCTATGGGAAAATTGATTGATATTTATTTTGAAGATATAAAAGAGAAAAGATCTTATCCTATTGGCACAGATCTTCAAACAATACTTGCAGATCTCAAACCTCAGCTTAATGGGGAGGTGCTTGGAGCAATGGTTAATAATAAGCTTAAGGAGTTAAGCTACGAAATTTACAAGCCTAAAAATATCAAGTTTGTGGATGGAACGCATGCCAATGGCCGCAGGATGTATGTTCGATCTTTGTGCTTTTTGCTTTATAAGGCAGTTCATGATTTGTACCCAAAAGTAGGTTTTCGGGTTGAACATTCAATTTCGAATGGCTTGTATTGTCGGATAACAGATAAGAATGTAATACTTACGGCTGGGGATGTTGAAAATATAAAGAAGAGAATGGTTGAGATCATTGAGGCTGATCTTCCTTTTGTTCGTGAAGAAATTGAAACTGAGAACGCAATAGCATTGTTCGAAGCTCATGGTTTGAAAGAGAAAACCAGTCTGTTTCGTACCCGGGGAAATTTATTCACATCTGTATATCATTTAGGCGATAGTGTTGATTATTTCTATGGTTTTTTGGTTCCGTCTACAAGTAAACTTAAAGTGTTTGATTTATTGCCTTTTGCTCAGGGAATGTTACTTATGGCACCTGGGAAAAGAAATCCTTTGGAAGTAGAAACCTTTATTCCTCAGGAGAAAATGCTGAAGATATTTAGTGAATACAAACGATGGGGAAATGTTTTAAATATTTCCAATGTTGGTGATTTAAATGGCTACGTTGAAAATAAAAATATTTCAGAACTGATAAAAATATCAGAAGCTTTGCACGAAAAGAAAATTTCTCAAATAGCCGATAAAATTAGGAAGAAAAGAAAGCATGTAAAGCTCATTTTGATTTCCGGACCTTCATCATCAGGGAAAACAACTTTTGGAAAAAGATTAGCCATTCAGCTTAAAGTTGCAGGTCTGCATCCAGTAAATTTATCTTTAGATAACTATTTCGTTAATCGGGAAAAAACTCCTAAAGATGAAAATGGAGAGTACGATTTTGAGGCATTGGAATCTTTGGATGTTCGCTTGTTTAATGAAAATTTGGTCGATCTGCTGAATGGTAATGAGGTTGAATTACCAAAGTTTTCATTTGAGACCGGTTCTCGTTATTTCAATGGAGAGAAATTGAAAATTAATGGCAAGCAGGTTTTGGTTGTGGAAGGAATTCATGCTCTAAATCCAAAATTAACTCCGCTTATTGCCGATGATTCAAAATTTAGAATTTACATTTCTGCTTTGACCTCAATTTCTATTGATGGTCATAACAGAATTCCATCAACCGATAACCGTTTGATTAGAAGGATTGTCAGGGATCATAAATATCGAAATTACAGTGCTTTCGACACGATTAGTCGTTGGCCTAGTGTTAGGCGTGGTGAAGAAAAAAATATTTTCCCGTATCAGGAAGAGGCCGATGTGATGTTTAATTCAGCTCTTCAGTACGAGTTAGGTGTTTTAAAGAGATATGCTGAACCAATATTGAAAGAGGTTCAGCCTAATCAGGAAGAATATTCGGAAGCAAATAGGCTGCTAAAGTTTTTTAGCTACTTTCTTCCAATCAGCGCCGTTGAAATACCACCTACATCTTTAATGAGAGAGTTTTTAGGCGGAAGTACTTTTGAGTATTAACTTGTTAATAACTTTTTGCCTGTTCATATTCATCCCTGTTTTAGTTGTTAATATCCTTAATGACTAAATCAGGGATTTTTAGTTATTAACAATTGAAGCATTACAAAAATATGGGTATTCGAAAGTTATTAACAATTAATCAACACTGTTGATAACTTGTTAATACTCGTTTGAAAAGTATAAAAATGGATTTTGCCTGGTTTTTCAGAACCGGGGTGCAAATATAGTATAAAAAGAAGGAGATTTGGAAGGAAAGATTTTGTTTTTTTTATAAAAAATGATGCTTCGGGCTAACTATCTCTTCATCATACGATCTATCTCAATTTTATGATCGCGTTGTTTTAAACTTTCTCTTTTGTCGTAGTGTTTTTTACCTCTGCAAAGCGCAATTTCCATTTTTGCAAAACCTTTTTCGTTAAGGAAGATTCTTAAAGGAACAATGGTTAAACCACTTTCTTTGGTTTTTCGATCCAATTTATCTAACTCTTTTCGGTTCAAAAGGAGTTTTCGTTCTCTTTTTTCTTCGTGATTATAGTACGAGCCAAATTTGTATTCGGAAATATGCATCTCTTTTACGTAAAGTTCATTTGCACTAAAATAGCAAAAGGAGTCTCCGATGTTTGCTTTTCCTGCACGTATAGACTTAATTTCGGTTCCAAAGAGTTGAATTCCTGCTACAAAGGTTTCGATGAATTCGTATTCGAAGCTTGCTTTTTTATTTCTAATATTTATTTTCTGCATTGTAAATTCTTTATTGCCTTACAAATTTACGATTTAAATTGTAACCGGAAGCTTGAAAATAACGGAAAACATTCGTTCAAAGATTAGTGGGAGAACTAAAATAAGCAAACTGGCTACAATTGTAAAGCCTGGTTTTTTATTTTCGGCTATAGGAAGCAGTGGAGATATTCCCAACCATAAAACACGAATAAAATACAATTCAAAAACCAGACATATCTGATTAAGAAAAGAGTAGGGTGAAAATAATTTTGCAAGGCTGTGGAACAAACAGAAAACGGCTCCACTGTATACGATTAATTGATAGATGCTTGAAGGTTTTATTTGTAATTGAAAATTAGGAGCCAATAGTTCAATCATTTTCCCAGTTGTTAAAAAACCCAGGTTTAAGGAGATAAAAGAAACAATAAATTGAGAAATACCAATGCTTAAATTTTCTGTATGAATTAATGCACCAATGGACGAAATAAGCGAGCATACTGCGATTACAAGAAATGCAAAATGGATAAAAATAGATTTCACGCTATTTGTCTCCAGACTAATAGCTTTCCACTCTTTCTTTGGTTCAAGAAGTAGATTAAGCCATCTGGATAGGGAGTGTATGGTGTTTTGTATTCGAAAATTCATTGCCGTAATTTCTTGCTATTGATAGATATCAAAATTAAACAAGCTTTTTTAATTTGCTGTGTTTTTTCGCAAAATTGTAGGTTTCTGTTATGGCTTTTTACTAAAATCCCATAAGGCCGGCTATTCCAATAAAAAATGCCCCTAAAACAGCATATATTGAAAGTAAGCCAATCAGTATAAATGTAAAATAACCCGATTTTTTATCATCAGGAATAGAAAGAATGGGTGATATTCCCTTGTAGAGGATATAAAAACTGAAAAGTCCCAAAATAGTCAGGTAATTTATTGTGGGAATCAAAAATGCCAGTGAATTGAATAAAATGCCTGGAACAAAGGAGAAGCTAATAAGGGTGAAAGCTCGGTTAAATCTGTCCTCTCTATTCTGGAATTGGGCAAATTTACTAACAAGAAGCGTGGAAATGTATATGGATAGAATGGAAAACAAAAATGTGGTACTTGCTGAAAACAGATGCATGTTTAAGTGTTGCAAAGGATTCTGTTCGAATAATTGATAACCTGTGAAATTGCAGACAGCCATTAGTAAGAGCAGGGGTAAAATAAGAATCGAGAACAATTGTTTCGGGCTGTTTTTTTGAATTGAGATTGATTCCCAAGCTTGTTCAGGTTGAATGAAAAGTTGCAGACTGAGTTTGTAAATGCTTCGAATAGTCATATTGAATGAAGATGTTGGTGAATTCAAAAAACTTAAAGTAATTTTACTGCGTTGTTTTTTTTGCACAGTATTGTCTTATTGTAAGATAAACAATATCCGGATAAAGAAAAATGGATCGTTTTACTCGTTTGGGAAAAATATTTAACATGCAGAATAACTTAATTGTAGTACTTGGAGCAACCGCTGCAGGAAAAACAAGTCTGGCTGTAAAGTTGGCGAAAGAATTTAATGGCGAAATCATTAGTGCCGATTCGCGCCAGATTTACCGGGGAATGGATTTGGGTACGGGCAAAGATCTGGATGAATATGTTTTGGATGGAATTCCAATTCCTTATCATCTGATTGATATTGCTGATGCAGGTTATAAGTACAATGTGTATGAATTTCAGCAGGATTTTGTGAAGGCTTTTGAGCAGATTACCGCCAAAAAGAAAATGCCTGTTGTTTGTGGTGGTACGGGTATGTATTTAGAGGCTGCATTAAAAGGATATAAATTAATAGCAGTTCCAAAAGATCAGGCCTTTCGGGATACAATGCTTGATAAATCGCTGGATGAATTAGGTACTATTCTTCGCTCTTACAAAGAAGTGCACAATAATTCTGATTTGGAAACACAAAAAAGAGCGATTCGTGCGATTGAAATAGAACGCTATTATGCTTCTCATCCTGAAATTGAAATGGATTATCCGGAGCTGAATCCATTGCTGATAGGAATTAAGTTCGACCGTGAAATTAGACGGGAGAGAATTACTCAGCGCTTAAAAGAGCGGTTAAAATCAGGAATGGTTGAAGAAGTTCAGGCGTTGATGCAATCAGGAGTTTCGGCTGAAGATCTAATATATTATGGGCTGGAATATAAATTTTTAACACAGTATGTTGTTGGCGATTTAACCTACAATGAAATGTTTAATGGTTTGGAAGTGGCAATTCATCAATTTGCAAAACGGCAAATGACCTGGTTTCGAAAAATGGAACGCAGTGGCTCAAATATCCATTGGCTGGATGGTTTTATGCCCTTAGAGGAGAAAGTAAAAAAAGTAAAGGAACTGGCAGCTCTTTAATTCAGGTGTTTCTCAATTTCTGAGAATGTGATTCTTTTAACCTTTAATTTATCCCACTTGGAAAAGGGGAGGGGAATATTTGGTAATTCTTTAATTGCGTCCTCAATTACGTAAACCGAAATGCCACGTTTAGCTAAGCCAACAACAGCACAGTCTACACATACATTGGTTGTAACGCCGTAAACAAAAACTTTTTTAGGTGCAATCAGTTCCAGTACTGCATTTGTGTTCTCATTTCCTTCGAATACATCGAAAGCATCTTTTCGAATGACAATATTCCGGTTGATGATAATATCCTGAATATCTTTCCCGGAATACTTGATGTTCCAAAATACTTCTGAAAATGGTGTTTCCGGAATTGTCTCACTCACATATTCGGCTCCAGAGGTATTGGCCATACAATGTTGTGGAAAGCTTGTTATGAAATCAGGATTGTCAGACAATTCTTTTGAATTGGCATAATGAAAATCAGCAGTGTTAACAACTTGAATATTATTACTTTTTGCAAAGGCAGTTATTTGCTTTAAAGATGGTTGAATTTGCTCTGCTCCGGGAACATATAATTTCCCTGTTACACTCATGAAATCAAATTGAGTGTCCACATTCCAAAATAAAATATCTTTTGCAAACATAGGGTGTTTCTTATTTAGATTTGTATTTATTACAATATTACAACAGCATAAAAAGATATCAAAATCGAAACATTAATTATTCAGGTTAATACATCTGAAAATTATCACCTTTTAACGGGAGAATTGCATGTAACAACGAATAATTTTCACTCCTGATTAATTCTTTTTTACTTTAATTTTAAAATTTATAGTTGAGAATATTTATGACTAACATAAAAAAGATTTCCCGCAGCCGGATTGCTTATCATGTGTTGTTTTGGGTGCTTGCTTTTACATTTTGGCTATTTACAATGTTTGTGGCAAGTAATTTTAAAAATATATTAAGATTAGAACCTGTCTTAATGACATTTGTGTTTAATCTGTGTTTTGCCGCCGCGGTTTATTTTAACCTGCTGGTTCTGATTCCGTTATTTTTTAAAAAACAACGTTTTTTTCTGTATGTTGTCTTCCTGTTGGGAGTGATTTCTTTGGCGGCTTTTTTTATTGACTTTTTGCTGGTTTATCCTTTAGGACGATTTGTGCAGGGTGAACAGTTTTTCGAGGAGTTGACTTTTGTTGTATGGTTTAATTTTGCATTTTTCACATTTATTTATGTAGGGGTTACGAGTTTTTTATCCTTAATGAGAGAGTGGTTTGTTTTGCAAAAAATATCATTTCAATTAAAGGATATTGAAAAGGAGAAACTGGAAGCAGAACTGAAGGCATTAAAAGCTCAGATAAATCCTCATTTTCTGTTTAATACATTAAATAACATTTATTCTCTTACGCTTGATAAGTCGGATAAAGCGCCCAGTTTAGTGTTAAAGCTATCTGATTTGATGAGGTATATTTTGTACGATTGCAACGATCGTTACGTTTTGTTAGAGAAAGAGCTGGAGTTTATAAAGAATTATCTGGATTTGCAGAAAATTAGATTGGATGATAGTATTCCTGTAAAAATGGAAGTGAAAGGCGACGCAGCAAGAAGTAAAATTGCCCCTCTTTTGTTCGAGCCTCTTATTGAGAATGCATTTAAGCATGGTGCTTACGGAAGGAATAATGGTGGTTTTGTAAATATTCTCTTTAATTTTGAAGATAAAAGCCAGATTGAGTTATCAATAGAGAACCGATCGGAGAATGATTGGGATAAAGAGAATGAAAAGAACAGTGGGATTGGAATAAAAAATGTAATTCGTCGTTTGGAGTTGCTGTATCCCGAAAAACACCGGCTGGAAATTAAAGACGAGAATAATCTTTTTAAAATTAGCTTGCAAATTGATTTGTCCTAACTAAGTTTGAATCCTATGAAGTTGAAATGTTTAATAGTTGATGATGAGCCATTAGCACAGCGGGTTTTGGAAAAATATATTTTGGAATTGCCTGGACTTGAGCTCAAAGGGAAATGCAGCGATGCTATTGAGGCAATGGAAGTTTTGCAGGAGCAAGAGGTCGACCTTATTTTTCTGGATATTAATATGCCTCGTTTGAGCGGAATTAATTTTCTGAAAACCTATAAAAATCCACCAATGGTAGTGATAACTACAGCTTACACAGAGTATGCTTTGGAGAGTTATGAGCTGAATGTATTGGATTATCTGAAAAAGCCTTTTTCATTTGAGCGATTTTTACAAGCAGTTCAAAAGGCAGAGGAAAGATTGAAGGGTGTTTCTGAACCGCAGGAAGCAGATAAGGACGAACGGGAATTTATTTTTGTTAAGGCAAATAAGAAAACCATTAATATCAGTCTCGACTCAATTTTATATGTTGAAGCTTTGGGCGATTACGTTAAGATTTTTACAAAGGAAGGACATGTTGTAACTTATCAATCACTGAAAGGAATTGAACGTTTGTTGCCATCACATAAATTTTATCGGATTCACAAATCTTATATTGTATCCTTGTCGAAAATTAAATCGATAGAAGGAAACATGGTACACATGGAAAAGAGTACGATTCCAATTGGAAATAACTACAAACAGAGTTTCTTTCAAAGAATACATCCAGCATAATATTATAATCAAGTTCTGTTTTTTCAAGAGGTCCGGTGGAAATTTTCACAGGGCCTTTTTTTTTGGTTTGGATTATGTGTAAATCTGTGTTTGTATCTGGTTGATTCGCAGTAAGAATGAAGGGTGTGTTGTTTTTGAATAGGAGGTGGGTTTAAACTGATAATTTCAACTATGTTTGGAGCTTGGAAAGTTGGAATAAAGAAGTGTAAATATATTGGGGATTTCATGCTTGTAATTCGCTCCCTTTTTGTTAAATTTAAGCCTGAAAAAGTTGAATTTTAGGTTTAAAAAAATTGAAAATCCATGAAAAAACTGACTAATTGCCGTTATATTGCTTTTCTTGTAGTAATTGTCTTTGCTTTTAACTTTGTTGGCTGTAAACCTGTTGATAAAAAGAATAATGAAGGACAGACAGTGAAGCCTTTATTAAAGAAATCAATTGAGAAAGAGGTGAAAGATGTGGTATATCCTCTTCCAACTACTTTTGAGTTGACCTCGATGTTGAATCGTATTGGAGCTGATTATATATTAGGTCTTTCTAACTCATCAGAGAATGCTGATAAATATTTTACTGAAAAAGCCAGAGCTTTGAATCTGGGTGTGTATAGTGCGGACTTAAGTTATGCAAGTACTTATCAGCGCAAGCAGGAAACAATGCTGTTTTTGAAGGCGTCTAAAGCTTTAATTGATAATCTGGAAATTACCAGTGCTTACAATGAAACTCTTGTGGAAGAGGTTGAAAAGAATTTGGATGATAAAGATCAGTTGGTGAAGATAATTACAAATTCGTTTTACGATACTTATGAGTTTTTAAATAAGAATGCCAAAGGTAATCTCTCATTAATGGTTGTTAGTGGTAGTTTTATTGAGGGATTGTATATCGCAACTCATATTTCTGAGAATACTTATTCTAATCCGGAAATTGTAAAAGTAATTTTTGATCAAAAAGAAGTTTTGGAGAAATTACTATCCGTTTTGGAACCGGAAGCTAAGGATCCTAATATTGATTCTTTATTGGTAGAATTAAATGGTCTGAAACTTAGCTATGATAATATCGTTGATGGAAGCATGGATGAAGAGCAGCTTAAGGAAATTACCACTAGTGTTGCTAAACTTAGAGATGCTATCGTTCAGTAATTGTAGGATGTAACAAGATATGTGACTGCCTTTCGTTTCGGAAGGCAGTTTTTTTATGCCAAGATCATTGGTTCAACTATCCTTTTGTTTACGAAATAAATTGTATTTTTAAAATTAGTACGGTAAGGCAAACCATAAATTCTGATAAAGTAAATGGGGGAATCGATTTTAAATGCACTAATGCACCTTTTTGCCATTGTTGCCAATGCTAAGGAAGAAGGCATTTCGCGGGAAGGAAAAGTAATTGTGGAGGGTTTTTTAAATCGCTACGTGAATTTAGAACTCCAGGTTGAGTATCTGCGATTATTTGAGAACTATTCCGAATTCTACCGTCGTGAGATGGAGTATCAGGCAAGTGTGCATTCTCAGCAGGCCAATATTCTTTCATTAACAGAGGCCTCCAAGGTATGCACCAAGATAAAAGCAGAATTGGTTCAGGAAGAACGTCTGATTGTATTGCTGCGTTTGCTGGAGTTCGTTTATGAGGATAAGGTTGTCAGCGAAAATGAATTTGAATTTATCAGTATTGTTGCTGAAAGTTTTAAAATACCCAGATCTGAATTCATCAATTGCCTTGCTTTTGTTTGGGATGATGCGCTCGATGAATACGACAAAAGTAAATTTCTGATTATTGACAATAAGGTAACAGAGTGGTCCGAGAATCTGTCCTGGTTCATGAAGAAAGATGTAAAGAAGACAGAGAACGATTTTAAGCATTTGTTCTGTGATAACTTGTATGGACGAATTGTTGTAATGTTCGCGCAGAGTGTGAACTTATTGGTATTCAAATATGAGGGAGAGCTAAATCTTTATCTGGAGGGAAACAAAATAAAGCCAGATAAAACTTATCAGTTAAGTAATGGTTCCATAATTAAAGGACCCAATATTAAGTCAATTTATTTCTCGGATATTGCCGGGAAATTTTTGAAGGAAGAGTCGCAGCAAAAAATAATATTTTCAGCTAAGGATATTGAATTTAAGTTCAGAAACTCAAATAATGGCATCCATAAATTTAATATTTCGGAAGAGAGCGGACAGCTGATTGGTATAATGGGAGGCAGTGGTGTTGGTAAGTCCACATTACTGAATGTTTTGAACGGAAATTTGAGTTTAAATCATGGTGAAATCCGGATTAATGATTACGATATCCATAGAAATAAATTGGCTGTTCAGGGATTGATTGGTTTTGTCCCGCAAGACGATTTATTGATTGAGGAGTTGAGTGTCTTTCAAAATTTATATTATAATGCCAAGTTGTGCTTTAAGAATTACAGTGAAATTCAAATCCTAAAAAAAGTTTTGAAGATACTTCAGGATTTGGATCTGTATGAAGTGCGGGACCTTAAGGTTGGGAATCCATTGAATAAATTTATTAGCGGAGGACAGCGCAAAAGAATAAATATTGGCTTGGAGCTGATGAGGGAACCTGCTATTTTATTGGTAGACGAACCTACATCTGGCTTGTCTTCTACCGATTCGGAAATGGTTATGAATCTGCTAAAGAGCCAAACTTTAAAGGGGAAATTGGTAATTGCCAATATTCATCAACCCTCGTCGGGAATATTTAAAATGTTCGATAAACTTTGGATTCTCGATCGGGGTGGTTATCCTATTTATAACGGCAATCCGATTGATGCAATTGTTTACTTCAAGACTCAGAATTCGCAGGTAAATGCTTCCGAGAGTGAGTGTGTAACTTGTGGAAATGTAAATCCCGAACAGATATTGCAGATTGTTGAAACCAAATTAATTGATGATCAGGGAAAACCAACCCGCGAGAGACGAATTCTTCCTGTGGAGTGGTATCAGAAATACAAGGACAATATAGAAGCCAATCATTTGCCCTTGCGTGCCGATAAAAAATTACCACAAAGTGATTTTAAGATTCCAGGAAAATTAAAGCAATTTTCAATTTTCTGGATTCGGAATGTTCTTTCGAAATTAACCAACAAACAATACCTGATTATTAATCTGTTTGAGGCACCATTGCTTGCAGTGATATTAGGTTATTTTACGAAATACACTACCGATGCAGGATATGTATTTGGTGAAAATAAAAATTTTCCGGTTTTTCTGTTCATGTCGGTTGTGGTTTCTATGTTTTTGGGATTAACCGTAAGTGCAGAAGAAATTATTCGGGACAAAAAGATTTTACAAAGAGAGAAATTTCTGAATTTGTCCAGGATTAGTTACCTCAGTTCTAAAATCATTTTCTTATTTATTCTCTCTGCAATTCAGTCTTTATCTTTTGTATTGGTTGGCAACTATATATTGGAGGTTGAAGGAATGCTTTTTTCCTATTGGTTGGTATTGTTCACAACGTCATGCTTTTCGAACATGATCGGATTAAATATTTCTGCAGGATTGAATTCGGTGATTACTATTTATATACTGATTCCTTTGATTTTGGTTCCTCAGCTCTTGTTGGGCGGGGCAATGATTAAATTTGATGATTTGCATGCCGGGATTACCGATAAGGTTTACGTCCCAATTGTTGGCGATTTTATGACTACGCGCTGGGCTTACGAAGCTTTAGCTGTTACTCAGTTTAAAGACAATAAATTTGAGAAACACTTTTTTGAGTTTGATAAAGGAATTAGTGACGCTTCTTTTAAAAGTTCATTTTTGATTCCTAAAATTGAATCTGTTTTGCTGGAATGCGAACGAAGTATCGAGTTTGAAAAAAACACAGACGAGCTGGAGGCTCAATTTGGTATGCTTCGGAATGAGATTTCACAATTGGGAAGAGAAGCAGGAATCAATATTTTCCCTGAGTTAAAGGAGTTGAATGTTCACGATTTTAATTTAAATGTTGCCGAACAAACCAGGAGTTTTTTGGATAAGGTAAAGCTTTACTATTTGGGTTTGGCAAGCGAGTCGGGTTATAAAAAAGACTTTGAGTATTCCCGTTTGGTCGATTCTTTGGGGCGCGATGGTGTTTATGAGTTTAAGCAAAAATATTACAATACCGGTTTGGCTGATTTGGTTTTGAATAAAACGGAAATTAATAAAATGATTGAAGTAGATGATCAATTGATTCAGAAGAAAGATCCTATTTTAATGTATCCGGATTCGAGATTTGGACGTTCTCATTTTTATTCTCCGGTAAAACGAATCGGCAATTTTTATATCGATACATTCTGGTTCAATCTTGCTGTAGTTTGGCTGGGAACCGGTTTCTTGTTTCTATGCTTATGGTCTGATGTTTTACGGAAAGTAATGAATTACATCGAAGGCATTAAGCTGGTGCGGAGAGAGAAAAAACGGAAGTAAATCTCAGAAAATTGAAAGAGTCCTATGGCTTGTTAGCTATTTGTTTTAACTGGAATAATTATTTATAAATGAAATTATTTTTGATTTTCTTAACCTTTTTCCTGTTTTTTTCTTGTTCAGATTCAAGAACGAAACCTTCATCTGAAAATGTTGAAATCTCATCAACTGGTTTTGTAATTGACACATTGATTAATGATCACCGGGTTAAGATGATTTTGGAGAATTCTATTTTATTAAAAGAGGTAAGTAATGAATTCCAAATTGTAATTGAAGGTGTAAAAAAAGGTGATATTGTTGTTTATGCTTCGATATCAGAGGGTATTATTAGATTAAGTAAACGACCTGGGTATTTTCAAATCATACCAAAATCAACAGCGAAGAAAGTTACTATTACTATTAATTGCATGGAAGATTCACATATGAATAAATTAGGGCAATTGGAACTGAAAACTTGCGATGATTTGGTTCGTGTAGATTTGTGATTTTACAATTTTACCACTCTTCGATTCAGATAATTAACCAAAAGCAAACTGCATGCAATCACAATCATCCCGATAATTGAGAGTAAATCAGGATGTTCATCGGGAAGAACTAACCAGCTTAATGAAGCACCAAAAATTGGGACGATAAATTTCCATGTATTTAAATTGGAAACTTTTACGCCGGGACGTTGCAAAAGGCCAAACCAAATGGTGATGGCAAATGCCGAGACCATAGCTAACCAAGCTAATGAAAGATAGTATTCGCCTGGATGAATGGTATTCCAGGATGGATTTTCTATTGGAATAGAGATTAGCATCAGTACGGCACCTCCAATTATCATCGAAAAGGAAGCCAGTACCCGGGGAGGCATGTCTTTTGCATCACGCGACACAATTACATTGCCGGTACTTCCTACAATGTTATTAAGGATTAAAATTCCTACACCAAGTGGAATTGTTGTTGTTAGAACAAAATCAGCTCTGCCCAGACTAATGATACACACGCCGGTTATTCCCAAAATAATGGCAAATATTTTTTTCCAGCTCATCTTGTCATTAGCAAGCATAAAATGGGCAAAAACAGCAGCGAACAAAGGTTGCGAACCAATTAACATGGCCGCCAAAGCACCCGGAACAAAACTAATTCCCGTATAGAACAATCCGTAAAGGAAAGTGGTTTGCAGCAAGGCTACCCAAAGAATGAACCGCCATCTTTTTTTCGATTCCAGGATTTTATACTTCAAATCTTTAATGAAGGGAAGAATAATTAATCCCGAAAGGAGAAATCGAATACCAGCAAATTGAAGAGGAGTTGTATATTTTAAACCTATTTTAATTGCTGTAAATGGAGTTGCCCAAAGCAAGCACGCAAAAATGGCCAATACGGTAGTTGAGAATAGGAATTTCTTCATGGGGCTCGGTAAATTTTCTGTAAACTTAGGGATTTTTAGTTGATCTCTGAGAAGAAGTGTGTTTTAATATTTACGGAGTTTATCGTGTTGTATAAGTAATGAAACCGATACGTTTAATCTATTAATACAATATAAAATAGTGTATAAATAGTAGTTATTACTAATTATCAGGTGTAAAAATAATTTTAATGATAAGATGATGTAATTTATTAGTTGTAAAATATATGTATCTTAATGGTTTATTATTTTAGTACAGAAAAATAATCCGATGAATCAACAATTATTAGCACATGCCAAAGCAATTGAGGTAGGAATGATTGCAATTGCGATAGTAGACTTCTGGAAAATGAAGAAGCCAAAAATAAATGATCACCTGCAACTGAATCTGGAAGAGTTGAACATTCAAAATAAGATTCTTCAAGATTCATTTGGAACCGTGCGTAATGGCGCTTATACTTTGGAGATGAAAAAGCTGAATAGTCAAATAGCAAGTTTATTTGTTGGCTTAAAGTATATGATAAAGGCTTACTTACATCATCCCGATAAGGAGATTGTAAACAGTGCGGGGAAAGTTTGGGGGCAACTTGCAGTCATTGGTGTAGATACTCACAAGAAAAATCTGGAAAAAAAAATTTCTGGTTTGCAAATATTAACTGAGAGATTGTTATCAGGAAAACTAAAAACTGATGCCGATAAACTAAAGGGAATCGAGAAGTATTTAACTGTTTTACACCTGAGCCTCGATCAATTGAAAGCGCTTTACAGGCTAACCAATACTGAGCAGGTTAAACGTAAACAAAGAGTGCAGACAACGGCACAGGCTCATAAGGTGCATCGAATATTAAATGATGATATTTTTCCTTTTTTATTCACTTTCCGACAGGTAGATCCTGATCGTTACGACAGTTTTGCCCGATTCGTCGAATTTGAGTTGAAGAATACCAATGCTGTTATCAGAGCGCGCAGAACGCGTTGGGCAAATAGGAAGAAAGAGGATGAAAGAATTTAAATTCTATTCCATTGTTCATTTTTTGTTGTTTCTATTGAGCGGTAAATGATGATTTTTAAATTTGAATGGAAATAAAAATCCCCATCAAACGAAAGTCTGATGGGGATTCTGTATTGTAATTTTCTTCAAATTTTATTTTGCTTCTTTCACATACTTGTCAAGCCAGTTGGCGAAAGTGCGCTGCCATAAAATTCCGTTTTGAACGCCCAAAACCCAATGGTTTTCTTCAGGCAAATGAAGAAACTGAGCAGGAATTCCGCGCAGGCGTGCTGCATTAAATGCCTGCATTCCCTGCGATTCAACAATGCGGTAATCTTTTCCGCCGTGTATAACTAAAATCGGAGTATCCCAATTCTGAACAAATTTATGTGGAGAATTAGCATAAGAGCGTTGAGCAATCTTGTTGTCTTTTTCCCAGAATGGACCGCCAAGATCCCAGTTTACGAACCACATTTCTTCGGTTTCTAAATACTGAGCTTCCAAATTGAACATGCCGTCGTGAGCAATAAATGCTTTGAATCGTTTCTCGTGGTGTCCGGCCAGCCAGTAGGCCGAGAATCCACCATAGGAGGCGCCAACGCAACCCAAACGGTTTTCGTCAACAAACGGTTCTTGTTTAACAGCATCAATAGCGCTTAAGTAATCTTTCATGTTTTGACCGCCATAGTCGCCTGAAATTTGTTCATTCCATTCCTGACCAAAACCAGGTAATCCTCTTCGGTTGGGTGCCACTACAATATAGCCATTGGCTGCCATCATCTGGAAATTCCAGCGGTAACTCCAAAACTGCGAAACGGTTCCCTGCGGACCACCTTGGCAATAAAGTAACGCAGGATATTTTTTGCTGGCATCGAAATGAGGAGGATAAATTACCCAAACCAACATTTGTTTGTTGTCGGTGGTAGTTATCCATCTTTTCTCAACCTTGCCCATTTCAAGTTGGTCAAGAATATTTTTATTCACAAATGAAATCTCTTTTGTTTCTCCCGTTGCTGGATTTACATTGTAGATTTCAGCAGGTTTCGACATCGATACTTTGGTTGCGATAAGTGCATCACCGGCAATGTGTATTGTATGGTAATCGTGAATGCCTTCTGTTATTTGTTTGATTTTACCATCGGCAAGGTCAAGCTTGTAGATTTCCTGTACGGCATGCCATCCCGAAATAAAATAAATACTTTTGCTGTCAGCAGTCCAGGTTAACGATTGAGCATTCTGATCAAAATCTTTCGTGTAAAAGGTTTTTTCGCCGGTAGCCAAATCCATTACGAATAAGCGGTTTTTATCAGCTTCGTAGCCATCTCTTTCCATGCTTTCCCAAGCTATTTTGCTGCCGTCAGGCGAGAATACAGGGTTCATATCGTAGCCCATCATTCCTTGCGTCATGTTTTTGGTTTCGCCGGTAGCGATATCATAAAAGTAGATGTCCGAATTGGTCGATTTTGCGTATTCTACACCATGTAATTTGCGGGATACATAGGCCAGGGTTTTTGAATCAGGAGACCAGGCTATTTGTTCTGTTCCACCAAATGGTTTTACCGGAGCCGACCATTTTTCACCGGGCATAATATCTTTTCCTGATGTGATTTTTTCACTGTAATCAGCAAGGAAAATGTGAGTGTATGTATCTACCCAGCTGTCCCAGTGGCGGTAGTTCATGTCGTTAATTACGCGGGCATTTGCTTTCGGAAGATCCGGATATAAATCTTTTACTGCTTTTTCCAATTGTACTTCTTTCAGATAGAATATTTTACTCATGTCAGGTGAGTAATTGAATGCATCAATGCCTCCTTCGATATCCGAAACCTGAACAGGATTGCTTCCATCAGGATTCATTTCCCACATCTGGGTGGTTCCACTTGCTGAACTTATGTAGGCGATTTTTTTGCCGTCAGGTCTCCAGGTTTCGTTGAATTCTTTTTTTTCTGTGTTTGTTAACTGAACAGGCTCACCACCTTCAACAGGAAGAGTGTATAGATCGCGGTAAGAGCGATTTTCTTCTTTGTTGAAATAGCTTACTCCGTATAAAATTGTTTTTTCGTCAGGGGAAATGTTTTCTCCGCCAAGGCGCCCGAATGACCATAAAACTTCTGGAGTCATTACATCCGACTCTAGTTTTGTTTCCGGTGTTTTGTAAGACGAATCGTTTTTTGATTCCTCAGCTTTTTGTTGACAGGATGATAATCCTGTAACAATTGCCAAGCCTAACAAAAGTTGTTTGTTTGTCATGATTGTATAGGTTTGTTGTGTTAATTTATTTCAGCACCGTAAATGTAAGAAATACGAAGAACATTTAATAATCGATTTGTTCATACTAAAGACATGATATATCGTATTTTCAAATAGCTGGGAGTGTATTAAAAAAAAGACCCTCAATAAAATTTGAGAGTCTTTCTATATATTTTTTTCAGACAAAATTATACTGCAGCTACAGGATTATTGATTGCATCAATAATTTTAGCTTCTAATTCTTCAGCCAATTCAACATTGTCAATAAGAAGTTTTCTTACTCCTTCGCGACCTTGTCCTAATTTAGTTTCGCCATACGAGAACCATGATCCACTCTTTTTAATTACGTTGTAAGTAACTCCAAGATCGATGATTTCACCTGTTTTGGAAATTCCTTCACCGTAAATAATGTCAAATTCAGCTTTTCGGAATGGAGGAGCAACTTTATTTTTCACAACCTTAACACGAGTGTGATTACCGTTCACTTCATCACCATCTTTAATCTGTCCGATTCTTCTGATATCCAATCGAACAGAAGAGTAAAATTTAAGAGCATTACCACCGGTTGTTGTTTCAGGGTTGCCAAACATCACACCAATTTTTTCACGCAATTGATTGATGAAAATACAGGTTGTGTTGGTTCTGTTGATGTTTGCTGTAAGTTTACGCAATGCCTGAGACATCAAACGGGCTTGCAATCCCATTTTTGATTCTCCCATTTCACCTTCAATCTCAGCTTTTGGAGTTAAAGCAGCAACCGAGTCAATAACAATTATATCAATTGCAGATGAGCGGATCAGCTGGTCGGCAATTTCTAAAGCCTGTTCTCCATTATCAGGTTGAGAAATCAATAGGTTTTCAGTATCAACGCCTAATTTTTCAGCATATGAACGATCAAATGCATGCTCTGCATCAATAATTGCAGCAATACCTCCTGCTTTTTGAGCTTCAGCAATAGCGTGAATGGCCAGAGTAGTTTTACCTGAAGATTCCGGTCCGTATATTTCAATAATTCTTCCTCTTGGAAGTCCGCCCACACCCAATGCCATATCCAAGGATAGAGATCCTGTTGAAATGGTTGCGATATCTTCAACGGCATTGTCTCCCATTTTCATAATGGCACCTTTACCATAGGTTTTATCAATTTTCTCCATGGTTAACTGGAGTGCTTTTAGCTTTTCTTTGTTGATTTCTACAACTTCTTTTGCGCTCATAATATATTTTCAATTATTTATTTCTACACTAAGTCCATTTCAGATAGAATCTGATTGGTATGATCTTTTGTTTGCACTTTGGTAAATATTTTTTCAATAATTCCTTTTTCCGAAATTACAAAAGTTGTTCTCAAAACTCCCATATAGGTTTTTCCGTACAATTTTTTTTCTCCCCAGGCACCATATGCTTCTAAAATTTCTTTTTCTGTATCAGCAATTAAATTAAATGCTAAATTATACTTTGCAATAAATTTTTGATGCGATGATATTTTGTCCGGACTTACGCCAATTACTTCAAATCCTTTTTTGATAAGATTATCGTAGTTTTCATTTAAATTACACGATTCCGCAGTGCATCCGGGAGTATTGTCTTTCGGATAAAAGTATAGAATGACTTTTTTACCTTTGAAATCAGAAAGTTTTATTTCTTTTTCATCTTGATTTAAACCAGTGAATTCCGGTGCTTTATCACCTTCTTTTAAGTTTGTCATTGATTCAGAATTTTGAATTGCAAATATACCTTTATATGAATAGAGGTGCGAATTTTTAGCGCTTAAATTATCAATCATTGAAGTTAAAAAAAAATGCGTCTAAAACATGATGAAGTGATTTCTTTTTTATTTTTACAATACATTATTTTGTTAATCTTAATCTCTATTTTGTAATTTCGTACTTACACATTATATATTATCTTTGTTATAAAATAATTACTATCTTAACTTTTTGTTAGATCCTGCAGATTGCATGAGGTTTTTGTTGATGTGAATGACAACATTGCAGGGCATTTATTGTTTTTTGGTTGTTAATTGGAGGGAAGCATTCTTTGTTTTCCCAATTTCCATTTTCAAGAAATTGATTCTATGAATAATAAAATGAGATTACATTACGGTTTATTTTTTCTTTCTTTTTTTTTCCTCCAGTTTGCATGTGCACAAAGCTTTAGTGGAGGAAAAACAGAACAGCAAATAGAGCAGGAGGCTTTTACATTCTTCGACGGGGAGAACTTTATTAATGCACTGCCATTGTATCAGGAATTAATAAATGTGTATCCACAAGATCCGGAATATAATTATTACTTGGGGGTTTGTCAGGTTGAAGTGAATGAAAATATAAAGGAGGCTATCCAGCATCTTAAAATTGCATCAACTAAAAATGTAAATGCATCGGTTCCATATTATTTGGGACGGGCTTTTCATGTGAATTATGAGTTTAATTCTGCAATACGTTATTATCGCAAGTTTAGTGAATATTATAAGAAGAAATCGATTGGAATAGATCGCTTAATAGAGATGTGTCAGAATGGGTTACCTCTCGTAAATTCTTATTATGTTGTTGATGTAAAAAATAAAAAGGTAGTAAATCGAAATGAATTTTTCAGATACTACGATATCGAAGGTTTTGAGGATAGATTGTCAAAGAAAGATAAATTCCTTACTTCCAGATATGATGGGGAAGGAGATAAAGAAGTGGCTTGTCTGGCAAACAAAGGGCAGTATATTTACTTCTCAAGTTTTGGGAAAAATAAAAAGACAGGACGGGATTTGTATCGTGCCAAACGTTTAAGAAATGGTGGATGGGGAGAATGGGAAGAGCTAAAATCTCTAAATACTGTTTATGATGAGGTATACCCGTATATGTCCAATGATGGAAGAACACTTTACTTCTGCTCTCAAGGTCACACAAGTATGGGCGGATTTGATATTTTCAGATCAGTATACAATGAAATATCCGATACTTGGAGTGAACCTCAGAATATGGGATTTCCGATTAACTCGACATCTAACGATCTGTTTTTTGCAACTGATTTAAACGATGAGTATGCATGTTTTACTTCAAGCAGGGAGAATGGAAAGGATGAAGTAATGATCTACAAAATAAAATTATCTGATTATCCGGAGCAAAAAGTAGTAATGAACCCTGATCTGTTATCCAATATTGCGATATTAAATGTGGGTAGCAGCAGCGTCGATGGAAATTTATTTGAACAAGGTGCGGAAGAGCCTTCTTATTCGATGAAATATAACAAAGAAGATTTCCCATATTTTAATTTTCCGGTTACCAGTGAATTGACGTATCATTATTTGAACGAGTTTAAATCGAGCGAGGCCAGGGAGATTTTTATTGAAGCTAAAAATGACCAATTTAATTCGGATAGTTTAATTAACGGTACCGAAGATTTAAGAAGCCAGTTGAATGGTTTGGAAGGAATGCCTCATAATATTCTGTCCAATAAGATATCTAAATTGGAACAAAAGTCGTTTGAATTGAGTAAGCAGGCCGAAAATAAATTATTGAAGGCTCAATCTCAGGAATCTGATTATTTGAATAAAAATATTATTGGAACTGTTACTGCTGAGGTGCACGCTCCTTCCAAGAAAGGACAATTGGTAATGAGTTCGGAAATAATTCCTTCCACAAATTCAAGGTCTGGTGCTAAAATTGTTAATAAAACTGAGGATGGATATGTTTATCATTTGCAGGTTGGAGTGTTTTCCAATAAGGCAGAATCAAGCTTCTTTTCAGGTTTAGGTGACTTGAGGGAGGAAATTGTTGGGAATGGAAAATTGTATAAGTATATGGTAGGAACTTACTCTACATTTGTTGCAGCTAAGAAAAAAATTCCTGAAGTTCGTCAATTGTTTCCCAATGCTTTTGTTGTAGCTTATAAGGATGGTGTTAAAACCAGTTTAAGTGCAGCAATTAAGGCAACCGATCAGGATTATAAGCCTGAGCCTCAGCCTGTGGCTGCTATTGTCAATACAAAGCCAATCCAGACTGTTACAGATGATCAGGTTAATTTTAGAGTGCAGGTTGGAGCATATTCAAGTGAAGTTCCTGCCGATGTTAAATTAAAATTGGAAAGATTTTCAAAGTACCCGATAGATTATTCCAAAGATTACAGAGGGTATACGATTTGTACTGTTGGTAATTTTGATTCTTACAGCAAAGTGAGTAAATTGAAAATGGAACTTCGTGAAGCTGGTTTAGTGGATGCTTTTACTGTAGCATTTTCAGGAAATGATAAAATTACCATTCAGCAGGCACTCGAAATACTAAGACAAAAATAGAGGAGATTGTTTATGTTGGGGATTGATAATACACATACAGATAAAGAAGAGAGCGATGTAATCGGCGATCTTTTAAAGCGCAATACACTGATGTTGATTAATGATGATTTTCATACTTTTGATTTTGTTGTTGATGCATTGGTTGATGTTTGCAGGCATAATCCTGATCAGGCAGAACAGTGTGCTTACATTACTCATTATAAGGGGAAATGTGATGTAAAGAAAGGGGCGTTGAGTGCTATTAAACCTATGCGGGATAGGTTAACAGAGAAAGGATTGAAAGTAACTATTGTTTAGGTTTAAACAAATCAGATTTGCAGCAAATGACAGCATTAATTATTGTTCTTCTTATCGTATTTGGTATCGTTCTTTTACTGTTGGAATTTTTGGTAATTCCAGGAATTACGGTGGCGGCCGTTGGTGGTATTTTAATGATAGTCGGTGGCATTTACATGTCTTATCATCATTACGGAAATTTAGTAGGGCACCTTACTGTTTTGTCTGCTGTAATTCTTAGTGGGATATCTTTGGTTTTAGCCTTAAAGTCGCAAACGTGGAATAAGATAATGCTAAATACGGAAGTTGATTCCAAAGTTCAAAAACTGGATGATGAAAATATTACTATTGGTGATGAAGGGATTTGTGTTTCTCGTCTTGCACCAATGGGACAAGTGAAGTTGGATAATAAAATTGTTGAAGCAAGATCAACGGGAGCTTATGTTGATGAAAAGACAAAGGTTGTAGTTGTAGGTATTGTTGATAAGATTGTAATTGTAAAACCTATTTAAAATAAATCAAATGGAAATTGGTGCATTAATAATGTTAATTGTCGCCGTTGGGGTTGGAATATATATACTATTCTATTTCGTCCCAGTTGGTCTTTGGTTTTCAGCTCTGTTATCAGGAGTTAAAATTTCTTTACTTCAGCTCGTGTTTATGAGATGGAGGAAAGTTCCGCCAAAAGTGATTGTAAGTGCCTTAATTGAAGGGACAAAAGCAGGCTTGATTTTGAATCGGGATGAACTGGAAGCTCATTATTTGGCTGGAGGTCGTGTCGCTCAGGTAACGCATGCTCTGGTGTCAGCTTCAAAAGCTAATATCGATTTGACATTTAAAATGGCCACGGCTATTGATTTGGCAGGTAGAGATGTGTACGAAGCCGTTCAAATGAGCGTTATTCCTAAAGTCATTAATACTCCTCCTGTAACAGCCGTTTCTAAAGATGGTATTCAGTTAATAGCTAAGGCCAGGGTTACTTTGCGTGCTAATATCCGGCAATTGGTTGGAGGAGCAGGTGAAGAAACTGTGTTGGCAAGGGTAGGAGAAGGAATCGTATCTTCAATTGGGTCAAGTGAATCTCATAAAACGGTTCTTGAAAATCCTGATTTTATTTCACGTGTAGTGCTGGAAAAAGGATTGGATGCTGGTACCGCTTTTGAAATTTTATCGATTGATATTGCTGATATTGACATAGGAAAAAATATTGGAGCAGTTTTGCAAACAGATCAGGCAGAAGCCGATTTGAAAATAGCTCAGGCAAAAGCAGAAGAAAGAAGAGCCATGGCTGTTGCTCTTGAACAGGAAAATAAGGCATTGGCACAGCAAATGCGGGCAAAGGTGATTGAAGCGGAGGCAGAAGTTCCCCGGGCAATGGCCGAAGCTTTTCGAAATGGACAACTAGGGATTATGGATTATTACCGAATGAAGAATATCGAAGCAGATACTAACATGAGGGATAATATTGCAAATCCATCTGATAAAGGGAAAAAGAAATAGCTAAATTGATATAATTTCAATTGTAACCGGGGAGTATTCATATACTTTCCGGTTTTATTTTGGGTAATTTGAAAAAAAAATAAAATGAATCTCATTGATTTATAATTTACTATAATCCAAAGCGCCGAAATCTTCTATTAATGGGGTGTAAATATTTTGCACATCTGAATTTTTTACATACTTTTGCTACCGCAAGATCAGGAGAGGTGGGTGAGTGGCTGAAACCACCAGTTTGCTAAACTGACGTACGGGAAACTGTACCGGGGGTTCGAATCCCCCTCTCTCCG
>JAFGYE010000095.1 GCA_016936255.1 Marinifilaceae bacterium | reverse complement strand
ATTGTCAGACCATCAAGTTCTTTGAACCTCAATTCTGTGAGGGGTCAGTATCACCCGGACAAGGGGTCAGCATCACCGGAATATGCACCTGGCTCTTTCGGCTTCGAGATGAAAGTGCTGCGCTTATGGTCATCCTGCCCCGATAGCTGTCGCGGGGGAGGAACGCAGTGAAGGATCCCTTTCATTTCGACTTCTCATCCGGGCTTGTTGAAAAAACCTCACCCCAGCCCTCTCCTGAAGGAGAAGGAATTTCTAATAAGCGGCACAACATCACCGAAACACGCGGCACAATTACACCGAAATATCCAGCACACTACCAACTCCGAATCACTGGCGATAAAACCAAATATAAAAAACCGAAAGTGCATCCATAAGAAAACCCAAAGAATTTAAATTCTTTGGGTTTTCCAGATACTGTATAATTTCTTTTGTGCTATTTCCTTCGGCCCCGCAAGAACATTAGGTTCTTACGGGGTAGTACGCCGAAGTTTTTATTTTATACTACATGCTGAGTATTTTCTCTCTTACACCCGCAAGATACAAGTCACAAGCATTTATTTGTGATGGTTCCGGTGCCCAGGGAGCAAACTCCATACCTGTATTGGGTACGTAGGGTCCTTGCTTTATCTCGTAAATTACCGATCCCGACTCCTCAGCCAAAATGGTATGCCAAACTCCTGTTGGAATTTCTACCCCATGTTCCCCTGACTTCGGATCCAATTTCTTTATTTCAATCACATTCCCAATATCATCAAAAAACACCACAGTGATCTTTCCTCTCAACAGAAGAAAAATTTCAACCTGAGATTTATGACGATGAGGAGGCAAATAGGTATCCGGTTCCAAAGCATTCAACATGCGCTGCAATAATTCCTCTCCATTTTTATGGAAATTGTAATTCATGCGCTTGCGGGGACTGTTTTTTGCCTCAGCTGTTACCCTATTCAGTAATTCGGTATTGATGTATTTCATTTGAAAATAGATTTGGAAGGAACAATAATAGGAAGAAACAAAGACTCCTTCCCAGCCTTCCTCCAGTAATTCGAATCGCGAAACAATTATGCTACGACAGTTGATGCAGATGAAAGTACCTCCGCTTCACCAAAACATATACAAATGCCAGTACCAAAAGAATTCCAATAACAGATAGACTTGATGAGACAATGGAAAAATCAGATTGCAACAAGTACAATGCGATAAAATTAATGCCAATCTGAACCAAAGTATAGCCTGCAGAAACAATCAAGTGCGGTATTTTTGCCTCATTGGCTAAAATCTGATACAAATGTTTCCGATGTGCCTCAAAAATATTCTCCTTACGAATCAAGCGGTGAACAATGGTTAGCACAGAATCCACGCCGTATACTGCCAAAAGCAAGACCACAACAAAGGAAGGTTCCAACAGGATCAATTTTCCGAGCATGAACAATAAAATAAATGCAATGGAAATAGACCCCACGTCCCCGGCAAAACATTTTGCCTTTTTTCTGAAATTGTAAAAATTAAAAACCAAAAGCCCCAAACCGGTACAGTGAATCAGATCATTCTCCACAAAATTCAAATGATAATTGTTGATCATCCACAATCCCAACAACACAGCTAAACTGTAGCCTCCCGTGATGCCATTGATCCCATCCATAAAATTGTAAGCATTGATGATACCAATAAACAGAACCAAGGCTGCAGCAATCCAAACCCACTGCAATTCGAACAAGTTCAACTGATAAAACAGCATCCCCATGGAAAGCAAATGGACAGAAAGACGTAATTTATTGGAAAGCGTTAACACATCATCCAAAAAACTTATTAAAGTGATTAGTGTTAACCCCATAAAAAACCAAGGATAAACAAAACCAGAATAAACAAAAAAGGCAAGTGCTCCAAAATAAAAAATGACTCCTCCTCCACGCAATGTTATGGATGTATGAGAACTTCTTTGGTTGGGTTTGTCGATGATATTAAAACGATCGGCAAGCTTGAAATAGAGTACAGCAATTATAAACAAGCTTATTAGAATAATAATCTGATGGTAATAAGACATTGGCAGTTCAATTATATTATAGACTTAAAGCTATTCTCTGTAACTTCATACAGAAAATAGCTTTGTTTTTAACCAATTATATCAAGTAAAAATAGATTAATACTATTTTGTATACATATCATTATAATACTTCTCATACTCTCCGCTGGTGATGTTCTCCATCCATTCCTTATTTTCCAGATACCACTTAACGGTTTTCTCGATTCCTTCCTCAAATTGTAAGGATGGCTCCCAACCCAATTCATTTTTTAATTTGGTAGAGTCAATTGCATAACGCAAATCATGACCGGCACGATCGGTAACATAGGTAATCAATTTTTCCGATTCGCCTTCTTCACGACCCAATAATCGATCAACAGTTTTAATCATCACTTTGATCAGATCAATGTTCGTCCACTCGTTGAATCCGCCAATGTTGTACGTATCTCCTACTTTTCCTTCATGAAAAATTACATCAATGGCTCTTGCGTGATCTTCCACATACAACCAATCTCTGACATTTTCACCCTTCCCATAAACCGGAAGTGCTTTGTTGCTGCAAATGTTGTTGATGAACAATGGAATCAATTTTTCAGGAAACTGATAAGAACCGTAATTGTTCGAACAGTTGGAAATTACTGTCGGTAATCCAAATGTATCCTGGAAAGCTCTCACGAAATGATCCGAAGAAGCTTTGGATGCAGAATAAGGGGAGTGAGGATCATAAGCTGTTGTTTCCAAAAAGAAACCTTCCTCGCCCAATGAACCGTATACTTCATCGGTAGATACATGGTAGAACAATTTCCCATCGTAATTTCCATCCCAGGCAAATTTTGCTGCCTGCAACAAACTTAAAGTTCCCATTACATTGGTTTGCGCAAAGGAAAACGGATCTTTAATCGAACGATCAACATGCGACTCAGCTGCCAAATGAATCACGCCTTCAATCTGATAATCCAAAAATACCTTCTGTACCTTTTCAAAATCACAAATATCACATTTTACAAATTCGTAATTTTCTTTATTTTCAATGTCTTTTAGGTTCGCCAGATTACCTGCATAGGTTAAAACATCCATGTTTACGATTCTATACTCAGGATATTTATTGACCAACAAACGAACCAAGTGTGAACCGATAAATCCGGCACCTCCGGTAACTAAGATTGATTTCATAGTAGTATGTTATTTAAGTTTTTTTACTATTTATTGATATTCAGCACAAGGTTAAAGTAAACCAAGGGTAAAGTTATAATAAGGATAAAGTAAAATCAAGGTAAAAGTCTGACAAGGATAAAGGTTAAAAGAAAAAAAGGGTAAAGAGTTAAAAACCAAAATTAACGGCACTTTTTACGACTTCCTTTTAACTTTAACCATAACACTTTCTCCTTTACACTTGTTCCTTTAACTCCTTTAACCTTTGAATACATTCTTTTAAAGAATCTCTCCAGTAAGGAACCTCTATTCCAAAATCAGCTTTGATTTTCGCCTTATTCATCACGGAATAATGAGGTCGCTGCGCCGGAGTTGGGTAGTCTTTGGTCTCAATTGGTTTTACAATACAATCTACTTTTCCCATTTCCATGATCGCTTTTGCAAAATCGAACCAGGAAGCTACTCCTTCATTGGAAAAATGGTAGACTTTCCCTTGTTGATCCATTTTTTCTTCTTTTGAAAAAATCTCCAGACATAAATTAGCCAAATCTCTTGCATAGGTCGGCGTTCCTACCTGATCGTAAATCACACCCAATTCGTCTCTCTCTTGCCCCAGGCGCATCATTGTCTTCACAAAATTATTCCCAAACGAAGAATACAACCAAGAGGTACGGATCACGATGGATTCCGAAGACGAATTAATAACAAACTCTTCTCCTTTTCGTTTGGTAGCCCCATATACTCCTATGGGTGAAACTTCACAATCTTCCGAGTAAGGAAAATGAGCTGTTCCATCAAATACGTAATCAGTAGAAATGTGAATCAGTTTCAGATTCTGAGCTTCAGCAACAGCCACCAAATTCGCAACAGCACTTGCATTTACCAATTCAGCAGTTTTAGAATCTTCTTCTGCCTTATCCACAGCCGTATAAGCTGCACAGTTAATGATTCCTTTTATTTGATTTTCTCTTACAAACCGGGCAAGCATTTCCCGATTGCAAATGTCCAATTCCGGCAAATCGGAAAATACGAACTCTAAATTAGAAAAAGATGAGCTAAGCTCATTTATTTCTGAGCCCAATTGCCCATTTGCACCACATACTAGTATTCGCATAATTCCATATCTAAAACAAAAGGGTTTTCAGTCTCACTTAGTGGTAATAATTGCTGGTCTTTTCCAGACAATTGAACTTCCTCTAAAGCAATTTGCCAATCAACAGCAATCTCTTCATCGTTCCAGGCGATACCCGAATCATGATTCGGAGAATACCAGTTATCCACCTTATAGGCAAATGTTGCATTTTCACTCAACACTACAAAACCATGTGCAAATCCGCGCGGAACAAATAATTGACGTTTGTTTTCACCACTTAAACTTACTGCAACATACTTTTTATAAGTCATTGAATCTTTTCGAAGATCTACCGCTACATCCAATACTTCCCCTTCAATACAGCGTACCAGTTTGGCCTGATTGAAAGGAGGTTTTTGAAAGTGCAAACCTCTCAATACTCCTCTTGATGATTTTGATTCATTGTCCTGAACAAAATCAATTTTTCCTATATTTTCTTCAAATTCTTTCTGATTGAAAGATTCAAAAAAGTAGCCTCTATCATCCCCAAACACTTTAGGCTCGATGATGACTACTTCGGGTATTTCTGTTTTTATAAATTGCATTAATTATATTTTATTAACCACAGATGACACCGATTTTCACAGATTAAATTACAAAACGTTTATATTCAAGGCTTGTTGCTCCAAAATTGATCAGATAACCGACCTGCATTCCTGTCGCCTTTAAATAATTCATCAACTGTGCGATATGAACATCTTCAATTGCTTTAACTGATTTTAACTCTAAAATGATCTTATCATGACATATAAAATCGGCATAGTACTTCTTATCCAAGATAATTCCCTTATAATTGATATCAATTTGAGCTTCTCGTTCATAAGAAATAGATTTTCGCGAAAACTCATACTCTAAAGCCTCTTGATATACTGCTTCTAGAAAACCACAACCTAATTCAGAATGTACAGCCATACAACAACCTAAAATAGCATAGCATTCATCTTTAAATAAGAAATTATCATAGCTCATCGCGATCATCTTTTATTTAAAATTATTAATCTGTGCAAATCTGTGTCATCTGTGGTTTTAATTTTTTTCTCCAATAAGCTTTAATAAATACTGACCATAACCATTCTTCTTCAATGGCTCTGCCAATTTTTTCACCTGTTCGGCAGTAATGTAGCCCTTTGCGTAAGCAATCTCTTCCAGACAAGCCACTTTTAAACCCTGGCGGGTTTCGATGGTTTCGATAAAACGACCTGCATCCAATAAAGATTCGTGAGTACCTGTATCCAACCAGGCATAACCTCGACCCATTAATTCCACTTTTAGGCGACCTTGTTGTAAATATTCCTGATTCACTGTGGTAATTTCCAGTTCTCCTCGATGTGATGGTTTCACATTTTTAGCCACTTGAATGACATCATTGGAATAGAAATACAAACCAACCACGGCATAATTGGATGCAGGTTTCTCTGGTTTCTCCTCAATAGAGGTAACTGTTCCATCTTCACTAAAAGCAGCGACTCCGTAACGTTCCGGATCATTCACATAATAGCCAAAAACCGTTGCTTTTCCTTCCTCCTCCACATTCTTACGCGCATTTTTCAGCATGCCGGTAAGGTTGTGACCATAGAATATGTTATCACCCAAAACCAAACAAACTGAATCATTTCCAATAAATTCATCTCCAATGATGAAAGCCTGCGCCAATCCATCTGGACTAGGTTGTTCTGCGTAAGATAATTTAATTCCCAAATCTTCGCCAGAGCCCAACAACTTCTCAAAATTGGGTAGATCTTCAGGAGTGGAAATAATAAGTATCTCCTGAATCCCTGCCAGCATTAAAACTGACAATGGATAATAAATCATGGGTTTATCGTAAACAGGTAACAGCTGCTTCGAAACTCCTTTGGTTATTGGATACAAACGGGTTCCGCTGCCTCCTGCTAAGATTATTCCTTTCATATTTATTAATTTCACTCTATGACTTTCCACACACGAATTTATGATAACTACACAGATCTTCTATTTCGTATTTAATTCAAATAGTAACTCTTTTTTCTACTAATCAAGATCCAAGAAACTATCTCACTTCTTTAATCCAAAAAAATTCTTTTTGCCCAACAAATATTGATTTTAACCATCCTTCAAGAGACATATTAAAATAAAGTTCCTTCTCAATCGCAATAAAAGGTGACTCAAAAAATGATCTTGACAAAACAACTTTTTCCCGGTCAATAACCAACACATTATTTTCGTTATAAAACGGATACTTTTTAATATTTACATTAGTTGTTATAATCTTTTTACCAGCACCAAGCGCTTCAAATGTCCTCATTGTCAGACCATTTTGTCCTGGGTGATTAATATCTAATATGACCGAAGATTCCCTATAGAACTCAGTAATTTGATTTATATTCAGAGTCTTAAAAGAAATTTTTTTATAATCAAACGACTTAAATGAACGATCAAATAAGGATTTAAACAAAAACACCAATCGACTAGGCATAAAATAATAAGCAAAACTATTCAAATTATGCTCCCGACACCAGTTCACAGCACTATTACTTATTTTGTAACGATCAGAATGCGCTGTTCCCAAAAATAAGAGATCATATTTAAACCTCGAACATCTGAATTTCATAATTTCTTCATATTCATCGATAAAAAAAAGTGGTCTGAAATCCAAGTTGTATTCAAGAGCATCATTACTATCAAAAGTAAATTTCTTCTCGAAATATTTTAAGATTGATAAAACATTTGGATTATTGTTAAACGAATCCCATGTATAGTAAATAAATTCGCAATTCGGATTTTTATATTTAAATTCCTTCAGAAAGAATTCTGGCACAACTTCCCCTTTAATAAGAAAAAAATAATCGAATTTACCTTGTTTAGTTTTTTCAAGAATATCTTGATAATATGAATTAATTTTTTTCTGATACAATGATCGCTTCAATCGAATAATCCCTTTTGAAAAAATGGAATTACTAGGACGTTCATCAAAATAATCTACTTTGGCTCCGAATCGTCTTAATTTGTCAGCAATCGCTTTTTCGTAATTAAAAGTCTGGACTGATAAAAATAATATTTTTTTATCTTTTAAGAATTCAAATACCATTACTTCAGTAATCCTTTCTGTTTCATTTCTTCTAATGAACTATTCAATTTATCTTTTTCAATCTTTTGATCTAAAACCCATGCAGTAAACTGAGAAATTCCTTCTTTAAATTGAACTTTAGGTATAAATCCAAGTAAGTTTTGAATCTTTTTCATATCAGCAAAATTATGACGAATATCTCCTAGTCTGAATTGACCTGTTATGGTGATAGGTACATCAATATTATAAGACTCAATTAATATTTTAGCTACTGTTAATACATCAATAGCAACACCTGTTCCTACATTAAAGACTTCATTATTTGCTTCCTCTTTTTCAATACCCAAAATAGTAGCATTAACAATATCATCAATAAAGACAAAATCTCTGGTTTCTGTTCCATCTTCAAAAATCTGAATGCCATTACCATTACGTATTTGAGTAGAAAAAATAGATAAAATACCTGTATAAGGATTTGACAAGGATTGCCCTGGCCCATAAACATTTTGATATCTAAAAGCAACTGGAGCTATTCCAATTGTTGGACAAACAGTCATGATCATTTGTTCCTGATTCTGTTTTGTAATACCGTATACCGAAGAAGGATGAATTTTAGACTCTTCATCTGTAGCAACTAATGTCAGATCCGAACAGTCTTCATATTTCACTCTAAAGTCCCCAGACAACATATCTATTTCATTTCTATGCTTTGGGTAGACTGCTCCAAGCTCTGGATGCAAATATTTCCCTTCTCCGTAAATGGATCTGGAAGATGCCAAAACAACTTTCTTAACTTGATGCTTTGTATTTGCGAGAATATCCAGCATGATAGCAGTGCCCTGTATATTAACCTCAGTATATTTTTCAATACAATACATGGATTGCCCTGTACCTGTTTCTGCTGCATAGTGAACTACAACATCTTGATTAACGAGGGCCTTTTCCCAATCATCTCTCGAAGTTACCGTCCCCTTAATAAAGTTCACCTTATCTTTTATACTTATGTATAAAGGAGAGGTCTCTTCGGGGTTTCCTCCATGAATTTGTGGCGATAGATTATCTAAAACCGTAATGTTATGTCCTTTTGCCAATAATGCTAATGCAAGATTACTACCGATAAATCCCGCACCTCCTGTAATTAAAATATTTTTCATACTATATAAAATCTCCAAATTTATTTGTTTTTTGCCACTTATTTGTTTCAGAATTATAACGTTTTACAATACGTGCTGGTGCTCCAACAATAACTGAATAATCAGGAAACTCACCTTTAACAACGGAATTAGATCCAACAACACAATGCTCTCCCAATATTGTACCTGCCTGTATTACAACACCATAGCCTAAAAAACAATTTTCACCAATAAAAGTGTCTTTTACAATTAATGATTGTTTCATAATATGACGTCCAATATCTTGATACGAATGATCAACATTTGTTATAAAAACATTTCCCGATATGGTTGTTTTACTTCCAATAATAAGATTTCCATCAGAAATAAGGTGAATATTTTGCCCTATGGAAATATCTTCACCAAGCTGAATCTTTCCATTTTTGGTGACAACCTCAATACGAGCTCCAGGATAAATACGAACACGTTTACCAATAAAAATGCGTTTAACATTAGATAAGAATAGTGGTTTTCCTAAATAAGACAACAAGCCAAATTCACCAAAAAATGGTTTTAAAAACAAAGCTCGTAACATCCAAATAATTTTTTCAAGCATATAGATTTGTTTTTTTTACAATCAAACTAATTAAAATTATGATGAAATAATCTGTTTAAACTTATCAATGTCAAATGTTTTGAAAAAAGTTCTGACTCTATCTAATCTTGCATTTTGACAACTATCGATACTTCTATACAATTCCTCTATACTCCTATAGAATACAATATTATCAGTAGTAGGAAAAACATATTCACGATCTCCTACAGCCTTATAAAGAAATAAACTACAACCTTCATCATAAGCTTCATAAAGAGCTGTTGAATATGATCCTAACACTCTATCAATTTTACTACATAATTGAAGAACTGTAAATTCAGTACCTATAACGATGATATTCTTATAAACTGAAAATAAATTTTGAAATCTATTTCGCTCATTAACTTGTCTAGGATGAAGCTTAAAATAAATTAACGTATCTGCATACCTCTCTGATAATTTAATAGCCAAGTCAATATATCGATCTGTGTCAAATAGATCAACTATCAATAAGAAGCCTTTTTCATTTAAATCCATATCACAGCTCACATTATAATTTGCATTAAAGCCTACTTCGATGCATTTACTATGTGTGGTAATATTTTTAGTCCAAAAATTAGAATAAGTTAAATGAAAATCTGGGATGAGTAAATTCTTAGAATCGATATTCTCATATGATATAGAAACATCAGAAAAAACAATATCACCGTGCTGAAATTCATATGTAGTAATAGAATTATGCCTAGCCGCTCCAATTAAGCTATAAGCCATTCCGTTCTTCGTAAAGAATACTTTCTTAATCTTTTTAAGCTTAAATAAGATATTATAATATTTATACTCCAACTTATATAAGAATAATATTTGATACAAATACATTTCACTTAATTCTAAATTAGGATAATTTAATTTAATAGACTTGAAAATTTCATTCAAGAGTAATTTATCATCCTTCTTTATATAACAGAAATAATGAGAGATTAGTTTAAGAAGTGGAACTAAAGAACGTGCAGATTTATCATAACTTGGAAAAGATGAAAAATTAGTCTCAACATAAACACAACTTAAATCATCATCTAAGGCTAACATCATTTTTTGATATGGTAACTCAACACAAGCTCCATTAATTACTCTAGATGCACCAAAATATAAATAATCGATCCTATAAAATAAGAATTTTACTTGAGATAATATTGCTAATATAAAAGACCATACTTTTATATAAATATTCACTTTCCTATCAATATTCTTTCGCTCTAAGACAAGATTATAAATATCATATCGTAATAGTTGCCAAATGGGAATATCATCTTTGGTTTTAAATGAAAACAAACTATTATTTTTCTCAAATTCAATAAACTTCTCGTACTTATTCATATTTAGTGACAATTAAAATTCTTCTAAATTATTACTCCTCATAAATCTCGACATTCTCCATAAAAATATTGGTAAACTTATCTATCCCACCCCACATATTTAAAAAGTCATAGTATCCGCCATCGATTGAGGCAAGATATTTTACAAACGATATAGATTTATTGTTACCAAACTTAGGTGCATAAAATAATAATGTAGAATTTGTACCAACAAAAGTTATGTTTTTATTTGACAAGGCTAACTCTTCAAGACTCGTATTTATGACAGAGAAATTTATATTTTCAAAATTAAATAAATCATTAATAATTGCTCTAGATTTTATATTTGTATAATCAGCAGGATGAAACTTAACGTATATAAATCGCTTCTTAAAAACTGCAATAATTTTTTTTAAGTAAATAATATAATTATTAATCGTGTACGGTGTTGGTGCCGCAAACCTATCTAACACCAAAACAAGTGAATTATGTTTTACATCTTCACAAATTACATTTGATTTTATAGTTAATACTTTAAGATCAACATTAGAAAAATCAGATTTAGCGACATTCCCAGACAGTGTATAGTATTCAAAACCTTTATTACTCTTAAATATAGAATAATTATAAAGTGGGCCTTTCACGAAGCATTTTAGGTTTCTTGACTTTCCAATAAGAAAAACATTAACAACAACATGCTTTATTAAGTTTTTTATAGATTGGGTTATTTTAAATAACCTCGAATATTTTAAGGTGTTACTATAGGAAGCGAAACCTTCCTCAAAAAACACAATATCTTCAAAAAAAGCATAAGGTAGCTGTCTAAAAAATGGAATATAGGCAGTAAAGTGTACTTCATCATTTAAGATACTAAGAGCACTATTATTTTTTAAAGACTCAATCAATTTTTCTTTAAAATGAAAACAATTTGAACCATTCAAACTAATTACATTTGATTTCAAATCATTTGGAAACACACAACCTCTGTTATTAACAAAAAGGAAATCCTTATTGGAAAGTTGCCTTTCATTAATTATTCCCAAACATATGGTAAGATGAAAATTACTTGATACGAAAAATATATGTTTTTTCATTTAAGTTGCTTATAAACATTAGGTTTGAAAAAAAAAATAAAAATAAGTAGACCTACAATAAGAATATTATTCGATAGGAAAGCAAAAAGAGAATCTCTACTCAAGAAGTATAGACTTGGTGACAACACAAGTAATAATAACATCCCTTTCTTCGAATTTACCGTCAACCTGCTTAAATATTCTATAATAAACCCCAAAATTATCCCAAAATATAATTGACCGTACTCTTTAGCAACAAGATAAATTTCAGCAATATAAGATGTTCCCAAACCGTTACCTTTAAAAAATTTATCAGTATGAACTAAGTATGAAAGTTTAAGTCCCAAGTGACCGTATGCCTTCATAGATTCATAAGCACTATTGGTAATTAAACTTTCTGTTCCTAAGAGCCTATTCAAAATCGATTCAAAAATAGATCTCAGTTCAGCAAACATATTTATAAATGAATAATCACTTAATAAATTCTCATACTCTATTGAATACCCAAGAACTTGTATAGATACACCTTGCCCCATAAAAAATACCCCTAGAGCATCCTTACCAATTGAAAAATCCCCATCTACCCTAGAAATACCAACATAAAACGCGAGTAATAGTATCAAACATGAAAAAAAAGTAATTTTCAAAAAATTTATTTTCACATTATATACATAAGTAATAGCCCAAAATATAGTAATCATCTGACATAAGATAGCACCTCTTTGCCCAAGTGATAGTTTTACCAATAAAAAAGAAATATACAAAGATAAAATCCATAACATTTTCTTTTTATCAGGTTTACTCAAAATAATAAAATACAAACCAATTGTATTTATGACAATACATAGAATTACGATCAGCGCAGGACTCTCATTAAAATCCTGAAACAATGCAAGGTATCCATACTTTTTTATTGCCATTACTTTCTTAAAGAAATCAAATATTACAAATGGTAATGTAAAAATAAAGAGACCTAATCCATATTTATATAATTTATCAGAATGGTCAAAATCAACATTCGTAACAACACTAGACTTACGAACACTTAAGAAAACGCCTAATTGCGTTGCCCATAAAGCAATAATCAAATTGACCAATATCTTGCCCTGAACGTATAAGCTATATTTATATTGGGAAAAACCTGTTGTCAAAGAAAAATCTAGCAACCCCATTATATCTCCAAAGACTCTAGATAATATAAAAAAGAAAAAAGTTGCTAAAAAATAGATATATGGAAGATTAAAACTTTTCTTTAATCTAACGTAAGAAATAATATCCCAAATCCATATTAAAATTATCTCATATTTTAATATCTCAATAGAAAAATAAAATACATTTTGAATTAGAACCAAGAATCCCAATAGTACATGAATAAGAATTGCGACAAAAGTATTTTTTGGAATCATATTAATTTAAATAAATTAAAAATCTAACAATGATTTCTCCCCTATTAAACGTTTAAAAGCTTTAATAATCCTATCAAGACTTTTCACATTTATAAGAATATAAGTTCCGAATGCTAAGAAAAGTGAATATAAATTATCGTGATATAATGCTGAGAATAAAATAAATAATATAGGAATCACTATACGGAGATTAAAGTTCTTTTTAATTATAGAATACAGTTCTTCATTCTTTAAATAGAATATGGATCGTTTCATTGTCAACAAAACAAATAAAATTGTACCCAAAATGAAACTTAGAGCAACATATGAGAAAGGTAAACTTAGCATTGAAAAAAATAAACTTAGGGCAACAATCAAAACAATTGAACTAAGTGCATATATAGCTAATAATATTTCGTCTTTCCTAGATATTAAAATCACCTTATATACATAAGCATAAGACATTAAAATATTTGCTACAATAAATAATTTTAAAGAATCTAACATTGGAACATATTTGGGAAAAATATAGACCAGCAATGGCAGTGCACATAATATGCTAAAATTCAATAAATTAACAATAGACACATAAATTGAGTTTGAATAATCAATAAATTTCAATAGATCATTACTTTTTATATAAGTTACTTTATTCAAAATCTTTGGATATATAAGAGTTTCAAAAGAGGCTGCGATCAAGGTAGCCATCCCACTTATGGTAAAAGCCAATTTAAATTGAGAAAAATCTTCAACACAAAACAATACACTGACTAATGTTATAGCTGACAAAGCAATAAATCCTAAACTAGCATTATAAAATAACAAACGAACCCCTTTGACTATAAGAATTTTCACCAATTTAATATTAATTTTAAATTCTACTTTCAAAGGCATTGAGTTTAGGAATAATAAAAATGCTGAAAACCTAGATAATAATATAACAATTAAAACATCCTTTACCTGAACACTTTCTCCAAGAAACAAAATCATTAAAAAAAGCGAAAGGGGTGTTATCAATAGCTGATACATTAGTTTATAGATATTCAAGAACACCCTATATAGTTTAATGTACAACACATTAAAATTTATTATTATGGCTATTGCAATTATATAAAAACTATGTTCTGAATAATTATATTTGCCGAGAAAATCAGGAAATAATATTAGTGTTAATCCTCCTAACAAAACTAAAACTAATGAAAAAATACTATTTAGGATAAAAACATTGCTGTTGATCACAGAAGCTAACTCCTTATTATGCTTTCTAATTGATAGATTATTCACATAAGAGTAACTTATACCAAAATTTGAATATGCTAAATACTGGAGGCATAAGGTTATAAAACCATAAATTCCAAAATCAAATATTGAAAAATATTTTGCTAATAAAAAAGTATTAATAAACGATAGTGCAAAACTACTATAGCTTACTAGAGCATATTGCATAGTTGAATTAACTACAGTATTTTTTATTATCTTCAGTAAGGCCATTACGATATCTAAAATGTTTAAATTGAATAAACAGCACAGTGAAAATTAGGAATCTTTTTATTGATGAAAAAACACATTCAAAAAAACATTTATATCATCTATAAAACAATATTATCACATACAATTCAAAACACGTTCGACCAAGTCATTCAACTTACTTAATTCAAGCATGTTTGCAGCATCACTCAAGCCTTTGTCAGGATCGGGATGGGTTTCAACAAAATATCCATTTGCCCCGAATGCTTTAGCTGCTAAAGCCATATTAATAACAAATTCGCGATTTCCAGTTGTAATGCCATCACCTGCCCCTGGTCTTTGAACAGAATGAGTACAATCCATTACAACAGGCACGCCTATATCTTTCATATCTGGTATGTTCCTAAAATCTACAGCCAAATTATTATACCCTACAGAATTCCCACGTTCTGTTAGTATTATCTTTTCATTACCTGAGTCAATAATTTTTTGAACTGGATACTTCATATCTTTTCCAGAGAGAAACTGCGCTTTTTTAACATTAACAATCCTATTCGTTTGCGCTGCGGCAACGAGTAAGTCTGTTTGCCTACAAAGAAATGCTGGTATTTGAATAATATCAGCAATATCACCAATAGATTTAGCTTGATGGCTTTCATGAATATCAGTTACAATAGGTAAATCAAATTCACTTTTCACTTTTTCCAACAATCTTAATCCTTCATCTAAACCTGGCCCTCTATAAGACTTTATTGAAGTTCTATTCGCCTTATCAAATGATGACTTAAAAACAAACTCTGTATTAAATTTTTGCTTTAGGCGAGCGACTTCCTCTCCAACTTGAAAAAGAATTTTTTCATCTTCAATAACACAAGGTCCTACTAAAAAAAAAGGATTCTTAATTAATTTTTCATACAATTCCATAACCACATTAAATATTTATAATCTGTATCAAATCCACACTAAATCACTGCTATTAATAATCAATAGAACTTGTCACAATAAATTAAACAACACAAAACTCACACTAATACGAGTAATTACCTTATAAATCAAAATTTATTGAATCAGCTTATTTGACCTATTTAAATACTTTTCAATCGTATTTTCTAAAAGACCATGAGCATTTAAAATATACTCTGAAAATTCTCTAAAAACACCTTCTCCACCTTTTTTAGTCAATACAATATCACACTTAGACTTAACGTAAGAGGGAGCATCAGATGGGCATGCAGAAATTCCGACTATTTCAAAAGTAAGTAGATCATTAATATCATCACCTATATAAGCCACCGCGTTTAAATCTATATCCTGCTCTTTGCATAGTTGAAGTATTACTTCTCTTTTGTTTTTAACACCTAAAAACAAAAAATCTACACCTAGCTTTTCGGCTCTACGTTTCACAATATTTGTATCTTCTCCTGTTATAATCCCAACAGGAATCTTATTCAGCTTAGCGAAAAGGACACCAGCACTGTCAGATGTATTAAATTTTTTAAATTCATTACCGATCTGATCATAGTACATTCCTCCATCTGTCCAAACGCCATCAATATCAGTCAAAATTAATTGTGGCAATTTCATGATATTAAATTTTTATTATATATTATTTCATCCTTAGGTAAATCCAATATTAATCTTTTTCCTAACAATTGATCTTTCTGTCCCCATTTGAATCCATCTCCAGGACTTAATAAATGTATGTCATTTTCAGTTACTAGCTCTCCCGCTTGCATATCTCGGTTAGTAGCAATAGAACGTTCGAGCTTTTCTCTCGCTACTGAAACAGATTCACAAACTAGAAAATCGTTAGTCCCAAGAGACATTTCTAAATTACGAATATCTCTTATCAGTCTATTCACTCCATCAACGGCCAAAGATCCAGCTTGATCCGTCCCCTTCATCAGTCGATCTAATGTTATATGTTTTTCAATTATTTCGGCACCCATAGCAACTGCGGCAATTGGCGTTGCAATACCAACAGTATGATCCGAATATCCAATTACATAATCATTATAATTCTCCTGTAAATAACCAATTGTTTGCAGATTCACATTTTTGTATTGAGTCGGGTATTCTGAAACACAGTGCAAAATTGAAATATTACTATGATACTTTGTAATTATATCAAGAGCATCATCTAATTCACTTTTCCCTCCCATACCGGTTGACAATATTATTGGTATTTTGGTTTCCGCCATTGCACTTAATAATGGCAAATTTGTTAAGTCCCGAGATGCTACTTTTAACTTATCAGGTGAAAACAACTTAAACAGAGACAAACAACCAACAGCACATAAAGTTTCAACAAAATCTACTCCTTTTGCTTTTGCATATTTGTAGAGTTCAAAATGCTGATCATCGTTCAATTCAAGAAATGCACGATGCTCACCATAAGTTTTCCCAAACGAATGGGGCGTATTATAAAGCCTAGCCATTTGCGATTGAGAAAGCTCTTGTGAAAGATCCCGTTTAGTTAATTTAACAGCATCCATACCACGTAAAGTTTCTCCAAAAAGCTTATCTACAACAGGACGAGTTACCACATCAATTATCAGTTTAGCAATATCAACTGAACCATTATGATTTTGTCCAATCTCTCCAATTACATATGTATTCTTCATAAACTATTTATTGTTAATTTCTATTTGCGCTAACATACTATCCTTCCAATTATGATTCGTATCTACCAGAGTAATCAAGCTAAATAAATTTTGTTTTTCCAACTTCATAAACTCTTCATAAATATCCTTTAAAACAAAAAAATCTTCCACTGTATCAAGTGTCATTCTTACATTGGAATTTTCAATTTCTAAAGGGATAGTTAAAAATGATGTTGTAAAAAAACTTGTATTTGAATAAATAAAATTAGTTACATGCTCATGATAAAGACTATCATCCGTAATTTTACGCACTCGTAGTAATGCATCTATAGAAACACCCTCTGCCCAAAAACCATAGTGTGTTTTTATCGTAGGCACACCTTGCCTTGTCCTAAAGGCAAAATAATCAACTTCATTAAGAGCAAACTCATCAATAATAGCTTTCAAAGATTCCATATCTAAGAAAGGGTTATCAGCGCATATCCTAATTATTTTATTAATACTATACATTTCTGCTGCATTGATAAAACGATCAAGAACATCATTTTCACTTCCACGATAAACGGAAACATTATGCTTCCTAGCTATCAAGCACAATTCATTATCCTTTTCTGTATTCGATGTGGCCAAAACAATTGGCACATTTAAAGATTCAATTTGTATTCTCTCTATCAATAATTCAAAAATACCTTTTCCCTCAAAAAACGGCATTAGCATTTTGCCTGGTAGTCTAGAAGAACCTGTTCTTGCTTGTATAATAATACCAACTCTATTTTTATTTCCCATAACATCAACAACTAAATCTTAAATAACCTAAAACATAGTGTACAAAGCAACCTTTCACAGACAGTTTAATCAGCTCTATTCAATACCTCAAGAGCACTATAATAATCTTCAATAGTATCAATACCTATTGTCTCATAATTGGTTTCAAGCATTTTTATTTTACATCCATTTTCAAGCACTCTTAACTGCTCCAACTTTTCTAATTTCTCTAAATAACTTACATCCATTCTGGAATACTCAACCAAAAAATCTTTCTGATAAGCGTAAATTCCAATATGCCTAAAGAAATTCAGATCAGAAGGAATACTTGCCTGATCATTTAATAAAGCGTGCCAATTATCTCTATGATATGGGATAATAGATCTTGAAAAGTAGAGCGCATTATTATTATTATCAACGGTAATTTTTACAACATTACTATTTTTAAGATCTTCTGTTTTACTAATTCGCTTCATGGCACTCGCCATTTGAACTTCTTTATCTTCAAATAAAGCAACCAGCTCCTTTATGAGCCTAGGCTCAATAAATGGCTCATCGCCCTGTACATTAATAATCACATCACAATCAATACTTTGCACCGCTTCAGCAATACGATCTGTTCCTGACAAGTGAGATGCGCTAGTAAGGATAATATTTTCAGTAAATGCTTGACATGATTCTTTTATTTTCTGACTATCAGTAGCAATATAAACTTTGTCAACATTTACTTTCAAACATTGTTCGTAAACTCTCTGTAAAACAGTCTTCCCATTTAAGTCAAGTAAAACTTTATTTGGGAGTCTTGATGAAGAGAGTCTTGCTGGTATTACAATAACTTTTCTCATTTTCTATAATCCCAAATCATACATTTGAACAATCCCAACAAATTCATTATCAAAATTAGTAACTAATAATGAGTTTATCTTTTCTTTATTCATCAGCTCACTGGCCATAATTAACTTTTCATCACACCCAATCGTTTTAGGATCTTTACTCATTAAGTCAATTGCTTTTAAAGCAAAAAAACTGGCCTCATCTATTTCCATTGCCCTTCTAATATCACCATCAGAAATAACACCCTTTATTGCTTTATTTTCAACAACTACTACAAGTCCACATTTACCATCTGTTATTTTATTAATAACCTCCTTTATCGTAGAGTTCTTATTAGATACAGGTAGATTATCTTTTTTCATAACATCTTCAACTTTTGTCAAAAGCCTTCTTCCTAAACTTCCACCTGGATGAAACTTGGCAAAGTTTACGTCTCCAAAATTTCTTAATTTCATAAGAGCAACAGCAATTGCATCACCCATAACTAGGGTTGAAGTCGTAGAAGATGTTGGTGCCAATTGCAAAGGACAAGCTTCTTTTTGCACTGCAATGTTCAAATGATAATTCGTATTTCTAGCTAATGTCGAATCTGGATTTCCACTCATTGATATTGTAACATTCTCTTGAAGTTTCAAAAATGGAATAAGCTTCAACACTTCATCAGTCTCTCCTGAATTAGATATTAATAGCACAATATCATCTTTTTCAATCATGCCTAAATCACCATGATAAGCTTCTCCTGGATGCAAAAAGAAACTAGGTGTTCCTGTACTTGCTAATGTAGCGGCTATTTTTTTTGCTATTATCCCAGACTTACCCATTCCAGATATAATAAACTTACCTTTAGTTTTAAATACAGCATTAACTGCATATTCAAAATCCTCAGTTAACAAATTAGATAAATTTGCTATTTCCTTCGATTCAATTTCAAATACTTCTTTTGCAATAAGATTAATATCCATTATATATATATATGTTAATCCAATAAAGATAGTAAGCCAAATCCAGAAGGAAACCTACTAATATCTCTTATTAAGTTCTTTCGTCAAAACTTCACTAAATACACATTCCAATTCTGATTGTTATCTGGAAGTATATTTGGTATTTTCTTCTATCCACTTATCCTTAATACCCGCAAAAAACTCCTTCCCAAACACCATCCCCACACCGACAATACCTCCCAGGAAAGTCCAGATCACGAGAATCATGGGCCGTTTGGGTTTTGATTTTTCGATGGGAATGGCTACCGGTTCGATGATGGTGAAAACGGGCGTGTCCTCTTTTACCTGTATTTTCTGGGTTTCCAATTGTTTGGCCAGTTCGGTGTAGACCGAGGAAGCCATGGAAAAATCGGATTGGAGGCGCTCCAATTGGGTTTGGGCTACTGCCGTGCTCACGTTTCGGTTCTGATCGCGAAAGCGGGCCAATTTATCCTGAACGGAATTAAAAACCGCTTCTTTTTCAGAATAGCGTTCTTCGACAAAGGCCAATTGATCTTTTGCCTTCTGTATTTTAAAATCGGTGATTGCTTGCTGCAAGAGTTCCTGAGCTTTTTTTGCCAGTTGAGCGGCCGCTTTGGCCTCGGGCATACTAGCAGATAAGGTTACGTAGCCGTCTTTGTCGTTTACTTCCAGAGATAATTGAGCTGAAAGGATATTGATTAGATTCTTTTCCTCTTCAGTAATGCTTAGCAATTGGTCATTGCTTTGAGACGCAAGCATTGCGTCTGTACGTTCGCCTTTGATTGCCTTGATGATAAGGCCCGGCAGGCCGATGCTGTATTTTTTGATAGTCCCCAATAATCCGGGCTTTTTGATTTCCAGATAGTAGTCTGCAAATGTTACCTGTCCGCTTTGCCCTTCAATGCTCAAAGGGGTTTGCATCAATTCTTTTTGGAAGGGAATGCTGCTGATGATTTTAGGATACAATGAAGGAGGAATCGTTGATCCTCCGCCCATACTTCCCAGATTGATACCGGCCATGGCGGCCAGTCCGCCCAGACTGCCCCCCAGTTTTGATCCGCCTTCGGAAGATTGAGGCACCATGGTGGTTGTGGCTGTATATTCTTTGGCCGAGAAAATGGCGATAAACAAACCCAGCACCATAAAAATAAGGGTGGTACGGATGACGGTTCGGCGGCCTTCCCACAGGGTTTTGGCGAGAGCGATTAAGTCTATTTCGTCCTCATGATCAACACGAGTCGTTTCTGTTTGATTGGGTTCCTTTTCCTGCATACTTCGTATTGTTATTTCGCGGATTTCAAAATGATTTCGCAGATGCAACAGAGTACATCTCTATCATCTGTGTAATCGATATTAATCAGCGTAATCTCACTTTTAGGGTATTAATGAATCGTTTATATTTCAAGGAGCTTTCACCAAAATTAACCAAAAGCCCTACTTCACAGTTCGTTGCTTTTAGATAGTTGATGATTTGCTGCTCGTCTACTTTTATTATTCTGATTTTGCTTTTTATCTCCACTATAATAGAATTATAACATACAAAGTCAGCTTTAAAATATTTATCCAGCTTTTCGCCGTCATAATATAATTCCAGTTTCTTTTCTCTTTCGAAAGGAATATTCCTTTTTTCAAATTCTTTTGTCAATACTTCGGAATATACACTTTCCAGAAAACCGGAACCTAATGATCGATGAACGGCCATACACACTCCAATTATTGAGTAAGTCTTTTCTTCGTGTAACAAGTTTGACATCCGTGCAATCTGTTTTAATCAGCGTAATCCTTTTAATGCCATCCGTGTAATCCCTATTCCTAACGCGTGGCCACCGCAATAGCGGTAATCAATGTTGCAAAGGTAGATGCAACGGCCAACCACTTGCTTGCCTGTCCGGCTTTGTCCACTTCCGGTTTTTCAGGAACAATGATCTCACAGCCCGGTTCTACCTTCGGGAAACGACGGCCGAATAGTCCCCCTTTTGTTGCCTGAGTGGTTCCATTGGCATACAGAACATATACTTTTCCTTTTTTTGCCCGTTCGGCAAAACCACCACTACTGTACACGTAATCTTTCAATTTTTTCTTCTTTGTAAAAGTATGAGCCACCGGACTCAATACAGAACCGGATACCATTACCGTCTCTAATTTTGAAGGAACCAAAATCTGATCTCCTGCTTTTACCTGCAAGTCTTCCACGCCACCAGGATTGCCTAAAATGCTTTGCAGATCAATTCCCACAATCTGATAGGCTACCCTTTCAATATCCGCTTCGGCCATGGTGGTATCCTGAGCTGCGATGGCCAGTTTGGCCTGATATTCCGCCTCGCTCAATTGGATTCTTCGGCGCAAAGAGGCCCCTTTCACATAAGCTTCCGGTGTAATTCCTCCTGCCCTTCGGATGATATCTGATATTTTTTCGTTCTTATGAGTAATCCCGTAATCCCCTGAATATTTTACTTCTCCCTGGATGTTGGCGGCTCCCTGAGGACGGTATCCCGGTGCACGGCGAACATAAACCTTATCGAAAGGTTTCAGCAGAAAAACTTCATCTTCCGGATTCAATTTCAAATTCCGGTCCAGTGAAAACTGAAAGGTATGCAGCAATGATTTTGTCAATTCGCTGGTTTCCTGGTAATCCAACACGCGGCTCACTTCCAGTCCAGCCACCTCAGCATCCTCTTTGAAACCTCCTGCCTGAAAAATCAGATCTCCAATCCGCAAATTTTCTGCCCAGGCATAGGTTCCTGCAAACTGAACTTCCCCAACAATCTCGACCGTTCTGGCTTCGCGCATATCGAATATGGAGGATATCTGAATCCGGTCTTCTTTCTGAAGCTCAAAATCTATTTTTCCGTTCACCACATCACGAAGCGAAAAGGAAATCGCCTTCAGACTCATGTCCTCCAGCTTTCTTGTAATGACTGCCCGCTCCATAAATGCCTCTTCCTTGAGTCCTTCCGCATTTTTAATCAATTGGGACAACTGCAGGCCTTCGGTCAGTTCGTAATTGCCCGGACGGTAGACAGCACCATCTATGCTTACCCGGTTTTCGAAACGTTCGGTGAGCATGCCTGCCACCAGGCGATCCCCGTTCATCAGCTGCACCTGACTGTACTGATCAGCAGAAACACCTTTAAAACTTAAGGTTCTGGTATTGTTGCGGTACAGTTCCAAACGGTGCGTGTATGCTTTATCAGTAAAGCCCCCTGCAAAACGCAGCAGATCAGCTACCGTTTCACCGGCTTTGGCCTCAAACAAACCCGTCCGTTTCAATTCGCCCGCTACTTCCACTCTTTTTGCGTAAGGGCGGATCAGAACCACATCCTGATCGCGCAGCTGTATGTTGTTTTGTGTTTTTCCATCGATTAAATAAGCGTACACATCAATGCTGCACACCAATTTGCCATCGCGAAGCACGTCGATACTTCGGAAAGAACCATTCTCATTGGGTCCGCCTGCCAAATACAAGGCATTAAAGGCAGATGCTGTTGCCGGCAAAGTATAGGTACCCGGCAAATTCACTTCCCCGATCACATTTACCTTAACCCCTTTCAAGCTGCCCATACTAACATCAGCAAAGGTATTTGGACGTTCGCCCCCCATACCATTGTAAATGGAAATCAACCTGCTTTTAATTTTCTGCTGTGCCTCCTTAAACGAGATGCCATACACAGGAACAGGCCCTAAATCAGGAATGGAAATGTTTCCGCTTTTTTGAACCCTTAACTGATAATTTTGCTGGGAAGCGCCGTAAACAGATATATTTACCTCGTCGCCGATTCCTAAAGAGTAGGATTCCGAAACCGGCACATCCATTGCCGGTTCAAAACTTAAATTTTTGGAATTGAAAAACTGGAAACCAAAAACCTGCTTGTTTTTTTCTGTGGCTTCAAAGGCTGCTTTTCCTGAAAATTTTACCTCCGGAACTACTTTTGTGTTGAGTACATCTTCATTGGTTTTCAAGCTTCGTGTTCCGCTTTTGTACTCACTGATCCTTTTCACCATCTGATCGATCTGCAGCTGAGAAGCACCCCGTGCCCTGGCCAGGGCCATCGCCTCTTCCAGACTCATGCCGTTTTTTTCCATTTCGGAAATCAGCTTTTCAATCTGAGCATCACTCAAAGCTTCCACATTTACACTCGCTGGATTGATATTTGTGTTTTGAGCCTTTGCTGTCCCGATGAATAAAACCGCGAACAAACAAAGCAGAAACATTTTTTTTACCGACCAAATCATAATTTCAATAACATTTATGTAGTATGTACCTTTATTCCTATCACCTATATCCGTTTTGTTGTGACAAAACCCTATTTCAATAAGACGAAAGATTTTTTTCGCAGCACAAAAATAAGGAACGAATCCACAATTCCCTAATTTCCGAGCATTTTACTTCCCTTATTTTATAAACATATTGCCTACAGAACTGCAATTCCCCGCAATAGTACAATTTCTCCATCATTTATTTGCCTGTCAAACCTGCCAAATAAAAAAACCGTGTCAATAAATTCGATACGGTCTCTTTATAACAATTTCCACTTCTCCGGATAATTATCGCAGCATTTCTTTGATTTCGGCCAAATCAATCAATCCAATCTGTTCTTTCCTGCGGATAATTTTTGCATCCAACTGTTCATAGATTGAATTCATTGATTTAAATTCAGGCACAATAGCCTTCATATGCGCAACAATCTTAAAATTATCATTTTCATCAAGCAATTCACAAAAATGCTTAATCAATAGTTCAACCTCTTCCCGTTCATAAGCCCGGACTTTTGCAATCATAATTCTGGGATGTTTGGTAGGTACTGTATTTTCTTTCACATTCAACAATTCCTCATACAATTTTTCGCCCGGACGTAAACCTGTAAACTGAACATTCACATCGACACCTACCTTCAGTCCACTTAATTTGATCATCTTGTAGGCCAAGTCAACAATTTTCACAGAACGTCCCATATCAAAAATAAAGATTTTCCCCCCTTTACCGATTGCACCAGCCTGCATCACCAACTGACAAGCTTCAGGAATCGTCATAAAATATCTGGTAATATCAGGATGAGTAACCGTAATCGGACCGCCCTTTTCAATCTGAGCCTTGAACCGTGGAATTACAGAGCCATTTGAACCCAGCACATTCCCAAACCTTGTTGTTATAAAATGCGTTTGTCCACCGGGGAAATTCATGCTTTGAGTATAAATTTCAGCAATTCTTTTTGATGCTCCCATTACATTGGTCGGATTCACAGCCTTATCGGTCGAAACCATTACAAAGCGCTCCACTCCATATTCCAAAGATAAATCAGCAATATTCTTGGTTCCAAACACATTTGTTTTAATGGCTTCGGAAGGATTGTTCTCCATCATCGGCACATGTTTATAAGCCGCCGCATGATACACCAGCTGAGGTTTGAAAATCTCAAACATTTTGCGGGTTCGTTCCAAATCACGCACGTCACCAATAACAATCTCGAAATTGTAAAAATTGTACTCTTCCTTCAATGACAATTCGATATCGTATAAGGGGGATTCCGCCTGATCAAACAAAATAATGTTTCTGGGTTTAAAACGGGCTACCTGACGAACCATCTCACTGCCAATAGATCCGGCCGCACCAGTTACCAAGACTGTTTTATCACGCACCTGACTGTCGATTTCGTCCCAGTCTAATTTTATGGGTTCCCGTTCCAGCAAATCCTCAATCTTAATGGCCCGGATCTGCTTCACACTCAATTCGCCGTTCACCCAGCTTTCAAATTTAGGAACCTCCCAAACCTTCACATTTTTATTCAGGCATTTTTCGATAACATCCTGACGTTCCTCAACACTTAAATCTTTTTTGGCAATAATAACCTTATCAATTTCCTGTTTCTCCAACAATTTCTCTAAATCATTAGGGCTGTAAATCTTAATGTTTTCTAATTTACTTCCCACTTTCCTGTTGTTATGATCTATAAATCCAACAATGGTACTGTTCACCTCTTTACCGCTGTCCAGCGCATGTTTTGCCATGATGCCAAACTCATCGCTCCCGTAAATCAGTATATTCTCCCGAATTTTAGAATAGGTTAAATACCTGAAATAAATGGCTTTAAAAATAATCCGGCTGCTGGTCATCAAAAAGACCATTGAAATGTATTCAATAATTAAAATGGAAAATGGAAGCAGGAAAACGCCGTTCATAAAATAGTAACTCAATCCGTTTGCAAGAACAAGCAATACAGATCCCAGGGAAACCACTACAAAAATACGTTCAGCATCCTTGGCACTTGTATACCTGACAATGCCTGCATAAGTCCCTCCAATCAGGAAGCTTATAGCTCTCATCATTAAAACCAAAGGAATTACAAACTTCGCAGAACTCAGATTAACGCTTTCCAGATTAAAGTTGAAACGTAACAAATAAGCTGCTGAAATTGAAACCAGCCCAATAAACAAATCAATTAGAAAAACGATCCAACGCGGTGTGTTGTGATCGAAAACACTAATTTTAGATAAATTCATAAATATTGGTTTAATATGTAGTAAGTAGTGTATTTAATATATAAAGCACAAAAATAAGTTCTTATTTTACTAAAAACAAGTGTCAAAGTTGCCATTTTTTCTTTTTGTCGTTTTTTATGGCTTATTCACATACAATAATAATCTTTTAATCCATAAGCCCTAAAAACTATATGATTACATAAAACGCAAAGGGTTGCGTAAAAGTTACAATAAAAACACAATGGATTCATTTCAAGTCAGTTAAAACAATATCAAATAATTTTACAATATGACGATTTTACCATCCTTTCTTTTAACCGTTTTGCCATTCATTTTCCCTACTTCACCCTCCTCACAAAAACTTAGGCGGTTGAGATTGCATCAATTCACAAAACGCATCTCTTCCCAAAACCAAGAGCTAAAGCCACATGGCAACCAAATCAGATTTCACTTTTTGGACTCTTCGACCTTTCGACCTTTCGACTTTTCAAGACCCTTCCAGACTTTCCAAGACTTTCGATTCCACACCCCTCACCCTGTCGGGATCTCCCCTTAAAATGGGAGAATTGCTGCAACAAATCATTTCTCACAACAGCTAAAGCAGTTGGCAATATATATTCACAAACCATGGACTAAAGCCACATAGCAATTTAAACCATAAAACTGCAATTGACTTTTTTTCGACCTTTTGACTTTTCAAGACACTTTTCTCCAACAACTGCATCCGGGAGGTAATTCAATCTCATGCTTCTTTTTACATTACATCTTGTGGCGCAGAATAAGATCCTGCTTCAAAAAATTATTTTCACCTGCGCCAATTTGTAATGTCCCATCCTTATCCCGGGGTGGCATTCGCTTCGCTTTTTTCCCTGGACTATTTATATTTGAGCCCTTCAGGCTCTCCCTTTTTCCTTTGGAATTTGTACTTTGGAATTTGGGCTTTGTACTTTGTACTTTGGAATTTGTACTTTCGACTTTTCAAGACTTTTGAGACCCTTCCAAACTTTCACTATATCACAAAAAAAAAAGACCAACTCAATCATGAGTCAGTCATTTGTTTTTTAAAAAAGGCAAACCTGTAAGCCGGGTCCTGTATTCTCCGAAAAGAATTTCTATCATTTATCTAGAACATTTGTCACCAAATGTCTCGAGCAATCCACCCCCCGAACATCAGCCGAGTCAGCCTACATACGCCGGTATACTTGATCTTGCAACACATAAGGTACACAGCCACCAATGTCACCATCAGTGCTGGTGAGCTCTTACCTCACCTTTTCACCCTTACCCGAAGGCGGTTCTTTTCTGTTCTACTACTAAAGTCTTTCGACCTTCTTCCCGTTAGGAAGTATGTTACTCTATGTTGCCCGGACTTTCCTCTCCTTTTTGCAAAGCAGCGATAGAACGGTTTGCCGGGACAAATGTAAGGAAAAAATAACAAGTATAAAGGAAAAAGTAACAAGTATAAAGTATAAAATAGAGAAGGGAAGAAATGGAAAAAGTACAAAGGAGGCAATAAGTACAAAGGAAAAAGGATAAAGTACAATGGATAAAATAAAAAGAAATGAAAAAGTAGTTAAAAGAAAAAAAATACAAAGGAAGGTAATGTTACCGTTTTAGCTTTTGGTACATTTTAACTCTTATTGCTCCCAATATTTTCATTAATTCCTCAGATTCTCTTTCCAAGATACCCCATTGTTTTTGTTCCTCAGAGATAGAATTAACAATACGAATCCAGTAGTTTGTTTCTCTTATCTCTTTAAGGGAAATAGAGATTTTATTAGCAAAATCAGCTTCTGAGACAGCTGCTTGCGCTTCTTCGTAATTTGCCCCAACAGAAGTTGCTGACTTTAATATCTGATAGGAGATTACTTGATACTCACGCGAATCTGGAAACACCCTTACCTGTTTTATGATGTCAACAGAAAAATTAAACAATCAAGCTTGCAATTCATTTTGTTTCACGTGGCTTTATACTTTACACTTACAATATTCCTTATACTTCTCACCCTTTGTACTTTATCCTTTTTACTTCAAGATTGATCCTTGGAAGTTTGGAACCTATAATCGGACAATAAATGCATCGCTGCAGCCTTTTTGACGGATTTCGCGCAGTTCCCGGCGGCAAACCCAATAATTGTCGTAATCACCATAAAAATAACGGTACAACTCGTCCTGCGGATCAAATGTCCGGGTAAGATCTTTAATTGCAATCCGCTTAAGGTTTATTTCAGATTTACTTGCAAATACCTGAATGGTAAAATGGGCATCTGCAGAAGGACTTTGCTGAACGGTCTCCGTTTTTCGGCCTGAGGGGGTTTTTATTCTTGCCTGAGTAAAACCAAGATCCTTTAATTTCTGAACCGCCTCATCCGCAATCTTTTTATCGTGATAATCTCCAATTTCAATCATGTAAATTGGTTTTTCAGACATCTTTAAATGTCCTAGCTCATAATAGTAGTCAACATATTCCTTTCCCCTCATTTTCCGCCCCATATTATAGGATCCTGTCTGATTCGAGGAGATTTTCACATCACTTTTCCCTTCTGTGTCTGCGTTCACTTTCGCTAACACCCCTTTATTAATAAGTGCAAGGCTGGCATAGGGAAAATCTGTCAGCACTTTTTCCTGCAAATATTTTTTAGCCCCGCCCAAATCCTCAAAGCGCCCCAATACATATTGAAACTTTCCATCTGCTTCCAGTACTTTCACTGAATTGTGCGGAGAAAAACTTTCGGCATTTAGAATGCTTTTGCTTTTCTGAAGAAGTATCGTGTAGTAACAATCATTACCTATATCAGTCAGCTTAGCAATTGCGGTTTCAGCTGCAGGATTCTTTTTTACTGTTTGGCTGGTGATTTTTTTCTTCTGAGTTTTATCCTGACCGCCTGTTTTATTTGCAAGAACTCCGGCAAGCTGCTCCGACGAAAACTCCAGATTTAAATCCAACACCCTGGCATCTGCGTATCCGAAAGACTTTACTTCTTCCACCCGATTCTCTGCTTCACTTCTGGAATTGCTAAGACCTGATAAATAATGATACACTCCATCTTTGCCACTCAACTCTACAACGTCATTTAATTCCTCGAAATAATCGGTATACACCGGATATTTAAATTTTGCAATTTCCACACCATATATTGAACCTCCGGCATCGGAGCCGGCAAAATTGATATCGAAAAAAGGAGAAAAGAAACCGATTGTCCCGGCGGTCAAGAAAAAACAGATTAAAAAGTAGATATTCCTCATAACAGATGGCAGAATAGAGTGTCAGATTAATTCTCAAAAATAACAAAAATTAACAGTAGTAAATATAATAAAATCAATTAATTAATGACAATAAATATTGCAAAAGACAATTTCTCTTTACAGGACGAATGACGATAGATTTACAATACAAAAATTAATTCTATTCTTCGATTCTCATGATGCTCATTTTCAGAACATCCCGAACCGCCAAAACAAGCATTCAAAATAAACTCCTCACCCCAGGCAGCAATCTCTACCGCTGATACTTCCACCTCTTTTTCCACCAAATATGCTTTTGACCTTCGACTCTTCAAGACTTTTCAAGACTCTTCAAGACTCTTCAAGACTTTTCAAGACTCTTTGACTTTTAGGACTCCTACCCTCTCATCAGCAAGGAGCTGTCACCATAACTCAGAAAACGAAAATCATTCTTCAGCGCGTATTGATATATCTTCTTCCAATTATCACCAACAAGTGCCGAGATTAAAAGAAGCAGAGTACTTTGCGGCTGGTGAAAATTTGTTACCAAACCCGAAATAACTTTGAATTCATATCCCGGAGCGATGATAATCTGAGTAGCCGCATTAAATAAAGTCAAATCATTCTCCTGCATATAGCTGCAAATTGCCTGATATGATTCCTGTCTGCTGTAATCAGCCGGCAACTGGTAAGCCTCCCACTGCTCCAACAAATGAGGGTTTTCCTTTTTGGTCAGAATTTTAACTCCCATCCAGTACAAACTCTCCAAACTTCGCACAGAAGTGGTACCTACTGCAATAATCTGCCCGCGAAGCTTTGTGATGTTCTGAAGACTCTCAAGAGTAACCTGAATATGCTCAGTGTGCATTTCATGATCGCCTATCTGCTCCGATTTTACAGGCTTAAACGTTCCTGCCCCCACATGCAAAGTCAATTCCTCGCGCCTGATCTTTTTTGCTTCCAAATGAGAAAACACATCCTCAGTAAAATGCAGTCCTGCTGTTGGTGCCGCTACCGACCCCTCATACTTGGAATAAACAGTTTGGTAGCGAAGCAGATCCGTTGCTTCCGTATCGCGGTTTAAATAGGGGGGAATTGGAATTTTACCGGTTTGTTCCAACACCTCGCTAAAGCTCAGGTCCGGATGATTCCACGAAAAAAAGATCTCCTGAGCTCCTTCCAATGCATCCTGCTTCTCCGCTTTCAGAAAATACTCTTTGTCCTCAACATAGAAAGGCATTTTTAATTCACCCGACTTCCATTTTCGTGCATTCCCCACAATACATTTCCAGGATGAAGAACCACAAGCCTGAAAAGCTAAATTGTAATCAGCCGGCTTCAAAGGTTCCAGGCAGAATATTTCAATCCGGGCTCCTGTCTCCTTATGAAATATCAACCGGGCCTGAATCACTTTGGTATTGTTAAATACCATCGTTGTTCCGGCTGCAATCTCCGAAGGCAAATTTTCAAATACAGATTCAGAAATCAATCCGTTTTTGTAAATCAGCAATTTTGACAAATCCCTGTTCGCTAAAGGATGTTTGGCAATTCTCTCATCGGGAAGATCGTAGGTGAAATCTGAAATTTGAATTTGTCTGGCGTCCAAACTATTTGTATTGATATTACAATCCATCTATTTCTTAATTAATCAAGCTTTATTCCTAATAAAAAAGGGGCTTTACCTTTTGATCGGCAAAAATAGCTAACTTTGTCGGGAATCAAAAACCTGTTGCCTATTTTAGATTCCTGAAGTAAAAACGAATACTAAAACAGTCAACCCAAACAAGATAATCCGATGCAAATAAATACAGGAGATAAAGTCCGGTTTTTAAATGAAACAGGTGGTGGTATTGTCACCCGAATTATTGATGCCAAAACCGTTATGGTTTTAAATGACGAGGATGAATTTGAGATCCCAAGCCTTAAAACCAATTTGGTTGTAATCGAATCGGTAAATACAGGAACTTCCCCTCAATCCAAACAAAGTAATTCTTCCAGCTCAAGCTCCTCATTGCCATCAGCAAAACAATCTCTATTTGTTGAAAAGGAGGAAGTTTACGTAGCCTTTGCCCCCAAGGAATCAGCCACCCAATCGGAAAGTCCGTTGGAGCTGTTTTTAATTAACGATACCAATCAAATTCTTTTGTACAGTTTCTATGATGAAAAAGGAAATGGAATGGAAGGAATAACTGCAGGAACTCTTGATCCTAAATCAAAAATCCTTTTATCGGAATACGAAATAAAAGACTTGAACGAATTGACCTGCTGCCATTTTCAAATCATATTCTATCAGCAGGGAAAATTCACCCTGAAAAAACCTTTGGATCGTCCGCTTAAAATTCAGGCTGTAAAATTCCATAAATCTTCAAGCTATAAGGATACTGCCTACTTTCATCAGGAGGTAATACTTTACAAACTAACAGGCGAAAACCTGGAGCAAAAAATAGAAGAACTAAGCAATAAAGATTTTAAACAGGCAATTCGTGAAAAGGAAAATCCGGAGAAAGTAAAACCGGCTCCGAAGAACAATAATTCTGATGATAATTTAATCGAAGTAGACTTACACATCAATGCATTAATTGACTCTGTAACGGGTCTGTCAAATGCTGACATCCTTGAATTTCAACTCAGCAAATTTCATGAGGTGCTGCGCCAAAACCAATACGAGAAAGGCAAAAAGATTGTATTTATTCATGGTATCGGCAATGGCACTTTAAAGCAACGTGTTCATAGCGAACTTAAAAGAAAATACAGAAAACACTATTCTCAGGATGCTTCGTTTAAAGAGTACGGATGGGGAGCAACCATGGTAACTATTCGATAAAAGTTGAAAAGTGAAAGGCCCAAAAGCCGAAGAATAGAATAATCGAAGAAACTAAAAAATAAGGACGCAAAATATTGTGTCTTTTTTTATTCCTGCTTATGGTCTTTGTAATTTAAAATCAATTCTTAGGTGTGAAGAAAAGATTTGATTGGCTCGAAACAGGCCAGAAAAGCAAGGAATCCTAATGCGGCAATTACAATTCCTGAAATTTTGTTGATCCAAAACAATTGTTTCAATCTGAATTTCTTTCGGAATATATTAATAATGGTCGACAAGGTATACCACCATAAAGCTCCTCCCAACAACACTCCTAAAATCAGAAACAATTCAATTCTCAATGTCGGATTGCTTCCAAAAATAGAGGCTCCGGCAAAAACCGCTACAAAAACAAAAACTGCAATCGGATTCGATGCAGTAAGAAAAAATATAGAAACGAAGTCACCCAGCATTCCTTTTTTACCCGTTTTCTTTGCCCCTCTAATCTGCTTTATAGGATTTGTAAGGAAGATTCGCAACCCTACATACACCAGAAAAATACTGCCAATCAACTGCAGGTAGAATTCCTGTGTTTTAATAAAACTAAGCACCATTCCCAAACCAAAAGCTGCAACCGTAGCATAAAACATATCTGCAACAGCAGCACCCAAGCCTGAAATAAAACCAGCCAAACGACCTTTCTGAATGGTTTTTTGAATAATTAACACCCCTATCGGACCTAATGGTATAGAAACCATTAACCCCACAACTATCCCTTTAAATAAATATTGAAAATCCAATTACAAATCTTTTTCAGTTAACAAAATTGCCTGCAAAGGTCGTAAAATATATGCTAAAAATTGACATCTTCTGATGAAAATCTTTTCATAATCGTTTCGTCATTAAACTCCTTCGACAATGATTCAATCACTTTTATTGGCACATCGAACAAATCAACAACGATCAAACCATCCAGACAATCATTAAAATTTGGGTCGATATTAAACCCAACAATCCTGGCATTCAGAGAAATATACTTCTTAAGAAGTACAGGTAACTTATCATTCGTGATCTCAAAATCGCCAATTAGCTTATCTAATTTATTGATATCATTCTTAGCCATTTCCAATAAAATATCCACATCCAGATCTTTTATTTTGACCTTAAACTTCTTTCTTGATTTAATATACTGTCCTAAATCGTAATTGAAATAATTCCGCATAATAAATTTAATGATCAAATCTTTCGACAAATCAGAATACTTATTGCTGATACTCACAGGACCTATTAAATAACGCGACTGAGGATTTTTAAGTAAGAAATACAGAATCCCTTTCCAAAGCAAAAAAAGAGGCATTGGCTTTTTTTGATATTCTTTCACAATAAAAGAACGCCCCAACTCCAATGATTCATGCAAAACAGGCTGAAATTTCCTGCTCATGCGGAACAGACTTTGCAAATAAAAACCTTTCAATCCATACTCTGAAAGAATTTCATTTCCCTTACCTACCCGATAAGCCCCGACAATCTTCTTCAACTCCTCATCCCAAATAAAAAGCTGATGGTAATACAAATCATACTCATCAACATCAATGCCCAGGTTTGTTCCTTCGCCAACCTCCCGAAAGGTAATTTCCCGAAGACGTCCAAGCTCTGTCAAAACATGAGGCAACTTGGAAGAAGGTGCACAATAAACGGTAAAATTACTGCTTTTGAACAGCAAATATTCCTTAGGAAGGCTTTCCACCTCACTTTGGATAATCTCTGGATTTACAGGAGGTATAATGTCTTCAACCTTCGCAATTTTTTCCTTGCGTTTGAATTGATAAAACTTTTTCACTTCAATTGGTGTCCCCAGCATATATGTCTTTGCGCGCAAAAAACGACCATACTGATTAATATCTGTGAATCCTTTCTGATCTTTTACCGAAATCGGATTTCCGATACGGATCCGAACCGTTTTATTCTTTTTATTTAATAATTCCGATGGCAATTTCACAGTTCGAAGTGTAGGATGAATCATCCCCAGCAAATGGAAAATCAAACTATTGCTTCCCTGAAAATAAATTGGCACAACAGGCACATCCGCTTTCTTAATAAACTTAAGAATGGATGGCTGCCATTGCTTATCGGTAATATTATTTGTGTGGGACTGATAGGACGAAACCTCTCCTGCAGGAAATATTCCCAAGGGGAAACCGTCACTTAAATGACGAAGTCCTTCTTTGATACCACCAGTACTGGAAGCTACGCCTTTTCTTTCCTCAAAAGGATTTACCCCCAGAAAATAATCTTTAATCGGCTCAATTTTTTTCAACAGGAAATTAGCCATTGCTTTAAACTCCGGACGCACCATGCAGATCAGCTTAATCAAAATTAAGCCGTCAATTCCCCCAAACGGATGATTTGATATTGTAATGAACGGACCTTCCTTGGGTATGCGTTTTAACTCTTCCCCGTCAAATTCAAATTTAATTCCCAAATCGTCTAGTAAGGCATCAATAAAATCAATGCCATCCTTGCCGCAATTTGCCGAATACAAATCATTCAATTTATTCAACCGAAGAATATACATTAACAATTTGGCAAAACTTTCACCACCAAACCAGCTTAGGCTCTCACTAGCTTTTAATAAATCTTTTGGATCAACCAACTTCATATGTAAATACGTTCTAAAAAGGTTGTCCCGATAAATACCGGGAGTGACAAACCAAATCAATTACCATCCAAATTAAGACGATAGAATGAATTGGTATTTATCTATATTTTTTTTGTTTCAAAGTCATTACTATTTTCAAAAAAGCCCGCATTGTTCAGCCCCCTTAACCGAGCCCAAAGTATCAGACCTTTTCAACCGGATAAAAATAGTATTATTTATCAATACTCCGGTTCATTATTCAATTAAAAAAACTAAATAATTACTGTTAATTACAATGACTGATCCTGCCAGCACCCATCAACAAAAACACGAACTGACTCAAACCCAATATCTTTGAGCAAACTCACAGCTGAATCGAATCCTGAAACCAATTCATCCAGCTGATGAGCATCGGTGCTGATTGTAACAGGTACCGCATACTTTTTACATTCTCTCAAAAAATAGGAATCAGGGAAAAACGAATCAGACTTTTTCTTGTAAATCCCTCTGGTATTGACTTCAACGATAGTTCCGGAATTCCTGATCGCTTTAATTGTCTGATCCAACAAATCAACATACCATTTCTCATTTTCAGAAAAAAACCGGCCTTTATTGTTCATTTTCACCTTATCAACATGCCCGACAATATCTGGTTTCTGAGTTTCAATCATTTCAATGATCTGATTGTAATAAGCTGTGACAGCTTTTTGAACATCCCCGTCAAACAAAACCTCAATGCCATGAATGTAGTTTGTATCCGGTCCATCAAGAAACCAAAACCCGGAATCAGACTTAGCTTTCACCAGATGAACCGAACCGATTGTATAATCCAAGCCAGCCTCTTTTTTCAACTCCTTAAAAGATTTTGTCGCTTCGGGAATATAGTCAATCTCCAAAGACAGGTAAATCTGTATTTTTGACCGGTACTTTTGCTTCAAGGCCTCCACTTCAGCCGTGTATTCCTTTAAGCTTTGCAATGGCATACTCCACGGCTCATTTTGCGCCAATGGTGCATGAGAAGAAAATCCGATTGCATTCAAACCAAGCTCTATAGCTCTTTCAACAAATTCTTCCGCTGTGTTTTTACCATCGCAAAAGATCGTGTGGGTGTGGTATGAAAAATAATTCATCTGTCTGATTTTAGTCAGGCAAAGATACTTCAAGGTATCAATATCACAAAGCCATGCCGCAATATACATCAATTATTCAGCCTTAATCAAACAACAAACGACGCATTTTTAATTGCTGCGAAATTTATTATTTGCTGAGATAAAAATCCTTCTTTAAAATCTTTATAAATAATACTATCTTTGCAATAATTTTAAGACATATGACTGAGAACAACAAACTGTACATAGATAAGTGGCTTCCAACATCGGCTAAGGAAGTAAAAGAAAGAGGTTGGGAAGAATTGGATGTAATTCTATTCAGCGGTGATGCCTACATTGATCACCCTTCGTTTGGAGCTGCTGTTATTGGACGGGTTCTGGAAAACGAAGGCCTGAAAGTTGCTATTGTGCCACAACCAAACTGGCGTGATGATTTACGTGACTTTAAGAAACTCGGACAGCCTAAATTATTCTTTGGAGTGACAGCAGGCAATATGGATTCTATGGTCAATCATTATACCGCGAACAGAAGATTGCGGCATGATGACGCTTATACACCCGATGGCAGACACGGCCAAAGACCTGATCGTCCCACAATAGTTTATTCTCAGATTCTGAAAAAACTATACCCTGACACCCCCATACTAATTGGAGGAATTGAAGCTTCATTAAGGAGGGTAACTCATTACGATTATTGGGATAATGAACTGAAACCAAGCATCCTTTGCGAAAGCAATGCCGATTTATTGGTTTATGGAATGGGCGAAAAACCCTTAAAAGAAATTGTTCGCCTAACAAAAAAAGGAGTACCATTTTATTCTTTGACTAATATTCCACAAACGTCTTTTCTTGTTGCCCAAGATGAAGTTTATCCCACAAAGAAAACGTGGCAGGATCAGAAACTCTATTCACATGAAGATTGCCTGAACGACAAGAAAAAATTCGCAAGTAACTTTCGGTACATTGAGATGGAATCGAATGCAATGATGGCAAAGAAACTCACTCAAGACTATAAAGATCAGACCATTGTTGTGAATCCTCCGTACCCGGTGATGAACGAAAAGGAAATGGATGAAGTTTACGACCTTCCCTATACCCGATTGCCGCATCCGCGATACAAAGACAAAAAGATTCCTGCTTTTGATATGATTAAATTCTCGGTAAACATGCACAGAGGATGTTTTGGAGGCTGTTCATTCTGTACCATATCTGCCCATCAGGGAAAATTTATTGCCAACCGATCTGAAAAATCGATATTGAAAGAGGTTGAAAACATTACAAAGATGCCCGATTTTAAAGGTTATCTTTCAGATTTAGGAGGCCCTTCTGCCAATATGTACCAAATGAAGGGGATTTTCGAATCGATCTGCAAAACCTGCAGAAGACCTTCGTGCATTCACCCGGATGTTTGTCCAAACCTGAACACAAATCATCAGGCAATGCTTGACATTTACAAAAAGGTTGATCAGGTTCCGGGAGTTAAGAAATCGTTCGTTGGCAGCGGTATTCGTTATGACCTTATTCTACATCAGACTAAAGATGATAAAATAAATAAATCGAACCGGGAATATGCTACCGAATTGATTAAAAATCATGTGTCGGGAAGATTAAAAGTTGCTCCGGAGCATACTTCCGATGATGTTTTGAATATGATGAGAAAACCATCCTTTAATTTATTTTACAAACTGAAGGCTTTGTTCGACGACATCAACAAAAAGGAAGGTTTGAACCAGCAACTAATTCCATACTTTATTTCAAGTCACCCGGGAAGTCAGCCAACTGATATGGCCGACCTTGCTGTAAAAACAAAAGAACTTGATTTTAAACTGGAACAAGTTCAGGATTTTACCCCAACACCAATGACTGTTGCTACAGTAATCTACTACTCTGGTTACCATCCCTACACATTAAAAAAGGTATTTACGGCCAAGAGTGAAAAGGAAAAGCTGGCACAACGAAAATTTCTGTTCTGGTACAAAAAAGAGTATCGCGAAGCGATAAAAACTGAATTGATAAAAATGGGCAAAAAAGACATGCTGACCAAACTTTTTAAATAGTTAAGCAACTATAAGCAGCTGTTTATAACAAATATGAAGAGGTTTGAATGCCTCTTCTATTTATTTGCGTATATTGGAGAAACCAACTCTAACTACTTTGCATGACTAAATTTTACTTACGAACTTCTACTGTTGTTACACTGATTATTCTCGTTTTTATTGTTTTCGGGTGCAACAAAAACCAGGCAGACAGAGCCAATGGCAATGCCATTGAATTGATGAAAAAACAGAAATATACTGAAGCTGTTAAAGAATTTTCTGCAATTGTTAAAGAAGATAAAAACTACCTTCCGGCCTATTACAACAGAGCAATCTGTTACTCTTTCCTGAACAAAAACAGAGAAGCAATTAATGATTTGAATTTTGTGATCTCGAAACAAAAATTTGATGAAGAGACCTATTTCAACAGAGCAATTCTCTTTGAAAATCAAAAGAAATATGAGGCAGCGATTAAAGACTACAATCATTTACTCACCATAAACCCCAGAAACATTCAAGCATTGCATTTTCGCGGCATTTGCAGGTACTACATCAAAGATTACTCCGGAGCAGTAACTGATTATAATTTGGCTATAAAATATGGCCTAAACTCTTCGGGTGTGTACTACAACAAAGCGGTTGCGCTGGATTGCCTGGAACAATACACCAAGGCAATAAAATACTATGACAAGGCAATAAAAATTGACAGCAAATTGGAACGGGCCTACTTCGCCCGGGGAATTGCCAATTTGAAAAACGGCAATAAAGAAGCGGCCATCTCAGACATCAAACAATCAGAAAAATTAGGGTTTAAAAAAGCGACTAACGTACTCAGGGAAATTACCGGTTGATCATTCAATTTCCTTAAATAATTTTCCCTGCCAAGAGTTTCTTTCCACCAACCTCTTGTCTAGTTTATCAACAAACTCAAAATTCTTAACGCCCCACTTCGGTGCTATCAACCATCCTTTTGGCGCCTGATTTATGAACCGTTCCAAACTTACCCTTGGATTGATTCTCTCAATCACATCGACAACAAAATCCAAATACTCCTCCATTTCGAACAAATAGAACTTCTCAGGTTCCACCTCATATTCTTTGGCCATTATTGTATGATTGAGAATTTGCAGCTGATGCATTTTAAGCGTATCAATTGGCAGGTTTGATAATTTCACAGCATGATCAATCATCATTTGCGGTGTATCGAACGGAAGGCCGTTCACCAAATGGGCTCCAATATGAATTCCACGCCCCGAAGTTCTCATTATGGTTTTTTCCGCTTCCTGATAGGAATGCCCACGATTTATAGCTTCCAAAGCACGGTCATTCAATGATTCGACACCATACTCAATACTGATATAATAATCTTTTGCCAATTCTTCCAGATAACTCAAAAGAGAATCGGAAACACAGTCGGGTCGGGTACCAATAACCAAACCAACTACTTTATCATGAGACAAAGCCTCCCCGTAAATTTGCTTTAAATGATCAAGTGATCCATAAGTATTTGAATAAGCCTGAAAATAAGCCAGATAATACTGAGCTTTGTATTTGCTGTTGAAAAAATCAATCCCCAATAGGATTTGCTCTGTGATTGTTTTTTTAGGACTACAATAAGCCGGATTAAAACTATTGTTATTGCAATAGGTACAACCACCTATTCCTTTGCTTCCATCACGGTTGGGACAAGTAAAACCAGCATCTATTGATATTTTTTGAATTCGTTCCGAGAAACGTCTTTTAAATGAACTTGGAAAATCATTATATCTTTTATTATTCCCCCACTGAAATTGCTTATCTGTCATACCTATTTAAATTTAGCGCAAAAATACAAAAGAAATTGATTCCAGTAAATTGATTCACATTAATTGGAATTCATCAAGATAAGTTGCCAGCTGAAGAATCAGACAGAATTCAAAATTAAAATGCTGTCATGCAGGTTTCTTCCAAAAATTACTGCATTATTGAAACATTAAATCCCTACTATAATTGTATTTTTACATTCAAAACTGCAAAGCATTGCATAAGTATTTTTTTTATTTAATAGAATGAGCGTTTCATTTATAGAAAGTATTCTTTATATTGCCTGTGACACTTTATTAAAACTTTAAACATGTTTTCAAAACAAGACCAATCTCAATTCAAGGCCAAAGCCATTGATATTAAAACCATTGAAGAACAACTAAACAACTTCAGGACTGGTTTTCCTAAAATGAAATTAAAGAAGCCTGCCACAATTGATGACGGAATATTGCAAATTGGTGATGATGAACAGGATATTTATCAAGAAGTGTTTACAGCACATGTCAAAAACCTTTCATTGCTAAAATTTGTTCCTGCTTCGGGCGCCGCCACCAGAATGTTTAAATCGCTGTACGATTTTTTGAACACTTATCAGGACACCGAAGATGAATACCTAAAATTCCTTTGTCACAAAGGACCGGAAACCATGTTTAACTTCTTTGACAGAATTGAAGATTTTGCTTTCTATGGCGATCTTCGAAATATTGTTTCGGAAAACAATATGGATTTGGAGAAGATGATTGATAAAAATCAATTCAAGCAAATTCTGGCCATGCTCCTAACACGAAAAGGTCTTAATTATGCCAGTCTTCCTAAGGGATTGTTGAAATTCCACAGGTACAAACATTTTTCCAGAACAGCTTTTGAGGAACATTTGGTTGAGACTCTAAATTACGCTAAAAACTCCAAAGGAGATGCACAAATTCATCTTACGGTATCAGAAGATCACAAAGAACTATTTGAAGATCGTTTAGAAAAAACCAAAAAGACTTTTGAAGAGAAATATAACGGCAAACTAAATGTAACTTATTCGGTTCAAAAATCATCAACCGACACCATTGCTGTTGATATGAACAATGAACCATTCCGAAACGAAGACGGCACGATCCTGTTTCGTCCGGGTGGACATGGTGCGTTGATTGAAAATTTGAATGAGCTGAATGCTGATATCGTTTTCATTAAAAATATTGACAATGTTGTTCCTGATCGCTTAAAGGAAATAACTTATAAATTCAAAAAAGTTTTGGCAGGCATTCTTCTGGAACGCCAATCATTTATTTTTGACTACTTAAGAATTCTTGAAGAGGACAAAAACATTTCGCAGAACACTCTTGATGAAATGCTTGCCTTTTTAGAAGATAAACTTTGCACAAAAGCACCGGCCAGTCTTAAAATCGAAGATCCTGAAAAACTGAAGAAATACCTGTTTTCCAAATTCAACCGTCCTATTCGTGTCTGTGGTATGGTTAAGAATGAAGGTGAACCTGGTGGAGGGCCATTTTGGTCAAGAAATTCAGATGGATCTGTTTCTCTTCAAATTGTTGAAGGGTCGCAGATTGACAAACAAGACGTCCGCCAAACTAATATTTTGGAACGCTCCACTCACTTTAACCCTGTAGATTTGGTTTGTGGAATTAAAGACTACAAGGGGAATAAATTTGATTTGAATTTGTTTGTTGATAAACAAACCGGTTTCATCTCTCAAAAATCACACAATGGCAGTGATCTTAAAGCCATGGAATTGCCAGGTTTGTGGAATGGTGCCATGTCTGATTGGAATTCTGTGTTTGTAGAAGTCCCAATCGTTACTTTTAATCCTGTTAAAACAGTATTTGATTTGCTTAGAATTGAACATCGCAATTTATAATTAACAACGGCCTCCTGATAAGAGGCCGTTTGTTTTGGACAAAATCCTGTAAAAACAGAAAATCGGATTAACTTTTGTTAATATCTTACATCTTGAATATTTTAAAATTAATCCTATTTTTGCAGTGCAATAATCATTTTAATTTGATAGATGATAGAGAATACAGAAAACTATCTTGATGATGATGCGCTTACTTTGGTAGGCCGGTTCGAAGAAATGATTAAAGCTGAGACGCTTTACTATTTCGATGTTCATGAATTTGAAAGCATCATTGATCACTATACTGAGAAGGGCAATCTTTTAGAAGCTGTAAAAGTTTCTAATATTGCTAATAAACAGCACCCCGGTGCCATTTCTCTCCAAATTAAAAAAGCTCAGATTTTAGTTGACCGGGAACAGTATCTCGAAGCACTTTCCATTTTAAAGCACATACAGGGTATCGAATCTTCCAACAAGGAGATCCTTTTACTTAAAGGGAATATATACAACCATTTAGGAAAACCTGAGCTTGCCAAAATACAATTCGATAAGGCTCTCCAGATAAGTTATGAGAATCGTGAAGATTTACTTTTCAGAATTGCACTTGCTTTCGAGCAATTGAGTCAGTTCGACCTTGCGATAGATTATTTGGAAGAAGCACTGGAACTGGACGAAGAAGATTCAGAAGTTCTTTTTGAATTAGGTTATTGTTATGAGAAAATTGGTGAGGACGATCAAAGCATCGCGGCTTATGAGCAATTTTTAGAGCTAAACCCTTTCTCAGACAACGCCTGGTACAATCTGGGAATCATTTTCAACCGCATGGGGAATTTCCCAAAAGCTGTTGAAGCCTACGAATTTGCACTAACGGTAAATGAGCAGCATAGCAAAGCCTATTTTAACAAAGCCAATGCTCTGGCTAATCAGGGACTTTTCGAAGACGCAATAAAATGCTACACCGAATACCTGGAGTTTGATGATGATCACGCTTCAACCTATTCGTATATTGGTGAATGTTTTGAGAAAATGGACGAATACGAGCAAGCCTTAATCAATTACGAAACAGCCATCAAAATTGATGAGAATTTAGCCGATCCTTGGTTTGGAATGGGACTAATACTCATGTATCAGGATAAAATTGATGAGTGTTTGGTTTATCTTGAAAAAGCTAAAAAATTAGATGATACCAATTCAGACTATTGGTTTGCCCTGGGATCAGCTTACGCCAGAGCCAACTCGCCTCAAAAGGCAGTTCAGGCATTTAGAGAGGCGATTGATCTGGATCCTTTCGATACCACTTATCCAATAACTCTCGCTGAATATTATCATCAAAATGAAAATGAAGAAACAGCTATTGATGTATTGTTGGAAAGTCTTGCCCAAACCCCAAACTGTCCTCAATTGCTAAGTAATTTAGCGGCTTACTATGCAATAACGGGTGACATCAAGTCTTCGGAACATTATATCAGACAAGCGATCGATATCGATTCTGAAAACATTAACGACATCTTTATTCAATTTCCTGAATTGAAGAAAAATAAAAACTTCACCAAACTAATCAAAGCAAATCAGTAATTGCCTTTGAGACCAATAAAGCAAGCACAACAAAATTATACTATGCCCAGAAAAATAAAAGACTACCTTCTTATTGCCTTTAAAGGAATGGGGATGGGAGCAGCAGATGTTGTACCGGGAGTTTCCGGCGGCACAATCGCATTTATTACCGGTATTTACGAGGAATTAATTAACAGCATTAAATCCATTAACGCAAGTGCTGTAAAACTCCTCTTTCAATTCAAACTGAAAGAATTCTGGCAGGCAGTTAACGGAAATTTTCTGTTGTCATTGATCTTCGGAATTTTTTTAAGCTTTTTGTCCTTAGCGAAACTCATCAAGTATTTTCTTGCCGAACAGCCGATTTTAATCTGGTCTTTCTTCTTTGGGTTGATTGTTGCATCTGCAATTGTAGTTGCCCGTAAAATAACAGAGTGGAAATTACGGACTATTATAGCAATGCTTATTGGTATCGGAATTGCCTATATGGTAACTGTTGTTACCCCGGCAGAAACCCCTACCTCCTACTGGTTTCTCTTTCTTTCGGGAGCATTGGCAATTTGTGCGATGATTTTACCTGGAATATCAGGCGCCTTCATATTGCTCCTTTTGGGCAAATATGAATACATCCTAAATGCCATCAGTTCTTTTAAACTGGATGTTGTTGCTGTAGTTGGCGCCGGAGCTGTAATAGGCCTCTTAAGTTTCTCAAATCTGCTAAGCTGGCTGTTAAAAAAATACCACAACATGACTATCGGTTTGCTTTCCGGATTCATGATCGGATCTTTAAATAAAGTTTGGCCCTGGAAAAACACAATCTCAACCTTTATTGACCGGCACGGAGTTGAAAAACCATTGCTGCAGGAAAATATACTGCCAAATACATTCGCAAATATTCTTGAACAGGATTCACAATTGATATTTGCAATTCTTTTGGCTATTGCCGGATTTCTATTAATTTGGATGATGGAAAAATTTTCTCCGGAATCAAAAACAGAATAAAATGGATACATTCGGAATTCTTGGTTTCCCTCTGGGACACTCTTTTTCAAAAAAATTCTTTACGGATAAGTTTACCAAAGAAAATATAGACGCTTCTTTTTTAAATTTCGAACTTTCCAATATTCAGGATTTCCCTGCTATATTGGAGCAACATCCCGACTTAAAAGGATTCTGTGTTACCATTCCCTACAAACAAGATGTAATTCAATTTCTCGATGATATTGATCCTTTGGCAGAAAGAATTGGTGCTGTAAATTCCATACAGATTATCCGTGAAAATGAACAATTTAAATTAGTCGGATACAACACCGATATTCATGGATTTACCGAATCGCTGCGTATTTTTTTGGACGGCGCGAAACCAAAAGCATTGATATTAGGAACTGGCGGGGTTTCAAAAGCTGTAGCCACAGCATTTGAAGAAATGGATATTGAATACCAATTTGTATCCCGAACTGCTTCCGACAAATGCATCAGCTACGAGATGCTTTCCCCTGAAATCATAAACAATTGTCATTTAATAGTGAATTGTACTCCATTGGGAACTTTCCCCAAAGATGATACCTGTCCGGATATCCCATACGAATGCCTTACAAAAGATCATTTTCTGTACGATGTAGTTTATAATCCTGCAGAGACTCTTTTCATGAAAAAAGGAGCAGAAAAAGGAGCTAAAACTCATAATGGTTTAAAGATGCTTCACTTACAAGCCGAGAGAAACTGGGAGATTTGGAATAGATAATTCACAAAATCTCACATTCCATTCCTTGGCATTGTAAATTCACAAAACAATTCTTCATAATATTATTTGATCAAATATTGGGTTGGTGCGACAGCGGCATTAAAACATACATTTTGTTTATGTAGAATGCTTTTCATAAATTCACGAGCCAAAGTAAACAATTCCTTAATCAGGCAAACTAAAGATTTCCAATTTTGGATATTTACAATTCAACAAGGAATTATATTTGCAATACTTAGTAAGCAGATCATATGTCAGACAATAAAGACAAAATAAATCAGCTTTTCGAGATACAAGAAAAGCTTCATAAAAAACAAGAGGCTCTGTCGAATGAGATTAGTGAATTACGACATGAAATTATTCGTCTGAAGAACAGCGAAACCAAATCTTTTGCAGATAAAGAAGAGACGCAGATTTTGAATGAAAATCTTCTTGATGATCTAAAAAACATAGCATCTCCAGCAGCGCAGGAGAAACTCAAAATTGAAACTGCAAAAACAATTGTAACTCCTCCTGTAACCAATCAACCTCCAAAATCGAAATCCGATCTTGAGAAATTTATTGGTGAAAATCTGATCAATAAAATTGGGATTGCCATTACCATTATTGGTGTGGCGATAGGTGCCAAGTATTCCATCGACAATGATCTTATCAGTCCTTTAACCAGAATAATTCTGGCTTATTTAACGGGAATTGGTCTGTTGGGTTTTGGAATAAAACTAAAAGCGAAATATGAAAATTACAGCGCCGTTCTGGTGAGTGGTGCCATAGCAATTCTATATTTCATTACCTATATGGCCTACAGTCTGTACGATCTGTTTCCGCAGGCATTTGCTTTTATTTTAATGCTGATTTTCACCGTATTCACTGTTGTTGCTGCAATCAATTACAACAAGCAGGTAATTGCACATATCGGTTTGGTAGGTGCATATGCGGTTCCTTTTCTGCTAAGTGACGGCTCAGGAAAAGTGGCAGTACTTTTTACTTACATGACCATTATTAACATTGGCATTCTTTTCATTGCATTCAGGAAATACTGGAAAGCATTACAATACTCCTCCTTTTGCCTTACCTGGCTAATCTTTTTCTCATGGTTCATGGGAAAATACGAAACCAGCGAACACTTTGTACTGGGAAGCAGCTTTCTGATCGTATTTTTTGCAATCTTTTACCTGCTGTTCCTTGCTTACAAATTGGTTCGGAAAGAAAAAATCAACAAAGGCAATTCTCTGCTTATCGTATCCAACTCCCTTATCTTTTTTGGCCTGGGATATTCTATATTATCGCTTCACGAAACAGGACAACATTTATTAGGATTATTCACTCTTATCAATGCTGTTATTCACAGTATTGTCAGTGTAATTATCTACAAACAAAAGCTTGCCGACAAAAATGTTTTCTATTTGATATCAGGTTTAGTTCTCATATTTATCACCATCGCATTTCCTATTCAGCTAGACGGAAATTGGGTAACTTTATTATGGGTCAGTGAAGCCGCTCTGCTCTTTTGGATTGGCCGAACTAAAAAAGTTTCCATTTACGAAGCAATGTCTTACCCTTTAATGGCACTTGCCTTCTGTAGTATTTTGCAGGATTGGACTACAATGTACAACACCTACCTTGTGGATGATCCTAAAACCAAAATCACTCTGTTTCTTAATGTTAATTTTTTGAGTTCATTGCTTTTTATTGTTTCATTTGGACTCATCAACAGATTGAACAGTAATATCAAGTATCCGACTTTATTAGGCTCATGGCTAAAGATCACAAAACTATTATCCTATGCCATTCCTGTTATTCTCGTATTTACGCTTTACTATTCAATCCGATTGGAAATTGGCAATTACTGGAATCAACTAATTAAGGAGTCAGCATTAAGCATTCAGGCAACCGGAGAGGAATATTCTCATTACTATAAAAACTACGATTTAAAAGAATTTAAAACGATTTGGATCATCAATTACTCATTACTGTTCTTCTCAATTCTTTCATTTGTAAATATCCGGAAATTAAAAAATAAAAAACTGGCGTTTGTAAGTATCGGATTAACAATACTTACACTCACCGTATTTTTAACCCAAGGATTGTACTCGCTAAGTGAATTAAGAGAAAGTTATCTGACTCAAAGTTTATCTGAATATTATCAACGGGGAACCTTCAATATCATTATCAGATACATCTCATTAGCCTTTGCCACGATTGCACTGGCAGGTATATTTCTTCATGTAAAGGAAGAATTTAATACAAAAAGGTACAGAATAGCATTCGAATACCTGCTTAGCACCTCCATTCTATGGATATTTAGCAGCGAGTTGCTGAATTGGATGGACATAAGCGGATCGACTCAATCCTACAAGCTTGGATTAAGCATACTTTGGGGGTCGTATTCCCTACTCCTGATTGCTTACGGCATCTGGAAGAATAAAAAACATGTGCGAATTGGTGCTATCGGATTGTTTGCACTTACATTGATAAAGCTCTTCTTTTACGACATCTCGCAATTGAGTACAATCGCAAAAACCATCGCATTTGTTTTATTGGGAATACTTCTTTTGATTATTTCGTTCCTGTACAACAAATACAAGAGCAATATGACTGAGGAAGAAATCTAAAACAAAGGACACAATTTATTTTAGCTGGTTTCGCTTAAATATACTATTAAACTTATTCTCATGAAAAATAAGACCTGTTTCATACTATTGCTTTTTGCATTTACCAATTCCTTTGGTCAGCAGAATAATTTCAACTACAAAAGAGAAATTATTGGTACAAACGATCAATGGCACAAACTGGAATTACCGAATGAAATTCTAGCGAAGCTTTCCCCAAACCTGAACGATATCAGAATCACAGGTGTTTCTGAGCAAAACGACACGCTTGAAGCACCCTACATTCTGCATTCTACCGAAGATCAAACAAGAAATCTAAACATTGATTTTACATTATTGAATCAATCGAGGAATAAAAATGGCCACTACTTCACCTTTAAAGTTCCTACCTCAAATTCAATAAATCAGATTCAGTTGAATTTTGAACAAGAGAATTTCGACTGGAAAACAAGTCTTGAAGGAAGTCAGGATCAACAGAATTGGTATACTCTTGTAGAGGATTACAGAATTCTATCCATCAATAATACACACACCAATTATCAGTTTTCGAAACTTAATTTCCCGAATGCCAATTATGCTTTTTACAGAATAGGAATCAAAAGCGGGGAAAAACCTAAGCTGGAAAGTGCGGCATTATTTCTTACAGAGATTGTAAAAGGAAAATCCCGCAATTACAAAATTAAGAAAATCAACACCATTGAGAATAAAAAACGCAAACAGACTGAACTTGATATCGATTTGGGTTCTCCCGTTTTGGTAAATAATCTTAAAATCAATATTCGCGAATCATTCGATTATTACAGACCTGTTTACATTCAGTATGTAACGGATAGTACCCAAACCGAACAGGGATGGAAATACAACTATCAAACCCTTGCTTCGGGCACGCTCAACTCCATCGAAAAAAATGAGTTCAAATTCAGCAATACCATTGCACAGCATGTAAAAATCATCATCAAAAATTCGGACAATGAAGCGCTTAGCATTAGCAATATTGAAATAGAAGGCTCTATTTATGAGTTACTGGTTCGGTTTTCGAAACCCGCCAAATATTTCCTGAACTATGGAAACAGCGATGCACGAAAACCACATTATGACATCTCCCGATTTTCAGACAACATCCCCCAATCAATCACAACACTTGCCCTTGGTGATGAAGAAATAATTACAAAACCAGAATCGCCTAAAACGGAACCCCTTTTTGCCGATGAAAAATGGTTGTGGGCGGTTATGGCTCTAATCATACTAATTCTGGCAGGTTTCACTCTAAAAATGATGAAAAAAACGGACGAAAGATAAGTTTACATTTCACTTGCCCGCAAGGCTTTTTGTGCTTTTCTGCAAAAAAATAAGCTCCTTCCCTAGCTGTTCATTCAAAACACAACGGTTTACTCATTTTTTTCTGAAAGCAAACTTTACTTCCGGTATTTTTTGCTAATCTGTTTGCTTTTCATAACTTCGGAAACGCTTTTGATTTACCTGAGTAGGGAACAATTTCTCTTGCAAAACAAAATTTTCATAGAAAAACATAGTTTACACCTCAAAAACAGAAAACTACAACAAGCAACAGCGAAGTAATACAAAGTGCATTGCACTCTGCTAATACATTAGCAAGCATTAAATAACCAACACATAGAAAATAATGAACAACAAAATATTCATATCATATTGCTGGAAAAATGAAACTATTGTTAATGAAATTGATGAGTCATTCGCTAAAGATGGTGTAACACTTTTTAGAGATAAAAGAGATACTGAGTACAAAGACAGTTTCAAAGAATTTATGAAAAAAGTTCGTTCTACTGATTCTGTGCTAATGATTATAAGTGATGCTTATCTAAAATCAAAAAATTGCATGTATGAAGTTCTTGAAACACTAAAAGATGAAAATTATAAAGAACGGATTTATCCAATAGTGCTACCCGATGCCGAAATATTTTCACCCACTAATAAACTAGAATATTTAGACTATTGGAAAAATGAATATTCTTCTTTAAAGAAATCAATTTCAAAGTATTCACCTGAAGAAGTCATTTCAGTAACTTCTGATTTAAAGATAATCCGTGATATTAATGGTTCAATTATTGACTTTATTAGTATTGTGAGTGACTTAAAGAACATACCATTAGATATATTAACTAAAAACCAGTTTAAAGAAATAAAACAAAAGCTGGGTATTCAAATAGTATCTAAGTCTAAAATTAGATATGACCTGTTGAATCAAGAAGATATAAGTCATCCTGGAGCAAAAAGATATTCTGCACAAATATTAATTGACAGTAAATATACTAGAAACGAAATTAAATCTGTAATAGACGAAGTAAACGATAGTTTAATCAACAGTAACTATTGCAAAAATGAAAAACTAAAACAACATTTTATCAATAAAAAAGCTGATGTTGTTTGGTTATTCGTTGCCAATAGACTTTCAGATGTAAATAATACAAACTGGATTTGCAAAACAAGTTGGATAAATACGGATCTTGATGAGAACATGAGACCCACAGAAATGCAAGGGAATGATTCAGTAGGAGACATAAAAATTGAATGGAATGACAAATATGTCGAACTTTCAGAGTTTTATGATGGATACTTAACGACTAAAGATAAATTTCTATCCCAACATGATAATCTTATTCGTAAAAATCAAGCTATTATTAAACCTTTGATTGATAAATTTAGCACCGAATTGGGAATTAAAGGTGAGTTTAAATCCGTCATTAAGTATGTTGTAGATTATGAAAGTGAAATTAATGAAATATATAATGAGGCAACAGACATGCCTTTTGCTCCTAATGATTGTAAAGAATTAGACAAATTAACTCAATCATATTTTGCTCATAGCCATAATTTATTTCTATACTATTCAACAAAAGGATTAGAAACTTGGAAAGAAGAGAATAGAATTTATTTAATGAAACAGGATATTACTCAAGTTAATGAGTTATCAATGAAAATTTCAAACGAACGTAATAGAGTTTAATTAATAACGTTTACTAATCTACTAGACTACCCCGTTAGTGATTACTAATGGGGAACTTCCTACTCTACCAGACAATTCGCAAACTCAGTACAAACCAAGCATGTCGCAAATGCCGAGCTTCGTCAAACAAAAGAAATAAATGCCTCACACCAAAGACCACCCCAAGTGGTCTTTTTTTTGTCCCCACTCCAGCCCCTCAAACACCACATTTAACAATACTTCCCACGAATAAAGACAGTCCCTTTTCAAACAGCCCAGTACACATACTAAACATTTTATTTTTATTATCCATTTTTATTGTTTACTTTCAATACCGACTTACAACTCAACACAAACTTATTGAGCTGCAATACGAATTCAAAGAGCCTAAGGAAAGAAAAACAATAAAATGACCGAAAACACAAACAGTTTCAACCCAATACATATCGACAATTTCGATAAACCGGAGGTAGCACCTCCACCAAGAAACATCAATACAAATCCGCTCGATTTTTCATCAAATACAGCTGTAGCAGACCTTCAGCAACTCGAAGAAATACAAAAGCAACCCGAAGAAGAACACAATCAACCGGAAGATGTGCAGGAGCAACGCGAAGCAATGCTTGAGCAACGGGAAGAAGAGCTTGGGAAAGCAGAAGAAATGCATGAGAAGGTTGAAGATGTGCTAAATCAATCAGAAGAACCCCCACAACTAATATCAACAAATAAAACAAAATCCAAAAAAATGACATCAAGAAGAAAAAGATCAGAAACCGACACCCTCGAACAATACAGAGTGTCACTAACAAATGTTGAACAACAACAGGAAATTGCTGCAGCAATGACCGGATTCGGTTACGATACGGCAGCCATAGCCGAAGGCAAGCTATTGTATGAAAATATGCGAAAAGCTTACGATCTCAACAAACAGGAAGACAACGAAACACTGGAGAGTAAAATCAATCTCGATGCAATCACCGAAACCGTTGCTGAAGACTACTCCATGGATCGTAAAAAAGCAAAAGTAATTTTCAGAAACGATCCACTTGTTTTGCATAAATTAGCCCTATCAGGTGCAGCACCTAAAGCCTATATCAAATGGGTCGAATGCATGAAAACATTCTACAATGGTCTTAAAGCAGAACCTGCATTAATCACAAAACTTTCAAAATTAAAATTTAGTGCCGAAGACGCAGAATCCCGACTTGCAAACATACAAGAATTAGAATATGCACGTTCGCAGTATTTAAAAGAAGCAGGTGAATCGCAGGAAGCAACAAAAGCAAAAGATACAGCCTTTGCCGAAGTAGACAAATGGATGAGTGATTTTTATGCCGTGGCAAAAATCGCCATGGAAGACAAACCTCAGTTATTGGAATCACTTGGCCTTTTGGTACGTAACTAATACCCTTTTTAACTACATACAACTAAACTGGATTCAAAACCCATATTCATCTGAGTATGGGTTTTGTTATGCAATTGTAATATCTCTGCTGCCGCATTAGGAAAAAAACAATCTGAATTGCAGTAATGCCTTAGTAAGACCGGGAAGCTGAGAACTTGTCGTTAGTTTGTATACTATCAGTTTAATAAAACCAAAATAAATAAGAAGTAAAAGAGTAATTTAATTCCTGCAGTTTAAACACCAACCAAATTTTAAAAGAGCGCACCACCCCGACATTCAAAAATTTGTTGGTCCCCATAGATGAAGAGGACGATAAGAACAAAATTCCATGAGAGAGGAACGAACGAATATTATTTTGTTCCGTCATCAAATCGTGATGGGTAACAAAATTTTTGCCGTCTAGTCTTTTTGATTCTTTTGTGATAATGACAAAAGAATAGCCCGTCCGGCTTGAGGACACAAAAATTAAATTCCTCTTGCCCTCAAAGCATTCCTAGATGCTCGATCCACCAATGCAAACAACTGATCAACCTGATCTTTCTGCCTGAAAACTTTGTGTCCTTTCACCTTCACAAATTCGCATTGTAAACTATCGGTCAGTCTGTAAAATTCCTGATACAATTTGTGGTTGGCGATCAATTTCCCATTTTTGGAACAATAGCCGTTTTTTTCAAAACGCTCTCTCCTCGCAGGCAAACCAATAATATTCTGAGAATCGGTGTATACAATTACATGGCAATTGTCCGAATCAATTTCATTCAGAGCCAACAGTAAAACCTGCAGCTCCAGTTTTGTAGAAGAAGTATTTTCGAAACGATTCAGTTTTACCAGAGTTTTAGCTTCATCCAGTGAGACATTCAAATCCTGTAAAAGAAGAACGGCTCCAAAACCAATTTTAGATTGCGGATTTACACTTCCATCGGTAAATAAAAACAGCTGATTACTCATCTTCTATTCTTAAACCATCCGGATACTCAATTTTAGCGAGAAACAAGCCATGACCAGGCACCGAAGAACCTGCATTCGATCGGTTCTTGCTTTCAATCACCTCACGAAAACCAGCCAAATCCATTTTTCCCCGTCCAACTTCAATCAAAGTCCCAACAATGGCACGAACCATATTACGAAGAAAGCGGTCGGCCTTAATCGTGAATACCAATTCATCATCAGTTTCAGTCCATTCAGCTATCGATATCCTGCAGTTGTTTGTTTTTACATCGGTATGCAATTTACTAAAGCTTGTAAAATCGATGTATTCGAACAGAATTTTTGCCGCCTCGTTCATTTTCGAAACATTCAGTTCATGCTGATTTTTCCAATGCGACTCCATTCGAAACGGATTTTTATGCTTGGTAATTTTATAATGATAAGTTCTGGAAACGGCATCGAAACGGGTATGTGCATCAGCTTTCACCCGAAACACTTCGCGAATGGCAATATCATGAGGCAAAAAGCGATTCAGCCTAAAAACCAATTTTTCGCAATCGAACCGACAGTTTTCATCCACCTCGAAATGAGCCATAAAATCGCTGGCATGCACACCTGTATCCGTTCTTCCGCAACCAACCACATTTATTGGCTGATTTAAAATAGTAGACAAGGCCTTATTTAACTCCTCCTGAACAGAACTTGCATTCGGCTGAATCTGCCAACCATGATAGTTTGTTCCTTTATAACTTAGGCGAATAAAATATCGTTTCTTCAATTTAAATAGTATTTTCTGATTCTCCCCAAAAGTAAGCATTTTTAGCAAGTCCGAAAATGAAAGAACAAAGGGACAGAATAATGAACAATTGGATTCCTTGTCCCTTGGAGCTTGTTCCTTGTTACTTGCTACTTGATACTTGATACTTGATACTTGTTACTTGTTACTTGTTACTTGATCCACAGTAGTGTCTCCATTTTTGTGTATTTGTTATATTGTTTTTAGTCGTAACCTGACATTTACAGCTTGCTTATAGTCAGGATACGACGGAGTACAAACCAACTCCATGAAATTTGTTACTTGATACTTGTCACTTGATACTTGTTCCTTGAAACTTGTTCCTTGGAGCTTGTCACTTGTTCCTTGCTAAAACCATTAACAATTTTTAACGGGCATGCATTTTCATAAAACGCTCAAAGGTTTATCTTTGTAAAGGTTTTCTGAAAAATCAGATTCTTTTTATGTAAATTTTTCAAGTAATTAAATATATTTCTAATGATCCAAACAGTTGATATCAAAGAACTAAATGAACGTATCCAAAGAGAAAGTTCCTTTGTGGATATGATTTCTATGGAAATGAACAAAGTTATTGTTGGTCAAAAGCACCTTGTTGAAAGCTTATTGATAGGATTACTTTCGAATGGTCATATATTACTGGAAGGGGTTCCCGGACTGGCAAAAACACTTGCAATCAGCACACTTGCAACTACCATAGAAGCTGAATTTAGCCGTATTCAGTTTACTCCTGACCTGTTACCTGCCGATTTGTTGGGTACCATGATTTACAGTCAGAAAAAAGAAGAATTTGTAGTGAAAAAAGGGCCTCTTTTCGCCAACTTTATTCTTGCTGATGAGATCAACCGTGCTCCGGCAAAAGTACAGGCTGCTTTATTGGAAGCCATGCAGGAACGGCAAATCACCATTGGTGACACCACCTATAAATTAAAAGAACCGTTTTTGGTTATGGCCACTCAAAATCCGATTGAGCAGGAAGGAACTTATCCTCTGCCGGAAGCACAAGTTGACCGTTTTATGCTGAAAGTGGTGATCAATTACCCTAAAAAAGATGAAGAGCAACTTATTATGCGTCAAAATCTTTTGAAGGTATTTCCAAAAGCAGCTCAAATCTTAAAACCGGAAGACATCAACAAGGCGCGTGACGTAGTGAAAGATGTTTATATGGATGAAAAGATTGAAAAATACATTGTTGACATCATTTTTGCAACCCGTTTCCCTGCCGATTACGGATTGGAACAATTTAAGGATATGATCGCATTTGGCGGATCGCCACGTGCCAGTATCAGTTTGGCTTCAGCGGCTAAAGCTTATGCTTTTATTAAACGAAGAGGTTACGTAATTCCTGAAGATATCCGTGCAGTTTGTCATGATGTACTGCGTCACAGAATTGGATTGACTTACGAAGCTGAGGCAAACAATATTACTAGTGAGAACATTATTAGTGAAATACTGAATACCGTTGAAGTGCCATAGTAATTAGTAATTGTTAATTAATAATTATTCATTCATAATTAAACTATGGAAACTAGTGAATTATTAAAACGCGTTAGGCAAATAGAGATCAAAACCAGAGGTCTTTCCCGAAATATTTTTGCCGGCGAGTATCATTCTGCGTTCAAAGGACGCGGTATGACCTTCAGCGAAGTTCGGGAATACCAATATGGTGATGACATCAGAAATATTGACTGGAATGTAACCGCCCGCTACAATCAACCTTACGTAAAACTTTTCGAAGAAGAGCGTGAACTGACCGTAATGCTGATGATTGATGTGAGTGGTTCCCGTGAATTTGGAACCATCTCCAAACTAAAGAAAAATCAGATTACGGAGATTGCTGCCGTACTGGCCTTTTCGGCCATTCAAAACAACGATAAAATTGGGGTGATCTTCTTTTCGGATAAAATTGAAAAGTTTATTCCTCCCAAAAAGGGAAAATCTCATATTCTGAGAATTATTCGTGAATTGATCGATTTTAAACCCGAACATCGGAATACTGATATCGGCAATGCTTTACGATACCTTACACAGGTTATTAAAAAACGCTGCACCACTTTCGTGATATCAGATTTTATTGATGATGATTTTGAAAATGCATTGACGATTGCCAACAAAAAGCATGATCTTGTAGCCCTTAACATATACGATAAACGCGAACAGGAAATCCCTTCAATTGGCTTGATTAAAATTAAGGATGCGGAAACAGGCGAATACAGCTGGATAGATACTTCGAATAAAAAGGTACGGGAAAACTACGCCAAATGGTGGAGTGATAAAGACAATTTACTTGCCGAAACATTTAAAAAATCGGGGGTAGATGTGGCGAATATTCGAACCGATCAGGATTACGTGAGATCCTTAATTGCCTTATTTAAACGAAGAGGACACTAATTTTTAGAAGCAGACGACTATGACAAATAGAATTATCATCCCAAGTAAACCATTCGCAAAAGCAATATTCGCATTTGTAATTGTATTGGGAGCTACTTTTTCCTCCTTCTCGTCATATGCTCAAGAGGAAGACAAAGGCCTTAACTACAGTGCTCAACTCGACACCAATCTTATTGTTATTGGTGATCAAATAAACCTTTTGCTTTCCATCGAACAGCCAAAAGGTCTTCGGGTAGAGTTTCCTGTATTTACGGACAGCATTAGTTCGGGAGTAGAGATTGTCAAACAATCTCCTCAGGATACTATCTCATTAGAGAATGGAAATATTAAAGTGAATAAAAACTTTTTGATTACCTCTTTTGATGATGGTGTTCACAAAATGAATCCTTTTGAATTCAAAATTCATGACGAAAATCTGATGAATATCATTAGAACCGACACAATGCTTTTGGGTGTAAAAACTTTCGAAATTGATACGAGCAAAGCCAATTTCGACATTGTAATGCCAATACATACTCCAATTGCTTTTGCGGAAATTGCTCCCTGGGCTTTTGGCGGACTGCTGCTTGCAGCATTAATTGTTTTATTGATTTTATACCTGCGCAAGCGAAAGAAAAACCAGCCTTTATTCGTAAAAGTAAAACCAGCCGAACCGGCTCATGTTATTGCCTTACGCAAGTTGGATGAAATCAAAAAACAAAAGCTTTGGGAAACCGGAAAGGTGAAACAGTTTCATTCTGACCTTACGGATACAATCCGGTATTATTTGGATGAACGTTTCCAACTATCAACTTTGGAATCAACCACCGATGAGATATTGAAAGCAGTTAATACTGTGGAGGTAAATTCAGACTGGCATGCCAAACTAAAGGAAGTTCTTGAACGCGCGGATTTAGCCAAATTCGCTAAATTCACTCCTCTTCAGGATGAAAATGAACTAAGCTTAAAATATGCTTACAAAATTATTGAGACCACCATTGTAGAAGAGGCTCCTGCTAAAGAGGAAAAAGAATCTATTGCACTGGAAGAAACAAAAAAGGAAGATAAGTAAACTTTGAAAATACAAAGTATGAGTTCTATACAATTTGCAAATCCTGAATATTTTTACTTGCTGATCCTTTTGATACCATTAATAGCATGGTACATCTTAAAGGACAAGAATGCGCATGCAAGTATTCAGGTGTCAACATTAAAAGGCTTTCATTCAAGCACCAAAACCTACAAATACTACTTGCGGCATGCTTTATTTGTATTTCGTGTTTTAGCAATTGTATTTTTAGTACTTGCTATTGCCCGACCACAATCAAGTAATAGCCGAAGAGATGTAACCACAGAAGGAATTGACATCGTTATGTCGCTTGATATTTCGAGCAGTATGCTTGCCCGTGATTTTGAACCAGACAGACTGGAAGCGGCAAAAGATGTTGCTGTGAGCTTTATTACTGGCCGCGAAGATGATAAAATTGGATTGGTAATTTTTAGCGGCGAGAGTTTCACTCAATGTCCTTTAACAACCGATCATGCTGTTTTAATCAACCTTTTCAACGACATCCAAAGTGGAATGATTGAAGATGGTACTGCAATCGGACTTGGATTAGCCAATGCCGTTAATCGTTTAAAGGAAAGTAAATCGAAATCGAAAGTAGTTATTCTCTTAACCGATGGTGTAAATAATCAAGGAGAAATTGCTCCTATCACGGCTGCCGAATTAGCAAAAACTTTTGGCATAAGAGTTTACACAATTGGTATCGGAACCATGGGAATGGCTCCCTATCCTATTCAAACTGCTTTTGGTATCAGCATGAGAAACATGCCGGTAAAAATTGACGAAGAAGTATTGCAGCAAATTGCAGAAATGACTGGCGGTCAATACTTCAGGGCAACCGACAACAATAAACTAAAAGCAATTTACGAACAAATTGACAAGTTGGAGAAAAGTAAAATTGAGGTGAAAGAATACATTACAAAAAGCGAGGAATACTTAATTTTTGCGTTGTTGGCTACTTTATTTTTACTGCTTGAAATTGCTTTGCGTAATTCAATATTGCGGAATATTCCGTAATTGTTATTAATTGAACACAGAAAATCATTGAACAATGAATCAATTTCGTCTTGATCATCCCGATCTTCTATATTTATTTCTAATTCTTCCAATTCTTGGAATTTTATATTGGATTAGTTATTCAAGAAAAAAGAAGGCTCTTGCTGAATTTGGTGAGATGAATATTATCTCCCAACTTATGCCTTACGCTTCATTTACCCGACCGTTTTATAAGTTTGGAATTCTTTTACTGGCTTTAAGTTTTATCATTTTTGGTCTTGCAGGACCTCAATTCGGTTCAAAACTCCAAACCATAAAAAGAAAAGGAGTAGAAATTATCATTGCGCTGGATGTATCCAATTCGATGATGGCACAAGACATTCAACCCAATAGATTGGAACGGGCAAAACGAGCAGTTTCCAAAATGGTTGACAAATTGAATAATGATAAAATCGGTTTGGTGGTTTTTGCCGGCGAGGCATATACTCAATTGCCGATTACAACAGATTATGCATCTGCAAAATTGTTCTTGTCCTCAATCAGTACTGATATTGTTCCCATACAAGGAACTGCAATTGGAGCTGCAATAAACTTGGCGACAAAAAGTTTTACTCCTGATAGTGAGGCCAGCAAAGCAATAATTGTAATTACTGATGGTGAAAATCATGAGGATGACGCAATTTCTGCCGCAAAGGCAGCATTCGATCAAGGAATTATAGTACACACCATTGCCATGGGATTGCCCGAAGGTGCTCCAATACCTGTAAGCAGTGGTTCCCGGGATTTCAGACGGGATGAAAAAGGGAACATTGTAATTTCAAAATTAGATCAGCAAATGGTTGAGCAGATTGCTACAGCCGGAGGAGGAAAACCAGTGATAGCCAACAATACAACAACTGGATTAAATGCACTTTTTAATGAAATTAATAAAATGAACAAAACGGAATTAGAGCAGAGAGTATATGCTGCCTACGACGAAAAATTCCAATTGTTTATTGCCATCGGATTGCTGCTGCTCTTTCTTGAATTCTTAGTTCTGGAACGTAAAAATCGCTATTTGAAGGATATCAATTTGTTTAAACCATCGAAATAGAACTCAATTCTGATTATTATGAACAAATATATAGCATTATTCATCGGCTTGCTTTGCCTCTTTAGTTTGGATGCATTAGCACAAAAGGAAAGAAAATTTATCCGTAAGGGAAATGGCCTGTTTGAAGGAAATGAATATGAAAACTCTGAAGTTGAATACCGAAAGGCTCTCGATAAAAAAATCAATTCGTATGAAGCTGGTTTTAATTTGGGAGATGCCTTGTACAAACAAAAGAAATACGATGAAGCCTTGAAACAATTCCAGACTTTAACAGTGGCTGAACAGGATCCTAAAAAACTCGGGGAAATTTACCACAACATTGGAAACACTCTTCTAATGAACCGGAAAATTGATGAAAGTATTGAGGCATACAAAGAATCCCTTCGTAACTTCCCAAATTCAAAAGAAACCAAATACAATTTGGAATATGCCCGAAAAATGAAACAAAAAGAGGAAGAGGAGAAAAAGAAACAGGATCAAAACAAGGATCAGGACAAGAAAAACCAGGACAAGAAAGATCAGGATAAAAAAGATCAGGATAAAAAAGACCAGGACAAAAAAGATCAGAAAGATCAGAAAGATCAGAAAAATCAGAAAAATAAACCTGAAGATCAGGATAAAAAGAAAGGTGATCCTGAAGAACAGCAAAATAAAATATCCGAACAGGATGCCAAGCGCTTGTTGGAAGCTCTTGAAAATGATGAAAAAAAGGTTCAGGAAAAGGTGCAAAAAGCCAAAGCTGTTGCTCAAAAAGCAAAAAGAACCAAAATCAAAAAGGATTGGTAATTGATCTTTTCTAATTGATTAATCAGTAAATTTGCGAAAGAATTACCGGACAAATTAATTGCATTTATAACATCTGAAACACATGTATATACAGATGAAGAAAATACTTCTCTCATTAGTAACAGTCATTTTAATTGCTACATCAGTATTTGCTGATGAAATTAAATTTACTGCTTCGGCTCCAAATGTTGTGGAACTTGGCGAACAATTTCGTTTAACCTATTCCCTTAACAGCAAAGGGAAAAATATTAAAATTCCAGCTCTTGATGGATTTAGAGTTCTTATGGGACCGTCAACATCAAGCAGTATGAGTACACAAATAATTAATGGAAAAGTTACTTCCAGCTCATCCTACTCGTACACTTATGTTCTTTTGGCCGAAGAAGAAGGAAAATTTGACATCAAGCCTGCAACAATTGCTGTTGATGGTGAAACCAAAACATCAAATTCGCTTACGATTGAAGTTGTTAAGGTGAATAAAACCCAGCAGGATAGCGGTTCGAAACAATCACAAAACGCTGCATCAAGCCAAAAAATCACGGAAGACAATTTATTTGTTAAGGTAAAATTAGATCGGAATAATGTTTATATGGGTGAGCACGTTGTTGCAACCATTAAAGTATATACACGACTTACCATTGCTGGATTTGGCGATTCAAAGTTCCCCTCGTTTGACGGTTTTTTAAGTCAGGAAGTGCCAACTCCAGGACAAATTTCATTAGAAAGAGAAAATATAAACGGAACCATTTACAATACCGGAATCATTCGGAAATTAATTCTTTTTCCTCAACACACAGGGGAAATTACAATTGATCCTTTTGAATTAGAGGTGATCATTCGTCAGCGTCAGGCAAACAAACGAAGTGGTTTCTTCGATGATTTCTTTGATAATTATCAAGACATAAGAGTGCCCCGTAAAAGCAAGCCGATCAAAATTCAGGTAAAAGACTTTCCATCCAATAAACCTGCAAGTTTTGACGGTGCCGTTGGAAATTTCACTTTGTCTACAACTATCGATAAAGATTCTGTGAAAGCAAATGATGCGATTACCATGCGCGTAAAAGTAGAAGGTAACGGAAACTTGAAGTTGATTAAACCTTTGGAATTTAATTTCCCAGCCGATTTTGAAGTTTACGACCCCAAAACGTCGCAGAATTTAAAAAGCTCAGAAGCAGGAATGAGTGGTTCAACCACTTTCGAATATCTGATTATTCCCCGACACGGCGGTGAATATGAGATTCCGGCAGTTGATTTCTCTTTCTTCGATCCGAAAGCAAAAATATTCAGAACACGTTCTACCAAAAAATTTACCGTTAAAGTAGCAAAGGGAGATGGAGATAATTCAGGAACTATCATTAGCTCCTTTACTAAAGAGAAGGTGAAATTTCTAGGAAAAGATATCCGCTATATCAAAACCAACGATTTCAGCCCTCAATTAAAAGGTGAGGTGTTCTTTGGAACCACAAATTTCTATTTGGCGTATATTATTCCCTTCTTCCTGTTTGTTTTAGCATTTGTATTCAACAGAAAACGAATAAAAGAAAATGCCGACACCGCTAAATTAAAAAACAAACGTGCCAACCGCGTTGCGATGAAAAGATTAAAAATGGCTTCGGCAAGTCTAAAAGCAAAACAGAAGGATCAGTTTTACGATGAGATTCTTAAAGCAATTTGGGGATATACATCGGATAAGTTGAATTTACCTTTGGAGAATCTGAATAAAGAAAATATTAGTGAGATTTTGCTTAGCAAAGGAGTTGAACCGGAACTTAAGGATGAATTTCTAAGCATATTGGACACCTGCGAGTTTGCCAGATACTCTCCATCGGCCGGTTCTTCGGAAATGGATGAGTTATATCAGACAAGCATGGATACAATCACCAAGTTGGAGAAAAATATAAAATAGATTAATTGATTGTGTAATATCAAATTAAACATGAAACGTACATGATTAAATAATTATCAACTCATACATGAGCATGATTATTTAATCAAGGTAAGTTCCATCTGACAATTGCATAAAAATTATAAACAGATGAAAAAAGCATTACAATTTATACTCGCCATATTTATCAGCACTCAAACATGGGCTCAAGTTAACCCAATTTCTGAGGCCAATGAGATGTATAAGAAAGGGGAATACGAGAAAGCAATTCAAGCCTATGAATTTGTTTTGGATACTCATTTAGAAGCACCGGAAATTTATTTTAATCTGGGAAATGCTTACTACAAAACAGGAGAAATCTCTTCTTCCATTTTAAACTATGAGCGGGCTTTACTATTCTCTCCTAACGACAAGGATATTCAGTACAATTTAGACTTAGCCCGTAAACATGTTTTGGATAAGTTTGAAGTTTTGCCTGAAATATTTATAAAAAGATGGTTTTCTGGGATCCGAAATAGTTTTTCGGCTGATATATGGTCTTACTTCTCAATTCTATTTTTTTTACTGACGCTTATTTTTGCCTGTTTTTATCTGTACAGCAATAAATCAGGTCTTAAAAAACTAGGTTTTTTCTTTGCTTTTTTTGCCTTTGGTATTTCAATCATGACTTATTCTTTTGCTTCAAAAAAGACGGATGAAATCAATATTCGTGAGCATGCAATTATTGTGAGTCCAAGTGTTACCGTTAAAGGTTCTCCGGACAAAAGCGGTACCGAATTGTTCTTACTGCACGAAGGCACTAAAGTTAAAGTGATTGGAGAACTGCAGGATTGGAGGAATATTCTGCTTAGCGATGGCAATGAAGGTTGGCTGAAAAAAGAAGACATTGAAATGATATAATTAACTCCATAACGTAAAAGGATTTCGGCTTCGAAATCCTTTTTATTCATACAACAAGCTTATCAAACAGCAATATGAAATACAGCATACAAAACGAATTCTTCCAAATTGAGGTTCTTGAAAAAGGAGCTGAACTTTGCAGTATTAAATCGAGACTTACCAATCAGGAATTTATGTGGCAAGCTGATCCTGAAATTTGGGGAAGCCACGCTCCCAACCTATTCCCGGTTATTGGCTGTTTAAAAGAAGATGGATTTATTCATGAAGGCAAAGAATATGCAATGCCCAAACATGGATTTATTCGCAACAATAAAGATATTCAAATGCACAGCAAATCAGATAATGAGCTTTGTTTTGTATTAAAATCAAACGAAAACACCCGTAAAGTCTACCCTTTCGAATTTGAATTCTACATTCATTTTATATTGGATGGTAAGAAATTACATGTGAAACATGATGTGATTAATACCGGCCCAAAAGATCTACTCTTTTGTCTGGGTGGGCATCCCGCTTTTGCATGTCCGTTAAAGGAAGGAGAAAAATACTCGGATTATTATCTTGAATTTGAGCAAAAAGAAACTGCACACACCTGGATGATTGTCGACAATGGACTTATTGGCCAGGAAGGAAAATTGATTTTAGATGAAAATGATCGAATTGAACTTGCACCAGATCTTTTCGCAAAGGATGCTCTGATTTTTAAAAATCTAAAATCCTCCTTTGTGAAATTAAGGAGTAAGAATTCAAATTTCTCCTTAAAAGTCAGCCTTGATGATTTCCCTTATCTTGGACTTTGGGCAAAACCAAATGCGCCCTATGTTTGCATTGAACCTTGGATTGGGATCGCCGACAGCTATGATTCGAGCAGGGAATTTTCTGAAAAAGAAATCATTCAATCTCTTGATTTCGGCAAAACATTTAGTGCCACATATTCGATAGAAATCACAGAATAAAATAATAGAGCCTTAAAGGCTCTTTTTTTATCTCCAATCAAAATTAAAGACCAATATATCTTTTTTTTGCCTTTCAGAAGCAATTCTTCATCTGAAAAGTTAAATTTGTAACAGGCTTATAAATTATCTGTACTAACCACGCTAAAACAAACAAGTTAATTTGTATCATAAGTTTATAACTATTTAATCAATTTTTCGCGAATGCATATTGAAACTTTACTTGCACATTTGGCTGAAGAAGGTGGCGTGCACGATCCATACGGGGCGTCGCACTTACCAATTTATCAAACAGCTACCTTTGATCTGAAAAAACAGTCCGGATCTAAAATTTACGATTACACCCGCTCTGATAATCCAACAAGAGATGCTTTGGAAACGGTTTTTGCCAAGGCTGAAAATGGGGCATCTTGTTCGTGCACTCATACCGGGATTGGAGCAATTGCCCTGCTTTTCGAAACTGTATTAAAAGCAAACAGTAAAATTTTGGTTGAAAAAGATTGTTATGGCGGCACTTACCGACTTTTACAAGTGTATAAAGACAAATACAATGTAGAAGTTTTCTTTGCTGATTTTACTGATCTTTTGGAAATTCAAAACTTATTGGAAACCGAAAACTTTGATTTAGTTCTTTGTGAATCTCCCACCAATCCGGGAATGAAAATTATTGATTTAAGAGAATTGGCAAGGCTTGCCAAAAACAATGGAAGCAAATTTGCCGTTGATAACAGTCTCGCAACATTTGCATCTCAGAAACCGCTTGATTTGGGAGCTGATTTTTCTGTTTTCAGCGCTACAAAATACATTTCAGGACATGGAAGTACTGTGGCTGGTGCATTGGTCTCTAAATGGGAGGAAGATGGCGAAAAGGTTGCCTATTTTGCCAATGCCGAAGGTCGTTCCCAAAATCCCTTTGATGTATTTTTAATTTCACTGGGAATACCTACTCTCCCCTTACGACTCAAGCATCATGAACAAAGTGCAATTCAGGTTGCTGAATATTTGGAGAAACACCCAAAAGTGAATAAGCTGGTGTATCCAGGCTCCAAAAATCATCCGCAACATGAGTTGGCAAAATCTCAAATGAAAATTTTCCCCGGCGTGCTCACTGTTCACATGCAGAATGTCGAAACGGCTGAAAAATTGGTAGCAGCCACTCGCTGGTTTGGAGAAAAAGCCTCGTTCGGAACTGCTGATTCACGAATTGAAATTCCCGCTAAAATTAGTCACGCATCCTTTTCTAAAGAGGATCTGCAAGCGATTGGAATCTTCCCGTCCACAGTTCGATTGTCCATCGGACTGGAACACATCGATGATCTGCTTGAAGATTTAGAAAACGCGCTTAAATAATTTAATGGAAAAATGCATGGTTAAAACCCCATACCGAAACATAACTTGCGGAAAATCGATTCCACCGCACAATGTTCACGCTATTTCTGTTAGTCTTCCAACTATTCAGGATGTATATTCCTATGAAGAAAATAAGAATAACTGGCGGAATTGCATGGAAACAGGCTATCCCCGCTTTTTCTGTCATCCTTACGAAACAAAGGTTATTGAATATTTTAAGGCTCATTTTTCAATTAGCGAAGAGAAACATCTCTTCCTGTTTCCATCAAAATCCTCCTGTCAACTTGTAAGTAGTTTTTTTGAACTTAATTTCAGAGAATATGAATTAAACGGAATCTTCACCATTTCTGTTGATTCGCAAAATCCTGCTCTCAAAAAAGCATGCGACTTTATTCAGCATACCGGACACAAAGTTTTTTCGAGACAATTAGAGGATTTCTTACTCAAGCTAAAACTCATAAACAATCCACATCAAGAGGAAATGCTTTCTACCAATCCGGAACAGCACGTTAAACAAGAACTCCAAAAACAGTTCCTGCTAGATAAGAATCAAAATATTGAACTATTTTCGAGTGGAATGAATGCGATATATTCTCTTTTTGAGGGCATTAATCAAATTCAAAAGCTAAAAAAAGCCACTATTTTCATTCAATATGGTTGGTTATACACCGATACCATAGATATTTTGAGAAAGTACAGTGAATCTTATTTTGAGGTAATCTCTGTTTACGACGAGAAAGAATTACTATTGATAATAGAAGCTAACAAAGGGAGAATTGCCGCAGTATTTACCGAAATCCCAACCAATCCTTTTCTTCACACTCCTAATTTGCCTTTTCTATATTCGCATTTAAGCAAGCTCAATATCCCATTAATTGTGGATGGAACAATTGGAACATGCGTGAATATGAATTATCTGCCTTATTGTGATTTTGCGGTAGAAAGCCTCACAAAATTTGCATCAGGAATGGCTGATGTTATGGCTGGTTGTGTTGTTCCAAATCCTAATTCGAACTGGACAAAGAACAATTTGGTTGATTTAAAACCCTACCAACAAGAATTATACAGAAGAGATTTGGAACGAATTGCATTTCAAATTTCAGGTATTGAATCGAGAGTTAAATCCATTCAAAAAAATGTATTTGAATTGGCTCGTTTTTTCGAATCACATCCTGCTGTAAAGACAGTTAATTGGTCTCACCATAAAAGAAACAAAGCCAACTATTCGAAAATTGAAAAAGAAGAAAACAACTATACCGGTTTAATTTCTATTGAATTTGATGGCCCAATTGAAAAGTTCTATGATGCTCTTGAACTCCCGAAAGGTCCAAGCCTCGGTACAGAATTCACATTGGTAATGCCTTATTTTTATTTGGCTCATTACGATATGATTAAATCTGAAAAGGGACGAAAACTGCTTACCGAAAAGGAAATCAACTGGGAATTGGTTCGTATATCAGTGGGTACAGAGCCAATCGAAGAATTAATCAGAATTTTCGAAAAAGCCTTAAATCAAATCTAAAAAAAAACTCCGAATCTCATTCGGAGTTCTTAATTTTAAAATCTATACAAGAGCCGGATAGTCGGTATATCCAACTTCGTTACCCCCGTAAAAAGTTTCTTTATTAGCTACATTCAATTCAGCTCCTTGTTCAAATCGTTTTTCTAAATCAGGATTGGCTAAATAGGGTACTCCGAAAGAAACCAATTCTGCTTTTTTCGAAGCAATAACTTTATGACCTGTCTCTTTCGTAAATCCTCCATTCACCATTCGAACGCCCCTGTACTGTTTCCCGTAATAACCGGCTACATCTTTAATCAATTGCGGATGATCATTAAGAGGCATCAATGGTTCAATCAAATGCAAATAAGAAAGATCATATGCGTTCAATTTTTCAATCACATAATTAAAAATTGATGTTGGATCCGAATCTCCCATATCATTAAATAAACCACTAGGCGAAAGACGAATACCCACCGCTGAAGAATCCCAAACCTGCAGCGTTGCGTCTAAAACCTCAAACAGAAAACGGGCTCGATTCTCTACTGTTCCACCATATTTATCAGTTCGGTGGTTTGTTTTATCTTCCAAAAACTGATCGATTAAATAACCATTTGCTGTATGAATTTCAACGCCGTCAAAACCTGCATCCTTCGCATTTTTCGCTGCTTTTTTATAATCTTCCACAATACTTGCAATCTCCTCTGTTTCCAAAGCTCTCGGTGTCACAAAATCTTTCAGTCCCTCATACGTAAATGCTTGTCCCGCCGGCCGAACAGCCGAAGGCGCTACCGGCAATTCTCCGTTGTGAAAATCAGGATGCGAAATTCGCCCAACATGCCAAAGTTGTATAAATATCTTTCCGCCTTTGTCATGAACAGCCTTTGTAACTTGTTTCCAGCCTTCCACCTGAACTTTACTATAAATTCCAGGCGTTGCCGGATACCCCATTCCTTGAGGCGAAATTTGACTGGCCTCTGTAATAATTAATCCTGCTCCTGCCCTTTGTTGGTAATATTCTGTCATTAGTTTGGTAGGAGCATTTCCTTCTCCAGCTCTGTTTCTGGTCATTGGAGCCATCACCATTCTATTTTCCAATTCGATTTTACCAATCGCAAAAGGAGTCAATAATGTATTTTTAATCATCTTCTTTTTCGTTATTTTTATTTAATCAAGATATAAATAAGATTCTGATTTCTAAAAAAAGAAATATTAGAGATAAGTATAAATGAATTTATAGTTGCTATTTATTATTGAGCAAGAAAACAATCAAGTTGAATTTCTATTGATCTCAAGATTGGTTTGTATCTTCGCTAAAAATTTGAAAAGAATGAAACGTCTGTGATTTAATAATTATTAACTCATACATGAGCATGATTGTTTAATCAAGATAAATTCTTTCTGACATCTTTAAACAATTTAAGACACATGAAACAAATAGAACTATTAGCTCCAGCCAAAAATATGGAAACAGGAATGGCTGCCATTAATTACGGAGCTGATGCTATATATATTGGTGCACCTAAATTTGGTGCCCGATCAGCCGCAGGAAATACTCTCGAAGATATTGGGGAGTTGATTAAATATGCTCATAAATACTGGGCGAAAGTATTCATCACGATGAATACGATTCTATATGACCATGAATTAAAAGAAGCTGAAGAGCTGATTCATAAACTTTATAAGCTTGGCGCTGATGCTTTAATTGTTCAGGATATGGGTGTTCTGGAAATGAATCTTCCTCCTATCGAACTTCATGCCAGTACACAAACTCATAATTACGATATCGATCGGATTAAATTTTTAGAACAAGTCGGATTTAAAAGAATTATTCTTGCCCGGGAGCTTTCCTTGGATCAAATTAAAGAAATCCGCAAAAATACTACGGCAGAGCTTGAATATTTTATTCACGGCGCATTATGTGTTTCACTTAGTGGGCAGTGCTATTTCTCTCATGCTGTTGGCGGACGCTCTGCAAATCGCGGAGAATGCAGTCAGGCTTGCCGGATGAAATACGATTTGGTTGACGGAGAAGGAAAAGTAATTGCGAAAGACAAACACCTGCTCTCTTTAAAAGACCTGAATCTCTCGGGTCATATGAAAGAATTGGTGGAAAGCGGCATTTGCTCTCTGAAAATTGAGGGACGTTTAAAAGACAGTTCCTATCTAAAGAATGTTACAAACTATTACAGAAAAGAATTAGATGATGTTTTTGCAAAGAAAAAAGAATTTGAAAAAGCATCGTCAGGGACAGTTAAACCAAACTTTGAACCGGATTTAGAGAGAACTTTTAACCGCGGTTTCACCAACTATTTTTTTACAGGTAGAATTCCCGAAATCGCAAATTTCCACACGCCAAAATCATTAGGAAAAGAAATTGGTAAGATTGTTGACATCCGAAAAGATCATTTTATAATTGATACCAAATTTGAAATTCACAATGGTGATGGTCTTTGCTTTTTTAATCACAATAAGCTGTTAAAAGGAATTCTGGTGAATGGAGTAAAAGGGAAACAGGTTTTCCCAAATGAAATGAGCATGCTGGTTAAAGGTGCTGTTTTGTATCGTAATAACGATCACGAATTTGCCAAAATGCTAAAAAGAGACAACTCTATCAGAAGAATTTCAACGGATCTTTTTCTGGAATTTAAAGAAAATATTCTGACCTTATTTGCTGCAGATGAAGACGGCATTAGTGCTTCGGTTCAACTTAAGGAAGAGTTTGAATTGGCCCGCAATGCTGAAATGGCAATTACTAATCTTAAAAATCAATTATCAAAATCGGGAGATTCAATCTACTCGATCAATTCCATTGACACCAACTTTACTGAAGCTCCCTTTGTTCAGGCCAAAGTGCTGAATGAGCTGCGCCGACAGGTTCTTGATTCTTTAACTGAAAATCGGCTTAATGCATTTCAACAGCCCAAAACGAGAGCGCTAATCTCGCATCCCAAATACCACACAAAAAACCTGAATTATATGGGTAATGTGGTAAATTGTAAAGCCGAAGAGTTTTATCTCAAGTGTGGGGTCGAAAAAATCGAAAAAGGTTTCGAGTTGCAATCCAATTTCAAAGGAAAAACACTCATGACCACAAAACATTGTTTGCGTCATGAATTTGGTCTGTGCAACAAAGAGGTCAGTACCGGACAAAAAACAAATCAACCATTGTATCTTGTTGATAATAAAAATCGTTACAAACTTGAATTTCAGTGCCAGCGTTGCGAAATGAAAATTATTTTTGAATAGAATTAACCCAGATTTGAACCCTATTTAAGAATTTAAGCTATGGTTCACTATATAGAAAAATTAATTCGCGAAGGAGAACATCAGCAACAGGATTTTAAATTCTGCATTGCTGATTCCCGGAAAATTGCCAAATCCTTGTCTGCTTTTGCCAATACCGACGGAGGAAAATTACTTATTGGTGTGAAAGACAATGGGAAAATTGCCGGGGCAAAAGTAGAAGAGGAATTCCATATGATAAAAGCCGCTGCTGAGATGTACTGCCGTCCCAAAATTACTTTCGAAAGCAAAGTCTGGCAAATAAACGGAAAAAATGTTTTGGAAATCACTGTACATCCTTCAAAAAAAATGCCTCATTATGCCGAAAATGAGAAAGGGAAATGGTTGGCGTACCTGAGAAGAGATGATGAAAATATTTTGGCAAACAAAGTTCTTCTTGAAGTTTGGAAACAAAAATCAAAACCAATTGGCACTTATTTAAAATACACCGAAACAGAGACCATTCTAATGGAATACCTCAATAATAATCAAGAGATTAGTCTCAATCTATTTTGCAGAATTGCAAAAATTAGTCGTTACAAGGCAGAACGAATAGTCGTGAAACTAATTTGCTGGAATGTTATTGAATTGAGCTTTTATGAAGGAGGTACTAAATATCTCATAAAACGAGAAGAAAATTCAATTATACAACAACCACCTGTCAATGATTATTAAGCCTTATACATCTTATTACGAGCTAACTTACGCCATTCTGACATATTAAAAAAAAGCATAAAAAAACCGCACTAATTAATAGGATTTTAAACTCCTAAATGACAGGATTTGAGTGCCAGCCTGATCAAGTTTCCCCTGTGCCGAAACAACCCGAAGGTTGGGGCCTGCTTTAGCAAGCTTGTAGCTTTCTCGGTATCTTATAAATGTTGAGTTTAACAATCGCTAATTAATGCGGTATGCTATTATCTTATATACAAAGAACGTTCTCTTATTACTTGCAAGCTAAGGAAGAATCTCTGCTTTTGCAAGGCTTACGCTAATTTTTTTATTCTAAATTAAACAAATTCATGCTTCCATTTTCTCAAAGCTCAAGTTATTAAAACGTTATACAATCAAGACTCCCTGCATAAAGCAGGAAATTTGGATCAATCAGCAATATTTGTATTTTTGCCAAAAAATAGCTTCATCCGTGGTATCCTATATCAATATACATACGCATAACTGTAGTTATCAGTCCAATGTTCGTTCTATCCTACCAATTCAGTCGGAAGAACAACTGTTAGACAGCCAAACGGTATCTTATTCTGTAGGAATTCATCCATGGGCAATTAAGTCCATAAACATTCCTTCGACATTGAATAACATAGAAAATCTGGCTTCATACCCGTCAGTTTTAGCCATTGGAGAAATAGGGCTTGATCGAATCATCGAAACTCCTCTTTCCATTCAGAAAGAAATATTTTTGAAACAATTGCAGATAGCCGATCAGTTTAATAAGCCTGTAATTATCCATTGCGTAAAATGTTATTCAGAAATAATCAGCATTCGTAAAAAAACAAATACTAAGCTGCCATGGATTATTCATGGATTTGTTAAGAACTTGCAAATTGCCGAAGATTTAATAGAATTGGGATGTTACATTTCATTTGGAAAGGCTTTACTGATTAATAAGAATTTACAACACATTTTCAAAACACTTCCTGTAAAAAAAATATTTCTTGAAACGGATGACAGTGATACAGATATTGAAGAAATATACAAAAAGGCAGCTACTATAAAAGATCTTAAAATAGAGGATCTACAAAAAGAATTACTATCAAATTTTACGACCTGTTTTAATAAATGATGAATACAGAATGGCTAAGTAGAACAGAACTGCTTCTTGGGAATGATAAATTGGACAAACTAAAAAATGCACATGTTCTGGTTGTTGGACTAGGTGGTGTTGGAGCTTACGCGGCAGAACAAATATGTCGCGCCGGTGTTGGAGAAATGACCATTGTTGATGGCGACGATATTGAAATTACAAATATCAACCGTCAACTCCCCGCAAGTATTAGTAATCTGGGGAAAGATAAGGCGAAAGTAATGGGCGAACGTCTTTTGGATATCAATCCTAATTTAAAACTCAACGTACTTAACGAATACCTTCGTGACGAAAGAATGATTGAAGTTTTACGAGAAAAAAAGTACGACTATGTTTTGGATGCAATAGATACTTTGGCTCCAAAAATTTTTCTAATCTACCACAGTTTAAAAAACAATCTAAAAATTGTGAGCGCAATGGGTGCTGGAGGAAAAATGGACCCAACAAAAATTCAGATTACTGATATCTCCAAATCTTATAACTGCAAATTGGCAAGAATGCTTCGTAAAAAACTTCACCAATTGGGTGTACACGAGGGCGTACAAGTCGTTTTTTCTCCCGAAGAGGTATCTAAAGATGCAGTTGTACTCGCTGAAAGCAAAAATAAAAGATCAAATGTAGGTACCATTTCATATATGCCGCCTTTATTCGGATGCTTCTGCTCTTCGGTAGTAATAAATGGTTTATTATCAGATTAATTATTTTCACAGTACAGAAAAGCAAGATTCGCTGTTGTTCGTTAAAATATTATTACATTGACAAGGACTAACGCATCGTTATTTCTAAACCAACTACCATGATCTACTACGATATTCTTCCGTCTCCTTTGGGTAATTTGTTGCTTGTTGCAGATGATAGTGGTCTTAAACAAATTCTATTTGATGAAAAAAATCAATCAAATAAACTAAAACCAAATTGGATCAAAGATTCCAATAAATTAAAGACGGTTGCCGATCAATTAATTTCCTACTTTACCAATGAGCGAACTACATTTGATATAAAACTCTCGCCTGATGGAACTGCTTTTCAAAAACAAATATGGAATCAACTTCTGAAGATTCCATATGGTGAAACATGTTCTTATCAGGATATTGCCATTGCTATTAATAAACCTTCTGCCTGTAGAGCAATCGGAATGGCCAATTCAAAAAACCCGATACCTATAATCATTCCCTGTCATCGGATTATCGGAAAAAATGGGAAACTTACGGGTTATGCCGGAGGACTTGCCAATAAAGCTAAACTACTAAAAATTGAAAACATTGATCTTACTCCTTCAAAAGAACAATATCTGCTGTTTTAAATACCGTTTTCTCTTTATCTATCAGGCTCTTCTATCTTATTCATGTTTTATTCGTTTTTCCTGAATAAGAAATATAAATACGCGAAATAGCTTTGATATCATTGACAAATAGGCTAACTTGCGCAAGGCAATTTTATAGCTAAATGCTATTGATTTAGCTTGTGAAATTTGCAAAAAAAATCATAAAAATCAATATCCAATTACATGAGTAAAATTTTAGGACATAGTTTCCATATCCCAGTTATGGGAACCGGATTTACGGTGGACACTCCTGTAAAAGTGGCTCATTTAGGAATTTCATCGGTTGTATCAATTGTTGATGATATTCTACTTGAGAAAATGAGAGAATTGTATTGCAATAAACTCAGTTTGCCATTTTTACCAATTTCGGAGAAGACTAAAGATTTTCGTGCAGAAAGAATCACCTCTTATCTTAATTTGATAGATAAGATCGTAAAAGAGAAATTTGAGAATCTAAAATCATCCGTACAAGAAAAGAAAGAAAATCTTGAAGAATATCTTGATTTACTTCCTGATTTTTCAGAAGTAAAAAAAGAATTTAAAGAAAAATTTGAAGGCAATTCTTACGTAAAAGAAGCGAAAGAATGGTTGGTAAAAAACCTTCCCCTTGGTTCTATTGATGTAAACATCATGACCAAGCTAGACAAAGATAACTTTTATGAAGGTGAGCAATTACCTGCAGAATACAACGATGCACATGCAGCTCTTCGTGGATTTGCCATGAGTAACCTGGAGAGCTCCATGGTTTTATCTGCCGGAATGAACCCACGCTTATATGGTTATTTAGAGCAATTTGAAGACTTTTATCCGGATGAAACCGGCCATATAAAGAAGAAAATTGTTCTGAAAGTAAGTGATTACCGCTCTGCTTTAATACAAGGTAAATTCCTTGCTAAAAAAGGAATCTGGATTTCGGAGTTCCGAATTGAATCCGGTCTGAATTGTGGTGGTCATGCTTTTGCAACCGAAGGCTTTTTAATGGGCCCAATTCTTGAAGAATTTAAGAATAACAGAGAAGAATTAAGAGTAACTCTTAATGAGATTTTATTTCAAGCTCTAAAGGGAAAAGAAAGAACCTGTCCAAAATCAAATTTAGACATAAGAATCACAGCTCAAGGTGGAGTTGGAACAGCTGAAGAGCAGGAGTTCCTTATGGATCATTACAATCTCGACTCAATTGGGTGGGGATCTCCATTTCTTTTAGTTCCGGAAGCTTGCGATGTTGATGAAAATACCTTACACCTGCTTGAGGAAGCTCAGGAAAAGGATTTAAAGCTTAGTCATGCTTCTCCTCTAGGCGTTCGTTACAACAACCTTGTTGCAAACACCCGAGACAGAGATGTTCTTAAGAAATTTGCAGAGAACAAGCCAGGAAGCGCATGTACAAAAAAATACATGTTAGCCAATACTGAATTTACAGAAAAACCTATTTGCACAGCTTCTGTTCAATATCAAAAGTTAAAACTGGCTGATTTAAAAGAGAAAAATCTTCCGGAAAAAGAATATGAAAAAGAAGTTAGCTTACTTCTTGAAAAAACCTGTTTGTGTAAAGGTTTATCGGCATCTTCTTTTTTGGTCAATCACATCGATACAAAAGCAGATGGTGATGGGGTTTCGATTTGTCCGGGACCAAACCTGGCCTATTTTTCGAAAAAGGCTAAATTGAAGGAAATGGTTGATCACATTTACAACAGAACGAATCTGATTGTTAGAACAGACCGGCCTCATATGTTCATAAAAGAAATGAGCCTGTATGTTGACTATTTAAAAGAACAAATTGATGAGCTTCATAATCCTGTGGCCAAACAACTTAGATCTCTTGAAAAGTACAAAGACAACCTCTTAAACGGAGTTGACTACTATAAAAATTTATCGAATAATATAACCGATAAATTTAAAAATATGAAAAGCCAGGTTGGCAAAGACCTCGAGAAATTAGAACTTGAAATCCGGGGATTGCTAATCTCCTCTGAAAAATAATTAACATGAAAAGCCAATCGGATATCGATTGGCTTTTCTTTTCCCAATCCCTCACCATCAAGCCATTACTCAAGGCGAACAACTAGAATGGCGTAAATCACCCATTTTTTTTGAGTGTTTCCATCCTGCATATTGGGTAAAACCAATGATTTTTCTTTCTAAAAAAACATCCATTTTTGTAAGGTGAAAGGGATATCACAATAAGGTTACTGACCAAATTGTGAAATGAGACGGATTAGCAGCATGTGCTTCTGCTGCGAGGATACTTTAAATCCTGCGTGGTTTAGGTTAGGGTTAGAATTGTGTAGCAGGATTTAAAGTAATTCTCTTTTCTTTCAAAATTAAATTAGAATTCATTGGAACGTTTTCCATATTGTTAGTTTTTGCGCAAAACTGTATAAAAGTCTTCACCAACTTTTATGCAGTTTTTTTTTGCTGAAAAAAAAGCTGATTTCCTTTCAGAAATCAGCTCAGTCGTATTATATATAAAATGTATTTATTCTTCAGCTTCCACCATTTTCTTGATTCCGGCAATTTTCTCAAGCATATCAGTTGTAATTGATTTTGGTCTTTCCAAAGGATATCCTAAAGCCCTGTCCCAAATTACATTGGCACAAATTCCAATTGAACGGCCAATACCGAAAAGAACGGTATAAAAATCATATTCGGTAACTCCGTAATGCCACTGAATTACACCGGATTGTGCATCAACGTTTGGCCAAGGATTCTTCGCCTTACCATGCTCTTTAAGAATATCCGGAACTACTTGATAAAGCATATCCGCATATTTAAAAATAGGATCCTCAGGCAGATGTTTCAAACTAAATTCACGCTGAAGCATATATCTTGGATCAGTCTTACGCAATACAGCATGCCCAAAACCCGGAATTACCTGACCTGAGTTTAATGTATCCCACACAAACTGGGTCATCTCTTCTTTAGAAGGAATCCGATTGTCCATTTTATCCATTACCTCTTGCAACCATCTTAAAACTTCCTGATTGGCAAGACCATGCAATGGACCAGCCAAACCATTAATCATTGCAGATATAGAAAGATAAATATCTGATAATGAACTGGCCACCAAATGGCCTGTATGCGCACTCACATTACCACTTTCATGATCACTATGAATGATGAAATGCAAACGCGACACATCGTCGTAAGGCTTTGCAACCCCCATCATGTGAGCAAAATTGGCTCCCATATCTAAATTAGGATTGGATTGAATTCTTGGTCCCTGACGGTACAATTTATTATAAATATAAGAAGCTATCTCAGGAAGTTTAGCAAGTAAATTTAACGAATCTTCATAGGTAGCATCCCAATACTCCTTCTTATTTAATCCGGCATGGTACTGTCTGTTAAAAACAGATTCCCTGTTTAATGTAAGAATAGCCGTTGAAAAGATTGCCATTGGATGACTGCAGCAAGGAAATGAATCAATTACCTCATAAACATAGCGAGGTACAATTCTACGCTTGCTAAATTCATCTACAACCTGCATTACCTCTTCCTGATTTGGAATATCTCCCGTAAGGAGCAAATAAAACAAACCTTCAACGTAAGGCATGTCTCCCCCTTTGGGTTTCGGTAAGCCTTTAATTACTTCATCCAATGTAAATCCTCTGTAACGTATCCCTTCATCCGGATCCAGGTAGGAAATATCAGTAACCAAAGATTTCAGTCCCCTCATTCCTCCAATTATTTGGGATATCGTAACCTGATCAACAACTACATCCCCGTATTCTTCCAATAATCTTTTTGTTCTAGGTCTATGTTCCTTAATTTTTTTGAACAAAGTTTGTTTTAATGTTTTTTTCATATGGTCTAAACTTTAGGTTTGGAAACCAACCGGGGAGACTGATTTCACGTTAGGAAATGTTTATTGTTTATTTTGCGTTTTGAATTCTGATTAAATTTAAAGCACTTCCTGCTTTAAACCACTCAATTTGAACATCGTTGTAGGTATGATTCGCGGCAATTGTATCTTTTGCCCCATCTTCATGCGTAACAATTAATTTCAAAGGTTTCCCTGGAGTAAAATTTGTTAATCCGATCACATCAAATTTATCCTTCTCCTGAATTTTATCATAATCTGATTTGTTTGCAAATGTCAATGCCAAAACGCCTTGTTTCTTAAGGTTCGTTTCGTGAATTCTGGCAAAAGAACGGACGATTACTACCTTAACGCCTAAATGTCTTGGCTCCATTGCTGCATGTTCTCTTGATGAGCCTTCTCCATAATTTTCATCCCCAACAACAATTGAACCCAATCCACTGGCTTTTAAATCTCTTGCAGTAATCGGCACCTCTTCATATTTTCCGTTTACCGGATTAAATATTGAATTCGTTTCCTCGTTGAAATAATTAACGGCACCAATCAGCATGTTATTAGAGATATTATCCAAATGCCCTCGGTATCTTAGCCAAGGTCCTGCCATAGAAATATGATCGGTTGTACATTTTCCTTTTGCCTTAATCAATAATTTCAAGCCAGTCCAGTCTTTGCCATCCCAGGCTTGAAATGGGGCAAGTAGCTGCAGACGCTCCGAACTCTCATTCACATTAATAACAATAGCACTTCCATCAGCACCGGGAGCCAAATAACCAGAATCCTTCATATCGAATCCATTGGGAGGAAATTCAAAACCTTTTGGTTCATCTAATTTCACTTCAATACCATCTTCATTAATCAAAGTGTCTGTCATCGGATTAAAACAAAGATCTCCGGCAATAGCCAAAGCTGTGACCAATTCCGGCGATGCTACAAAGCCATGAGTATTAGGATTGCCATCATTTCGTTTGGCAAAATTTCTATTAAATGAAGTTATAATAGAATTCTTACGGGTTGGATCCTCTGTATGACGTTTCCATTGTCCGATACAAGGTCCGCAGGCATTGGCCATAATTACTCCGCCGATGTCTTCAAACTCCTTTAAAATGCCATCACGCTCCGTTGTATATCTTACAAGCTCTGAACCTGGAGTCACCACAAATTCCGCTTTTACTTTCAAGTTTTTATCCTTAGCCTGTTTGGCCAAAGATGCTGCTCTTGAAAGATCTTCGTAAGACGAATTTGTACACGATCCAATTAAACCAACCTCTAATGTCTGAGGGTAATTATTTTCTTTAACAGCCTTTCCAAATTCACTTAAACTATGAGCTAAATCAGGAGTAAAAGGACCGTTAATATATGGCTGCATTTCGGATAAGTTGATTTCGATTACCTGATCGTAATATGTTTCAGGATTCTCATAAACTTCTTCATCGGAACGAAGATGTTCCATTACCACATCAGCCAAATCAGCAACATCTTCACGTCCTGTGTGACGAAGATAGTTACTCATATTTTGATCGTAACCAAAAATAGATGTAGTTGCACCAATTTCTGCACCCATATTACAAATGGTTCCTTTACCGGTACAAGACATTGAATCAGCACCTTCTCCAAAATATTCAACAATAGCACCGGTTCCTCCCTTAACGGTCAAAATTCCGGCAACTTTTAATATTACATCTTTATGAGAAACCCAACCGCTTAATTTTCCAGTCAACTTCACCCCTATTAATTTAGGCATTTTCAATTCCCAGGGCATTCCAGCCATCACATCAACAGCATCGGCACCACCAACACCAATTGCAATCATTCCCAGTCCACCTGCATTAACAGTATGAGAATCGGTTCCAATCATCATTCCTCCTGGAAATGCATAATTTTCAAGAACTACCTGATGGATGATACCTGCACCCGGCTTCCAGAATCCAATTCCATATTTCTGAGAAACAGACTCTAAAAAGTCATAAACTTCGTTGTTTTGTTGTTTTGCATCGGCCAAATCTTTCTCTGCACCAATTGATGCCTGAATTAAGTGATCGCAATGAACCGTTGATGGTACAGAAACTTTAGTTTTCCCGGCATTCATAAATTGCAAAAGTGCCATTTGTGCCGTTGCATCCTGCATAGCAACTCTATCTGGAGCAAAATTCACATAATCTTCTCCTCTTGTAAACTTATTACCTTTTTCCTCTACGGATAAATGTGAGTACAAAATTTTCTCGCTCAAGGTAAGTGGTTTGCCTAAATTCTTACGGGCATTTTTCACCCTTTCAGGCATTTGTTCGTAAACAGATTTTATCAATTTAAAATCAAATAGCATAGTTTAATGAATTTTTGATTTATATATATTTTTTCATTGGTATTTATTTCGAATCTGAAAAGACGACAAAATAAATGAATCGTTATCGGATTTCCAGATCTTTTTATATATTTTATTATACATCTTACTCAAACATCGATTTTCTGACCTACAGCTGTTTATAAGGCTTTCAGCAAAAATAAACCTGTTAAGT
>JAFGYE010000094.1 GCA_016936255.1 Marinifilaceae bacterium | reverse complement strand
GCAGTATAAGGCAGTTTAATCTCAAAAAAACAAAAGATCATGAAAAAGAGGATGTCTACTTTGCTATGAGACATCCTCTTTTCTTTTGCACATAAGCTTGAATATGGAATCCAGTAGGAAATTATTTTTTTTTGGTAAAAACAGAGATGATCATTTTAAAATCAGGAAGAAGTTAGTTTCACAAGCAAAGCGCAGGCATATTTAATTAAAACGAACCAAAACACAGCTTTTTGTTCTGATCCGATAAAAAATATTACTAAAAACGTGAACTTTTATAGAATCGTAATTTTTATCTAATCTGGATTGAAAGCATTTTTGATTTGTATAGATTATCAGTGTAATTACATTAGTTTGAATAAACAAAATAATGGAGTGAATGATAATTGAGGTGCTTGTAATAGCTTAGTAATTAACAAATATTAGCTTTTTTTTCATTTTAGTTTTCACCCTATTACTGGTTTTGGTTGTCTCTACAGTAACAAGACAGAAGTAAAAGAAGAATCAAAAAAACCAATTCAACTCAATTGCATTGGATAATACCTAAATGAGCAATATCCAATTTATAAAATAATTAAATAATGAAATTGAAATTTACAGTTTTTGCCATTCTGATGGTAATGTTTAGCGGATTTTCGTTTGGACAAGTCTTGCAACCTGCCAAGTGGAAAGTTGAGTTTTCGAATAAAGAGGTAAAAGTAGGTGATCAGCTGGATGTTGTTTTTAAGGCATCGATTGATAAATCGTGGCATGTATACTCAAACGATTTCGACCCAGAGTTGGGACCAATAGTCATTAAATTTGATTTTACCGAAAATTCAAGCTACGAACGAATAGGTGAAGTAAAACCAATCAATGCCCATAAGCATCAGGATGAAGTTTGGGGTGGTGAAGTAAGCTATTTCGAGAATGAAGCTGAGATGCGCCAAAGTATTTTGGTGAAGGAATTGCCGCTGCATGTAAAAGGAACCTTCGAATATCAGACTTGTTCCGATGTTTCGGGACAATGTGTAATGGGGGATAATGATTTTGATTTGCAAATTAAAGGTGGAGCTGCAACAGCAGCACAAAAAGTGAAAGCTGAAGCACCGGCACCGGTAAAAGAATCTAAAGACAAGAAAGGACTTTGGGCAGTATTTATTTTTGCCTTTTTAGGTGGTTTAGCCGCAATTTTTACTCCCTGTGTATTCCCTATGATTCCTATGACGGTTAGTTTTTTTATGCACAGCAGTGAAAACAAGGCCAAAGGTAGAATGCAGGCTTTCTTCTATGGATTTTCTATTATTGCGATATATACTTTTATTGGTACTTTACTCGCTGTTGTTATGGGGCCGGGTTTTGCCAACTTTCTATCAACGCATTGGGTTCCTAATGTTTTCTTCTTTTTAATTTTTATGGTATTTGCGGCATCCTTTTTTGGAATGTTCGAAATTACCATGCCAAGCTGGATGGTGAATAAGTCTGTATCAAACGAAGATAAAGGTGGATTATTGGGTGCTTTCTTTATGGCATTTACTTTGGTTTTGGTTTCGTTCTCATGTACAGGACCTATTGTGGGCGCCATTTTAGTTGCCTCGGCAGGAGGTGAAGTTTTAATGCCAATTGTTGGAATGTTAGGATTTTCAACAGCATTTGCTATGCCATTTACATTGTTTGCCATTTTTCCGGGATGGTTGAATAAAATGCCGAAGTCGGGTGGATGGTTAAATTCAGTAAAAGTTGTTTTAGGCTTTATAGAATTGGCTTTAGGTTTAAAATTCTTAAGTATTGCTGATCAAACTTACCATTGGGGAATTTTAGATCGTGAAATTTATCTTGCAGTTTGGATTGTAGTGTTTGCCTTATTGGGATTGTATTTATTAGGTAAATTGAAATTTTCTCATGACAGTGAACTGAAATTTGTTAGTGTTCCTCGTTTATTATTGGCGGTTGTAACCTTCTCGTTTGTCGTTTACATGATTCCAGGAATGTTCGGAGCCCCTTTAAAAGCTCTTTCAGGATATATTCCACCACAAGCAACTCAGGATTTTGATATCAATCAGATTGTACGAAATAATGCGGGCAATAGCGGAGCAGTTCATCAGGAAGCCCATAGCGCTAAGTATTCTGACTTTTTACATTTACCTCATGGCTTAAACGGATATTTCGATTACAAGGAAGGAATGGCAGCAGCAAAACAGCAAAACAAACCTGTATTTATGGATTTCACAGGTCACGGTTGTGTTAACTGCCGCGAAATGGAAGCGAATGTATGGTCTGACCCACAAGTGTTGAAGCGTTTGCAGGAAGACTACATTGTTATTGCCATGTATGTTGATGATAAAACAGAATTGCCTAAAGAAGAGTGGATTGTTTCCAATTATGATGGTAAAAAGAAGAAGACTTTAGGAAAGAAAAATGCAGATTTTCAAATTACAAGATATAATATAAATGCTCAGCCATATTACTGCCTGCTTGATTCGGACGGTAAAGATGTAGCTACACCAAGAGCTTACGATTTAGATGTAAACAATTTTGTAAGATTTCTGGATGAAGGAATTAAAAATTTCAAGCAAAAAAAAACGGCAGCGGCAATTAAGTAGTTGATTAAAAGAGAAATTATTTTGTTTTAACAGGACAATAAAAAGGCATTTAAGAATCAATATTAGTTAGTGAGTTTTCATAGGTAAAGAATGAAAACGTGGTTAGTAGGGTTGATGCAGATGGCAGGGCCGGCAATCCCTGTCATCTCATCATCAAACTTGAATAGATTCTAAAGCTGATAAAACAAAATCAAGATAAACAACAACAAACAGTAGTTAGTGGTGAAAAGGGCAGGGACGTTAAGTTATTTACCCCAATATCTGATCTAAGAAACTCCCTGCTCTTTTTTTCGAAATTTAATTTTATGCTATGAAGACCACCCATCGATTCCCAATTGAACACCACAAGTTTTATCAATTAGGAATTAATGGCAACCTGAGAACACTTTTCTCTCGGATTTTTAATGAGAAGAACTTATAACGTAAAATTTAAAGTATGAACAAAATTGTTACTCTACTCCTTGTGAGTATTTTATTTTCAGGTTTGATAACGCAAGCTCAGAACACTACAACAATACCTTTGGATTCGAAGGTAAAACACGGTAAGTTATCTAATGGTTTAAGCTATTATGTGATGCATAATGAGGAACCAAAAGATCGTGCCAGTTTTTATTTTGTACAAAACGTTGGTGCCATCCTTGAAGAAGAACCTCAAAATGGATTGGCGCATTTTCTGGAGCACATGGCTTTTAATGGTATTCAGAATTTTCCGGGTAAAAACATGCTGGATTATCTGGAGAAGAATGGTATTCTTTTCGGTCGTGACATTAATGCTTACACAGCTCAGGACGAAACGGTTTACAATATCAGTAATATTCCTACAGGAAATGAAAGATTAGTAGATTCCGCTTTATTGGTTTTGCATGACTGGTCTGGTGGATTATTGCTGGAAGGCAAAGAAATTGAGTCGGAGCGTGGTGTTATTCATGAAGAGTGGCGTACCAGAAGAAATGTTCGTAAGCGTTTGGGAGATCAAACATCATCGGTGATGTATAATAATTCGAAGTATGCAGAGCGTGATGTGATCGGTTCTTTGGATGTGATTGATCATTTTGAACATTCAGCACTTCGCGAATATTACGACAAGTGGTATCGTCCGGATTTACAAGCTGTAGTTATTGTTGGAGATGTAGATGCAGAAGATATTGAGAAGAAAGTAAAGGATTTATTTTCAAAAATTCCAATGAAAAAAAATGCTGCAGAGCGCACTTATACTAAGATTGAGGATTCAAAAGAAGTTGGTTATGTTGCCGCTAAAGACAAGGAAGCTAAAAATCTTAGTATTATGTGGCTATTCCGCCGCGATTTGGATGCTGTTAAGAATGAAACCACTCAAAGAAACGATTTAGCCAAGGGTATGTTCAATCAGATGCTTGCTGCCCGTATCTCTGAAAAAACCAAGAAATTGGAATGTTCGGCTATGGGTATTGAGTTTGGAGGATATGATTTAGCGCGTACCAAAGGTGCTGACTATATTTACCTTGTGCCAAAATCTGGTAAAGAACTGGAAGCTTTTACTGAAGCATTAACAGAGTTGGAACGTGTTAAACGTTATGGTTTTACTGCTTCGGAGCTTGAGAGAACCAAGGTGCAATACATGAGATCATATGAGTCATATGCTGCAAATTACAGCAAAATTACAAATGATAAGTGGGCGGAGCAATTAGCAGACTTATTCTTAAAAGCAGAACCATTTCCTTCGTTGGAGTGGGAAATGGAATTTGCAGCTAAAACAATTCCAGCCATCACACTCGATGAGGTGAATGCGTTTGTAAAGTCTTATTCTAATGTTGATAATTCAGCATTAATATTACAAGGTCCTGATAACGAAACACAAGTTTACCCAACTAAAGAAGAATTATTAGCTGTTGCAGCTAAAGTGAAATCTTCGAATGTGGAAGCTTATATTGATGAAGCAGGCAATCAGCCTCTTGTTGCTAAGAAGTTGAAGCCGGTTAAGATTTTAAGCCAATTCGGAGTTGAGGGAACTGATGCTAAAGGTTATGTTCTTGAGAATGGAGCAAAAGTAGTTATTCTTCCTACTGAATACAGTAAGGATGAAATTTCAATGTCTTCTTTCAGTTTTGGAGGAACATCATTAATTGCTGATAAAGATCTTACTTCCGCTGATATGGCGACAAGTATTGTTGAAATGTCAGGTGTTGGGGAGTTTGATGCAACTCAGTTACAGAAAAAATTAGCAGGTAAAATTGTTAGTTTGAATGCAAGTTTAGGAGAATTGACAGAAGGATTTTCAGGTTCTGCTTCTCCTCAGGATTTTGAGACTTTACTACAATTGCTTTACCTGAATTTTGAAGCACCTCGTTTCGAAGAAGCTCCTTTTAGTGCACAGATGGCACGTATGAGAGATTATGTTGCAAACATAAAAGTAGACAATAATAAAGCACTTCAGGATACTATAGCTTTATTATCGACAAATTATTCTCCACGCACTTTGCTTTTTGGAGAAGATTTTATTAATAAGATCGACTTTAACAGAGCCTCGGAAATTTACCGTGAGCGTTTCTCTGATGCCAGTGATTTTACCTTCATTTTTGTTGGTAATATTAACGAGAAGGAACATTTACCAATGATTCGAAAGTATATTGGTAACATTAGCTCTACGAACAAAAAAGAAACATATTTAGATCATAAAGTGGGTCCTGCCAAAGGAAAAACAAGCAGAATTTTTGATCGTGAAATGGCAGTTCCTAAAACAACTGTGAATTATGCCTTGCAGGGCGATTTCGATTATACTTTAGAGAACAGAGTGATGCTTAACGTAGTGTCTCAGCTTCTGTCTAAAAGATATATGACAACGATTCGTGAAGAGGAAGGTGGATCTTATGGTGTTGGAGTTAGTCCATCATCATCTAAACTACCAACACCGGAATTCTCATTGAATATCAGTTTCGATTGTAATCCTGAAAAGCGTGATCGTTTGGTTGAAATTGTCAAGGAGGAAATTGTTAAAATTCAAAATGAAGCTTGTGATGCTGTTGACTTAAATGAGATTAAGAACAATTTCATTAAAAGCAGAGAAGAAGCTGAATTGCAAAACTCTTTCTGGATGAGCAGTATCCAAAACAATCTAATGTTAGGTTCAAAACTGACTTCTAAGGAAGATTACATAAAATTGATTGAAAATATCGATGCAGACTCGATTCAGAAATTTGTAAAAGAAATATTAAAGAACGTGAATACTGTTGAAGTAATCATGAATCCTAAAAAGTAGTACAACAAAATCATTAGTCTGTTTTGATTTAGTTAGGACCGGTTGGTAAGAATGATTGACCGGTCCGCTCTTTTGTCTTAAACTATTAACCAACCACAAGTAAATTATCGAAAAACATAAAGTGTGTTTTTCTTGAAAAATCAGTAATGAAGGAAGTTTACCTACAAAAACTAAAAGAAGAGTTTGTTCCGGCACTTGGGTGTACGGAACCGGTAGCGGTGGCTTATGCTGCAGCAAAAGCACGAGAGATCTTGAACCAAATTCCCGAGCGAATTGAATTTCACGTAAGTGGAAACATTTTTAAGAATGGAATGGGAGTTGGAATTCCAGGTTCGGGTATGGTTGGTTTAACGATTGCAGGGGCTTTGGGTGCTTTGGGAGGAAATCCTATGGCAGGATTAGAAGTTCTGGATAGAATTAGTCCTGACATTGTTGAATTGGCGCAAACCTTTGTGAGCCAAGGAAAAGTTCAGGTAGATGTAAAATATGGTGTGGCTAAACTGTACATCGAATGCATCTGCTTTAAGGGTGAAAATACAGGTCGTGTTGTGATTCAGGATCGACACACAAATGTGGTTTTAGCTGAACGAAATGGAAGTATTATTTACAGCAGTACTTCTGAATCGGTAAAAGATACCGGTATTAGTATGAAAGACTGGAACTTTAGTAGTATTTATGAGTTTATCAATACCGTTGACATAGCCGATATCGCTTTCATTGAAAAAGGAGTAAAGCTTAATAAGTCCATCGCAGAGGAAGGTTTAAAGGGAAATTACGGACTTCAGGTGGGTAAATCGATGATGATTAATATCCGGAAAGGAATCCTTAAGGAGGATTTAATGAGCCGGTCCATAATGCTTACAGCCGCCGCTTCAGATGCAAGAATGGCAGGCAGTGCAATGCCTGTGATGTCTAATTGTGGCAGCGGAAACCAGGGAATAAGTGTTACCCTGCCTGTGGTTGTTGCCGCAGAGGAATTTAAAGTGAGTCATGAGAAATTACTAAGAGCTTTGGCTTTGGCATTATTGGTTACCATTTACATGAAATCTTTTGTAGGTCAGTTATCGGCACTTTGTGGCGTATTATTGTCTACTGCCGGTGCAGGATGTGGAATTACTTACATTATGGGAGGTGATTTTAAACAAATGGGGATGACATTACAGAATATGACAGGGGGTGTAACCGGTATGATTTGTGATGGCGCAAAGTATGGTTGTTCGCATAAAATTGCGGCAAGCGTAAGTGCCGCAATTCAATCATCATTATTAGCTATGAATCACAATTGTTTGAATGGAATGAATGGTATTGTTGATGATAATGTGGAAGCTACTATTCGGAATATTGGTCGTTTGGCAAATGAGGGAATGGAAGTAACCGACGAGGTGATTCTTAAGACCATGTTGGAAAAGATGAAGAAAGTTTCTTAAGAATATAGAAAGAAGAAAAAGATGGAAAGTAAAGAGAATATAGAAAGAGTAAAGTGTTTGATAATTGGTTCGGGACCAGCAGGCTATACTGCCGGAATTTACGCATCAAGAGCAAATTTAAATCCTGTTGTTTATGAAGGTTTGCAGCCAGGCGGACAATTAACCACAACTACTGAAATTGATAATTTCCCGGGATATCCAGAAGGAGTAACTGGAACTGTAATGATGGGCGAACTAAAAAAACAAGCCGAACGATTTGGCTGCGATTGCCGCTGGGGTATTGTTACTCAAGTAAATTTGAACGAACGGCCGTTTAAATTAAAAGTAGATGGGAATAAAGATATTGAAGCCGATTCGGTAATTATAGCTACAGGAGCTACGGCTAAATATTTGGGTTTAGAGAGCGAAGAAAAATTTAGAGGTTCGGGTGTTTCAGCCTGTGCTACCTGCGATGGTTTTTTCTACAGAGGAAAAGATGTTGCAGTTGTAGGCGGTGGCGATACAGCCTGCGAAGAGGCTTCTTACTTAGCTGGCTTGTGCAGAAAGGTTTACCTAATTGTCCGCAAAGATTTTTTAAGAGCATCGAAAGCAATGCAGGAAAGAGTATTTAAAACAGCGAACATTGAAATTTTATTCGAACACTCTACTAAGGAGTTAACAGGACAAAATGGGGTAGAAGGCTGTATATTAATTAGTAAATCCGGTACTCCAATGGAAAAAGAAGTGAAAATTGCTATTGATGGATTCTTTTTGGCTATTGGTCATCATCCCAATTCAGATGTATTCTCTGATTATATTGATACAAATGAACAAGGTTATATTCTAACTCAGCCAGGCACTCCAATGACAAACATTAAAGGAGTTTTTGCCTGTGGCGACGTACAAGACCCAAATTACCGGCAGGCAATAACATCAGCAGCATCAGGATGTCAGGCTGCTATTGAGGCAGAAAGATATCTGGCTGGAATGAACTAGCTTATGAGTTAGCTTTCTGCATCCCGACTTACTAAATAGTTTTCTTTATGTTGTAAATTTTCAGTAAGGCAGGCAAATCCGTATATTTCAGACATGTATTCGTTTTAAGTCAATGGTTGGGATTGCCTCTTTTTTGTAAACAATAAAAGTTAAAATAATTCATTCGCTCATCAAATATTTGTTTGATGGGCGTTTTTATCATTAAACAAACGCAAATAAGTGACCTAGTGCATGATATTTTTTTGTTGAAGCTTTAAAATTGAGAAGATTTAATATAGAATAAAAGAACCAATATTCTTTTAGTTTGGATTATTCTTAGAAACCTCTTAAATTTCAGCGAAACAAAACAGATCCTATCTTGAAAAGAATTTCAATTATTTTCCTTTTAATTTCCCTTACCGGTTTTTTCGCTTTTTCAGGAGTGAAGAACAATGGGATTCCTTTTATAAAAAATTTCTCCCGAAGTCATTACAAAGGAGGAACTCAGAACTGGGACATTGCACAAACACCCAATGGGTTGCTTTATTTTGCTAATAATGAGGGAGTATTGGAATTTGATGGAAACAATTGGCGTGTGATTCCAATGCCCAATAATTCAGTTGTTCGTTCGTTGGCAGTAGATAGTTTGGGGCAGGTATTTGTTGGTGCATATAACGAATTTGGATATTTAAAGCCCGATAATCAAGGGAAGTTGAGCTATCATTCTCTCGTTGATCTTTTGCCTGATAATGATCGGAAATTTGATGAAGTTTGGCAGATCTTCCCCTATAAAAAAGGTATTCTATTTCATTCGTTTCAAAAAATATTCTATTATAGAGATGGTGCAATTTCACAAATTCAGAATGAAAATGAATTTCATTTTAGTTTTCTTGTTGGGGATCAGTTTTTTGTAAGAGATCAAAAAAAAGGACTTTGTGTGCTCGATGGAAGATCTTTAGATGTAGTGAAAGGAGGTGAGTTATTCGTTGATAAGGAGGTTGTTAGTTTGCTTCCCTTTTCGAATAATCTGATTTTAATTGCTACGGCATTAGACGGTTTGTTTCTGTATGATGGTACTCAGATGACTTCATGGAACAATGAGCTTAGTCAAAAATTAAAAACTGATCAGGTATATACAGGAATGTCACTTGGGAATTCAAAATTTGCTTTTGGAACGGTTCGGAATGGTGTTTATATCATTAACAAGGAAGGACAAATAATACAAAATATCAATACTGAAAAAGGGTTACAGAACAATACCGTTTTAAGTCTGTTTTTGGATCAAAAAGAAAATTTATGGGTTGGATTGGATAATGGAATCGATTATTTGGAAATTAGTTCTCCTCTTACCATTTTTCCAAAAGATAAAGATCTTGGAGCAGGTTATGCATCAATATATCATGATGGGTATTTGTATCTGGGAACCAACACTGGATTATTTGCCCGGAAATATGATTTTTCGAGGGGCTTAAGCAATGGAGAAGAGGCTTTCGAATTGGTTAAGAATACCTCGGGACAAGTATGGCATTTGCAAGTAGTTGACGGGGAGCTTATTTGCGGACATAATAAAGGAACATTTAGTATTGATAAAAAGGTAGGAAAATTGATTTCTGATATAGCCGGAGGGTGGAATTACATTTATAAAAAAGAGTTTCCGAATGTAATGATTGGTGGAACCTATAAAGGTTTAGTACTTTATCAGAAATCGAAACAAACGAATAATAAATGGAAATTTGTTAAAAGAATTGAAGGTTTCAATGAATCATGCAGAGAAATGGTTTGGAATGATGACAATACGATTTGGATGTGTCATGGTTACAAAGGCGTGTATCGTTTGGTCTTAAATGAAGATTTGGATAAATGTACAAAGTACAGATTTTATGGAGTAGAAGATGGCTTTAAGTCAAACCTGGGTATTGATGTCCACAAACTTCGTGATGATATTGTTTTTTCAACCAGCAATGGTTTTTATAAATATGTTGCAGAATCTGATCAATTTGAAGTGTATCAGTCTTTAAATAATATATTTGACAGCGAAGAACCAGTGAATAAATTATTTGAGCAAAAAAATGGTGATGTCTGGTTTTTTCAAGCTGAAAATGTAGGTTTATTAAAATCACAAGTAGACAACTCATATGAAATGCTGAAAAAGCCATTCGCTCCCTTAAAATCATCTTTTATTGGAGCTTTTGAGAATGTTACGGTTGTTGATAAGGAAAATGTATTATTTGGGAATGAGGATGGATTTGTTCATTATGATCCTACAGTTGTGAAAAAATACAATGATCCATTTCAGACTATCATTAGAGAAGTTCGTATAAGTGGGAAAACAGATTCTGTTATTTATTATGGAACTTATTCCAATGCCAATGCAATTCAATTTGACTCGGATAATGAAAATAGAATTGAATTACCTTATAAAAGCAATGCCATTCGATTCAAATATTCTGCGCCTCAATTTAGCAACCCGGAATTAGTTCAATATCAATGTCAATTAATTGGATTTGATGAAATTCCATCATTATGGGTAAATAATTCTCAAAAAGAGTATACTAATCTTCCCGAGGGAGAATATGTATTTGAAGTAGTTTCCGAGAATCAATATGGAGTTAAATCAGCCAAGGATACATTTTATTTTACCATTCTTCCTCCTTGGTATCGCTCTCATACAGCATTTGCTATTTATATTCTATTTGCACTGTTCTGCATTTACGCTATCATTATTATTATAAGATATCGAATTAAGTATTTGCAAAATCAGTTAAAAAAGAAGCAGGAAGAAGAGCTGAGATTAAAGGAACAAAAGTTTAGGGAAGAGGCACTAATTGCCGAAAAGGAGATTGTACAACTACGGAATGATAAATTGCATAGCGAAGTTGAATTTAAAACCCGTGAATTAGCCGGTTCAACTATGAATATCATTCATAAAAACGAGGTGCTTTCCTATTCGGTAGGAGAACTAAAAAAGGCTCTGAAAAAGATTAAAGATCCAACAGCACTTGTTCAAGTAAGGCAATTAATGAAAACTATAGATGCTGAATTCAATAGCGAGCAGGATTGGGAGCAGTTCGAAGTACATTTTGATCAGGTACACGAAGATTTCCTGAAAAGATTACGTGTGTTGCATCCGCAATTAACACCAAAAGATTTACGAATTTGTGCTTATTTAAGAATGAACCTATCGTCAAAAGAAATTGCTCCGCTAATGAATATTTCTGTTCGTGGAGTAGAAATAAGCCGGTATCGTTTGCGGAAAAAATTTAATATTGCACGGGAAGAAAATTTAATTGATTTTATTTTGAAAGTATAAGCAACCAAAATAATTCTGTTTTAAAAAGGGCTAATGATGAAAATCATTAGCCCTTTTTAAATTTGATGTATGGTGTATTTAAAAAATATTAAATTGTTAATAAAAGTTAAATATTTAAAAATCAATATTTTATAAGGATGTAATTGTGCTGTGATGTAGTAATGATGTATTGGTGTTTTAGAGCTGTTGAGTTTGTGATGTATCCATTTTTTTGATTAAGTAGGATTGTTGGCCTTACATTGCAATCGTTGTAGGTGCAGACTGTGCAAATAGAGCATCCAACTAATTTCTAATCTTAACTAACTAATTTATGAAAAAAACGGTTTTGTTTTTATTTCTCACATTCTTTTGCATGACAACGTTCGCGCAAGGGCATGCTGTGACTGGTGTCGTTTCCTCGGCAGAGGATGGTACACCCATACCATTTGCTTCGGTAGTGGTAAAAGGAACAACTATTGGAACTTCAACAGATTTTGATGGAAAATACTCTATTGAAGTTGATGAAGACGATATAATTGTGTTTTCGATGGTTGGTTTTTCCACGCAGGAGTTTCGTGTGGGAACACAAGAAGTGATCAATGTTATAATGGTCACAGATAATATGGGCTTGGATGAAGTAGTTGTTATTGGTTATGGTGTTCAGAAAAAGAGCTCTGTAACAGGTTCTATATCATCGGTAAAGGCAGAGGATATTCAAAAGATGCCAATTCAACGTGCGGAGCAAGCTCTGCAAGGACAGGTTTCAGGTGTACAGGTAACAATGGATTCAGGTCAGCCAGGTGCAAGCTTGTCTGTCAATATTAGAGGAATTGGTACCACCGGGAATTCACAGCCGCTTTATATTATTGATGGCAATCCAGTAGGCGATATTTCTTACTTGGCTTCTACCGATATTGGAAGTATGGAGGTTTTGAAAGATGCTTCGGCTTCAGCTATTTATGGTGCAAGGGGTGCGAATGGAGTTGTAATTATTACCACAAAACAAGGAACTCAAGGAGCTGCAAAGCTTTCTTACGATGGTTACTATGGTATTCAGAATGCATGGAGACAAATGGATGTTTTGAATGCACAGGATTACGCCATGATTATTAATGAATCATTATTGAATGCTGGTAAAAACAGTTCTTCACCTGATTGGATTCAGGATTCTGAAATTGCAGGTATTGGTTCAGGAACAGACTGGCAAGATCAAATATTCAGAAAAAATGCGCCAATACAAAGTCATACCTTGTCTTTGAACGGTGGTACTGATAAAATTTTGTATTCAACTGCTCTATCTTACTTTAGTCAGGATGGTATTGTATCAGAAGATAAATCGAGCTATGAACGTGTTAACTTCCGTGTAAAGGGTGATTATACCTCTTACGATAAGAAGTTAAAAGTCGGAACATCAATGGTGTATTCTCATTATACTTCTCAAGGAGTAGATCCTAACAATGTTTATAATTCGCCATTGGCTCGGGCTATAAATATTGATCCTATCGCTGTGGTTAAGAATGAGAATGGAGAATTTGGAAGACCTATTCGTAACATGCAGGAAATTGTTAATCCTGTTGCCGGAATGTACTATTTAAATGATGAATACAAAACGGACAAAATTGTAGGTAATCTTTATGCAGAATACAAAGTTGTTGATCATGTAAAAGTGAAAACATCATTAGGTATTGATTACGCATACCAATGGCATGATGTTTATACTCCAATTTACGAATTGAGTACAATCACCAAGAACGATAAAACCATGGTGAGTAAAACCATGAACAACTGGTACAGCACCAACTGGGAAACAACAATCAATTACAACAATACTTTCGGAGAGCACGAGATTGATGTAATTGCAGGAACTACAGCAATGACAAGCAATTATGAGAATCTAAGTGGTAGTGGAAGCGAATTGATTATTGGTGGTCTTGATTATGCTTACATTGATAATGTTGGAAATATAGAAAGTAAATCGTCGGGAGGAACCTTTGACTCAAATTCTTTATTGTCTTTGTTCGGGCGTGCCAATTATAGTTTCAAAGATCGATATATGGCATCGATTACTGTTCGTCGTGATGGTTCATCTCGATTCGGACCAAATGATCGTTATGCTATTTTCCCTTCAATTTCTACTGGTTGGATCATGTCTGAAGAGGATTTTTTAAAGGAAAAATTAGGTCCGGTCACTTTTGTCAAAATAAGAGCAAGTTGGGGGCAAAATGGAAACGAAAATATCGGTAATTTCAGGTATTTATCTTCAATAGCGAACAATCACAATTATAATTTTAATGCAGGTACTGTTGTTAATGGTTCTTCTCCTTCCAAGATTGCCAATCCAGACCTTAAGTGGGAAACTTCAGAACAAACTGACATAGGTCTTGATATCCGTTTTGGTTCTAATTTTTACATGAATTTGGATTACTACGATAAAAGAACAAAAGACCTTTTGATTGATGCGCCAATTCCAGGATATGTTGGAAATAGTGCTCCAACCGTTAACGGAGGAACTGTTCAAAACAGAGGTTTCGAAGCATTATTAGGATACAATGGTAAATCCAATGATTTTTCTTATGGAGCAACTCTTAACTTTTCGGCGAACAAAAACAAAATGTTGAAGATCAATAATGATGAAGGGATTATTTACGGTAATGTAAATATTGGTCCTTCAGGAATGAAAAATCTGACCATTGCAAAAGAAGGCGAGCCTATTGGTTACTTCTGGGGATGGGAAACAAATGGGATCTACCAAAATCAAGCTCAAATTGATGCAAATGGAACCCATCAACCAAGTGCTACTCCTGGTGATTTAATTTATGTTGATCAAAACAAGGATGGTAAAATGGATGATGCTGATAGAATCAATTTAGGGGATCCACATCCTGATTTCACTGTTGGTTTAAATCTAAATTTCGCCTATAAGAATTTCGATTTAAGTATGTTTTGGTATGGTGTTTTTGGAAATCAGATTATTGACGCTACCCGTCGTTACGATTTGCCGAATGCGAATTACCAAACATCAGTATTGGACCGCTGGACTGGAGAGGGTTCTACAAATTCGACACCTAAAGTGTCTTGGAGCGATAATAACAATAATCAAGGTAATTTCTCCGACTACATGGTTGAAGATGCAGATTATTTAAGACTTAAAAATCTTCAGATTGGATACTCTTTACCAAAATCGGTATTAGACAAATTGCATATTGAGAAATTTAGAATTTATGTTTCAGGTGATAATTTATTAACATTTACTGAGTATTCCGGATTGGAACCTGAAATTGGAAATAACGAAAATGTATTCTATACAGGTGTAGATCAGGGTATTTATCCTCAAGCCAGAGTTTTTTCAATAGGTGCTAATATTACTTTCTAAGATATTTTAACAGATAAAACAAAAACAATGAAAAAGATAATTTATATCCTTCTTTTTGCTGTTACTTTAATGGGCTGTGAAAACTATCTCGATAAGAGCCCTGTAACCGAACAGACAGAAGAAAGTTTCTATCGTACGGAAGACGATATGTATAGAGCATTAATTGCAGCATATGAACCATTGCAAAGAAACTGGGGCGAGAGCCTGCAAATAACCATGGATATTGTTTCGGATGATGCTTATGGCGGAGGTGGTTCTGCAACTGATGGTGTTTCCGGAAAGAGAGCAGACAGAGGATTGACCACCTCTTCAGAGGGTATGTGGAGTGCTATGTGGAACGATCATTACGCTGGTGTTTACGGCGCAAATATCTTTTTGGAAAAGGTTGATGCTTCGGAAATGTCGGAAGAATTAAAGATACAATTCAAAGGCGAGGCTCTTTTCTTGAGAGCTTACTACTATTCCAATTTAGTTCGTCTGTTTGAGAATATTCCTTTAATAACCAAAACTCTTGCAACTTCGGAATATTCACAAGTTGCGGCTCCTGTAGATGAAGTGTATGCTCAAATCGCAAACGATTTGGAAACTTCAATCACTTATTTAAAAGATGTTACTTACAGTAATGACGAAAAAGGTAGAGTTACAGAGTGGGCTCCAAGAGCTTTATTAGCCAGGATGTACCTTTTTTATGATGGCGTATATGGTAGTGGTAATGCAAGTTCTACAATGCCTGGTGATGTTACCGGTTCGGATGTTTTAAACTATTTAAATGAAATTATCACGAATAGCGGTGCTGATCTTTTACCTGACTTTGGAAATCTTTGGGGACATGCTGATGTCACTAATTCATGGGTTGAAAATTCCATAGAAGGTATTTTTGAGGTACAATTCTCAAACCAAGGTGAAGGATGGCAATGGTATAACGCTCCTTTTGATATTGGTAATAAAATGGTTGTATTTGTAGGTCCTCGAGGAACTAATGCTGATTCTGAATATTATTCTGGATGGGGATTCTCTCCGGCAACACAGCAACTTTACGATTCTTACCAAGATGGTGATCTTCGACGTGATTTCACACTCCTTGATATGGTAGAAGAATTGGGCGCAGGTAATTTTGAAGAAGCTGATCAGTATACAGGCTATTTGAATAAAAAGTATGCAGGCCTTAAAAGCCAGGTTCCTGATGTTGGACAAGAGCAACTGAATTTTCCTCAGAATTACATTTCAATACGTTATGCTGATGTTTTACTGATGGCTGCTGAAATGGAATTTCATATCGGATCGAATGCAACAGCTGCAATTCACTACAATAAGGTTAGAGGACGTGCTTTTGAGTCTTATTCTCCTGTTAGTTCAGTAACACTTGATCAAATTTTTGAAGAAAGAAAGTTAGAGTTTGCATTGGAAGGAATCAGATATTGGGATTTACTTAGAAGAGGTATGCCTGTACTTGAAAGTGCTGTTAATGCAACAAATTTAGGTGGTATTTATGATTCAGCTGTTAATTCCGCAGCCAAAGGGTTTTGGCCAATTCCTTCAACAGAAATTGCACTTTCGAATTTTGTTTTAGAGCAAAACGATGGTTATTAGAAGGTTGTGTTCGAATTATCTTCGGTGATTCACAATTTTCATAACCTATCAAATGATTATTTAAAATTCAAATTATGAAAAAAATATTATATTTTATTTTGCTTTTAGTTGTTGTTGTGTCCTGTTCTCCTGAGGAGTACAGCACGCCGGAAAACTTAATGGCAGAACAGATTGATTGGGGATATACTCCAACCAATGTAACCAATGAATATACTCTTTATAACAATACTCCAGGCGTAAGCTCAATTTGGGATTTTGGGAATGGGGTTACACAAAAAGGAAGTTCAGTTACTGCTCAATATACTTTTGCTGGAACTTATACAGTTACATTAACTGTAATTTCTCAAGGTGGTGTTACTGTTGTTGAAGATGAGATCACAACAGATGTGGATAATCCTGCTTTTCTTTCCGGATATCCTTACGATCAGTTAATTGGTTCAGGGGAACAGGTTTGGGCTGTCGATGCCTACTCTCAAGCTCATTTTGGATTAGGACCTACCTTGGCTAATCCTACGGAATGGTATGGTGCCGCTATAAACGATAAAGCGGAAAGAAATTTTTACGATGACAGATTTACCTTTAAAATTACTTCTTCAGGTCTAACAGTAACTCAGGAGACAAATGGTTTTGTATATGCCAATGGAGCCTGGGCCTCAGATTTAGGCACTACAGCAGGGAATGAAGAGCCAAGTGGCAATGATTTTATCATGCCATTTGCCGGTGGTGATTTTGTTTGTGTTGTTGCTGGTGAAAAGATCAATGTTACAGGTGGTGGATTTTTAGGATACTATGCTGGTGCGTCGGAATATGAAATCATGACTCTTACTGATGATCTGCTGGAAGTGGCATTTTGGGATACAAAGTCTAATTTCTATTGGTTTACCCGATTTAGACCGGTTGATAAATTGACACAACCTGCACCACCAGTAGTAAAAGAGTTGGAAAGTAATGATATCGCAGATGATTTTGAAGGAAATGGAAATGTTGTTTGGGAGACTAAAGACATTGAAGGATTCGATATCATTGACAATTTTGCTCCTTCAGATGTAAATTTATCGGAGAAGGTTGCAAGATATAAGAAAGGTGCTGGCGAGTGGACAAATGTGCTTACCGTATTGGATTATAAGATTGATTTATCGGTTAGAAATATATTTACCATGCAGGTATTTATCCCTTCTTTTAACGACTATGTTACAATGTGTAATCCGGGTACAGATTGGCTTTCTGAGTGGGTACTTAAGCCTCAGGTGGATGTGAAACTACAGGATAGTTCTCTTGGCGGAAATGCTTGGCAAACTCAACAGGTTCGCAGCCATACTTTAACTGAAGATCAGTTTGGAAAATGGGTAGAATTAACCTTCGATTTTAGCGATGTTTCTGATCGTGTTGATTTTGACCAGATTGTAATTCAGCTTGGAGCTGAAGGTCATTGCAATGCAGGACTATTTTATATCGACGATTTTAAATTATTACCCTAATTAAATAATGCCGGAGCACTTTTGTTGCTCCGGCAAAATTATAAACTCACTTTTCTGTACAAATTGTCCCTATGAAAATATTACGTTCACTTACACACGTTAAGATATTCCTGTCTATACTATTTGTGTCTGCATTACTGTCCTGCAGTAAAAATGATGATGAAGAAACCTATACTCCCGATTTCACTTTTAGTGAAGATGCGAATGATGCAAATAAAATCGTGTTTACAAATACAAGTACAGGAGCGTATCTTTTTATGCAGTGGGATTTTGGAAATGGAGAGGTTTCTGAAAAGGAACGTGCAAATACAAAAGATTATACCGTTTTCTACTCCGAAAAAGGAGATTATAATGCGAAGCTGACTCTTTGGGGGCTGGATAATAAGCTGTCGAATAATAAGAGTGCAAGTAAGACTGTTAGTATTGTAAATGATGTTTTTGTTGCTGATTTTACTTATCTAATAAATAGTACGAAGCCAAATTTTGTCACACTAAATAATACAACCAAGGGCGATTATGATCGTATTTCATGGACATACAATCACAATGAGATCACTGGAGATAATATCGATGAAACTGAAATATATTTTTCAAAGGCAGGTATTTATGATGTGGAATTACATGTTTATAAAGATGATTTTGAAAAAGTTTTGACAAAACAGATAAGTATCGCTCAAGACGATCCGGACTATTTGAATAATATGACATTGGTATGGTCTGATGAATTTGATGGATCTGCGGTAAATACAGATTATTGGACCTTCGAAACCGGCTCAGGTGGATGGGGCAACAACGAATTACAAAATTACACCAATGGGGATAATGCCGAAGTTGTGGATGGCAAGCTGATCATCACGGCACGTAAAGTGAATGATGATAAAGCTGCTGGTTCGTACACCTCCGCACGCATGATCTCAAAAGGTAAAAAAGAATTTACATATGGAAGATATGAAATTCGCGCCAAATTACCTTCCGGCACAGGAATATGGCCTGCCATATGGATGCTGGGAAGCAATATTAACACAGCTGGATGGCCTGCATGCGGAGAAATTGATATTATGGAATATGTAGGTTATCAACCTGATGTAGTTCATGCAACAGTTCACACAACTGCCGGTTCAGGTTCTAATGGTGATGGTAGTAGTGTATCTCTATCAACCGCCGAAGAAGAATTCCACATTTATGGTTTGTTATGGGATGAAACAGAGATGGTATTTTACATCGACACTCCTGATAATATCACTCACACCTATGCACCATCTGCTAAAACGGCAGCTAATTGGCCATTTAACGAAGCTCAATTCTTCATATTAAATGTAGCTGTAGGTGGAAACTGGGGAGGTGCTCAGGGAGTCGACAATTCAATTTTCCCTCAAAGCATGGAGGTTGATTACGTTCGGGTATACCAGTAAACGAAGAATTATATAAAACACACAATATGCCACTTAAAAATACCATCCTATTATTGGGAACAATATTTCTGCTGTCTTCCTGCAATTGGAAGAAATCAGAAAGCTCTGCAAAAATTGCAGGAGATGCTGACAACTATCAGTTGGTCTGGAGCGATGAATTTGATTATACCGGTTTACCTGATTCAACAAAATGGATGTACGATACAGTTGGGAATTCGGAAGGTTGGGGAAATAATGAAGCTCAACATTATACAATAGCAAAAAAAGAAAACGCCTGGGTTGAAGATGGTGTTCTCAGCATCAAAGCCTTAAAAGAGCAATACGAAGGCAAAGAGTATACATCTGCGCGTTTAAATTCAAAAGCAAATTGGTTGTGCGGAAAAATTGAGGTGAATGCCAAACTTTCCAAGGGAAGAGGTACTTGGTCAGCGATTTGGATGATGCCAAAAGATTGGACTTTTAAAGATGGAAACTGGCCAGCTGTTGGCGAAATAGATATTATGGAGCATGTGGGACACAATCTAGGAACCATTCATGCTTCTGCTCACTCTAAAGATTACCAATGGCAAATTAATACACAACAAACTGATACAATACATATATCTGATGTAGCTGAAAAATTTCATTCCTACATCTGGGAGTGGACACCTGAAGTTATGAGAGCCTATGTAGACGATCAACTTTATTTTGAATACAAAAACGAAGGTTTAGGCGAATCTAAATGGCCTTATGTAAAACCTTTCTACCTGATATTAAATGTTGCTGTGGGCGGAGCCTGGGGTAGTGTGGAAGGAATAGATGCTGAAGCATTTCCTCAAACTATGCAGGTTGACTTTGTAAGGATTTATCAGAAAAAATAATCGTTTGGTGTTAGAATCGTAATTGAAAACAGACTCTATGAATTTAAGATATACCGTTTTTGTTTCGCTTATAGTTGCATTAGGTGGCTTTCTAATGGGATTTGATGCCTCGGTGATTTCAGGTGTTGTGAAATTTATCGAACCTCAATTTAATTTAACAAAAATTGAATTGGGTTGGTCGGTAAGCTGTTTAACGCTAACCGCAACTTTGGCTATGTTATTGGCAGGTCCGCTAAGCGATAAGTTCGGAAGAAGAACGATTCTTAAATATGCTGCTGTTCTCTATTTTATTTCTGCGTTAGGATCGGCATTTGCACCGAATTTTTTGTTTTTGGTTATGGCGCGAATGCTTGGCGGTTTTGGCGTTGGAGCTTCTTTAATTATTGCACCGGTTTACATTGCCGAAATTGCTCCTCCTAAACTAAGAGGAACAATGGTATCTTTTAACCAATTGAATATTGTTTTAGGTATATCCGTTGCCTTTTTTACGAATTACTTGATTTTACAATTGGGAAAATCAAATGCAGGCTGGGCTGAAATATTACAGTTTAATAATTACAATTGGCGTTGGATGTTAGGTCTGGAAGCCTTGCCTGCAATAATTTATTTTGTATTTCTATTCTTTGTGCCACGCAGTCCGAGATGGTTGGCTATGAAAGGGTTTCATGATGAAGCTTTAGTCGTAATGGAGAGATCTCTGGGAGTCGAAGAAGCAGAAATTCAACTAAAATCTATTACTGAGAGTATTAAAACATCACCACAAAAGGAAAAAGTATCTTTTAAAGAGCTGTTTAAACCTTCCATGAAATTGGTGTTGCTGATTGGTATTGTGATTGCTGTTACGCAACAAATTACCGGAATCAATTCAGTATTCTTTTACGCTCCAATGATTTTTGAACAAACGGGAATTGGCACCGACGCTTCCTTTTCTCAGGCGATTTTGGTTGGTCTGATCAATCTGGTATTTACGCTTTTTGCAATATGGTTGGTCGATCGTGTGGGAAGAAAACCACTTTTGATTTTCGGATTAACTGGCATTGCAATTTCGATGTTTATCCTGTCTGCAGGATTTGGGCAGGCAACTTATCAATTGACCGAAAAAAGTATTCAAGAATGCTCATTAATTGCCGGTTCAGAGGATATTACATCCATGCAGAATGTTCTGTATAATAGCGATGTAGAATTTAATAAAGCTCTAAAAGCTTGTGTTGGCGAACAAACTTTTAAAGAACACCAAACCGATTTTATCTCCAAAGCAATTAGTATCAATCCATGGTTGGTTTTAATTGGTATCCTTGGTTTTGTGGCCTCTTTTGCTATTTCATTGGGACCGGTTATGTGGGTTTTGTTTTCAGAATTATTTCCGAATCGGGTTCGGGGATTAGCCATTTCATTTGTTGGTTTAATAAACTCGGGAATCAGTTTTTTGGTTCAGTTGGTCTTCCCTTGGGAGCAGATAAATTTCGGCAATGCCACAACATTTCTGATTTATGGAATTTTTGGTGCGATAGGACTTGTATTTGTTTTTTTCATGTTGCCCGAAACCAAAGGAAAATCTTTGGAGGAGTTGGAACTGATCCTTGTAAAAGAATAATGAATGCTTCCATCGGAAGAATTCGATTGTGAGCTTTAAAATATAAAAAAGTATAAGTTTTTACTATAAAAAGTAATTGAAGTAGAATCAATTAAATTTAAAATGAAGAAGAATAGCATTTATTTGGGAGACACGAGTTTGAATTGCAGTAAGGCTGACGTTGAGGGGGAATTCGTAGAACTACATAATGAAAAGTTTTACAAGATCAGCAATTCTGATCAAATGTCAGACTTCTTTATGAGTATAGTCAGTGATTCCGATCACTGGATGTTCATATCGAGCAATGGTTCTTTGTCGGCAGGAAGAAAAGACAGGAACAATGCATTGTTCCCTTATTATACCGTTGATAAGATTCACGATTACAGAGATAAAACAGGCAGTAAGACAATTGTGCTGGTTGAAAAGAATGAAAAAACCTTTCTATGGAAACCTTTCTCTGATGGTCTGAGAAAAATATACAAGATTGAACGGAATTTGTATAAGAGTATTTATGGCAACAAAGTCATTTTTGAAGAGGTGAATTTCGATTTGGGAATGAGTTTCCAATACGGCTGGAGCAACAGTGAAAAATTTGGTTGGGTAAAAAAATCGATCGTTAGTAATTTAAGCGATGAATCCGTAAAATTTGAGATTCTTGACGGGATTGAAAATATTCTTCCTTGCGGTATAGATTACAATTTTCAGAATGAATACAGTAATCTGTTAGACGCATACAAGAAAAGTGAATTGCTTGCAGAAAGTGGACTGGGATTGTATATGTTGAGTTCAATACCTGTTGACAGAGCTGAACCAAGTGAATCGTTAAATGCAACTACTGTATGGTCGCATGGATTAAATGACAAAAGGAAAATTCTTTTGTCAAGCAAACAATGCGATCGATTTAAGGAAGGTTTTCCCGTAGAGGCTGAATTTGATGTTAGAGCAACAAAAGGAGCTTATATTTTAAATGCAGAATTGGAATTGGGAGCAAAAGCTTCGCGAGAATGGATAATTGTTGCAGAAGTAAATCAGAACAGTGCAGCTGTTGCCAATCTAAATAACTTTATCAATACTGAAAAGAACATATCAGAATTAGTATCCAATGATATCGCTTTAGGCACAAAAAATTTGATTCAAATTGTTGCAGACGCCGATGGTTTGCAAATAGGAAATGATGATTTGGCTTGCGCCCGTCATTTTTCAAATACACTTTTTAATGTGATGCGGGGAGGTGTTTTTATTGATAATTACTTTGTGGGATCAGATGATTTTAAATTGTTCGTTCAGCAAACAAATAAATTGATCGCTAAAGAATTTGAATTGTGGATTGATCAATTGCCAGCGAAAATTACTTATACCGAATTAAATCAACTGGCTGAAAAGACGGGAAATTCTGATTTGATTAGAATCTGTTATGAATATCTTCCGCTAACATTTAGCAGAAGACATGGAGATCCAAGTCGTCCTTGGAATCAGTTTTCTATCGAAACAAAAAATGACGATGGCTCACCAAAATTGAATTATCAGGGAAACTGGCGTGATATCTTTCAAAACTGGGAAGCTCTGGGTTTGTCGTATCCTGAATTTATCGAGGGAATGATTGGCAAATTTGTAAATGCATCTACTCCTGATGGTTACAATCCATACCGAATAACGCGTGAAGGAATTGATTGGGAATGTCCGGATCCGCATGATCCATGGGCTTATATTGGGTACTGGGGAGATCATCAGATTATCTATCTTCAAAAATTTCTGGAGTTATCCAATGAATATCATCCGCAAAAGTTAGATGAGATGCTTTCGCAAGAGAATTTTGTTTACGCAAATGTTCCGTATCGAATTAAATCTTATCAGGATATAGTAAAAAATCCACAAGACACAATTGAGTTTGATTACGCTTTAAATGATCAGATTAGAAGCAGGGTAGCACTGATAGGAGCTGATGCGCGAATGCTGACAAATGGAGGCGATCAGTTGTATCAGGTGAATCTTACCGAAAAAATTTTGGTAACACTACTGGCTAAATTGAGCAATTTTATTCCTGAAGCGGGTATCTGGTTAAATACTCAACGTCCGGAGTGGAACGACGCGAACAATGCCTTGGTGGGGAATGGCGTTTCGATGGTTACTTTGTGTTACCTAAGAAGATTCCTGAAGTTTTGGTCTGAAAAATTTGCTGCTGTTTCTGTAGAAGAGATCCGCATTTCTGAAGAGGTGAAAACTTTACTGGATAGCATTTTTAATTTGTTTACTGAAAATGCATCTCTATTGGAAAATGGATTTTCGGATGAAGACAGACGACGTTTCGCCGATGTTCTTGGAGAAGCTGGAACTACTTACCGAAATGGAATTTATGCCAATTCTTTTTCAGGATTGAAAAAAACAGTGACGGTAAGCCAATTGCTCGAATTCACCAATTTAGCATTGGTTTATATGGATCAATCCATTGAAGTAAATAAACGTGAAGATGGACTCTATCATGCTTATAATCTGATTTCGTTTACAGAGGAAAGTGTTTCGGTTCGTTATTTATACCAAATGCTGGAAGGACAGGTTGCTGTTTTAAGCTCTGGTTATTTAAATGCGGAGGAAAGTCTGGATATTCTGGATGCTTTAAAAGCAAGTGCATTGTTCCGCGAAGATCAGTACAGTTACTTTCTTTATCCAAACAGACAATTACCTCTGTTTGCAGAAAAGAACAACATCCCTGCCGAAGAAGTGAAAGAATCCAAATTATTATCTCAGTTAATTGCTGATCAGGATTCTTCAATTCTAAACGTAGATGATTTAGGTGGCTATCATTTTAATGGCACATTTAGGAATGCTCAGGTTTTGGAAACTGCCATCAACAATCTGAACACAAATAAGTACGGACAGCTTGTTAAAGAGGAAAAAAAGAAGGTGCTTGATATTTTCGAAAAGATGTTTGATCATCAGTCATTTACAGGCCGGTCGGGTACTTTTTATGGATTTGAAGGTTTGGGTAGTATCTATTGGCACATGGTTTCGAAGCTTTTGCTTGCCACACAGGAAAGCTATTTTAATTCTATAGAACAGAAAGCTGATCCAGCAGTGATTGGTAAAATAAAGGATCATTACTACGAAATTAAAGCAGGCATTGGATTGTATAAATCACCGAAATTATACGGAGCCTTCCCAACAGATGCTTATTCTCACACACCTTCTCATGCTGGTGCTCAACAACCAGGTATGACCGGTCAGGTAAAAGAAGATTTTATTTCAAGAATGGCGGAGCTGGGAATCCAGGTTCGAAAGGGTGAGATCGTTTTTGGTACCTCTTTGTTTAACGATCAGGAGATATTGAATCATGATGAGCTATTTGTTTACTATGACGTTAATGGACAGGAGAAACAAATTGCTGTTCATAGCGGTCAAATAGCCTTTACTTACTGCAAGGTTCCTGTGATCTATACTTCCGCAGAAAAAAATCAAATTACAATTGTATTTAATACCGGAGAAACGAAAGTGATTCCAAACAATACAATAGATGGGGAGACAAGTTCTTTGATATTTAACCGAAGTGGAGAAGTGGAGAGAATCGATTTTTCAATCGGGAGAAAATAATAATTGAAACAAACAGTACGATTGCAATTTGTTTTGTGATTGTACTGTTTCCTTAAAACTCTAACCTATTAATCTATAACCTATGTCAGTAAGAAGTGAATATTTAATGTCTCTTGCCGGAATGGATCTTTCTGGTAAAACAGAAGCTGAATTAGTATCTCTCTACAATCGATTGTTGAATTCCGGAATGCACGGATTGTGTTTTAGTCCATATATGGAGGACCAGGAACCAGGCACAGAAATTAGTGAAGAGCAAATTAGGAGAAGAATTGAGATTATCAAATCTCACACCAAATGGGTAAGGTCATTTTCGTGCACCGAGGGCAATGAGTTAATACCTAAAATTGCCAAGGAAAATGGACTGAAAACCATGGTTGGAGCTTGGTTGGGAAAATACAAAAGTATTAACGAACAGGAAATCAATAATTTGATTAAAGTTGCTAAGGCCGGACATGCAGATATTGTTGCTGTTGGAAATGAGGTGCTGTATCGTGAGGATTTAACCGAAGATGAATTGTTGGATTACATCTATAGGGTGAAAAAAGCACTTCCGGGAATTCCTGTCGGATATGTTGATGCCTATTATGAATTTGGTAACCGTCCGAGAATAACGACAGCTTGTGATGTGATATTGGCCAATTGTTATCCATTTTGGGAAGGCTGCAGCCTTGATCATTCGTATCTGTATATGAAAGACATGTACAATCGTGCACTGAAAGCCGGAAATGGGAAAAAAGTAATTATTACTGAAACCGGCTGGCCAAATGTTGGTGAAAAATTTCATGGTGCTGAACCCTCCAAAGTAAATGCGCTAAAATATTTTATAAACACGCAAATGTGGTCTAAGGAAGAGGATATCGATATTTTCTATTTTTCATCATTCGATGAAGCATGGAAAACCTCTGATGAAGGTGATGTTGGAGCATATTGGGGAATTTGGGATAAGGATGAGAAATTAAAATTTTCGAAATAGTCGATGTATTGAATCGGGACAACATTAACCACTGCAGAATGAATCGAAACGAACCATTAAATATAGAACCAGGAAAAGCGATTTGTTATTCGGGTTTCAGAGAAGGACAAAGCCCGGAATCAGGGGTTTATCCAACTTATGAGCAGATTAAAGAAGATCTTTTAATATTGAATAATCATTGGAAATATCTTCGGTTATACGATTGCGATGAACAAACAGATCTTGTTTTAGAAGTGATTCGCAAAGAGAATCTGGATTTTAAAGTCATGCTGGGTGCCTACATAGGTGCTGAAATGAACAATTTTGGATGCCCTTGGGGAGGTTCCTATTCGGAAGAAGAATTGAATGAAAATAAGCAAAGAAATTTGAATCAGATTCAAAAGCTGATTCAATTGGCCAATGAATTTCCTGATATCATTTTTTCTTTATCAGCAGGGAATGAGGCATTGGTGCACTGGACGGATCATTACGTTTCGATAGAAAATGTGATTGCTTACGTTCAATTGATTAAAAAAGGAGCAAAACAGCCTGTAACATTTTGCGAAAACTATGTGCCATGGTTGGATAAATTGAAAGATCTGGTTGAGGAAGTTGATTTCATATCCATTCACACTTATCCGGTGTGGGAATATAAAAATATTCATGAGGCGATGGAATACACCAAGCAAAATTATTACAGTGTTGCTGATAAGTATCCTCACAAACCTGTTGTAATTACAGAAGCCGGTTGGGCTACCAAGTCCAACGGAAGAGGCATTTCTCCTGGAAATGTAAGTCAGGATTTGCAGGAAATTTATTACAATGATTTGATTGATTGGAGTGAGAAAGAAGAGGTTTTAACCTTTGTTTTTGAGGCTTTTGATGAGCCTTGGAAAGGATCTCATGAACCATTGGAACCGGAAAAACATTGGGGCCTTTTTACGGTTGATCGAAAACCCAAAAAGGTAATGAAGAAACTTTTTTCTAACATCTAGCATCTCATATCTTATAATCTAAACAATTATGAAAAACTTAGTAAAAAATAGCAGAAGCACTGGCATGATGATCACTTTGGTGATTTCAATCATTCTGATCTCCTGTAAAAATGATAAGAAAGTGTCCCCAAAAGATTCAGATTTGCCACAAACAACTGCCATAGAAATTAAGCAAACAAGTGAAGATTTATTAAATGGAGTTTCGAAAGCGGTTTGCTATTCAGGATTTAGAACAGGCCAACATCCTGATAGAGGAGAAGGAGCAATTAATCCAAGTGATGAACAGATTCTGGAAGATCTTCAGATGATCTCCCATGATTCTCTTTTCAATTTAATTCGTCTGTACGATTCGGGTGAAAATTCTGAAGCTGTTCTTAGAATAATTGAAGAAAATAAGCTTGATATTAAAGTAATGCTGGGTATTTGGCTGAAAGCAGAATTAAGTGCTCATGAAACTTGTGAATGGTTAACTGAACCGATTCCTGCCGAAGTTTTAGCTCAAAATACCATTGCAAACCAGAAGGAAATACAAGAAGGTATTCGTCTGGCTGCAAAATATTCTGAAACAGTAATTGCGGTTAATGTTGGCAACGAAGCTTTGGTTGAATGGAATGATCATAAGGTAGATACAGATTCAATTATTTCTTACGTTCAGAAAGTTCAGATGGCAATCAAGCAACCTGTTACTGTTGCCGATAATTATGAGTGGTGGGCTGCTAAAGGCGAAAAATTAGCGAAGGCAGTCGATTTTATTTCGATTCATGTTTATCCGGTTTGGGAAGGCAAAGACATCGAAGAAGCAATGTCTTATACCATCGAAAATGTACAAAAAGTCCGGAATGCTCTTCCTGATAGTAAAATTGTAATTACAGAAGCAGGGTGGGCGACTGTAGCCTCCGAATTTAGTGAGAGAGCAAGCGAAGAAAAACAGAAACAATACTATAATGATCTGATTAAATGGTCTTCAGAAATGAACATTACAACCTTCTTTTTTGAAGCTTTCGATGAAGATTGGAAAGGTGAAACAGCAAATCCTTTAGGTGCAGAAAAACACTGGGGATTATATACTGTGGACCGAAAACCGAAAAAAGTAATGCAGTAATTATTTTCTCACATTTAGCATTTCACATCTCATAACCGATAAAACATGACACATTATAAAACAGCAAAGGAAGATATCGTCCCATTTGGGCAAAAACTGGCATTTGGATCAGGACATCTGGCAAATCAGTTATTTCCTGCGGCTCTGGGTGTGTTTATGGTTGTATTGGTAATGTCTTTGGGGATGGATCCTATTCTGGCCGGAGTATTGGGTGCACTGCCCAGACTTATTGATGCTTTAACAGATCCTGTTATGGGATTTATTTCAGACAATACGAAATCGAAATGGGGGCGAAGAAAACCTTATATTTTAATGGGGAGTGTTATTTCTGGAGTTGCTTTTATGATCATGTGGCAACTGAATCCTGAAAATTCTGAGGTTTATAATTTCTTTTATTTCTTAGTAATATCCATATTTTTTTACATTGGTTATACCATTTTTGCAACACCATTAATTGGTTTGGGGTACGAAATGACTCCCGATTACAATGAAAGAACCAGATTGATGGCTGTTTCTCAGTTTATGGGACAAATAGCATGGATGATAGCCCCATGGTTTTGGGTAATAATTTATAATCCTTCTATTTTTGATTCTGCACCAGAGGGTGCACGAATTCTTTCTATTTGGGTAGGTGGTTTGTGCATGGTTTTGGGTGTTCTTCCAGCCCTTTTTAACAAAGAAATGATTGTTCCCGATCAGGATAAAATGAAAAATTTGTCGACAAAAGAATTGGCTGCCAACACAAAGGAATTTATAAAAGGGATAAAGTTAACCATTCAAAACAAGCCATTCATGAAGCTTTGCGGGTCTACCTTTCTCATTTTTAATGGCTTTCAGACTATTGCTCAATTTGCCTTCTTTATTATTGTCTATTATCTTTTTCAAGGGGATAAGGTGGCAGCAGGAGGTTGGCCGGCATGGTTTGGAACTATAAGTGCTATGGCTACAGCATTTCTTGTAATCCCTATTGTTACTAAGCTTTCCGAGAACTTTGGAAAAAAGAATGCTTTTATCATAGCTACTCTTCTTTCAGTGGTGGGATATGCATTAAAATGGTGGGGATTTAATCCTGAATACCCTTGGCTGATGTTCATGCCAATTCCGTTTTTGTCATTCGGGATAGGTGGCTTGTTTACTTTAATGATGTCGATGACTGCTGATGTTTGCGATTTGGATGAACTGAACAATGGGGAACGGAGGGAGGCTACATTCGGAGCTATTTACTGGTGGATGGTAAAACTGGGAACGGCCATTGCCATGCTAACCAGTGGTGTTGTTTTGCATTATATCGGATTCGATGAAAGTGTTGACGTTCAATCTTTAGAGACGCTTGTAAATCTCAGATTGGCGGATATACTGATTCCGATCGCCACTGCATTTCTGGCCATTGTATTGATATGGAAATATGATATTACTGAAAAGAAATCTCATGAAATAAGAGAAGCATTAATCGCACGACGGGGAAAGGTGCAGCATGAAGGTAAGGTGTTCAGTAGTGAGGAAGTTCCAGGAGAAATTATACCTGATAAAATACATTTGCTAAAATAGCTGCGAATGCATTTGTGGGAATGACCATTTAATTCAATATCAATAAGAATGAAAAAAGCAGCATTGTTTTTAATGATAATCTTACCATTGGTAACTATTGGTCAGCGTAAAAAAGATAACAGCATGACACACATCTTAAAAAATAAGAACCTGGAAATTCACATCGATCTGCCATTAAAAAACTATTCTCTTTCGAGATTTGACTGGACTGGTAAAATTACAGCTGTAAAATTTAAGGGTATTCCGGTATCGGGTGAGGAACGAACAGATGCAGAAGATGCTAACAATTTTGGAAAAGGTTTTTACAATGAATTTGGAATAGAGACTCCTATCGGCTTTGATGAGATAAAAGCAGGAGAATACTTTCCTAAAATAGGAGTAGGAGCATTAAAAAAAGAGGGACAGGAATACAGTTTCAGTAAAGCTTATGAAACTGAACCTGCCGATTTTAAAATCGGTATTAATACGAACAAACTCATCATTGAATGTGTTTCTCAGATTATTAACGGATATTCGTATGTACTGAAAAAGGAAATCGAATTATTGGAAAGTAGTTTTGTTATCAGGTATCACCTGCATAACACGGGCGTGAAAATCATTTCTACGAATGAATACTGCCACAATTTTTTAGCCATTAATAAAGAATTAATCGGCAGTCAGTACATCTTAAAATTTCCATTTGATATCAAACCGGAATTATTCCGGGCAACAGTTAATCCTGAAGAGAAAGTGGTGCTTGAACAACGCGAAATTACGTTTAAAAGTACTCCAAATGAGCAATTTTTTTTCAGTAATCTTTCAGGAAGCAAGACTGTGGATGCTCGCTGGGAATTAATCAACACAAAAACCAAAATCGGGATTAGCGAAACGGGCAGTTTTGCAACCAACAAAATAAATCTTTGGGGATGGAAACATGTTATTAGTCCTGAGTTGTTCTTTGATATAAACTTAAAACCTGGTCAGACAATTGAATGGTTCAGAACCTATAATTTGTTTGAAATAAGATAACCAGTGTCCGCTTAAAATTCATTATAAAAAAAATCATTAGCGCTAGTGCGTATTCGCTCCTAACTAGAAGAGGAGAATTAAGGCTCGGGTTTAAAAATAATAATTAAAAAATACACAGCAATGACTGAAATAGAATCAAAACTATCATTAAAAGAAAAAGTAGGTTACAGCTTAGGCGATACCGCCTCCCATTTTGTATGGGATATGGTTGGGTTTTGGATACTGATTTTTTATACCGATACTTTTGGAATTTCCGCGGCTGCCGCAGGTACTATCATGCTGATAGCCCGTTTTTGGGACATGATAAGTGATCCTATCATGGGAATCATTGCTGACAGAACAAATACACGCTGGGGGAAATTCCGGCCTTACATTTTATGGATGGCTTTACCGTATAGTGTGTTGGCAGTATTAACTTTTACAACGCCCGATTTGGGACCAACTGGTAAAGTAATTTATGCTGGTGTTACCTATATTTTATTAATGAGTGTATTTACTGCAATAAATCTTCCTTATTCTTCACTAGGAGCGGTAATGACTTCTGATTCTTACGAAAGAGCCGGCCTTAATTCGTATCGTTTTATTTTTGCATTTGTCGGGCAATTTATTGTTTCGGGTACGGCACTTTCACTAGCTCTGTATTTTGGCGGAGGTGATAATGCAAAAGGTTATCAGTACACACTGATTTTGTTTTCTGTTATCAGTTTTGTTTTGTTCATGATTACTTTTAAAACAACGAAAGAGAGAGTGCAGCCTCCTAAAGAACAGAAAGAATCACTGAAAGAAGATTTCCAAAATTTATTTAAGAACAAACCCTGGCTGATTCTGTTTTTTGTTGGCATTATTTCGTTTATCATGTTTGCAATGCAAAATTTGTCCATTGCATACTATTTTAAATACTATATAGGCAAGGAAGAAAATGTTCAATTGTTTAATGTAATTGGTACTGTGGCACTGATTGTTGCCATTCCATTTTCAAAACCATTGGCAAAACGATTCGGTAAACGCAATGTGTTTTTGGCTAGTTCATTGTTATCGGGTTTTTTCTTCATCTGCCTGTATCTTCCTGCAGCCAATAATCTGACCATGATTTATGCATTTAATATTCTTGCAAAAATGTCATATGCTCCTGCTGTACCATTACTATGGACAATGCTGGCCGATACGGCCGATTATTCGGAATGGAAAACCGGACGTCGTTCAACCGGATTGGTCTTTTCAGCAGCTACTTTTGCTCAAAAGGCAGGATGGGGAATTGGTGGCGCCTTGGCCGGATGGATGCTTGCCATATTCAACTTTACACCCAATGTGGAGCAAACAGAAACAGCCATAACAGGCATTAAACTCATGATATCCGTGATTCCCGGAATACTATACATGTCATGCGCAATTCTACTGTATTTCTATACCATCGATCACGAAACCTGTGTGGTCATGAAATCTGATTTGGATCAGCGCAGATTGGCTGAAACAACGACTTAAATTGTTTTTGGTTAGCGAAGGAAATAGAAGTATTGCCTTCATTCATTTTGGTAAAGATCATCCCGAAAGGGATGATTTTTTATGTTTTGTAAAACTAATGATCTATTAATTGTCTTTTGAAATAGTATCTGCACTTGTTTTTTTAAGAATAGTGATGTTTTTGTTCCCTATGTTTATATTTATTATAAAACTTATTTTATCTTCTTTTTTCTACAAGAATATGTATTGAAAGCAATCGATATTAAGTCTGCTTTTAAAGTATATGATTTATTGTATATTTGAGGATTCATAGTCACTGCCGATGATAAAAATTATAAAAAATAAAAAGCTTTTTTCAAGCATTCTGTTAATTTTTTGTCTTAATTTTTCGTTTGGACAATACTGTTTTAATAAAATCACAAAAGAACAAGGACTGCCACATAATAATGTAGAATGCATTTTACAGAGCAGTACAGGATTTATGTGGTTTGGTACCCGGGATGGTTTTTGCCGTTTTGACGGTTATGAGGTAAAAGTTTATCGAAATACTCAAGATACCAATTCTATTTCGGGCAATAGAATATTATCAATGGCTGAAGATAAAGATGGATATATTTGGGTGGGAACCTATCAAAATGGAATGAATAGATTCAATCCAAAAACAAATCAATTTAAAAAATACGGTTCCGGTTATGGCATAGGAAATCAGGTTAATCGGATAAAAGTTCTGAAAGATGGAACAGTATGCATAGGTAGTAACAATGGTCTTGCTTTTTTTAATAAAAGCACTGATTCTTTTAAGGTTTATCGTCCTAATAAAGAGCCTCAAAGCATAAATTCTTATGTGGTAAGTGATATTGTGGAAACCAACGATGGACAATTATTTATTGCAACTTTTGAAAAAGATATACAGCGTTTGGATAGAATGACTGGTAAGTTTTTTACGATATCCTGCAACAATTTAAAATTAAATTCAGGGAATTACCGAAAGCGGCTTCTCGATGACGGAGAGGGGAATTTATGGATATCTGCTGACAAGCATGGCTTATGCAAATACAATCTTGAATCGGAAAAATCAAAATTCTATTTTAAAGAAAATGGGTTGAGTTCTGAAGTTCTGACTGGAGATATGATTGTAAATTCGGATGGTAAAATTTGGATTGCTTCAGATGGGGGAGGAATTAACATATTGGATACCCGAAAAGAAACATTTGATTATGTGAATTTTAATGATGCTGATTTTAATTGCTTGCCAAGCAATCAGGTTTATACCTTATATAAAGACCATGCCAACAGAGTTTGGGTAGGAACATATGATAAAGGCGTAGCCTATTATGATCCTCTTGCGAGGAAATTTGCAAACAAACGATTGCCTGATAATATTCGTTCCTTTTTTAAAGGTAAATCGGTTCTTAGTATTTTACAGGACAGCAAAGGAAATGTTTGGATAGGAACTGATGGATCGGGTTTACACGTAATTGACAAAGAATATAAATTGACTCATTTTTATTCTGAGATTATAGATGAATCAAGTATATCAGGCAATGTTATTACTAGTTTGGCAGAGGATGTAAATGGCAATATTTTGGTAGGTACTTACAATGCTGGTTTAAATATATATAATTACAATACGAATTCTTTTAAGCGTTTTCATCAGAATTCTCAAAATAATTCAAGTTTACATTCCGAAAATGTTTGGACCATTTTGGTGGATAGTCAGGGAAAAAATTGGCTGGGACTTTTGGGCAATGGTGTTGATATTTTTAATTCAGATACAGAGATATTTAAAAATATTGGACCATCCTCTAATGAATTGATCAAAATTAATCATTCTAATGTAATGTCTGTTATGGAGGATTCCGATGGTGACATATGGTTTGGTACCGAAGGAAATGGCATATATGTATATGATAAGCAAGTGAATAATGTATTGAGAATAAACACAAATTCAAATATTACTACAGAGGGAGTAATTAAGGATTTGTTTCAGGATAGTTGGGGAAACGTATGGATAGGTACCGAAGGCTACGGTTTGTTTAAATACAATAAAAAAGAAAAAGAAGCCATTCAGTATACAATAAAAAATGGTTTGCCAGGAATGATTATCCTTGGAATAGAAGAAGATGCAGCAGGGGGAATTTGGGTAACTACTTATGATGGAATTGCCTGGTTAAAAAAAGATTCAAGCAAATTTATGTCTTTTGACAAATCAGATGGATTATCGTCGAATGAGTTTAATTCTCAGGTTTTTATTAAATTACAAGATGGTACTTTTATTGCCGGTTCTAAAAATGGTCTGGACATCTTCAATCCTTCTGAATTGTCTTTAAATCTTAGTATTCCCAAAATTTATTTTACGAAACTAAAAATTTTAAATCAGGAAGTATTACCAGGCGATTCAATCAATCAGAACATTAAATTGAAAAATGATATCACCTACACTCAGGAGATTGAGTTAACTTATTCCGATAAGGTTTTTTCAATTGAATTTGCCGCCTTAAATTATACTCATCCTAAAAAGTGTCAGTACAAATATAAATTGGAAGGATTCGATGAAAATTGGTACGATTCCAATTCAGAACATCGCTTTGCATCTTATTCAAATTTAAAGAATGGAAGTTATACATTTAAAGTTCAGGCCTCAAATAATGATGACAAATGGGGGGATAATATTGCTGAATTGAGTATTAATATTCTTCCTCCATTCTGGAAAACGGAGTGGTTTATTTTGCTGGTTGTTAGCCTTATTGCAGGTGTTATACTGGGTGTTTACAATTATCGATTGCGACTTTTAAAAATTAAATTCCTGCAGGAACAGGCTTTTAAGGAAAAAAGAATTGCCGAACTTGAAAAGGAAAATATTGAATCGGAACTGGAAAAACTAACTTTTTACACCGTAAATCGAAATCGGGTTTTAATCAATTATAAAAATCGTATGCTGGGACTCGCTTCTAAAGCACTGCCAGCAGTAAAAAATGGTTTGCAAATTGTAATTGATGAGATCGATAACGAAATCAACGATGATAAGGAATGGAAATACCTCGAGCCTCGATTGGACAAAATGTATAATGAATTTATAAGTAAGTTACGTAACGAACATCCGACTTTAACTTTGTCTGAGGTAAAGGTTGCTTCGTACGTTAGAATGAATCTTTCTTCAAAAGAGATTGCGGAATTTATGCACAAAACCACACGTGCTATTGAAAACGACCGCTATCGCCTTCGAAAAAAATTAGAACTTGATTCTAATAAATCTTTGCAGAAATACCTTATGGATTTGTAATTTTTCGCTAGTTTCCGATCCAGTAAACGGTCAAGTAAACGAAATTAATTTCAAATGTAAACATCAGTAAATAAGGCTTATATTGTTTTTTGAGAGGTTTTGAGTAGTATCTGTAAACGTTTGAGGAGTATTTGAGAGGTATTAAACTCATGTTACCATATTGTGTGCATATATATTTGTTTTGAAAATCAAACAAACAGATAAATGACAAGCACAATATTGAAATATTTTTTATTTGCAGTTATTAGCACAGGCATTCTTAATGCATGCAATCTAATTGCCGGACAAAGCAATCAACAGAATAGAAATGAAAATTTGCAGACGAATAGTCGAAGCAGTAATAAGATTACTCTTGAAAAAGCAATTCAATATACTACCGCAAAAGAAGGGGATTTAAGATTCTCAAAATCTGATGACCTGTTGGTTGGGGATTTTAATCAGCCGGAAGAACATTTTTCCACTCTTATATTAGATGCAAAAAAGCGTTTTCAAATTATTGAAGGTTTTGGTGGTGCGCTTACTGATGCCGCAGCAGAAACTTTTTATAAGCTTCCCAAAAACAAACAAAGCGAAATTTTAGAGGCTTATTTCGATCGGGAGAAAGGGATTGGCTATAGTTTGTGCCGCACTCATATTCATAGTTGTGATTTTTCAAGTGAAAGCTATTCCTATGCAGAAGTAAGCGGCGACACAAGTTTAGAGAATTTTTCGATTAATCACGATAAAAAGTATAAAATTCCTTTTATCAAAGAAGCCTTAGCCAAATCAGGGAATGAAATGAAACTTTTCGCTTCTCCCTGGAGTCCTCCTGCGTGGATGAAAACCAACAACAACATGTTGGAAGGAGGAAGTTTGAAACCGGAATATTTTCAGACTTGGGCTGATTATTTCGTTAAATTCTTTGATGCTTATAAAAAGCAGGGGATTGATTTCTGGGGGCTTACCGTTCAAAATGAGCCATTGGCAGTTCAACGCTGGGAATCCTGTATTTTTTCTGCAGAGGAAGAGAGAGATTTTGTAAAAAACTATCTGGGGCCAACTCTTGAAAATAGTTTAATGGGGGACAAGAAAATTATTATCTGGGATCACAACCGAGGATTAATGTACCAGCGTGCTCAAGTGGTCTTTGATGACATTGAAGCATCGAAATACATTTGGGGCACTGGTTTTCATTGGTATACCGGAGATCATTTTGAGAACGTGAAACTTGTGTCTGAGGCATTCCCTGACAAGAAAACCATTTTCACTGAAGGATGTGTATTTCCATTTGATTACAGCAAGGTTCGTGAATGGTGTTGGGGAGAAAGATATGGAGAGTCTCTTATTCATGACCTAAATAATTCGGCTTCGGGTTGGGTGGATTGGAATGTTTTACTCGATGAAAATGGAGGTCCAAATCATGTTGCCAATTATTGTTACGCGCCAATAATCGGAAATACAAAAACGGGTGAAATTGTTTACATGAATTCCTATTACTACCTGGGGCATTTCTCAAAATACATCCGTCCGGGTGCACAACGTATCATTTGTTCTTCGAATGATGACAATATTCTGGCAACAGCTTTTGTAAATAAAGACAATAGCATTGCTGTTGTAGCCATGAATCAAACTGATCAGCAACTTGAATTTAAAATATGGTTAGAAGGAAGAGGTGCACTGTCTCTTCTTCCTGCTCATTCAATTGCAACAATTGTTATTAACGAATAACCACAAATCCAACAGGAATAAATCTATACCAATGAAACTGCTGCTAAATAGTAAAAATATGTTACGACGACTTGAATATCAATCAGAAGGAAAATACGGGAATTGTAAAATGAAGATTTTTCTCAATCTCTCCTTTTTTATATTCTTGTTCCTTAGTTTTTCCGCTCCTGCTTTTTCGCAGGGATTTGCACATGTTAATGGAACAAGTATTGTTGATGGAAATGGAAACAATTTAATAATCAGAAGTATCGGAACCGGGAATTGGATGATTCAGGAAGGTTACATGATGCAGTCTTCAGATGTAGCTAACACTCAGCATGAGTTCAGAAATAAATTAATTGAAACAGTAGGAGAGACCCGCACCAACGAATTTTATGATGTTTGGCTTTCAAATCATTTTAGAAAAATTGATGTTGACTCGATGTCTGCATGGGGATTTAATTGTATACGAGTTGCAATGCATTACAAATGGTTTACTCCTGCCATCGAAAATGAACCTGTACAAGGCGAAATAACATGGACAAACAAAGGCTTCGACATGATAGATGATTTGCTTTCGTGGTGTGCCGATAATCAGATGTATTTGATTCTTGATTTGCATGGAGCACCAGGAGGACAAGGGAAAGATGCTCCAATTTCTGACTACGATTCTTCGAAGCCATCCTTATGGGAAAGTGAATTGAACAAAGACAAAACAGTTGCACTCTGGAAAAAAATTGCTGAAAGATACAGCAACGAGCCATGGATCGGCGGGTATGATTTAATTAATGAAATCAATTGGACGTTTCCCGAAGGCAACAATTCACAAATTCGTGATTTGTACGGCAAAATTACTGATGCCATTCGCGAAGTTGATAAAAATCACATCCTATTTATTGAGGGGAATTCGTTTGCCAATGATTATTCTGGTTTGACTCCTGCCTGGGATGATAACATGGTTTACAGTTTTCATAAATATTGGACATACAATGATGCAAATGCATTAAAATGGATAACAGATTTTAGAGATGAGCAAAATCGTCCGGTTTGGTTGGGTGAAACAGGTGAGAATTCCAATACATGGTTCACAAACTTGGCGGCATTAGCAGAAAGCAACAATGTGGGATGGTCTTGGTGGCCGGTAAAAAAATCAGGCATTAATAACATACTAAAGGTTAAAACGAATGCTGATTATTTACAAATGATTGAGATGTGGAAAGGCAATGGTACAATGACTTCGGATGAAGCATTTAGTGCGGTTATGACCTTTGCCAACAATCACAAATTTGAAAATTGTACGATTCAGTACGATGTAATTGATGCCCTTATTCGTCAGCCTCACACAACAGAAACAAAACCATTTAAAACGCATAAAACAAGTCAGAAAATATTTGCCGTCGATTATGACCTGGGCAGAAACAACTGTGCTTACTTCGATACAGACACTGCAAATTATCATCTAAATACCGGTGAATATAAGGCATGGAATCAGGGTTGGGAATACCGTAATGACGGTGTGGATATTGAGAAGTGTAACGATACGGAAACCAATGGTTACAATGTTGGTTTTGTGAAAAGCGGTGAGTGGTTACAGTATACCGTTAATTCGGAAGCTAATGCGGCCTATAAATTAGAAATCAGAACAGCTGGTACCGGGAAAGCCTCTATGCATATTGAGGCAAACGGTCAGATAGTTTCCGAAACGTTTGAACTTCCTTCTACAGGCAGTTGGACCAGCTATATAACCAGCACAATAAATAACATTATTCTGCCAAAAGGCATGGTTAAAATTAAACTTGTGTTTGATGGCGGTGAGCTGAATGTAAACCACTTTTCATTGATTGAACCAGTCGAAATAAGCGCTGTTCCTTTTAAGCTGTTAAAAGCCGGTTCAGCAAAAATTGATAATGAAATATTTCTTGATGTAAATCGGCCAATTACATCGGTTGAAAACGATATTAATATCAATGAATTTGAATTAACGGTTGATGGAGAATCAGTTCCCATTTCAGATTTTATTTTGGATCCGAATAACAGCCGGAAGATCATTCTAATGACTGAGAAGGATTTGTTTTATAATCATGAAATCAAACTTTCCTATACAGGAAATAGTGTAAAATCAGGTTCTAAAGAACTGGAGTCTTTTGCAAATGTAATTGTCGAAAATAATTTCAACAGGCATTTTGAAATTCCTGGAAAAATTGAAGCGGAAAATTTCATGATCAATAGTGGCTTAGAGTTGGAAGATTGTACCGACACAGGAAAAGGGAAAAACACTTCCTATGCTTCGGACGGTGATTATTTGGAATATCTGCTGTATGTGCCGGCAGCGGGAACTTTCACTATGAATTTCAGGTTTGCTACAGCAAAAAATGCAAAAATTCTTGTTTTGAACTCAGTGAACGGAGAAATGGTTTCCAATGAATCTGTTTCTTTTGGAAGTACCAATGGATGGCAATCCTGGCAAACAAAATCCATAACAATAGATCTCCCGAAAGGCAAAACAATTTTACGCTTATTGTCTGAATCAGGAGAACACAATCTGAATTGGATTTCTTTTGATGACGGCACTGTTACAGGAATTGAGAATCCAATTCATGAGTCGAAATTTGAAGTATTTCCCAATCCGACGTCCGACATTTTAAACCTCAATTTTGAATCTTCTTCCAGCAGACAAATTAGTCTTTTTACGATGGGCGGAACGCAGTTGTTTTCTCAGTTGAGTTCCGAAAAAAGTCATTCCATTAATGTAAATGGATATGCAACAGGTACATACCTGCTTACAGTTTCAGGTAAAGACATGAACAAAACCGTGAAGGTTCTGGTTGTTAAATAAGAGTTTTGCTTCAATAGTAATACAGATTTCAATGGCAATTCCTCACCAAATATCTCAGGGAAAAAAGTCAAACTTAATTTCGGAATTGCCATCACCAAAAAGGCACAAGAGGGAAGCTGCTCTCTTACTGTTATTGTTTCTTACAAAGCTGGGAATCAGCAGGAAAAACATATTGGGTTTGCAATTACCCGAATATAATTACGGTGGATCCGGAAGCTAACAAACAGATCCATTTATTGAAAATAATTAACTAATCATCTTAACTAATTATCTATGAAAAAAACAGTCTTGTTTTTAGTTTTGGCATTATTTTGCTTGCAATCCTTTGCACAAAAGCATGCCGTAACAGGTATAGTGGCCTCAGCAGAGGATGGTATACCATTGCCGTTTGCCTCGGTAGTGATTAAAGGTACTACAATCGGTACTACTACCGATATGGATGGAAAATATCAGATTGAGATCTCAAATGATGGGATACTGGTATTTTCGCTGATTGGTTTTAGCTCACAGGAAATTGTGGTGGGGAACAATTCAGAAATGAATGTGGTTTTAAATGTGGAAACAACAGGACTTGACGAAGTTATTGTTGTTGGTTACGGAGTGCAGAAAAAGAGTGTTTTAACTGCTTCAATTGCGAAAGTTTCAGCAGATGATTTAGAAAATATTGCACCTGTTCGCATCGATAATGCTCTGAAAGGATTGGCCTCAGGAGTAACCGTTACATCATCTTCCGGACAGCCGGGAGCTTCTTCGCAAGTACGAATTCGTGGTATTGGTACAATTAATAATAGTGATCCATTATATATTGTTGATGGTATGCCAATTGATGGAGGAATAGATTATTTAAATCCAAGTGACATTCAGTCTATTGAAGTTCTAAAGGATGCTGCATCAGGAGCAGTATATGGTGCCCGTGCTGCTAATGGAGTTATTCTGATAACTACAAAAAGTGGAGATAAAGGCAAATTATCTGTAAAATATGATTTCTCGCGAGGTTGGCAAAGCAAATGGAATAAAAGGGATGTGTTAAATGCCCAACAATATGCTTTACTGATAAATGAAGGTCTAGTTAATTCAGGGGAAACTGCAAGATATGATAATCCTTATGCATTGGGTAAGGGTACAGATTGGCAGGATATGGTTTTTTATGACAATGCCCCTGTTGAAAACCATCAATTGAGTGTTAGCGGCGGATCCGATAAAGTTATATATTATTTCTCTGCAGGTTATTATAAGCAGGATGGAATCGTTGGTGGAAATTTTGACCGTTCTAATTATGAGAGGATCTCATTAAGGTCAAATACAACATACCATCTTTTGGATAATATGAACCGTAATTTTTTAAATAAATTAACAGTAGGAATTAATGTTGCCTATTCAAGAATAAACTCTAAAGGTATTGGAACAAACTCGGAGTATGGTTCAGCACTTGGAGGTGCAATTTCATTCTCACCATTGTTAGGTTTGTATGAAGAGGATCAGGCAGTGGCTGCAGCCCTTCACCCAACGGCGGTTCGTGACCCAAAGAATGGGTTAATTTATACAATCGCTGGTGATGAATATAACGAAATCACTAATCCGGTCGCTCAGCTGGCTTTACCGGGAGAAGAGAATAACTCGGACAAGTTAGTGTCGTCATTTTGGGGCGAATTAACGATCTGGGACAATTTAAAGATTAGATCTTCATTTGGAACTGATCTGGCATTTTGGGGTAATGATGGTTGGACACCTGAATATTATTTAGGTAAATCTGCTTATTCTGATTACTCAAAAGTTTGGTCGAGTATGAATCGTGGATTTACCTGGCAGGTGGAAAATATCTTATCATACGAAAAGAGTATTGCCGACAAGCATAATTTTAACGTAATGTTAGGGCAATCAGCTAAAAAAGTAACAGGTCGTGGTTTAGGCGGAAGTAATAAATTTATGGTTGAAGAAAATGGAGACAAAGCCAATATTGATTTTACTACCGGAACAGCTGCAAATGGAGACCAGACAGTTGGAGGAGGAGCTTGGAGCCCACATACTTTAGCGTCAATGTTTGCCCGGTTAAGCTATAATTTTTCAGAGAGATACATGTTTCAGGCCACTATTCGTAGAGATGGTTCTTCTAATTTTGGTCCGGGGAAAAAATATGGTGTGTTCTCCTCAATTTCACTGGGATGGAATATTACAAATGAGGCATTCATGGAATCGCGTCCAGAGTGGTTAACTTCTTCTAAACTGAGAGCTTCATGGGGTAAAAACGGGAATGAAAATATCGGGGCTTTTGGTTATACCGCCCTTACTTCAACAGGTAATAATTATGCTTTTGGACCAGGGAATGGAACATTAGTAAATGGAACAAAAGCATCTGGGCTGGCTAATACTTCATTAGCATGGGAAGAATCGGAGCAAACCGACATAGGACTTGATTTCGGATTCTTAAATAGTGCATTGACATTTACAGTTGATTACTATGAGAAGAAAACCAATGGAATGTTGATGACGATGTCGATTCCTTCTTATGTGGGAGAATCAAAACCAACTGGTAATGTTGGAGATATGAAAAACTGGGGTATTGAATTTGATTTAGGCTATAGATTCAAGCTTGGCGATTTCAACTTTAGCATTAGAGGAAACGCTTCTTATCTTGAAAACGAATTGGTTAATCTGGGAAATGCAGATGGTTTTGCTAATTACGATAGCTATGCTAATGTAGGAACTATTTCGAGAGCCCAAAATGGGTTGCCATTCCCCTATTTTTATGGATATAAAACAGATGGTATTTTCCAAAATTATGCAGAAATTAATTCACATGTGAATAATGAAGGTGGCTTAATCCAGGCGAATGCAGTTCCTGGAGATGTAAGGTTTGTGGATTTGAATGGAGATGGCTCTATTGGAGATGATGACCGTACAATGATTGGAAAGGGTATGCCTGACTGGACATACGGTATAAACTTTGGAATTGATTTTAAAGGCTTTGATTTTAGCATGATGCTGCAGGGAACTGTTGGTAACGATATTTATGATGCTACCCGACGTACAGACTTGCGTTATATTAATTTGCCTGCCTATATGTTAGATCGTTGGATAGGAGAAGGAACTTCCAATACAATTCCGCGGTTTTCATTTTCAGATAATAACGGCAACTGGTTATCATCTGACCTCTATGTTAAAGATGGCGATTATATGCGCATAAAAAATGTAACATTAGGTTACACTCTACCCAAAAATATTGTCAATAAGGCATTTGTAAATAGTTTGCGCTTTTATGTTGCAGCAGAGAATCTTTTCACTTTCACAAAATACGACGGTTTTGATCCTGAAATTTCTTCAGGAGGTACTTCTCTTGGTATTGATCGCGGAATATATCCTCAGGCAAGAACATATACAGTTGGTTTAAACCTGTCTTTTTAACGATTAAAAACTTAAAGTAATGAAGAATAAATATATTTTAATTTGCAGCTTATTTTTTATCCTTTTGGGTTCTTGTAAAGAGGAGTTCCTTGAAGTAGATTCGGCAAGCAGCGTATTGATAGATGATTATTATACAACAGAGGATCGTATATTTGAAGCACTTGTTGCTGCTTATGATCCATTATCCTGGACAGATTATGCCTGGGGACAATATACTCAACTTAACTTAGTGTCAGATGTAATGTCAGATGATGTGTATGTTGGAGGAAATGACCAGGGTGATTTGCCTTTTCTGCATAAGATGTTCAATTACGAAGCGACACCGGAAATTGTTTGCAGCGATTTATGGACCACTTTTTATTCAGGAGTAAAGCGTGCTAACGCTGTTTTGGAATATATAGATAATGTACAGGATATTTCCGAATCAAACAAAGCGCTTTACATTGCTGAAGCTAAAGCATTAAGGGCTTACTATTATATGTGGTTATGGAAACTTTGGGGCAATATTCCATATTATGAAACTAATCTCGATTTTCCATATATAGCAGCTCAGTTAACTGCCGATGAAGTTTATGAAGGTATAATCACAACATTAGAAGATGTGATTGCCAATGGTGGATTATCAATAAAAACTACTTCTGAAAATACAGGACGAGTGTCCTTGGCCATGACTTATATGGTATATACTGAAGTGGTGATGTATCAGAATGATGAAAGCCACTATTCAACAGCATTGGCTTACATGAATGAAATTATTGCAAGTCACCAATATATCTTGAATGATGATTTTGCAGGAATTTGGGAAGAAAGTGGAGAATGGACTAAGGAATCTATATTTGAAGTGAACTATTTTAGTGTTAATGGAGGAAAAGATTGGGGGAGTGCCATCGGTGATGGGGGTACTGTTTATCCTAAATTGATTGGTATTAATAGTTTATCAGGAAGTGATGATTTTGATGGAGGTTGGGGATTTGAACCTGTCCGTCAGGAAGCATATGATTTGTATGAGGATAATGACCAACGTAAAAATGGTGGAATTTTAAATTTTGCAACCTATGCAGCTCAATCTGGAGCTACTTACGAAGGACGTTATCAGGACACAGGAAACTTTTTGAAAAAATACCTTCCAAGAGCTAACGGAAATGCCGGTTATGCAGGTTCTGCGGATATGAATTACAACAATAACCTTAGGGTTTATCGATATGCTGAAACACTACTTAACGCCGCTGAATTATTAGCACGTGGAGTATCAGGAACAGGAAGTGCTCAAACTTATTTAGATGAAGTTCGGGATAGGGCAGGTGTAGGTAGCATTACTGCTACTGTTGATAATATCATTAAGGAACGTCATCTTGAGTTTGTGGGCGAAGGTAAGCGCTATTGGGATTTGGTTCGTACCGGAATGGCATCAACAGTACTTGCTCCAAACGAATACAGAAAAAACACTTGGACAGAGAATAAAAAACATCTGCCTATTCCGCAGGCCGAGATGGATTCAGATAGCGGTTTAACTCAAAATCCTTATTAAAAAACAAAATATAATCATATGAAACGACCCCTATAAAAAGCCTTACACGCAGGAGGATGAGTGTAATTTGGGAGTTCCATATGGCAAGCACACAAAATTATAATCATATGAAACGTATTGAAATAATATATATAGGATTATTCGTCTTGTTAACTTCTTTAGGAATGGTTTCCTGTACTCAGGATACTTACGACGATCAAGAACATGTAACAGAACAAATGATAGACGTAAGATTTTCAGTGGATGAAATTTCTGCAAATAGATATCAAATTACGACCAATAGTAACAAATATGTTATTAGTAATTATTGGGATCTAGGAGATGGAACAGGTTTTTCTACTGGCGGTAATTCATTTGAATTGTTCTTACCAGATGCAGGAGAATATGAAATAAAGCATAAGGTAATTGCAGCAGGTGGAATTTTAAGCAGCGAAGCATCAAGCGTGGTGAATGTTGAAACTTCAGATCCAATTTCTGGAAATTTAATCAGAGGAGGTAAGTTTACTTCTGAAGATGATATAGCAGAATGGACAATTGGTGGCACGGGTGCAGGTAACGGCACCTGGAATTTTAATGACGGTAATGCTAACTTAACAACGCCCAGCTGGGGAGGTAATGGAATTTACCAAGCCATCCAGGTAGAAGAAGGGCGTAGTTATCAAATCGATATGTATATCAGTTCTACTACAGGCTGTTCTGACACATGGTTCGAAGTGTATTGTGGTTATAGTGATCCGGAAACAGTATCCGGTGATTACAATGAAGGAGAAAAACTATTGAGCATAAATACGTGGGATGGAAGTGGAACAACTCCATTTGCAGGGAAATTTACTAAGGTAGGAAGTTCAACCGAAACCAATGGGGTCTTTACCGCTGCTGTTACAGGAACAGTATATCTTGTTATAAGAGGTGGCGGTGGTGATATGAAGGAAGGAATTACTATTGATAATGTGGAAATTCGTTCAATTCAATAACACCTCTGTCAGGTTTGGGCTATATACTCATGGATTTAAATCTGGAAGAGTTCATGATTATAATAAATTAGAATAGTTTATGGGGCGTTGCATTCGGAAGGCATTGGAATTCTTTGTGCAGCGCCCCTTTTTTAAGTTTGCCGTTGAAGGGACTGAGAAAGAAACTCTGGGCTAAACTAATTCAATTTTCACACAGGTGAAAGTTGATTCCGTTTGGGTTTTCAAGAACGATTAAAAATGAAAAAATGGTAAATAGATTTTACGTATTAGGGATATGTCTTTGCCTTTTACAGTCTTGTGTATCTTCTTTATCTACGAATGATCAGAAGATTGAGAAACTTTTGTCGCAAATGACAATTGATGAAAAAATAGGACAAATGTGTCAGATCAATGGCTTTTCCGGACAAATTCCGGATAAGATAAAAGAAGAAATAAAGGCTGGAAATGTTGGCTCTATTTTGAACGAAGTTGACGTAAAAACAGTAAATGAAATTCAAAAAACAGCAATTGAAGAAAGTCGGTTGGGTATTCCTTTGTTAATAGGCAGAGATGTTGTACATGGTTTTAAAACCATATTCCCAATTCCTTTGGGGCAAGCAGCTGCCTGGAATCCTGAAATAGTAAAAAAAGGGGCAGGTATTGCAGCACAAGAGGCTTCTTTAGCTGGTGTTAACTGGACATTTGCACCCATGATTGATATTGCCAGAGACTCCCGATGGGGGAGAATTGCAGAAAGTTTTGGAGAAGATCCATACTTGGTTTCAAAAATGGCTGTTGCTTCTACCGAAGGTTTTCAGGGCACCAATGGTTCTCTTTTTTCAAATGGTAAAATAGCCGCTTGCGCAAAACACTTTGCCGGCTATGGTGCCGCAGAAGGAGGCCGGGATTATAATACAACACTTATTCCTGAAGGAGAATTGCGGGATGTTTATTTTAAATCATTCAAAGCAGCCAAGGATGCCGGTATCAGAACTTTTATGACAGGATTCAATGATTTGAATGGCGTTCCGGCTTCGGGAAATCAATTCTTGTTTCGTAAGGTTTTAAGAGAGGAGTGGCAATTTGATGGAATGGTGGTCAGCGACTGGGCATCCATTCATGAATTGATCAGTCATGGTTTTTCTTCTGATGAAAAAGATGCAGCAAAAAAAGCTTTGATAGCAGGCGTTGATATGGAAATGGCTTCCACCTGTTACAAAAATCATATTAAGGAACTTTTGGATGAGGGTCTTATAAATATAGATTTAGTTGATGATGCAGTAAGAAATATACTGCGAATCAAAATTGAACTGGGCTTATTTGAGCACCCATATGTAGATGAAAACGGACAGGGCGAAATTGGAGAAAAAGACATAGAAAAAGCAGCTCTGGAAGCGGCCGAACAGAGCATCGTTCTTTTGAAGAATAAAAATAAGCTGTTGCCTCTTTCCACAAAAATAAATTCAGTTGCAGTTATTGGCCCGATGGCTCATGAAAAATACGAGCAATTGGGAACATGGAGCTTCGATGCCGACAGTTTATTATCAATTACGCCGCTCGAAGGAATTAGAAATTTACTGGGAAATGCGAAGGTGAATTTTGCAAAAGGATTAAAATACACAAGAGACAAAAATTCAGATGGTTTCAAACAAGCAATAAAGGCTGCAAAATCCTCTGATGTTGTTGTTGTATGTGTGGGCGAGGAAGCGATATTATCAGGAGAGGCTCATTGCCGGGCCAGACTTGATCTTCCTGGAATTCAAAAAGAACTGATACAGGAAATATCGGAAACAGGCAAGCCAGTCGTTCTGATTGTAATGGCAGGAAGAGCATTGAGTATAGGAGATGTATACGAAAATGCAGATGCAGTACTGTATGCATGGCATCCGGGAACTATGGGAGGAACAGCATTGGCAAATATTTTGTTTGGAAAAGTATCACCTTCAGGTAAATTGCCGGTAACAATGCCAAAATCGGTTGGACAGATTCCCATGTACTACAATCATAAAAACAGCGGACGACCTGTTGATCCCAATAACTGGCCTTCAATTGATAAAATTCCCGTAAAGGCCTATCAAACATCATTGGGAAATACTTCTCATTACATGGATGAAGGTTTTGAACCCTTATATCCCTTTGGTTTTGGATTATCATATACTGATTTTGAATATTCAGACTTACGGATTGAAACACCGGTAATTGCAGGTACAGCAGAGTTGAAAGTATCCGTTTTATTAAGCAACAAAGGCGAATGTACTGCCGAAGAAGTTGTGCAGGTTTACATTCGTGATCTGGTTGGAGATGTTACCAGACCGGTAAGAGAACTAAAAGCTTTCGATCGGGTGAAACTGAAGGCAGGAGAAGCCAAAAGGGTGAGTTTCACAATTCCGGCAAGCGAATTGTCATTTCATAATCAGCAAATGATGAATGTTGTTGAGCCTGGAAAATTTATGCTTTGGATTGGAGGAAATTCCAATGCCGATTTGGGTGCTGAGTTTGCAGTGAAATAGGAACTGTTTTAATTTTTATGGCACAACTATATCCTTGTAATACCAATTAATTTCAAAATCCTGTTTAAAATATCAGCTTGTCATGCTCTGACTATATCCAAGCCTTTCTTGTCAGGGTATGACTTGATTCTAT
>JAFGYE010000093.1 GCA_016936255.1 Marinifilaceae bacterium | reverse complement strand
GCAGTATAAGGCAGTTTAATCTCAAAAAAACAAAAGATCATGAAAAAGAGGATGTCTACTTTGCTATGAGACATCCTCTTTTCTTTTTAATGTCTGGAAACTGTATTTCTTATATTCTCTCTAATCTCAGCTGACTCCTCTGACAACAAATAATTCTTTGTTGAATCTGGTAAAAAATCGAGGATATCATTCAGTCTGTCTTCCCGAATTGCCAATCTTACTTTCGATGCCGAAATATAATTATCTGCACTACCTTGAGTAATTCTTGGAATCTCAAGAATCTCAACACCATTGGTCGGCAAATATTTAATCATGGCCTCGTTATAAGCTGCTGTAACGGGCGAATACATTTCAGTACCAACGTATCTTCTGTTGATATTTAAAATTGGTACTATGTAATTCAAAAAGGTAATTACATCCAATTCAGCCTGCTTAGCAGCTATATCACATTCTTTCTCTTCTTTTAAAAAATAACATGGAAAAATGGTTCCGGAAACAACGTAGTTTCCACCCTTCACCATTACCAGATTTTCAATATGTCCTAATTCTTCCTGAATCAACCTCCATCGAATATCAAAAGTAAATGACGAACGATCCTCCTCAACAATAAATAAGTAAACAACCCGATTCTCAGCACAAGCCTTTTCTATCAGATATTTATGTCCTTTTGTGAATGGATTGCAATTAACAACAACAGCTGCAATTCCTCCCACATTAATATCTTTTTTAATTGATCGTAAATAATCCTGATAGGTTTTGATATTCTCATATCCAAATTCCAAAACGGAGAACAATGGTTCTGCTGTAGCAATTTCGGTAAATCCCAATCCTTTAAAAACCTCTAAATTACGAGGTTTAGTATAAACAAAAATATGTTTGTGCTCATTGATAACTAATTCAATTAAATGTGTTACAATTTGCGCAAAAGCGGCACCTTCTCTAAATTTAGGAGAAACTGCAACGTATTTTAATACTCGTCCTTTATACGATCCGGTTCCAATTACCTCCTGATTCAAATTATACAGAATCATGGTGTAATCAACATCTGAAGGATCGAACTCAAAACCCAATGGCTCCATAAATTCTGAGACCAGTTTTATATCAAAGGGATTTTGTAAGTCCAAAGACTCTTCCCTATAATCTGTATTCTCGACTCCCATCCTTATTTTGTTAGTTTTGTTATCGTGTTTGTGTGATTATTTTCTTTATTTCAGCATTCAATAGTATGAATTTAACAGCAAATCTCCCCCTTATATTTATATGTTATGAAAGGCATTTACAGATATACAAACCATGACAAATGTTATTTTATTATTCAGATGCAATTTGTAACAAATCTCATCTAATTGTATTTTTTATTCACCATATAAATAAAGAATGTAACTGCAAGTAAATCTGCCGATCCACCGGGTGATATTTGATTATCCTTACAATAATATACTAAATCCTGATATTTGGAACTAAAATATTTAGTTCCAAATAGATTAAAGGCCTGTTGTGAAATGTCCTTTAGTTCATTCAATACTTTTTCTCCTTTTCGGTATAAAATATTGCTGTCATTGTTCTTGGCAATCAGCACTAAAAGAGTTTGTGTTAGCCCATTCTGAATAGTTTCATCATTTACAATGCCCATAGCATCGAAATGAGAACTTAAAACAGGAATCGCATAATCAAAAACACAAGGCAAGCCTGCTTGAATTTCACCTCGAATACCTTTCCCCATATTTCCAAACTTCTCAAAACACTCTTCACCATGTGTTTTTTTATCGCTGTAAAGTTTCTTGCCCAACTCATTCTCAACCAAGCTGCCATTTAATTCCTTTATTTGATCAACAAATGAATGATACGAAAAGTTGTGATTTTTTATTCGATTTGCACTTACAAACAGAGAAAATCCCAACAAAAATATAGCACCCTTATGAGTATTTACCCCACAAGTTTCACGATACATATCCTCTTCCATTTGCAAACCAATTTGACGCAGTTTTGGCAATGCATCTTTTATATTGGCTGACGAAAAAGAAAAACCAAACTCGGCTATCTCCCTAAAATAAACAGAAAGTACCGCACTCGAATTCAAAAAAGTAGCAAAATCCATATCGGAATGCGATCCGTTCGAAAATCGATCGACTAAACCAGGTTTTGGAGAAAGAGAAACTTCGTGCAAAAGTGCTTTTAAAGCAAATGCAGACAAATCTTTACATACTCTACTTTTTCTTCTTTCCTGTAAAAAACCGGATAGATCATTCTCAATAACAGTTCTCATTTCTTCATATTCGTGAATTTGCATTCTCATGCAAAACACCGCAGGATGCTCATTACAGAAATAACATTTCTTAACTTTACCCGATGAAACCGGATTTCCTTTTTCATCAGTAATATCAACATCCAATAGCCTGCCTAAAGAATGCTCCGTTTCATAAAGCTCTGCAATCTCTTTTATAGTCGTTACAGAAATTTCATTGCCCGAAACAGGGACTAAATAAAAATCTCCTGCGGCATCAGGACGAATAATTTCTCTTTTTTCCTCAATTGTAATACGATGAGAAAGTAAAAATCGTTTTAAATCAGATAAACATTCTGAAAAAAACAATTTAATCTGATCATTCGATTTTGGAAGCCCGGGAATATTAAGAGTTAGACTTAGTGAAATATCTCCTGACTCAGCAAACTTCTGTCTCTCTTTTGACCGAATTTCTTTAGCCGCCAAAATGTCTCTTACAACTTTCTCCATTTTCTTTACCTCCTGCTTACAAATACACCCTAAATGCTTAAAACATGTAGGGTGTAAATATTTCATTTGTATAAACCGGTCTCAGCTTATGAGAGATTTTTTACATTATAGACTACATCAATAATTGTCCCATCGCGATATTCAACCAAGGCCACAATCTGATCTCCTAATTGCTTTTCGGCAGGTACACCAGTCATTTTTTCGACCTCCTCTTTTAGGTCTCGAATATCAACCACTTTCACCCCGGCTTCTTTAAGCTTAGCAGCCAAATTTGGTTTCGATGGATTAACACAGACTCCTCTCTCTGTTACAATCACATCAACACTTTCGCCAGGTGTAACAACGGTGTGAACACGATCTTTTACAATCGGCAACCTACCACGAAATGCCGGGCAAACAACAACTGTTAAGTTCGCTCCAGATGCAGTATCAGAGTGTCCTCCTGATGCACCTCTTATTTCTCCTGAAGAACCGGTAATTACATTTACATTGAAATCAACATCCACTTCAAGTGCACCCAAAACAACCACATCTAACTTATTAGTCATGGAGCCGCAATTATTCGGATTCGCATATTGATCACACGAAATTTCGATATGATTTGGATTATTCAAAACCGAAGAACTAACTGCAGCATCGAAAGACTGCACATCAAAAATAGAATGAAATAACCCTTCATTCAACATATCAACACCATAGGAAGTTACCCCTCCAATCATGAAGCTGCCAATTATATTTTTTCGCTTCATATCTTCGCGAAGAAATTTGGCCACCGCCAAAGAAGCTCCACCTGCACCTACCTGAAACGACATTCCATTTTTGAACAAACCAGAATGTTCAATTACTGTTGCTGCAATTCGGGCAATACGTAAATCCATTGGTGAATTGGTAATACGGGTAGTTCCGGACGCAATTTTTGTTGCATCACCAATACTATCCACTTTCACCACATAATCGATAAAATGTTGACGTACAGTACAAGGTACACAAGGATATTCAACCAAATTATCAGTAACAATAATTACATTACGAGAATACCGGGCATCAATATCTGCGTATCCCATAGATCCAAAAGCTGATGGACCATGAGCACCGGTTGCATTTCCTTCTTCATCAGCTGCAGATGCTGCTAAAACCGACAAATCAGGCTTAATTCTTCCTGTTAAAAAATCACGTACACGACCACCGTGAGAGTGAATAATTGCCGGATATTTTAATTTTCCAACCGATATTGCATCTCCCAATGCACCTCTGATACCTGATGTGAAGATTCTGGTAATCATTCCTTTTTCAACATAAGGAACCAAACCATCATGAGCTGATGTAAGTGATGAGGACGCCAAGGTGATGTCCTTAATTCCCATTTCATCAAGTATTTTAATCGTCTGCATCAGCACACCGTCTCCACCTCTTAAATGATGATGACAAGTAACAGTCATTCCATCAAAAGGTTTACATCTTTTAATAGCCTCTTCCAAATTTTTACAAAGTTTGGAAACATGAGGTTTTTTAGCCTTAAGCGTTCTGGAAATATTTGTCGAAGGAACTTCGTCTTCAATAATACTTTTCCAAACTCCCTGGAAAGGTTCAAGTTTCCCCAGGCCTTCTATATATTCAGGAATTTCAACTCCTATTGCATTTTTCATTTGTCTATGTTTTAAATCCGAGCTTAAAAACTAACCAACATTCTTTTCAATTTCTTTCAAATCTATTTTGGCATATTCCAAAACTGTAATTGCTCTTTGAACAACAGGAGCATCTACCATTTTTCCATCAATTGCAAAAACTCCAATACCAGCTTTTTTGTTTTTAATAAACTCAGAATAAACACGATATGCTTTACGAACCTCATTTTCAGTTGGGTTAAATACATCATGAACAACATCAACCTGACGTGGATTGATTAGAGCTTTACCCGCGAAACCTATTTTTTTAATGTATTCTGTTTCTTCCCGCAAACCTTCATCATCGTTCACATCAGCAAAAATAGTATCTAAAACATCCAAATCATTGGCTTTTCCAGCCATCACAATTCGTTTACGTGCATAATCAATACCTACTCCATCAGGGGTTTTAATAATCCCCATATCAGCCGTTAAATCCTGCCCTCCAATAGTAATAGCATCGATTCTTGGATCAGCGGCAGCAATATCGTAAACATTCGCAACCCCTTTGGCTGTTTCAATCATCACATGAATAGTCATGGTTGGGTTCTTAATTCCATGCTCCTTTTCGATGCGTCGCACTTCTTTCATGAATTCCTTAACATCGGCTACTGTCTCCGTTTTTGGAAAACGGATGTTATCTGGTTGTAATGGTACTATTTCCTCCAAATCCGTTAATCCAAACGGTGTATGAAAGTTATTTACACGTACACATACTTCGGTATCATAAAAATTAACCGTTTTAAGCATGTTACGAACTAAAATTCGCGCAGCATCTTTTTGGTTCAATGCTACAGCATCTTCCAGATCAAGAAGAACAGCATCACAACCATAAACTCCTGCTTGTTGAATCATTGCCGGATTATTACCGGGAATGTACAACATCGATCGTCTTTTTTTCTTTACCATTACATTGTCCCCTCCTGAATACCTAAAGATCGTTTAACTGCTGTTTCAACTCGTGCCTGAATTGTCTGTGTCAGTGCTCCTTTATCTTTTGCAATAAGATGAAGATCCTGAACTTGAAGTGTGTCGAGCACTTGGTTTATTGTAGCTTTAATATCTTCTTCAAACTGTAACATTACAGTAGAAGAAATATCAACTTTGCGGCCAGAATCTTTTTCAAGAGGCTCAATCAGAATCATAATATCGCTTGATTCAAAAGTCCCGGCTTGCGCTTTAAACTTGGGTGTCATTGTGAGTAAATATTTGTTAATTAGTCTTGTTTAATAAGTAATATTTGTTTCTGCAAATTTTAATGTCTTTCGATACAATTCAAAGCACTTTCAAGTATTTTTAACCTAATCTTTAAGTGTTATAAAACACCCCATGTAAACGATTGCATATTAGCGCATTATCATATATAAATAATATTGCCGGCATTTATATATCTTCTAATCTTATTTCACAGAGCTTAATTATTACCAAATAATACATTTCCATTGGATATCTCCATGCTTTGATCACTGTAAAAGACTTTTTTTTCAAAATATGCAATCTATTGATAAAGGTAAATTGAAAAAAAAAGATAAAAAAAGATCCTGCTTATTTAGAATAAACAGGATCTAATTGTTAGTGATTAGTTAGTGGTTAGTAAGATTTCACCAAATAATTGATGAATTAAAAAAAGTGTGATTCAATGTGATTACAAATGGTACTTTTGTTTTTCTCACAAAGGATTCACAATATAAGTGTAAATAATTGGTTTACGCAAACGTTTTCATAAATTTTTCACCTATAAGCTCATAATTTTCATAAAATCCGAATGAAAATGAACTGTAAAAGCACTTATAGTCCAAAATCATACACTTAAAGCTTTAGATAATTTAGTACTGATGGAAACTAATTCATCAAAAAAAAAATCCTATATAAAAAATCCACCATCACAAAAATAAACAATACAAGCGACTCAAAAACAGATAATTAAATGCACCATTGAATATTGATTAATAATTTAGTTTACTAAGTTAATCCACAATTAAATTAAAATTAATTGCCCCTACATAGTTTTGCTTCAAAATTATATCACTCAGAATACTTTTTTAATGAAGAAGCTAATTTTACTATTCTCTCTACTTTTTTCTTTGACCTTATTTGCTCAAAAGAAAATTGTCGACTATGTGAATCCAAATATTGGAGGCATTGGTCATATGCTCGAACCAACAATTCCATTGGTGCATCTTCCCAACAGCATGATGCGCATATCAAAAGAGCCAAAAGGTTATCAAAGCGAGAAAATTACACACTTTCCCTTCTCTATTGTTTCTCACAGGAAAGGAACAGTCGGTAAGTTCATGATTTCTCAGAATCCTACTTCGCAAGAACCTAAAAACTGGGAATCTGCCTATGATCATGACCAAGAAACAGTAAGACCCTATTACTATTCTGTTTTATTGGAAGATTCTGACATCAGAATGGAATTAACTACAAGTCAACACGTTTCATTCACAAGATTTAGCTTCACAAACAGCGCCCCTGCTAATTTATATTTACAATGCAGAAACAATGGAGCATTTAACATTTCTCCCAAAAAAAATACAATTACAGGTTTTGATATGATTACTGCGGTTGATGGCATTGATCTTGAGCATCCTGTGAAAGTTTATTTTGCAGTCAAATTTGATCAAAACATTTCAAATTACGGCACTTTCGACTCAAACAAATTAAATTCTAACTGCACAACTATTTCTGGTGATAAAATCGGAACGTTTTTTCGATTTGACGATACTTCAAATCCATTACAACTTAAAATAGCTGTTTCCTATATTTCAGAAGAAGAAGCAGAACAGCATTTAAAAACAGAAACTCCAGATTGGGACTTTGATAAATACAAAGAATCTCACAAACAGATATGGAATAATGCACTGAGTAAGATACTGGTGAAAGGTGGAAGTGAAGATCAAAAAACAGTTTTCTACACGGCACTTTACCGTTGCTATGAGAGAATGGTAAATATTTCTGAAGACGGAAAATACTTTAGTAATTACGATCAAAAAATCCATAGTGATGATGGCGTTGATTTTTTCGTTGACGATTGGGTTTGGGATACATACCGGGCGACTCATCCATTAATGTGCTTAATTGATCCGGAGAATCAATCAAAAAAAATCAATTCCTACATTAAAATGTATGAACAAAGTGGCTGGATGCCATCCTTTCCCCTGTTTACGGGCGATCATACTTGTATGAATGGAAATCACGCCTCTTCGATTATAGCAGATGCTTATTTTAAAGGAATAAGAGGATTTAACATCGAGAAAGCCTTTGAAGGCTTAAAAAAGAATGAATTGGAAGCTACGATGTTACCATGGAAGAATGGTCCGGCAACAGAATTAGATACCTTTTATCATGACAATGGCTTTTTCCCAGCTTTAAAACCAGAAGAAAAAGAATGGGTGAAAGAAGTTCACCATTGGGAAAAAAGACAAGCTGTTGCCTTAACACTTGGGCATAGCTACGACGATTGGTGCATTGCTCAATTGGCAAAGGATCTTAACAAGAAAGAAGACTATCAGCTTTTCTCAAAAAAAGCCAATAATTATAAAAACAATTTTGATTCTGAAATTGGTTTTATGGCTCCCAAATCATCTGATGGAAAATGGATTCGACCATTCGATCCAAAATTATCCGGAGGTTTAGGTGGCAGAGCCTATTTCGCAGAAAACAACTCCTGGACTTACACCTGGGATATTCAGCATGATATTGCCGGATTAATAAATTTGATGGGTGGAAATGAAAAATTTAACAACAAACTGGATCAACTATTTGTAGAACCATTCGGGATTCCGAAGTGGGATTATTGGGATATTTTTCCGGATGCAACAGGATTAACCGGCCAATTTGTAATGGGAAATGAACCAAGTCTTCACATTCCCTATCTGTATAACTATTCGGGAGCACCATGGAAAACGCAAAAACGAATCCGTTCCCTAATGGAAGTATGGTTCACCAACTCACCATTCGGAATTTGTGGTGATGAAGATGGCGGAGGATTATCAGCATTCTACGTTTTTTCGGCCATGGGATTTTATCCGGTAACCCCGGGCGTTCCTGAATACAATATTGGAAGTCCTATATTTAGAGAGATTACAATAGATTTAGACAATGGAAAACATTTGCAAATAATTGCGAACAACTGCTCTGCAGAAAATAAATACATTCAATCGGCAAATTTGAATGGTAAGGAATTAAAAGGTCCCTACTTTGAGCATTCGGAAATTATTGACGGAGCCAAACTAATATTGGACATGGGGCCAAGACCAAATAAAACATGGGGAAGCAATCCAAAATTTGTTCCCTATTCGATGAGTAAAGATTAGTTAGTGATTTAGATTAGGTTAGTAAGAACTATTCCACACAAGTAGTTCAGTAGTAAGCCCCGAAAGTACCATATCGGGGCTTTTCTATGTCTCAAAAAAAGGGAGGTAATGAAATCTGTTGATTTCATTACCTCCTTTTTAAATTACAATTTCGTTCTTCTCTAACGAGCACCAACCAATGATACCGAAGAGATTGTGTCTCCCATTCCAACAAGTGTAACCGGTTTTTCAATTAAGATGGTTGGAACAGCAATAATTTCTAATTCCTCATTTGTGAATATTCCTGTTTCCATGAGCTGATGCTTACCGAAAAGTTTGGTTACAAACTCCGAAAGGTTTGACAATTCATTTAATCCCACCTCAGATACTTCATGATCTTTAGCCCAAAGCAATACATCTTTGTTATCGATGGCACCCGTTCCTGCTTTTGCTGCAGCAACAGTAGCCGCTAATTGCATTCCATTTCGGTTCTGAAGCGGAGAAACTTTAAATCCTTTTTCCTGAAGAGTAAGATACAGTCCAAACATATGAAGCTGCATTCTAGAGCAATTGGTATACTCACGAATCTTCAGCATTCCTTCAAACAGATTCGAACTATTGGTGTTTTCTTCACATTTCAGCGCCAATTCGTCCTCCCCAATCACTTCTAAAATATCAATTAATTCCCGTTCGTTAAAACCTAAACTATCAACACAATCAACCAAATTATCAATTAAATACTTACGAATTACTTTATTCTGAGTTGAAGCAACTTCTAAATGCAGTAAGCTATCCGGACAAGATTCCCGCCATTTTGCAATCATTGCCTTTGAAAAATCAATTCGATCAGTTCCTTTGGTTCCATCACGAAGAGACTCATGAAGCATCTGATAACCAGATAAAATTATATATTCAGGATTGATGTCGTTTTGCGACATTCTGTTTGCAAAATTCCCGTCGATATGCAGTTTAAAATTTAATGGATCGTAGGTTGCAATAAAACGATTTGCTTTCGGGCACACATAAGTTTTACCGTTCAAACTGATAGAATCTCCCTTATCAAATTCGATAATCCAATGAATTAAAGCTAAATCGGAAGAGCGATCGACCTTAGATGCCTGCTTAATTTCGCCGTTTTCATCATTTGTTAATAAATTGGGAAGATCTAAAAACAGTTTAGATTGATCTTTTGGAGCTGATGCACAATGCACATAAACCGAGTTTACACCACAAACAGCCATCACATTTGCAACAATACCACCCTGGCCTCCCATTTGCATTTTGTCGTAGCCAACATTTTTGTTTAGCCATTCAAAAACGTCAACATCTTCAATCAACCATTCTTCGGCAATTCCATTTTTAAAACAATTCAGAAAACCACGAATTGCATCTTCGTTGCAGCGAATGTTATTCTCTCCTTCACCAAGAATCAAATCTGTGTTCAGGTTATTTTCAGCAATTAGGTTTTGAATTCCTTTGCCATTCACCTTAATTACGGCATCAACATTGGCATTAAAAGCACTAATCAGTCCTTTAATTTCACCCATTTTTTGCAATTGGGCTGGTACTGTCTTGTAGTTTTCAAGCCATTTTGTTTTTAATTCGATCGAAGACATTTGGTCCTATTTTAGAGTTAAGATACTAGGTTTCTAAATTTATCAATTAGCAAAGAAATTAAATTAAATCTCAATTTATAAAAATAGTCCAAGAAAAGCATAAATATATCTCCGCAATGGTTTGAAATAACACATAAAGTTCAACATTCACAATTTCAAGTTATCAAATTTTAAGCTGAAAAAGCCTGCTCATAATGCAAGCAGACTTTGTATTTAATCAAGTTTGATATTTTTACAGATTGCGAAAAACCAATCCATTTTCCTCAGCATCAATTAGAATCTTTTGGTTGGGAGCAATACTTTCTGATAAAATTTGTCTTGACAGTTCGTTAAGAACCTCTCTTTGAAGTACCCTTTTTATTGGACGGGCACCAAATTGAGGATCAAAACCAACATTTCCAAGGTAACTAACTGCCTTTTCGCTTAACTCAATACTAATTTCGTTTTTCAGGAGCATTGATTTTACCATCTCAAACTGTAATTGAACAATTTGTTTTACCTCTTCCCGATCTAAGGGAGTAAATACAATCGTTTCATCAATTCGGTTTAAAAATTCAGGACGAATCGTCTTTTTCAATAAATCGAGCACTTCATTTCGTGCTTCCCAGATTAGTTCTCCCTTATTGTTAGAGTTCATTTTCGAAATCTTTTCCTGAATCAGGTGAGAACCCACATTTGAAGTCATGATGATAATCGTATTCTTGAAATCAACTACCCTTCCCTTGTTGTCCGTTAATCGCCCGTCGTCAAGTACCTGCAGAAGGATATTAAAAACATCCGGATGCGCTTTCTCAATCTCGTCAAGAAGAACAACAGAATATGGCTTTCTGCGAACCGCTTCGGTTAACTGACCACCTTCATCGTATCCAACGTATCCCGGAGGAGCTCCAATTAATCTTGAAACTGAGTGACGTTCCTGATATTCTGACATATCAATTCGTGTCATGTAGTTTTCATTATCAAACAGGAATTCAGCCAATGCTTTTGCCAATTCCGTTTTTCCTACACCGGTTGTTCCCAAAAAAATAAACGATCCTATTGGCCTTTTCGCATCCTGCAAACCTGCTCTACTTCTGCGAACCGCATCTGCAACAGCCGAAATTGCCTCCTCTTGCCCAACTACTCGTTTATGAAGTTCAGTTTCCAAGCCAAGCAATTTTTGCCTTTCACTTTTCAACATTCTGTTTACAGGAATACCCGTCCAACGCGATACCACATAAGCAATATCCTCACTTCCAACCTCCTCTTTAATCATGGCATCCGAATTCTGATTGATTTTCAGTTGTTCATTCAAACGCTCAATTTCTTCCTCAACCTCTTTAACTCTGCCATAACGAATTTCTGCAACCCTGGCATAATCACCTTCACGCTCTGCTTTTTCGGCCTCGTACTTCAGGTTTTCCAATTCCTCCTTATTCTTTTGAATGCCATCAATCACTTCGCGTTCAGCTTCCCATTTTGCACGAAGACGATTTCTTTCATCATTCAACTCCGCAATTTCCCTCGATAAATCTTCCAATTTCTTTTTATCACCTTCCCGCTGAATGGCCATTCGCTCGATTTCCAATTGCTTAATACGTCTTTCAATTTCGTCCAGTTCTTCTGGCAATGAATTCATTTCAATACGTAATTTTGAAGCCGCCTCATCAATCAAATCAATCGCTTTATCCGGCAAAAAACGATCCGAAATATATCGCTGCGAAAGCTCAACAGCTGCTATAATTGCTTCGTCTTTAATCTGAACCTTATGATGATTTTCATAACGTTCTTTTAATCCGCGAAGAATGGAAATTGCGCTTAAGGTATCTGGTTCATTCACCATAACCTTTTGAAAACGTCTCTCTAATGCTTTATCCTTTTCAAAATATTTTTGATATTCATCTAAGGTAGTAGCACCAATGGCTCTTAAATCTCCTCTTGCCAATGCCGGTTTTAAAATATTGGCTGCATCCATAGCACCTTCCCCTTTGCCTGCACCAATCAAAGTGTGAATCTCATCAATAAACAAAACAATATCACCTTCCGACTCAACCACCTCTTTCACCACAGATTTTAGACGTTCCTCAAATTCGCCTTTGTATTTTGCCCCTGCGATCAATGCTCCCATATCCAAAGAAAAAACTTGCTTGCTCTTTAAATTATCCGGCACATCACCCTTTACAATACGATGAGCCAGGCCTTCGGCAATTGCTGTTTTTCCCACACCCGGTTCACCAATTAGAATCGGATTGTTTTTCGTTCTTCTTGATAAAATCTGAAGAATTCTTCTTATTTCCTCATCTCGTCCAATTACAGGATCCAATTTTCCGTTTCGAGCCCGTTCATTTAAATCAATTGCAAATCTCCGCAAAGAATTAAATGTATCCTCAGCAGTTTGAGAGTCAACCTTAGCTCCCTTTCGCAATTCAGTGATAGCAGAACTTAGGTCTTTCTCATTCACGTTATTATCCTTCAGTAAATTTGAAATTTGATCTCTACCTTTCAAAAGTCCAAGTAATATGTGCTCCAGAGAAACAAACTGATCGCCCATCTTTTTTGAAATTTCAGTTGAAAACTGCAAAGCACTTGTTGCTTCTCTCGAAAGATAAGGTTCTCCTCCAACTACTTTAGGATAACTTTCGATGATCTGATCCACAACCAAAGAAAAACTTAATACATTTACACCCAGCTTTTTAAGCAGGAAATTGGTAATATTCTCACCTTCTACCAAAACACCCTTTAAAATGTGTCCGGTATCAACTGCCTGCTGTTGTTTACCAGCAGCTAATTGAAATGCTTTTTCAATTGCCTGCTGCGATTTAATTGTAAAATTATTGTAATTCATATTTTTGATTTTACGACTTCATTTATTATAAAACATGGCTAATTATCATTCAAAACGAATCGTTCAAAACATTTGCCAAATCAATAATTTGGTCAACTAGCAGAAAAAATGTCTGAACGAAGGTTAAACAACCAGCCAATTTGACATATTATCAACAACTTACCTGAAAACATTTCCGATATGCTGTTAAACAAACAAAAAAAATAGCGACACATCTGCATAATTATATATATTTACAAACTGAAATTTAAAACAAATGAAACATCCATGCCAAAATAATTTTCACCTACAGGGAGATGATTATTACCCCAGGATAAGTTCCATATGACAACTAAAAACAAATTATAAACATATGAAAGCTACAACAATTTGGACTAATCAAATGACATCTACAGTAACAAATAATAGAGGTCATGAAGTAATTCTTGATTTACCACAAGCAAAAGATGGACTAAACCTTGGTGCAACTGCATTAGAATTGTGCTTAATGAGTTATTCTGGCTGTGTAAATACAATTTTTAATGTTGTTGCAAAAAAAATGAGAATTGAATTTACTGCTCTTGAAGTAGATACCACGGGATTTCAAAAAGATAGCGCTCCAACCTTTACTGACGTTGAGGTTGAATTAAGAATTGACTCTGAGGCAAGTGATGAAAAAATCGACAAGTGCTTACAACAAACTTTAAAAATGTGTCCTGTAGGTGTTTTATTTCACCAAGCAGGTGTGAACACAACATACCAGATTCATAAAATGCAAAAAGCATAAACAGAAATTAAATTTGTAATCTAATCCCTTGTTTACGCAAGGGATTTTTTTGCATTTACTGCCATTAACAAATCATTAACGCCAACACAGCCTTCTACTTGTTTACAAATAAAAAATAAAAGACTAATTTGTATTTTATTTCACAAATAATACTCAGCACATGAAAAATATATTCACTGCAGCTTTATTACTAATCTGTTTTATAAGTTTTAGTCAGAAGGAACAAAGCAGCATATTGGTAGGGCAAAAAGCTCCTATGTTTAAGGCAATGGATCAATATGGCAAAACAATAGCAAGCGATGAAATTTTAGAAAATGAACAATTAATCGTTGTATTTTACCGCGGACAGTGGTGTCCTTTGTGCAATAAGCACCTGTTTCATCTGCAAAATCATATCAGAGATTAAAAAAAAGCAGGTGTCCGATTGGTAGCAATTACTCCAGAAACCACTATGAATGTTAGTAAAATCATAGATAAGACAAAAGCAGAATATTACATTCTGCACGATGTAGATTCCAAAATCATGAAACAATACGGTGTTGATTTTGTATTATCTGAAAAATTACAGAAAAAATATAAGGAATATGATATTGATCTTGCCGTTTCAAATGGAAATGATGATCAGACGCTTCCTGTTCCTGCAACTTATGTGATTGGAAAAGACGGCATCGTAAAATATGTACAATATGATCCTGATTACAAAAACCGATCGAATGCTGAAGAAATTTTAAAACATTTGTGAAATTTTTTTTCGCTTTAATTACTTAAAAAACACTTCCAATAAAAAAGGAGTAAAACTCATCGGTTAAACTCCTTTCATATTTTATCCATTACAATTACTTCAGACGTTTTCGAGTAATTCGTATGTGACCTTCGGGAAGTATTTTCACCCATAATATTTCTATCAGAAGCAATAGTCTTCTTAAAGCATCGAAATAAAGTGTAAAGTAAAAAAACAAGCTGGTTAACCAGATGATAATCACATTAAACCAAAAAGTATTCACAAGATAATTGCCAATTCGTTTCTGAGATGAAAATAGCTGAGCTCTTCCTAATTTGTTTTGTGGAATTTGAAATATCGGATCTTTTAATTGAATCAATTCTCCTTTAAATTCAACAATTTTATTTAACTCTCTCCGGTTTAAAACAATCTGTTCAACAGCTTCGTTATGGTGTTTTTGTTTAAATTCAAATAATCCTTTTTTTCCTCCGTACTGTTCCAATAAGTTTAGGTAAGCCTGGTCTCTTTCATCTGACTCTGTTTTATAATCAGCCCAACCGTTTTGCTTAATTTTCTTTAGCCATTCCAATAAATCAACCGAAGAGTTCACAAATCCTTTTTCGTTAAGTTCCACTCCATTTGGCAAAGTATATAAATCAGCCAATTTTCGAAATTCATTCTGCAATACTTGTAACTGTTTTAAATTCTTTGTTTGCAACCAACTTTGGTAACGTTGCTTTAATTCAGGAATATAGAATGATGACCGAAACGAAGCCTCACTCATTTTTTGCTCATAATCGAAAAACTGATTTTCAAAACTGTTGTTTCTGAATTGTTCTACGACCAAAGCTTCATAAGCCCAACGTGAAGTCATTAAATCGCCAACAAACGGCACATATTTTTGCGAGGTTATAGCTGGATGCAATTTGGTAAAGTTCACAATTACACCCGAAAACAATAGTTGCGGTACGAGAATAAAAGGAATGGAAACATAAACCGCTACAACAGTATTCAATGCTGCCGACAGATTTAAACCAATCATATTTGCGCAGGCTGATGCCGTATACAAAACCAGCCAATATTCTAAAGTCAATCCTTTAATTTCGAGAACAGTATTAGCAATTAAAACAAACAACAAGGTTTGAATTGCCGAAATTACAAGCATCACAATCACCTTAGAATTGAGATAGCTAAACCGGCTTAAATTCAGAAAGGATTCCCGTTTCATAATCCTTCTGTCATGAAGAATTTCCTCTGCCGAAATAATCAATCCCAAAAAGAGAGATACCACAACAGTCATAAAAATAAAGGAAGGGATATTCTCATTATTTGAGAAAACATAAGCCGTAGCATCATCATCCGAACCACTAATATATTTGGTAAAATATCCCAATATCACAGCTAAAATTGGAGCCTCAAGAAGAGTAATAAGAATGTATTGTTTATTACTTATTTTGGCCTTTACATCACGTGCCAAATAAATCTTTAACTGTTCCGTTCGTTTGGGAATACTAAAATAATTGATTGGAATCATTCGTTTTCGCTTCGGTATCTTAACCGGATTCTTCGCTTCAATATTCTCTTTGTACAATTCATACCATTCATCGGAGCTTCTCTTTCTTTTGCGAATTTGCTTGCCGTACTCATTCATCATTCGTGTTTCCACAATTCTTAGAATCTGCTCCGAATTTACATTACCACAAGTCAAGCACTCGCTTTCATCTGCCTTAACATACTGACTTTGGGTTTTAAAATAGACAACTGCATCAATTGGATTTCCAAAATAGATCACTTTCCCACCTTGATCCATAATAATTAACTTATCCAGCAGCTTAAAAATATCTGATGATGGCTGATGAATGTTACACATCACCAATTTCCCTTTTAAAACCTGTCTTTTTAGCAACAGCATCACCTTTTCCGAATCCATACTCGATAATCCGGAAGTGGGCTCATCTACAAATAAAACAGAAGGTTCCCGCATTAATTCCAATGCAATATTCAATCGCTTTCTTTGTCCGCCGCTCAAAACCTTATTGATCGGATCTCCAACCTTTAGATCTCTGGCTTCAACCAAATCAAAATTTTCAATGGTATTATTTATAATGTTCTCAATTGTTTCTTCATCCAAATTATCGAAACACAACTTGGCATTAAAAAACAAATTCTGATAAACTGTTAATTCCTCAACCAACAAATCATCCTGAGGAACGTATCCAATAACACCCTCTAGTTCCTCTTTATCCTTATGAAGATTATATCCATTAATATATATATCGCCCTGATTTAAAGACAAATTCCCATTCAATACATTTAACAAGGTAGATTTTCCTGTTCCGCTACCCCCCATTATTCCAATCAGCTGTCCTGATTCGACATGAAAATTAACTGGGAATACACCATTACTAGAACCAGGAAACCTAAATTCAATATTTTTAGCTACGAAACGTATATCCGAAAGATTTTTCCGCTCAATAAATACAGATACTATTTGAGAATAATAAATTGGGTCAATTCTATGACTTCTAATCACAGATCCATACGAGAGGATGTAGGCACGATCCAATTTAATATTGTGGCCGTTCAGAAAAAGGTTGTACTCACCAAAATATTTCATCAAAAAAGTATTTGTACTTTCAAGATGCAGAATAAATAACCGACCACGTAGTCTGGGACTATAAATATGCTTTACAACCTCATGTTCAAAGGCTTCATTAGCATCAATAATTAATAAATACGGATTAAACGGAATAGAATATTCGGTTCCTAAAATAAACTGCAGACTGTATTCAAATTCTTCTTTAGGAATCTTAAATGCTTTAGAAACCGTCTTTACAAATCCAAGTTCCTCTGGACCTGTAAATTCAGAATCATCGATAAATTCAAGGAGCTGCAACATGATCCAAACTTTCTGTTCCTGCTCTGCCTCCTCAACTAATTTTGAACAAACATCTGCCACTTGCTTGTGTTTGTTTTGTATTGTATCCTTGTTTCCTTTCGCGTAATATGATTCTTTTAGATAACGATTGAAGTTGTCTAAATATATTTCATGCCATTCCTTACTAAACCTCTTCTCTAAATACTTCGAAACAACATCTCGCGCGGCAAGCTCAAAACCGACCTGTTGTTCATCTACAATAATAGCAAAAAGTTGCATTAAGGCATTTAGTACTGACTCATTCATGGGGTAATTATAGAAGTTTAATTTTTGCTAAAGGCCTAATTTAGATAAATTCCCCGAGCTACGGAAAAGTTCTTTTTTATAAGGCACTATTTCCATGAGTAAATTTCCTGAAATTGATTTAAAAACAATCAAAAACAGTTCCCATTTATCTTATTTCAGAAAATTAAAAAAGTACATTAATGATTTTTAACATCCATTTGTGGTTGTTTGTCAAAGATTTTTGTACATTTACAACAATAAACGACACAAAAGGTTTTTTTCGTAGATTTTTGATTTAGGTTATTAATTAGAACAAAAAGCCTAGGTGAGTCCCTAGGTTTTTTTAAATTATTTATTTTGGAAAACCTATGTTGTTGTAAACTTACCGAACCTCACATTTTTAGCAACAATTAACATCTGTTAAAAGCACTTAACTAAAGAATGCCGTATGTTTGTAAGGTAAACGAGTGGTAAACGTTTTTTCATAGAAAATAGATTTAGGTTAGTAATTAGTGGTTAATAAAAAAGCTTGGGTGGGGATCCAGGCTTTTTTCTGTTTACCCTTTTTTTCATTTCTGATTTAAAAGCAAAAACAAACAGATCAGCTAAAAAAAACTTTTAGCATTCTTTAACTTTTGTTAAATTCACTTAACGAAAGAATGCAGTATGTTTGTAAGGTAAACGAGTGATAAACGTTTTTTCATAGAAAATAGATTTAGGTTAGTAAATAGTGGTTAGTAGAAAAGCTTGGGTGGGGATCCAAGCTTTTTT
>JAFGYE010000092.1 GCA_016936255.1 Marinifilaceae bacterium | reverse complement strand
GCAGTATAAGGCAGTTTAATCTCAAAAAAACAAAAGATCATGAAAAAGAGGATGTCTACTTTGTTATGAGACATCCTCTTTTTTATTCATGAACAAGCGATAAACATGCTGTATACCCTACGATGGTTGACTTGTTTTGCGATAGAAGAGATTTTGAGCCGATAGGTCACTTAACAACCCGATAGGAAGCTTTTTTTGGCGATAGGTTTATCAAATCATCCGATAGGCTATCAATTAAGGCGTTAGAGATACAAAAAGTGGCGATAGGAATATGAAACATACCGATAGGAATATCAATTCGCCCGACAGGCATATGAAATTCTTGTTTTTACCTACCAATAATACCAAAGTCAGTTGCAGCACTCCGAATATCACTCTCCTTTTTGCACTAAAAATAATGCCTTGTAAAATAATCAACTTGTTTCTTTTGTTTAGAGATTATTGTTTTGTAGATTCATGGGCGGAAAAAAACCGCTGTCGCACGATTGTATCGTGTGATAAAAAGTTAAGCAGATAAGTTTAAAAGGAACGCGATGCAATCGCAGACCAGCTTGGGCATTGATCTACTTTATGAATAAATGACTTGTAATAGCAAATGAAAAAAAGCCTAGCACTTTTATTAATAATAATTGGACTGCACGTTTCTGGTCAAACTACAATTGATTCGATTGTTAAAATCGAAATTGTGGACTATGAGAATTTTGATTCGGCGCGAGGAAGAACTTACCAACTTGTTCCCCAAGAGGATAGTGTTGCTATTTTCAACATGAATAAATTCACGGGAAATGAACTATTAAAGAAACTTAAAAAGGATGATAGTGTTCGCTACGAAAAGATTGTTGGAAAATTCACAAAGGATTCAATGGAAGTATTCAAATTTGAAATCAATACATTAAAGCACGAATATTTTATTGAACCAACTAAAATTGGTTGTGTCTCGAGAAATCAAATTGATTCATTATTATTCGAATTGGAACGAATTCCTTCTAAATCTACATTCAAAGAATTAGGACTAAACCAGAAATTACTCGACAATAATTCAATAAAATATCTAGAGTTATTTCTTCAAAATCACTTCCAAAAATCAAAACTTAAAGAGTCTCAAAAAGCATACTGTTTAAATCAGTTGCAAAACACTGAAATATTACAGAAATCGGCAAAAGAATTAATTCGCACAAAAGCTTTTAGTAACTACGGGCACACAAGCCTTACGATTTTCGGTAAAAATGATAGTCTGAAATATCAGACAAAAGGAACAAGTTATTTTATGTTACCGTGGTATAATGAAAACAAGGAAATTCTTACTGACAATCCCAAAGTTTCCATTTTAATAGGTTCATTATTACCGAACGAAGTGAACGGAGATTTATTGATCGGGAAAAATTTTGTTAGAGATTTATACTTTTATATTATTGACGATTACTGTTTAACTAGGCAGGACTATTTTAAAAAGAAATAGCTAAAGCCGTTAAAAAAGCTAAATTATCATGAGCGCTGAAATGCAGTTTGAAGGTTTAATGCAATTAATCCCGACTCGTCGGAGCCAGCAAGGCCGTTAAAACATCTCCATAAAGAAAGGACATGCCATGGCGTGTCCCTACGAATTACATTTTCCCCAAGGCCTCACCTATCCGGCCTTTTAATTTTTCGATATTCTCAATTCCTACCGATAATCGAATAACTCCCGGCAGTGGATATTTTGCGCCCCAAACAGGCTCTACCGGTAATAAAATGGTATCTACTTCACCCAATGTTGGTACCAATGGAATTGTATCTTCCAAAGCTGCGATAAAGCGATTGCATTTCTCTCTTTTATCCTCATCGGAAGTTCCTTTGATATCGAAAGTTAACATGCCGCCAAAACCTTTATCGCCAAACAAAGCTACAGCTTCTTTTCGGGTTGGATGAGATTCCAGTCCAGGATACAAAACCTCTCCTATTTTTGGATGATTTTCCAAATATTCAGCCAATTCCATTGCATTTTCGCAATGCTTCCGGAACCGCAATTCGAAACTTTTTACCTGCGTTCCCAATCGGTAAGCATCATCCGGACTTAAGAAATGACCTGCCCATTTTCGGTACTCAATGGCTTCCTTCATCAGTTCCTCATCGTTGCCGCAAATAACACCGGCGGTAATATTTCCATGTCCGCTCAGGTATTTTGTTGCTGAATGAATCACCATATCGGCACCATCCAAGAGTGGTTTCCACAAGTAAGGGGTTCCAAATGTATTGTCTACAATTATCCTGGCACTGTATTGCTTCGCCAATTCCATGATGCGTTTTACATCGGCAACAATCAACATGGGATTCGAAACGGCTTCGAAATACAAAAACTCAGGTTGAATATCTGCTAACATGCGCTCCAATTCCTCAAAATCGTACAGACCCTCTTTCGCATAAAAGCGGTGCACATCCAAATTACGTCGCTTGATCAACACCGTATCGATAAATGAATTGGTTCCGCCGTAAATCTCATGAAAAAAAAGCCAGGGACGGGTTGCTGCTCCTTTCTGAAAAACGGATACCGCAACATCAATGGCCGCCATTCCTGTTTCCACCAACAAAGCCCACTTGCATCCTTCCAATTCCATAATCTGCTTCTCGACCGCTACCACAGTCGGGTTACGGTATCTGGAATAGATATAATCATCCGGTTCGTGCGCATGATTCAATTCGGCCGCAAAAGCCTCCTTGGTTCGCTTCGAATTTTGCAGATTAAAGCCAGCTTCGCGGTAAAGCGGCGTGTGCGATGCATTGATTTCTTTTTTCTTCATTGTATTGTGGTTTGACGTATATTAATTTCTAACTACCCCTAAATCCCCTGAAGGGGACTTTTCCAATATGCAAAACAAATTAAGCAATAATTCTTTTTAAAGCCCCTTTAGGGGTTTGGGGTATTGAAACTTTAAAACACCCCTCTGGCTATCGCCATCTCCCCTCAAGAAGGGAGAATTAAACTTGTAACTTTTTCATTTAAGAGTCTTTCCCTTCTAGGGAAAGTGCCGACAGGCGAAAGGGTGTTATTCTTCTAATTGACTCTGACAGGTCTAAAGACGCTGTCAGGTCTCGTAATTTCTAATTTAGAATTCGTAATTCTCTTATAGCTTCACCCCTCTGTCCTTCGGACATCTCCCCTTAAAGGGAGAACACTCAACAATTGCAATTATGCAGTTCCTTTCTTCTTTAGTAAGTCATTCAACTCACCCATTGGTGTTACAATATCTGATTCGTGGTAAAATTCCGATCTGTCGATTATTTCTCCTGCAAGAATGATGATTAAAGAAATTGGTAAAATCATTAGAATTTCAAGATCCAATAAAACATACGGCAGCAACAAACAAAGAATTCTCACCAATGAGAGTATCGGAAAATACTTGATTCCTTTTTTCTTTAATACAGTTTTTCTCCAAAAGTATAAACTTCCTTTTGCAAGGATGATTAATTCAACTAGAATTGAAACTTCTTGTAACCAAGCGAATAATAGAACAGCTGTTAAACTCACCATTCCCGAATGCAGTACGAGTCCATCTCTTCGCTTCAGGAATTTGTAGACCATATCTACCGAGATCAGACTGAAAATTCCAAAAGCAAAAGCAACAAAGCCGACATAACTATTATCTGTTACCAATTGCAATCCTGTTAATCCCAAAAAGGCAGAGAAAGAAAATATCTCACGACTCAGCCACGATCCTTTCAGATTTAAAATGAACCGCCACATGCGTAACTTTTTACCAATGTGCAGAGATGTTAGTGCAATTGCCAGTACAGAGACAATCGCAAAAGGAATCAATGACATTTCAACTTTTCCAAACAAATGAGCCGCCTGCCAACTTACCAATCCGGCAACAGCCAAAGTAAAAAGCACCAAGGTCCATTCTTTATCGAGAGAAACTTTCGATTCCGCTTTTGGCAGATAGCTTTCCAACTTCTCACTACTAATTGCCACCGCATCTAAATTTTCGATGGCTGGTGTTGTATGCTCATCGCGCAAGGGAATCATCTGAATGGATGGTTTGATACCAATGTTGACAAAACCCGGGGTGATATAATCTTCTTCAGTTATTTCTTTCTGTCCGAATTCCAAAGCGCCAACCGGACAGGCCTCAACGCAGGCCGGGCGTTTCCCCTCAGAGATTCGATCGACACAAAAATTGCATTTCTCAACAATCTGAGTGTTTTTATTAAATTTTGGTGCGTCGTACGGACAAGCCCAAGTGCAGTATTTACATCCAATACAAGCTTCGGCATGATGAATAATGGCTCCTGTTTTTTCATCGCGTGTATATGCCAGCGCCGGACAATTTTTCATGCAGGGAGCTTCTTCGCAATGATTACAAGCCAACGAAAAGTGAAAGACCGGCAAGCTGGGATGCTTCAAACTGTTGTGGCAGTTTACCTCCCGCCAATTCACCTGTAAATCAGTACCGTTCTCGATACTGCAGCCGGCAACACAAGCCATACAGCCAACACATTTATTCGTGTTAAATATGAATGCATTTTTATTCACGTTCCTTTAAAATTAGTTCTTAAAGTTGACTTACAAGTCAAACTTATAATTTGTTTATCCTCAATCCGGATCGGCAAATCCCGCGATAACTTTTCTAGATTACTGATAATCTTTTCTTTTTAAGCTTTGATATATTATCAATATTGTCCTATTTCTTTTTTGTATTGGGCTATCCGCCCAAAGCCGACTTCATTTTTTGTCTTAATACAAAAAACGGAAGCAAAAAAACAAGTCCAAAATTTTAATTTTCACCTTAACTTCTCCTAAATCAAAACTAGCTACACCATTAGTAAAAGCAGCAAGAACAACTAATAATTCATAATTACTAATTCTTAATTCTCTTAATATCTACCCACGTATTGTGAAAGGCCGTTCCGTGCCCAATATCTGTTTCTTTTCCTGTGGTGAATAGGTTTGGTGCGGCACCATTTATGGCCCAATGTCCGTTGGTGAGAACCACATTTCCCTGTCGCAAGCCCAAATCGAATTGCACTCTTACTTCTGCTTTTCCCTGATGATTGTAAATCTCAACCTTCTCCCTGTTTGCAATTCCTTTTGCTTCAGCATCCAGCGGATGAACATACAAATAAGCTTCCGGTTCGAATTGTTTGATGACCTCCAAATTTCCAAACTGAGAGTGAATTCTGTTCTTGGAATTGGGTGAAATCAACTGCAAAGGAAACCCCTTTTGAACCGGCAAGGGTACATATTCCGGCAGTGGATCGATTCCCCAAAGCTCCTTGGCTCGTTCGCTGTACAATTCTATTTTACCCGATGGAGTCGGGAACTGATGATCTGCAAAGGGAATCTCCTCGAAAGAATTGGCCAATTGCGGCCCCTTTTTCAATGCCTCTAAACTCAATTCCGGAAAATTTGTTAAGAATCCATTCAAATATTCTTCAATGGCTTCATCGGTTGGTTCCGGAATGTTTTTGCTGATTGCCGCCTCATCCATTCCCAAACGCTTGGCCAACAGGTAATAGATTTCTGTTTCGGGCTTCACTTCTCCGGCAGGTTCCAGTACTTTTTGTTTCAGCTGTACATACGGATTCCAATACGAACCAATGATATCCGATTGCTCGAACATATTCTTGGCAGGCAAAATAAGGTCTGCCTCGTAAGCTGTGTCGGTCATGAATTGCTCTACCACCACACGAAATTCTGCTTTGCGAAATGCCTTGCGAATGGAATTGGTATCCGGATTTTGCGAAAGAGGATTCCCTCTCTCCACCCAAATGAATTTCACTTCCGGATCTTTGATATTTAGTAAGTCTTCGCCCAATTTGGCTACTGATATTTTTCTGCGGAAACTAGGATGTTCACAACCCGGAAAGTAGGATTCCGGCTCTTTTAGATCATCGAAAACATAGCTTTGCAAATTGGCATAATGCCAACAGCCGCCTTTCCTGCCAATGTTTCCTGTTATCACCGAAAGGGCCAATAAACAACGGGTTGTCTGGCCGCCGTTTTCGTATCGCTGCAAGCCATAACCCGGAATCAGAGTCATGGGTTTAATCGTTCCGATCTGCTTGGCCAGGCTGCGGATGGCATCTTCGGAAATCCGGCAAATCTGCGATACCTTTTCTATGGTGTAAGCTTCTACCCGCTTTTTGAACGGCTCGAAACCCAATACATTATTCTCTATAAATTCGTGATCGATCCAATCATTTTTGATGATTTCACGCGCCAGTCCCAAGGCCAAAGCCGCATCGGTTCCCGATTTTACCTGAAACAAAGAGTTGGCCCGTTCGGTAGATGGTGTTCTTCTGGGATCGATGACTACAAATTTCGCTCCTTTTTCCTGAGCTTTTTCGATAGGGATCATCTCCTGAATGTTCGTCTCGGCAGGATTCTTTCCCCACAAAACAATCAGCTTGGCATGTTCCAGATCCCAGGGAGCATTGTGTTTGTTGGCTCCCATAGTCAATCGGGTTGCCTCCAGTCCCGCAGGCCAGCACAAATTACCATAGGTGGTTGTAGCTCCTCCGAATAATTTCCAGAAGTTGATACTAACCCCATTCAACAATCCTGACATACCGCTTGATGCAAAATACAGGATGGAATGAGGACCGAAATTATCTTTGCAATGAGTCAGTTTTTCAGCAATGGTATCCAAAGCTTCCTCCCAGGAAATTCGTTCGTATTTTCCTTCAGCCACCCGCTTTTGCGGATATAAAATCCGGCTTTTTGAATTGGCTCGTTCCACATAAGCCAAACCTTTAATGCAAGGTCCTTCGGGGGTTGCCCGATTTTCAGTATGGGGTTCAATGCCTGTGACTGTATTGTTATCTACCCGAACTTTTATGCTGCAGGTGCTGTAACAATTTCGCGGACAGGCAGAGGATATTAACTTCATGAGAGTGGATCGTTAAATTTGCCGAAAAATTACTCAAAAAATTGATGAAATCCTTATATCAAGGATCCTCTGACTGAAGCCAGAGGCAAAGAATGAATTTACAGATGATCTAGATTCATCAATTGTCCCCTGCTTTAGCTGGGACAATACATTCAATACATCTTTTAAATCATTTAATTGCTGCAAATTGAACCTGATACTTTTCGTCGCGGAACAATATTCTTCCTCCTATCAACCAATCAGTCGCGACGGATTTCCATTATCAAAACCATCCCGGGGCGTTGCCCCGGGCTATTTTATATATGCCCTTCAGGCAATTCAATTATTATTTTGTCGAAAAACGTAGGGTCATGACGATGTTAATTCAAATTCAATCGTATAAACCAATCATATCGACAAACAAAACGGACACGACATGTCGTGTCCCTACACAATGCATTCAAATTATATTAGGCCTCAACCAGCATTTCTGCTTTCACAATCTCCGCCAAACGTTTTACACCTTCAATGGCTTTTTCGTTGTTCACGTATGAGAAATTTAGGCGCATGGTATTGTGTCCGCCGCCATCGCAATAGAATACATTTCCAGTGACAAAGGCTACCTTTTTCTCAATGGCTTTGTGAAACAGATCCAAGGCTTCCATGTGCTCAGGAAGAATAATAAACAGGAACATGCCACCTTCCGGACGCGTCCACTTCACCCCTTCAGGCATGTGCTTTTCCAACTGCTCCAGCATCACATCCCTGCGCTGATGATACAGATCGATGGTTTTCTGCAGGTTGATTTCGAACAAACCCGATTTCATGTAGCCAATGGCAATTTTCTGTACGAAAGTTGGTGTACACAAATCTGCTGATTGCTTGGCAATCACAATTTTCTCGTTGACATCTTTGGGTCCCAAAACCCATCCAATACGGAATCCCGGTGCAAATATTTTTGAGAATGTTCCCAAAGTCAATACATGATCATCATTGTCCAACTCATACATTAAGCGTTGATGTTTCCCCTCGAACCGTACTTCGCGGTACGGACAATCTTCTACTATCAGCACATCATATTTGTGAGCTAATGCGATAATCTCCATACGGCGCGATTCCGGCATGGTAATCCCTGTCGGATTTTGGAAATCTGGAATTACATAAATGAACTTTGGCTTGATGCCCTGCTGCTTTAGTTCTTCCAGCCTGGCCTCCAAAAGTTCGGCACTCATGCCGTGCTCATCCATTGGCACACCAGCCATTTTAGCGCCATATGCCTGAAATGCACCAATACCTCCCAAGTAAGAAGGCAGGCCACAGATCACAACATCGCCTTGGTTCACAAAAACTTTTCCTACCAGATCCAGTCCTTGCTGCGATCCGGTGGTAATAATCATATTATCCAAAGAACATTCTACACCTTCATCCTGATACTTCTTTAAAAGCAATTCTCTTAGCTCAGTAACACCTTCGGTAGCATCGTACTGCAACACGGCCGCTCCTTCTTCGCGTAACATAGTCGAAACAATGCTGTCCAATGCATCAACAGGAAAAGATTCCGGTGCCGGCAATCCTCCTGCAAAAGAGATGATTTCCGGATTTTGTGTCAATTTCAAAATCTCACGAATGGCTGATCGTTTGTTGTTATTGCTGATTTGAGAAAAGGTTCCTTTTAAATCGCTGATCATTTCTTTAATTATTAATTACTAATTGATAATTATTAATTGTTTAAATCTATTACTGAGAGTCTCACTTAAAGTGAGGCCCTCAGTTTTGCCTTAGTTGTTTTTTCTTGTATCGGGATAAAAACACCCCTCTGTCCTTCGTCCCGAATTTCGGGATCCCCTCAAGAAGGGAGAATTTCAATTTCTTAAACCCTATTCCAATTCTGGAATCTTCCTCCTTTTAAGGGGAAGTGCCGACAGGCGAAGGGGTGATTTTAATTAAAATGCGACAAATATTGTATTCTAATCAAGACACGCCATGGCGTGTCCCTACGGTTTTTTACAACCAATTTTTGCGCATGCGTGCCCATTTGCGATCGCGGTTTTCTGTTACGCATTGAATATCCGCATCATTCATGTGCTTGAAACGGCCCTGCTTTTTCAGATAATCTTTTACTGAAGCAAATTCTTTCGGGTTGCGGTTCAATTTGTATTCACCATCCTCATATTCTGCTAAGAAAATCAGACCACAGTCTACAGCTTCTTTTGCAATTTCGATAGATGTTTCGGTGGGTGTTCCCCAACCTGTAGGACAGGATGCATATACATGAATAAAGGTCGCCCCTTTGGTATGCTTGGCTTTGTTCACCTTATTCAGAAAATCCTGAGGATAACCAATACTGGCCGTTGCAGCGTAAGCAATATCATGCGCAGCAATAATCTCAAATAGATTCTTTTTGTGAGTAATAGTTCCCGGCAAATTCTCACCAGCAGGCGTTGTAGTCGTTTTTGTTCCGTAAGGAGTCAGGCCGCTTTTCTGAATTCCGGTGTTCATATACGCTTCGTTGTCGTAGCAGATGTACAAAACATCATCGTTCCGATCGATCATTCCTGAAAGGGCCTGAAATCCGATATCAGCAGTTCCCCCGTCGCCGGCAAACACAACTGTTTTCACATCTTTTTGCCCCAAAGCCTTGGCTCCGGCAGCAATTCCTGATGCCATACTTGCTGCACCCGGAAATGTGGTGATCAAGGCATTGGTATTGAATGCCATTTGCGGATAAATAAATCCTACCGCCGACATGCATCCGGCTGGTAATGCTGTATAGGTGCGCTCACCCAAAACTTTCAGTGCCAAACGAACGGCAACACTTCCGCCACATCCGGCGCAAGCCTTATGACCATAGAAAAATTCCTTCTCGGTCATGTTTTTCGCATTCACTTTTGGGATATCTACTGGATTAGTCATTGGTCTCTACGTTTAGGCTAAAAAATTCTACTTTTTCTTCACTCTTATTGGCCACTCCTAAGAACAGTTTATCGAACATTTCTTCAATATCATCTTTGGTGATATCTCTTCCGCCCAAGCCACCTACAAAATTGCTCTTGTAAACGTATTTGTCGATTTTCGAAATGGCTGAGTTCACATTGGTATAAACAGTTCCCTCGTATCCGAATGAAATATCTTTATCGATGACTCCGATTGCATTTACACGACGGGCCAAATCTTTCACTTCAGCTTCGGGGAAGGGGCGCATGTAACGAATCTTCAGCAAACCAACCTTTTTGCCTTCGGCACGCATCTTATCCACCACCACACGGATGGTTCCGCAAACACTTCCCAGGGCCGCCAATACCACTTCGGCATCATCACACTGGTACTCTTCCACCATATCGTAGTACTTACGACCAAATTTTTCTGCAAATTCCTGATCTACATCGCGAATTACATCAATGGCCTTAAACATGGCTTCGTTTTGCTGATACTTGAATTCGGTATTGTCATCGGGCTTAGAGCTGAATCCTAAATTTTTAGGCTCTTCGAAAGACATTTTGTTGGGTGTCTCGAAAGCCGGAAGAAATTCATCCACCATTTTCTGCTCCGGAATAGCCACCAACTCGTAAGTGTGAGTCAGAATAAAACCATCCAAATTCACCATCATCGGAGTCAGTACATCTTTGTGCTCGGCAATTTTGTAAGCCTGAATCATCATGTCCAAAGCCTCCTGTGCATCTTCCACATAAACCTGAATCCATCCGCAATCCAACAATGACAATGAATCGCGCTGATCGCCGTAGATACTCCAGGGCAAAGCCACCGAACGGTTGGCATTCATCATTACCACCGGCCAACGGCCTCCGCTGCAGTAATGCAGTCCTTCTGCCATGTACAACAAACCCTGCGATGATGATGCAGTAAATGTTCTGGCACCAACGGCGCTGGCTCCCATGGTTGCCGAAATAGCAGAGTGCTCCGACTCAACGTGCATGTATATGCCATCCATCTCGCCGGCTTCTACCATTTCCGACAGCCGCTCAACGGTGATGGTTTGCGGGGTGATTGGGTAGGCTGCAATTACATGCGGACGGCATAACTTTACGCCCTGAGCCACTGCCTCATCACCTGATATGAATATTTTATTTGTTTTCATTGTTCTTAAATTTCTTATCCAGTTTATCTACTGTTGATCTTTAATTGGAAAGCTGTTAGCTATTGGATAATAGTTGTTAGCTTTTAAATACCCCTCTGTCCTTCGCTCCCGAAAGCTTTCGGGATCCCCTGAAAGGGAGAATACGTAATTTCAAATTCTTTCCCTTTTAAGGGAATCGGAGCGAAGGAGAGATCGTGAACACATTTGAAAATATAATTGAATGTGAACCAAGTGCCGACAGGCGAAAGCGTGCATTTTAACAAATCTTAATTTTTGTTTAGGACACGCCATGGCATGTCCCTACTCTTTCACCATTTTAATGGCATCTTTTGGGCATTCGTAGGCACAAACACCACAGCCTTTGCAATAATCCATGTCGAATTCGATTTTACCGTTTTCTTTTAGGATGGTGCCATCCGGACAAAGCAGGTAGCAGCGCAGACAGAAAACACATGCTTCGTGATCGACAAGCGGACGGACTGATCTCCATCCGGCATTCGTCTCCGGCAGAAAACCAGCCTTGTACTGCGGACCGGTGGGATATTCATTTATATGTGTAGGAAATTTAAATTCCTGTTTTTTTGGACGGTTCATTGTTTCAATTATGAATTAAAAATTATGAATTAGCATTTTCAATAATACCCCTCTGTCCTTCGTCCCGAATTTCGGGATCCCCTGAAAAGGAGAATTCGCCACCTATAAACATCAATATTACTTATTGGCTTAAAGCCCCTTTGGGATAAATATTTTTTGTTTCAATTAATAATTACCAATTGTTAATTATTAATTAATTCGTAGGCTCTCTCTACAATCTTCACATTCAATTCGGCCAGTTTTGGCTTCATCTCGGTTCGGATGCTGGCAAGAGCTGCTTCCAGACTTACCAATCCCGATGCAGCAGCCAATGCCCCGTACATAGCGGTGTTGGTAATGGGTCGGCCCAATATCTCCATGGCTAAACTTGATGCATCAATGCCAATTAGTTGGAAAGCCGGCAATGCCTTTTGGTACACTTCTACCTTTTCGGTATTCACCAAAATGGTGGCACCTGGTCTGATTCCCTTTTCGAAACCGGGAGTGATCAACGTCTCATCCATGACCACCACGTAATCGCTGTTTTGCACTTCGCTGCGATCGTGAATTTTGGTATCGTCTATTTTGGTGAAAGCCAAAACCGGAGCACCTCTTCTTTCAGGACCGAAAGATGGAAATGCCAAAGCATGCTTGCCTCCGTGAACACTGGCAGCAATGCCCAGCAAACGGGAAGCGGTAAAACCACCTTGTCCTCCTCTTCCATGCCATCTGATTTCTTTCATGTTTTTTATAGTAAATAGTTAGTAGTTAGTCCCCGGCAGTAAGCAATCTGAGCATTAACCGCTTCGGCAAACTCTTTTGTTGTTTGTAAGTCTTTGGCTCCGACGCAAATCGGAGCCATATTGTGTTTGTTGTTGTTGTGTGTTGTGATTTTTGTGAAAATCCGTATTTGTTTTCTGTTAAAATACTTTGTAAATGTATGGTTTGCAGGAAATATTTACTAGCACAGAGAATAAATACAGTAAACTGATCTACACAAACAGAATATGAAAGAATTTATATCTTTGCATCAGCCATTATACTGATATTAGTAGAAAAATTTTCTTCTCATGGATAAACTGGACAGAACCGATCGTAAAATTTTACAACTGCTGCAGCAGGATTGCCGCATCACCACCAAGGAACTTGCAGAAAAACTGCATCTAAGCAACACGCCTGTGTACGAAAGGGTAAAAAAGCTGGAACGAAGCGGTATTATTAAAGGTTATGTGGCCCGTCTCGACCCCGATAAAATAGACCGGAGCATGATGGTTTTCATCTCTATTTTACTTACCAAGCACACCCGCGATGTGGTGGATAAATTTGAGGCGGAAGTGTTGGCACTGCCCGAAGTAATGGAGTTTTACTACACCTCGGGAAATTACGATGCCTTGCTTAAACTAATGGTGAAAGACATGAAGGCCTTCCAGTTTTTTATTCAGGAGAAACTATCGAAATTTGAACACATCAGCCGCTTCAACAGCACTTTCGTGATTTCCTCGGCCGATAAACTGGGCTACGATTTGTAGAATTTGTTCCATATTTCTCTAAAATCCTTTGGTTGAAACCAAAGGCAATGGATGGGAAAAGGAAAACCCCGCTTGGTGCGGGGCTATTCTGATTTTTTAATGACAAAGGCCTTTGATACCAATTCGCAGCAAATATACAGCCAGCACCATTGCCGATTTTTTTAAATCGGCATCTTTAAGAAAGCTTTCAGTTAGCTTTTCCAACAGCCATTTGGTGTTCGACTTCTCATTCTTAAGTACTTCTTTTTGAATATCCTCATTCCCGCAGATCAAGACCTTCATTTTGTCTTTGTTCTCCAGAAAAAACCTTACTCCGTTTTTACGAACGGCATCAAAATCAATTTCTATTGGTGCTTTCAATTTTGAGCCTGAACCTCCAATTACATATGGTCCTTCTAATTGATGAATTGGTATCTCCATTGGCGGCAACATGACTTCCTGCTCAAATGCCCAATCCTCTGGTTCATTTAATTTTCCCAAAAGATATTCCAACTCTTCGGTTGACAGTTTGTTTAATTCTTCGTTCATGATATTTAAGATATAGTATGTGTTTTGTTTAACAGCAATTTACAAAAAACATGCTCTCCGAAAAAAAAAAAAATGGTTCACGAAAACCGTAGATGCACGACATGTCGTGGCCTTTTATTTTCAGGTGTCCCTGATTTGCAAATTCAATAAAATAATTGTTTGATGACGGCAACAATTTGCGGATTGTCTGGGAATAATTGATTGGGATTCGGTGAATGGTCATTAAAACGGACACGCCATGTCCCTACCATGAACAATACAACATAAACCCACAAAAATAATTGGTTCACGAAAACCGCAGGGGCACGACATGTCGCGGCCGTTTGTTTTCAGATGCCTGTATTTTCAATATTCAATAAAATAATTGTTTGATGATGACAACAATTTGCGGGAAAGGCAGGGAATAATTGATGGTATGGAACGGCCACATGCAACAAATCATTAAAACGGACAGGCCATGGCCAGTCCCTACACAATATTTTCAAATTAATTCACAATCCTCGGGTTGAAACCCGGGCAATGGATGGGAAAGGAAAACCCCGTTTGGGGCGGGGTATTTACAATTATTTTAAAAATCTAATTTGCAAATTCAATTTAAAAAATAACTCCTCCGATTCTTTATAAATAAGACCAAATCCATGTCTAGAAGAGCTAGCCGTTTCAAGTTTCGTATGATTTAACAAGTAATTCTCAAAGTCATTCCTATTATAAATATGATAACACAAAACATCTCCATCCTCTTTCACAACTAGATATCCTCCTGTCGCGTCATACTGCCCAGTCCATACTGTTGCTGGCATCATACCCAGTGCTATATCAGTTAAAAACCGTTTCATTTTATAAATATAAAACTGATGTTGCTGAGATTGGTCAAAGTTTAATGAATTATTCTCTTCAACCATTTCAATTAACTCTTTTAATGACTTTTGTCCATTTGAATAAAACAGAACAAGTATTTCTGAAACAATCCGTGGTAATAAACTATCAATTAATGTTAAGTTATTTGAAAAAATAGGGTTCTCTGTTTTCAAAAATTCCAATGAACCACCTAACTCTATAATTCGACTTATTCTATCTCTTATTTTACTACTAGTTGCAATGAAATTAATCTTATAGATTAATTCATCTGGTAAGTCTAAATTCGAAATTTTATAAATGAAGACAGCATCTTGTCCCCCAAAAAACATCATATCATCTAAATACATTTTGCGTCCAATTAACTCGACCTAATTCATTCTATATTTCACCCTAAAAATAAACGAATAAGTCGTGCGAATCAACGGACTATAAGTCACATTTGTTTCTATGCCACCCCAAAAACACCTCACTCGGCAATCCCCTGTCAGGTAAAATCATTTCTTGTCCTTCGAGTTTGCCAAAATGGGTTTGGTAGTAGTTTTTGGTGCAGTGTTCTTTTAGATTTTTGGAGAGAATCATGCGGTAATCCTCATCGAAGCTGATTAGGTGCTGGTCGAATGCCTTATCGTATAGGGCAGAAAGGCAAATGCCGTTTTCGGGGTTTAATCGTTCCTTTTCGTTTTCGGCCCAAGGAATGATGTGGCTGGCTATAAGCAGTTGTGGCAAGTCGATACCCGTAACTGCACATTTGCTGTGGTAATTGGTGAGTATCATTTTGCGGAAAAAATTTTGATTCACTCTTGTTTTCACGTATCGCTCGCGGGTTTCGCCAAGCAAGTTGCTTAGTTCGGGAAGTTGTGCCTGATATTTATTTTCGATGCTGCTGCCTTCGAATTGTGCAAGAATTCGTTCACTTTCAAATATCAGTGCTTCCCTGTCGTTCTGAAACTCCACAAAAATATCTTCAGTGGCTTTCCCTGCATTTGCATGTCCTTTTTTACCCTTGCTTTTTACAACAGGATCGAGGCTGGCTAAATTCGAAAGTTTAAAACTAACTGCGCCGGGACTTCGGCCAATGCGTTCGGCCAATTGAATAATCTCAGGATTTGTTTGGGTAATCTTTCGATATTCGGTTTGCAGGTAAAGGTTAAAGGCAAGAACCAATTCTTCTCTCGTCCAATTCGGGTTTCGCATGCAATTTAAGTTAGCTTAGGTTATTTCAGGTTATGTAAAAATAGAAAAAATATCATAAGAAGAAAGCCAACAACTGCTATCAATTCTTTTTCAATAACTAATACACTTTTTAATAAACTTAAAACAAACACGATAAACTTCCACTATTTCATGCTGAGTAAATATGATAAAAGGCCATTGAGCCTCTCCTCCACCTTTTTCGGTTTTAGTTCGCACTCCCAAATGGTGATTACGCGCCAGCCCAAGCTTTGGAGTTCGGTTTGAGCCTGCCGGTCGCGGTTTTGGGTGTTGGTGATTTTTTGCAGCCACCACTGGCTTCGTGTTTTGGGCAAAACGAAGTATCTGCAGTTTGGGTGGCCGTGCCAAAAGCATCCGTTTACAAAGATTGCCGTTTTGTATTTGGGCAGCACAATATCCGGTTTGCCCGGCAGGTTCTTTGCATGCAGGCCGTAGCGAAATCCGTTGGCAAACAAAAACCTTCGTACCACCAACTCGGGTTTGGTGTTCTTCCCTTTTATTCGGGACATGTTGTAGGCCCGTATTTCTTTGGAATGCGTGTCGGTCATTGCAAAAGAGTTTACTGTATTGCTAATCTACAAAATTCTGTGCTTCTGAGTGCAGTTCCCACACTTCCAGATTCCATTCAAAAGCTCATTTGCTCCCTTTTTCCCACCGCTCTTCCTCCTTTGCTGTTTTCCGCCGAAATGCAATAAATTTCGGGTGGCGCGGAACGATAAAGCAGCGACGACAAACGATAAAGGAGTGCCGGCAAGAGGCAAAGGAGCAACGACAAAGCTTAAAGTAGTAACGACAAGAAACAAAGGTGTGCCGACAATCTTTAAAGGAGCAACAACAACATTTAAAGATACACCAACGCACAGTAGAATATCGGTTAAGTAAAAACGATGACTCGGAAACCAAATTAAAAGATAACAATATACCAAAACACAGCCCCCGCTAAAAACAGAAGACTCATTTTACGGCCTCAATTCCGCCATCCATGCATGGAATGCTTTAACGAATCGCATCCTCCCCAGCCACATACATGCAAAAGTACCTAAATACAAGGCATTAGCACCTGCACATCGAATGTGACCGTGCAATTTTAATTTCTCATAAATAAAAACAATGAGTTTACATAAATGAGTATAATCAATGCTTTCAGAACATTTTCATTTGCTTGCATAATATTATTTTAAAAAAGGTATTGTATTTCTTAATTACAGTTTGTAATTTTCGTATTGTTATTTAAAATATAAAATTATGACTATGAGCCAAATTAGATCATACAGCGGTACAGATGCCAATTTTATCAATTTCGCAGGACAGGGAGTTGGTTTAATCACCGAAAAACATGAAGATTTTGTCCAATTCACACCCATTTTTAACGCCGAAAGCCTTAGTGGATTAACAACAGTGTATAATGAAGCCTGCAATATCCCTTCTGACAATACGTATGTAGACATACAGGCAAAGGCTACCGAGAATTTAAAGTTGAAACTGGATCAGTGCTGTAAGTTTTTCCAGAGGTGTAAATTCGATATCGAAATAGCATTTCCGAACGATAAAAAAATGTGGGATCAGTTTGGTTTCAATGATTACGAGGAGGCAAGAAGAAATCCAAAATTCATGTATATGTTTTTGACCGATTTGCACATGATTGCCATGCGCAACGCGGCTCCCTTAGTTACAGTGGGCTGGACCGATGAAAGCTTTGATCTGATATTAAATCACAGAGACAGTCTGAAATTGAAGATGAATAATCAATCGGATAGTATTATGGATCGCAGCCGCGCAACCGAAAATCGTGTGCTAAAATTGAATAATCTGTACGAAAAGCTGGCGATTTACTTTAAAGCGGCCCGCATTTTATACGATGGCAACGAGGAAATTTTAAAATGGTTCAAGTTTCCTGCCGGCAGCAGCAAACCGAACGAAGAAACAGCAGATGAACAGGAAATAATATCCGCAAACAATTAAAATTCAAATTTACTTTCAATCAAAAAAAGAATTTGTTTCTCATCCCCCAGGCCTTTGTGTTTGGGGGATTTTTTTTGATCATGAACATTATTTCAATATCATTTAATGAAAACAAAGGATGGGCTTCTTCAAAATCCTCTGGCTAAAGACAAAGACAAAGACAAAAGGATGAATTTGCAGATGATCAGGATTTATCATTTGTCCCCTGCTTTAGCTGGGGCAATTAAAATACATCATTTAGAATCTCCTAAACATCATTACAAAATCCTCCGGCTGAAGCCGAAGGCAAAGAATGAATTCACAAATGATCCGGATGCATCAATTGTCCCCTGCTTTAGCCGGGACAATCAAACAGCCCAATATCCTTTGAACGAAAACAATTGGGGAAACCTAAAATCCTCTGAAGCCGAAGGCAAAGGATGAATTCACAAATGAT
>JAFGYE010000091.1 GCA_016936255.1 Marinifilaceae bacterium | reverse complement strand
GCAGTATAAGGCAGTTTAATCTCAAAAAAACAAAAGATCATGAAAAAGAGGATGTCTACTTTGTTATGAGACATCCTCTTTTTTATTTCTTATTATTTAAAAAAATCAATTTGTCTGATGCATAAAAACGCCCTTAGGTATTATTTGTCTCAACAAGCCAGGACCTTCCCACTCAACTACCAAATCAATATTATCTGAACATTGATAAAACCCCATTTGAATTTTATGAAAGCCCTTAGCTAATTGTAAACTAGTTTGCTGTCCAAAAGCATGTAATTTTCTACCATCACTTTCAAATTGTTCTTCACCATCAATCATTAATTTACATCCGTCGTTTGATGACATATAGAATTTATACTCTCCACTTTGGGGTTTCTGATTTCGTCCTGAAAACTCAATATCACATTGGCTATCTATTACATTCCAAGATCCCTCATCATTGCGCCCCTCAAGAATACAAGAATTCGGATCACGCGACTCTTCATCCCCACCCGAAACGAGAGTATACGTGTTTATCTTACATTTTTTAAAAGCAGTGAATTCCACAGTAAAACACTGCTGTTGAATGTTAAGAATTTTTGAAAAACAATCATTATCTGTCAAACCACTAACATCTTCGCCTACAGGGGAGTCAGAACGATCCGATTGCACCAAACTTTGCAGTAGAATAAGGAATAGAATTATTTGAAAGGCAGCGCTTTTTATTTGGGCGACTACTCATTTTAAATATCAACTCACCACCATTCACTATATCACTGTGATTCACAAAGTTTTTATTCCACTCCTCCCCATTTAACATTACCGATTTAATGTAAATATTTTTAGAGGAGTAGTTTTCTGTTTTAACCGTAAACGTCTTGCCATTTTCTAAAGTAAGAACCGCTTCATCAATAGAAGGTGTTCCTATCACATACTGACCAGAACCAGGACATACAGGATAAAAACCCAAAGATGAAAAAACATACCATGCTGACATTTGCCCACAATCATCATTTCCACACAAGCCATCAGGTTTATTCAGATATTTTGTATTCACTATCTGATTAATCCGCTCTTGGGTTTTCCATGGTCTTCCAGCCCAATTATACATATATGCAACATGATGACTTGGCTCATTTCCGTGAACATATCCTCCCATAATTCCTTCACGGGTGATATCCTCATTATGAGCAAAATATTTGTCCGGAATATGCATGGTAAAAAGCGAATCCAAATGTTCTGAAAATCGCTTCTCACCACCCATTTTACTAACCAAACCACTAACATTCTGGGGAACATACAAAGAATAGTTCCAGGAATTTCCTTCTATAAAGCCAGCTGCATGCGTATCTAATGGATCAAATGGCGAGATCCAATCACCAACTTTATTTTTTGCTCTAACATATCCAGATGTAACATCAAATAAATTTCTCCAGTTTTCTGAACGTTTTAAATATTCCTCTGCCAGATTTTCTTTCTTCATTGATTTTGCAAGCTGTGAAATTGTCCAATCATCATAAGCATACTCTAATGTAATTGAAGCTCCAACCCTACTTGATTCATGAGGAACATATCCATACTCTAAATAATCACCAATACCATCATATTTTTTGTAGTTTGCACTGGCTAAACATGCTTCTAATGCTTTTTCGGGGTTCACTCCCTTTAGACCATTAACCAATGCATCTGCAATAACCGATACTGCATGGTATCCAATCATACACCAATTCTCGTTTCCAAAATGACTCCATATTGGCAATATTTTATGAACACTTTGCTCGTAGTGTGCCAGCATCGAATTGATCATATCAGATGATCTTTTTGGTTGAATCAGAGAAAGTAACGGATGTTGGGCACGATAAGTATCCCACAATGAGAAAACGGTATAGTTCGTAAATCCTTCGGCTTGATGAATGTTGTGATCCAAACCTCTGTATTTTCCATCCACATCCATATATTCTACAGGATTGATGAACGAGTGATACAATGAAGTATAAAAAGTTGTTTTCTTTTCCTGAGAAGCAACTATTTGGATTCTACTTAACTCTTTTTGCCATTTCCCCTTTGTTTCCTGACGTACTTGCTCAAAATTGAAATGAGGAATTTCTGCTCTAAGGTTTTTCAATGCACCTTCAGTACTCACGCTCGAAAGAGCAAATTTCACTTTAATTTTTTCATTCTCCTTTGTAGTGAAATCAAAATTAGCTGTTAAAGCTTTTCCTGCCATTTCCGGAAAATTCTTCGTTTCGTCGAACTTACGCCAAAAACCATTGTAAACAATTTTCTCCTTGTTTTGACAAGCATAACTTTTGACAGGCTTTGAAAAACTCATTGCAAAATACTGATAGTTCGATCTAGCCCAACCGCGAGTAATTCTATAACCTGTTACCAAGGTGTCATTTTCCACTCTAATAGTCGACCAAAGCACCTTGCCATCGTAATTGTAGATCCCATGAGTCAAATCTAAAATTATATGAGACTCATCTGAAGAAGGAAACGTATATTGATGAAAACCTACTCGCTGAGAGGCTGTCAATTCCGCTTTAACCTTGTAATCATCAAGTTCAACCGTATAATATCCAGGTTCTGCTTTTTCTGTTTCTTTCCGAAACATCGAACGATATCCTTTTGATGTATCATCAATCGTACCTGGGTTGTAATTTACTTTTCCTACTGTTGGCATGATTAAAAAATCACCTAAATCTGAATGTCCTGTTCCACTTAAATGAGTATGACTAAACCCTACAATTGACTTGTCTTTATACTGATATCCGGCACAATAACGATACACCTCTTTATTGTACTTTCCTTCATGTATAAATTGCACACTATCAGTATCTGGACTCAACTGAACCATTCCAAAAGGAGCACATGCTCCTGGAAATGTATGCCCCATTTCTTCTGTTCCAATAAATGGATCTACATACTGTGTTACATCATTTTCCTGAGCAATACTTTCAGGCACAATAATCATGAAGTAACATGTGAGAATAGTAAAAGCAATCGATCTCATATATTTGTATTTAATGATTTGATCTTAATTTATTAAAAATCCCTTAACTAAAACATCAAGTAAGTTCTTTATTCTTAATTGTTATCTGAAAAAGAAGGAGGACAAGTCATTTCTGAAGATGCAAAGCCTTTATTCATAACATCTCCCAAAACAAACTCAATAGTTCCTCCATTCATTATATCTGAGTAATTGAACCAACTTTTCATATTCTTGGGTTGCTCCGTATTCTTCAACATCAGCATATACTTTTGAATTTAAATACAATTTGGCAAGAAGCGTTTTCGCTCCCGCTTTTGTAAAATAGCCATAAGTTTCAGAATGTTTTTTAACTGGCAGGTCGTCAATCGTTTCAATAAACTCATAAACTTCTTTACGAGTATTTGTTGCCGGATATGCCGGATCAAAAACCTTTGTTGTATCTACTCTCGCATAAATTTAAAAATTGGTTTGTATAAAAAAACACATAAATAGTTAACAAGTTTAACTATTTATGTGTTTTTTTCAATTCTCAGTCCAAAATGACATTGCAAAAAAGAATTCAATATCTATCACCCAAACTATTTCTCAATACTCCACACAGCAACATCTGCCGGTTTCAGCACCTTATCTCCTATCAGGTAATCTCCATTATAATCTAAAATATACTCTTCGGAAGAATAGTTAACAGCCACCATAAAACCATCCCGATACTGAACAAAAACACCTTCAGGATAATTCTCTACCACGATATTATTTTGCTGATATATATTTTTCAGTAGATTTCGTTCCAAATCCCCATCAACAGATTCTGCTCCAATATACCAAACCTGCCCTTTACCAATTTCATTTTTTAAAATGCAGGCAGTTCCTTTGTAAAATTGATCGGTATAACTAGCTACGACCTCAGTTTTATCTTCCGGTATAATTAAATCTCCCCATGAACTCCATTTGTAATTTTTCCCATCCATTAAAATATTACCTTGTTTCCCGGATGGAAGCATATCAAATGAATAAATCTTTCCTCCAATTAGTTCATTCATAATGCCCGATAAATTATTTTCCCATAAATGAGCATTTTTATCTTTAGCGCCGGTTCTTGGTGAAACAATAAGCTTACCTCCTTTTGAAACGAACTTTTTCCATTTCTGAACCAACGCCTCGTCTACCATTTCGTAAGCAGGAACTATAATAAATTCATAATCATCAAAATCATCTTCCGCTGAAATAAAACTCACCGGAGCACCAAATGAATGCAGTATCTGCTGATAACGCTGCATGTGTTTCCAAGTATCCCATTGATAGGTTTGCTTTTGTCTTTCCAGATTCCAAAGGTTGTCAAACGACCACATGATGGCAGTTTTTCTCTTCTGAACAGCTTCAGGCATTTGAGTATTCTTGCTGTACTTTTTCCTCAATTCATTCACCTCTTTGATCACCTGTACATACTCCTCTCCTCCCTGACTCAAAGTAACACCATCGGTTCGAACCACACCATGATGATATTGCTCGGCACCATAAAGTACTTGTCGGTAACGATAGGTACATGCAAAAGAACTACCTCCTGCAAAACAATGCCACAACCACATACGAACGGTTCCGGGCTGTAACAATGAATTGTAATTGGCCCAATTTACCTGTCCGGGCTGCAGTTCCATAACTCCTGCAATGCCATTTACCGACTTATAATAATCATTGGCATACATTAAAACGGTGTGATCACCTAAACGAAAACCCAAGTCTCCCAGATTATTGCTTCCATAATTGGGATAAGCTGTAAATGAAGCAAAATCAAGTTTTTTACTTCTTTTCGGATCCGTCTGGCCGCCTTTTGCCACATAGTTTGTAGTTATAAACTGTGACTCATCAATATATTTCCGCAATTCTTCTGCCTGAAAATCTAAAAAAGATGCTTGCGTATCCGCTGTAAAGCGTTTAAAATCCAATAAAGCAATAGGATTTGCACCCCACCAACCTACATTTTGAGCATTATGAATTCTAACCTCTTCAAAAGATGAATACAACTGACTCCAAAATGCCTTTCCCCATGCCTTATTCAGTTCAGTAATATTTGCATACTTATTTTGTAACCATTTCCGAAATGCCAATTGTGCAGACGGACTGTAATCTTCTTTAGCCTCCGGCTCATTGTCAATTTGCCATCCCATTACAGCTTTGTTGTGGGCATAATGTTTGGCCATTGCCGCCACAATCTTCTGTGTATACTCCAAAACAATCGGGTTGGATAATGACATGTTTGCACGGGTGCCATGTTCTTTAGATTGATAATTACCATCTTGTATGTATATTTCGGGATACTTAATTCCGAGCCATACCGGAGGACAAGGCGTAGGTGTTCCCAAAATCACTTTCAGCTTATTTTTATCAGCCAACTCAATTACTTTATCAAGCCAGGTAAAATCATACTTGCCCTCAGATGGTTCCATCTGAGCCCAGGCAAATTCAGACATATGAATAAATTCGAATCCATAACCGGCAATATTCTCAATATCCCTTTCCCATTGATCTTCCGACCATTGCTCAGGATAGTAATACACACCAACAGACATCAAATCCTTTTTAGGAAAAAAATCCTGTGCAGATAAAACACCAATCCAACTGCTGATTAGTAATGCCAATAAGCTAATTTTCTTTGCCATATTTTTTCTTTATTAGATCTTCTCAATTTTGGTGTCCTGCCTAAACCGTAAGCTATTTTTTTCAATGCCTTCTAAAGAGATCAAAAATCGAGTGTTAACAGGATATTTTTTGTAAAGAGAGGTAGTACTAGTTTCCTAACACTACCTCTCAACTGCATTTGGTCCTTAATAATACGCTAATGATATCAATTTAAGTGCAGTTTTTTATATTAGGCTCTAAATCACCATTCAATATTTTCTTCAATGAACTCAATTAATTGGTCAGCCATTACTTGATGTTCCTTAATGTTTGGATGTCCGCCTGAATTTTTAAACGGGAAAAAACAAGAGAATATCTTATCATCCTTTAATTGACTTACTGCTGTTTGTACATATCCAGGCCACTGAGATCCTTTTTGGGTTGCATCCATACTGCCAAGGGTACAGATAATAGACGAATGTGGATACTTACCGCGAATGGAAGTGACGAAATCTTTGTAAGCTGCAATAATAGTTGTTGAATCGGGTGCATCCTTACCAAATCTATTTTTAAACTGCTCATTTTTGGGGATATTTACGATCCATGAATCGTTCTGAAAAAGATTAATTACTACTACATCAGGTGTATATTTGGAAAAATCCCATTTTAAAACTGAGTCATTTGGGTCGATTCGATCATACATTTCGGACATAATCAATGGAAACCAACTAACCAATACTCCGATACCACTTTTAGAAATACAATGGTATTGAGCATTAAAATGTCTTGCTGTAATAGCTGCGTATGATTCATAGTTATTTTGAAAATAACCATACGGACGATCTTTTCCACTAGTATCTTCATTTCCATACGCAGAGGTAATGGAGTTTCCGTAGAACTCTATTTTTCTCTTTTTGGGTGTTTCCGCCGGCAGAAGTTTTGCATCACCGGGTAATTCAAAACCATAAAACAATGTTTTCCCTTTATCCCATTCGGTACGTTTATACAATTGTACTTGATGTATTCCTTCAGATAAGCCTGAGGCTAGTATGTATTTTGTTTTCAGTGTATCGGTATGCAATTTCGAAATCACCTTACGATCAACAATCACATTGTAATAATTTGCCGTATCCAAATCCTGCAAAGTAGCTGAAATACTGCTTCCCTTAAATTGGATACTTACCGAAGAACCCGACCATGAAAGCTCCGCAGCATCAGGTCGAAACATAATTCGGCCTTCGTAAGTTAAATTTGGCTGATCGAATGCAATATCCTGATTTTGAACATTACAAAATCCAAAAACAAACACGCAGGACAATAAAATGATATTCTTTACTATAGTTCTCATTTATAAAAATTATATGGTTTTCAAAAATCAATTGTAGTAAAACAGGAAGCCGGTAAATTATCCTTGTTAAAAAGTTTTGGTGTGGCTGAATTGGCCCAGGCAAATCTCACATTAACGGGATTCCTAACTTCCTCTGATTTCACAAGTACTTTGTCGTTTTTAATAAAAGCCTGAGCAGAAAACCAGATTCCATCCTCTCCTGCTAATTCAAAATAGGGCAAATCAGCTTTCTCACAATGCAATCCTTCTGCACAATCAAAAATTACTTCGACTTCTGATCCTTTAATCAAAAAAGTCTTAAAAAGCGGTCCTGATGCTGGAAAATCACTCAACTTATAGGTTTTATTAAGTGCCAGATGTGCAAACCGCTTCCCTGCGTCAATTTTATTACGTGGATGAATATCAAGAGGATCACCAATATCACTCATTACAACCATTCCCGAATTTGGAATAGATTCTAAAGCACGGCGTTGAGCTTCGCGGACTTTTACTCCTGCATCTTTAGCATAGTGAGTAAAAGGAGCTATTTGTGCATAATAAAAAGCAAGATCAGTTTTAAAACCTTTCCTCCAACTTCTCACTAAAGTCTCAAGGGTTTTGGTATATGTTGCTGAATTATCGACATTAGCTTCTCCCTGATACCACAAAACTCCTTTCATTGGGAAAGGCATAATCGGTGCTATCATTGCATTGTAAACACAACCAGGCATATTGGGTGCCCAAGGAAAATAAGGTACCTTTTGAGCAGATTCTGTTAACTCATTCGAAGCCAAAATTTCTTGCTCCGGAACCCATGTTTCAATTGGCGTTCCACCCCAATTAGAGCTGATTAATCCAACAGGAATCTTAAGTTCTTTATTCAGTTCCTTTCCAAAAAAATAACCTATAGCACTAAAATCATTCATGTTTTCGGGCGTACATTTCATCCACTGACCTGAAACATCAATACATTTAGTTGGTGATGTTTTAAGCGTTACTGAAAAAAAACGAATTTCATTATTGTCAGCATTTTCAACCTCTTCTCCTATATTATTAATTCCAAAGCTGGTTTTCCATTCCATATTCGACTGCCCCGAAAGCAACCACACCTCACCCATTAATATATCATCGATAACAACAGAATTGTATCCTTCTATATTTATTGAATAAGGACCTCCTGCTTCAGGAGTTTTTATGGTTACCGACCATTTTGCATTATTATTGGTTACAGTATTTAGGGTATCATTATCCCATGAGGTAGTAACTCTAATTTTTTCCATCGGTTTGCCCCAACCCCATAGTTTCACCTCTGAATTTTGCTGCATCACCATGTGCTTGCCAAAAATAGCAGGCAATGAAACATTGGAATAAGCAGGCCTAGGAATTAAATAAAAAAGCATAAGCACAAGGCTTACTTTAACTAAAAATTTTGAATTCATAACTCCATTTTAATTTAAAGGCTAAAATAATTACAAACTCAATATTTTCACATATCAAATGTTTCCAAAAGGGTAACTAAATGTTAATCCCGCATCAAGGGCAATTATTCTCCATCTTGCTTATGTCTTTTTACATAGGCCGTTGGCAAAATACCATACTCTTCTTTAAAATACTTACTGAAATAACGTGGGCTGTTAAATCCTACTTCGTATGCAATTTCAGCAATATTCATCTGGCTTTTTTCCAGAAGTTGAATTCCTCTTTTTAATCTGATAATTCTAATAAACTCAATAGGAGATTTACCCGTTATCGAAACTAATTTTTTATACAGGTAAACACGACTCATCCCCAACTCCTTGCTTAAGTCTTCAACTGAAAAACCAGCTTCTGAAATATTTTTCTCAACTATTGCAACGGCTTTTTTAATCAATTTTTCATCCATAGAAGTAATCTGAACTTCGCTTGGACTAATATCAACCGTTTTTTGAAACTGTTTTTGGAACTGACTTCTTTTCTCAAGCAATTTACGAACCCGCAAAAGGAGTAAATCCATATTAAAGGGTTTAGTTATGTAATCATCAGCACCAATTTCCAGCCCTTTAATTTTATCTTCATCAGCTGTTCGTGCGGTTAAAAGTATAAACGGGATGTGAGATGTCCGGATATCTTTACGAAGCATTGTACACAATTCAAGGCCATCAACTTTTGGCATCATCACATCGCTAATAATTAAATCGGGATGTACCTTATGAACTGTATCGTACCCCTTCTGACCATCCTGAGCCTCGTAGATCTTAAACTGTTCCTGCAGTGCTTCTTTCATAAACGATCTGAAATCAATATTATCTTCAACCAATAAAATAATCGGCTTTTTGATTTTCTCACTACTTTCAGATTCTTGTTCAGGCCTAACAAAATCATCTTCTACTCTTTCCAGATCTTCATTATCTATTATAACGGTTTTATCAATTGGCAAACTCACTTTAAATTTGGCCCCTTTACCCCGCTCGCTTTCCACCTCAATAATACCATTGTGCAGTTGAATCATCTCACGGGCAAGATTCAATCCAATTCCACTTCCAGACAGTCCCAATTTCTTATTATTTTCGGATTGATAAAAACGCACAAATATTTTGTCGATATCCTCTTCATCTATTCCAACACCATTATCCTGAATAATAATATTAACAATTCCATCTTCATCTTTTACTTCCAACTTTAATTTTACATTCCCTTTTTCATGAGTGAATTTTAAAGCATTGGATAATAGGTTCATCATTACCTTCTCCAGTTTTTCTTTATCGAAATTGAAGATAAAATGTTCTGTTGAATGCTCAAATATGAATTTGATACGCTTCTTGTTAAAGGCATCCTCAAAATTATGAGTCACTTCGTTTAAAAAAGCAACAATATCAACGTAAGATGGATTGTATCTCAATCCATGCAACTCCAACTTACGAAAATCCAGTAACTGGTTTACCAGATTAAGCAGTTGCCTGGCATTTCTCTCAATGGTATCAAGCAATTTTTTTTCCGATTCGGATCTGGTTTGCTTTAACAATTTATCCAAAGGGGCTAAAATCAGCGTTAATGGCGTACGAAATTCATGACTGACATTCGTTAAAAACCTCAGTTTCATTTCATCCATATCATGATTGCGTTTCGCTTGCAGGCGCCCTTGCTCAACATCAAATTTCAGACGCTCTTTACGAAGCATCGAATATCTGAAATACCCCAAGATACCAACACCTAATAAAATATAAATTAAGTAGGCAAATGGTGTTGCATATAAAGGAGGAAGCACAATAATATGCAATTGGGCATAATCCTCATTCCAAATTCCATCGTTATTGGATGCCTTAACTTTAAAATAATAATCTCCCGGATTAAGATTGGTGTAGGTTACCCGATTTCGATTTGCATCCAACGACACCCAATCATCATCGAATCCCTCCAATTTATATTGATATTTAATTTTACTCGGAATAAAAAAGTTAAGTGCCGTAAATTCGATGGAAAAAACATTCATCGAGTACTTTAGCTCAATAGATTTAGCAGAGGTAATCGATTCTTTAAGAACAATTTTGTTATTAATCGGGGTATTGGGCTTGATGCTTTTATTAAAAATTTGAAAGTCGGTAAATACTACTTTTGGTGAAATCTGATTGTATCTGATATTTTTGGATTGAAACATATTAAACCCGTTGCTCCCGCCAAAAATTAATTCATTTTTAGAAGTTTTGTATGCAGCTTGTGTGTTAAATTCTTTTCCCTGCAAGCCATCCTCTTCTGTATAATCAAAAATAGAAAATGAATATTCTTCGCCCGGTAAAGTCTGATTAACTACTATTTGACTTAAACCACTTGATTTGCTTACCCAGATAGATTGAAACTCATCTTCTAAAATACAACTAATAAAATCTTCTGATAAGCCATCTGACACAGTAAAACTTTTAACAAAATCTGTGTTGGGATTAACCACAATCAAACCTTCACGGGAAGCAATCCAAAGCAAACCGCGGGTATCTTCATAAACTGCATTAACTGTTTTATTACTAATGGCCAGTGGCGTTGATCTTGCAAGCAATGGATGATACTTGTAACGTTGTTCTTTAAGGTCATAAAACAGGACACCTCTCTCCGTTGCAATAAAGAAATTACCATTATTTAATTTGTAAATCTGTTTAACAAATTTTGTTGGTAAATTTACATTCCCTTTATTCGGAACAGGTTTAAAAATCTTATTGATCCGATCGAATATTACAATTCCTCCTCCAAGGGTACCAACCCATATATTTTGTTGATTATCTTCATTGATTGACCATATATTGTTGCTTGTGAGACCATTATTTTTATTTGGTGAATATTGATACCTTTTAAATGTTTTTCCATTAAAACGATTTAGTCCTCCCGTATATGTTCCAACCCACAGTTCTTTTTCACTATCAATAAATAAGCTCACAACAACATTACCACTTAAAGAATTAGGCTTGTCTTCTTCATATTGATATTTTGTAAAAGTATTTGCATGACGATTAAAATAAATAAGTCCGCCTCCGTTTGTTCCTATCCATAAATTCCCTTTTTCATCTTCCACGAAACAGTTTACATCATTATACGGCAGGCTTGATGGGTCGGACAATAAATGTCTGTAATGAGGAAATTTGTGAATACTCTCATGATAATAACTTAGCCCATTTTTAAATGTCCCAATCCAAATTATGTTATTATCATCAATGTATAAATCAGTAATTGAATTCTGAGCTATACTTTTATCGTTATCGGATTGATGGTATATTTGGGTTACTTCTCCGGAAAACTTATTAATCACATCAATACCTCCATGGTCAGTCCCAACCCAAATCAGCCCCTTATCATCTTGTATAACTCTTTTTACGATATTACTTGTTAAGCGTATTTTATTTGAATGAACCGTGTAATGATTCCACTTCTCATTTACTATTTGGTATTGATACAGCCCATCGTTATTTCCATACAACCAAATATCATTCTCTGCATCAATTAAAAGAGCTGTACTTAAGCTATCTGCACCCAGTTTTCCTGATAAGTGATCATTTCTGAATTTGAGATTGTAATTCTCTCCATCGTAACATTCGATAATTCCATTGCTTAAAAGGTAATAATAATCTCCGTTGGCCTGTTGAAAATTCACAACACAACATTCTTCTTTTTCATGCACAGGAAAAACGCTTATCAATTTACCCGTAACAGAGTCAACCCGCTGATAATAATTCTGATTATATGGCTTAATCCATTTCTGTTTATTCTTATCAATGTATAAAACCTCTATATTTTGCGATGAACTTTTTTCTCCAATGAATAATGATAAATCCCTATAAAACTTTTCCTTATTTATTTCAAAAACAACATAACCCTGCAAAGTACCAATCCACAAATTCCCATCAGCATCTTCCTGTATGTTCTCAATGTAATTATCTGCTATTGTTGTTGTATCTTTTGTTGTATGTGTGTAATTAACAAACTGAAAACCATCAAATCTACTTAATCCAGCTCTTGTTCCAATCCAAATAAAGCCTCTTGTATCCTTATAAGTACAATTAACATGGTTGTTAATTAATCCATCAACATTATCAACTTTGAGAAAAGAATATTGCCTCTCAGCCTGAATTGAGAAACTTGATAAAACAAAAAGCAGGATTATGCCAATCAATCTATACATAAATAAGTCTTGTGAATTTATTTCAAAGTTAAAATACAAAAGGGATGGCAAACCCCATCCCCAACTCTCTATTTTATGTTTATTTTCTGCTTTTGAATAATAGTATCGGAGGAAGTACCAATATAAATAATATACGTGCCTTTTTCCAAGTTCCAATCAGATATTGATTCATCGTAAAATGCCAAATCATCAACAGAAATTTCAATCTCTACCTGTTGTTTTTCTCCATAATCTAAATAAACCTTCTTGAAACCTTTAAGTTCTTTTAGAGCCCGCTCTACTTTTGATTTTGGCTTGCCAATATAAATCTGAACAACTTCTGCTCCTTTTACTTCGCCTGTATTTGCCAACAAACAATTAACTTTTATCTTATCACCTTTAGAGTAAATCTGCTTATCTGTTGTTAAATCAGAAATCTTAAAACCTGTATAAGATAACCCGTAACCAAAGGCAAACAAAGGTTTAATCTTTTTTGTGTCGTGCCAACGATATCCAACTAAAATATCTTCTTTGTAGTACTGATTGATACTATCACCCGGGTATGAAAGTTCACCAAAATAATGAGCTGCATTATCTTTTAGTTGAACTGGATATGAGAAGGGAAGTTTTCCGGAAGGATTCACATCACCCGAAATTACATCAGCTAATGCATTACCTGCCTCACTTCCATTGTACCATGATTGTATTAATCCATTTACATGAGTAAGCCAAGGCATTTCGACAGCATTGCCACTCACCAAAACAACACCCAGATTGCTATTTACTTTTAACAATTTATCAATCAACTCATTTTGTCCAAATGGCAACTCGAAATGCTTGCGGTCACCCCCCTCACAATCCTGAAAATGATTTTTATTCAGTCCTCCAATAAATAAAACAACATCCGCTTTTGAAGCTACATTAACTGCAGCTTTTACCAACGAATCGGCATTCAATTCAGAAGGTATTTCGCGTCCATAAGCTGATGGTCCGGAAGCATAACCCATGGAATGAAGAATAGTCGCATTTTTGAAGCGGTTTTTAATGCCTTCCAGTGGTGATATTTCATATTTTGCTTTCAATTCTGATGAACCGCCACCAACAGTCATAGAACGGGTAGCATTTTCACCAATTACTGCAATCTTAATATTCGTGTCTGGATTAATGGGGAAAAAATCATTCTTGTTTTTTAATAATACAATACCATCTGCGGCAACTTTTCGTGCTGCCTGAGCATGCTCAACATTATTCATCCGGCCAAGAGAACGATTTAAGTTCATATTGGTTCTGTGCATCAATCTCAAAATCCGTCTAACTTTATCATCAACAACCGATTCGTCTATTTCTCCATCCTGAATCATTTTCAAAAATGGATCAGCCAAAAAATAGTTGTCGTAAGCAAATTTAGCCGACGAAGTCAAACCATTTGTCCAAGTGCCCATTTCAATATCCAATCCATTAAAAGCAGCTTGTTTGGTATCATGAGTCCCTCCCCAGTCCGTAATTACAGCTCCATCGAAATTCCATTCTCCTTTCAATATTTTATTAAGCAACAAATCGCTATGACAGCAATGCTCACCCCGAACCTGATTATAAGCTCCCATTATTGACCAAACATTGCCCTCTTTTACTGCTGCTTTAAAAGCGGGCAGATAAATCTCATAAAGAGCCCTATCGCTAAGGTTTACATTGATATGTCCGCGCCATTCTTCCTGATTATTTAGTGCATAATGCTTAACGCATGCTGCAACGCCATTCTCCTGAACTCCTTTTATGTAAGGAACAACCATAACCGATGCCAAATAAGGATCTTCTCCCATGTATTCGAAGTTACGTCCATTAAGTGGTGTCCGGTAAATATTAACGCCAGGTCCCAATAAAACATCCTTTTTTCTAAATCGTGCCTCCTCTCCAATGGCTACACCATATTCATGCGAAAGTTCAGAATTAAATGTTGCCGCCAAACAAGTTAATGCAGGAAATGCAGTTATCGAATCGTTTGTCCAATTAGCATAGCCCCAATCATCCCAGTTTATTTCACCTCTAACTCCATGAGGTCCGTCAGACATCCACAACTCTGGAATACCCAAACGAGGAATACCCGGAGAACTAAATTTTGATTGCGCATGACACATCGCCACTTTCTCTTTTAGTGTCAGTTGATTGATTATTTCATCAATTTGCTTTTCTGTTTTTGCATCACTTTGTGCATTTACATTGGTCATCACTCCAAGTGTTAATCCTATATATATAAATATTTTTTTCATGTGTATATAATTTTATTCAATTGCCATATAGCCTGTCCCGAACTGGTTCCGGAAGAACTTACTTTGATTAAACAACAATGCTCGTAGGCAGGTTGATAATTATTTAATCATGGACGTTTCATATCTATTTCTTCTTACAAACAAAAAATTTCAATATTAACCATCTTCTCATTTTCTAAATAAAGCGTCAATTTACCTTCTTTTACTTTATATTTTGCACCATTTACACTAAAATTCTTCAATTTAATACCATTTCCAATTTCCAATGTTACCTCCTGTTCGTTTTGTGATGACAATTGGATTTGAACCTTTCGATCATTCCACTTAATGCGGTTTATTTTAATGTTTCCCCGTGCCAAAGCACCAGTTATCTCTCCTTTTTTCCAATCATCAGGCAAAGCAGGAAAAACGGCAATACATCCAGGCCGACTAGTCACAATCATGCGTGTGATTAATGAAGGAAAACCTCCACTAATATCCATATTAAAGAGATTACCCGGATTGTGTGTCGTTGCCATTCCATTTGTCCAGTAAAAACGTGATAAATATTCCAGAATATCGGATGCTGTTGCTTTATCCTGCATATTTACAGCCGCAAAACCAAGATGACACATTCCAAAAGCCATTTCCCCACCTTGGTGTTGCTTTCTAATTTTCATGCGTTCATTAATCGTTTTTTTTGCTGCTCTTTGCAAAGCATCAGACACCAATATATCCTTATCAGGCACTTCGTATAATCCATATAAATGAGAAGCATGACGATGAGCCTGATTGTCGGTTAATCCATCCCAAAGCCATTCACGTAAAACACCATCCTTACTTATTTGATAACCAGGCAGATGACTTAGAAAATTTTCTTTCTGTAAGATCTCTTTCCGACTAAGGCCCAAAACCTTAGCTGCAGCTATCCAATTACGGGTTAGCTCCTTGATGATCATGACATCCATAGTTGCATTGATACAATTCTGCCAACGATGCTCCAATGGATTATTTTCAGGCGAATAAGAGGGTACTACTATGTATTTACCATCATCTCCCATTGTTAAAAAATCTTCCCAAAATAGTAATGCTTCATTCATAAAAGGAAAAGCTCTCTTTCTCAGAAACTCTTTGTTTTTTGTGTACAAATAATAATCGTAAAAATAAGACGCTGTCCAACCGGCACCACCATTCCAATATTCCATGCACCATGTTTCATCGTAATGATTATTGAAACCATGCGTACTGGTATGAGTGGCAACATGAATACCTCTTGCCCCATAAAATTGTTTGGCATTTATCCGGTAATCATCCATTAAGCGCTCATGATAATCAAAATAAGCCATCATCAATTCAGGCATATTTCCATTAAGTAGGTTTGAAACAGCAACTTCTACATTGCCGTCATGAGTAAAATCACCCGACCATGGCGGTGTCCATGTTCCACTCCAGATTCCTTGCAGGTTTGGTGGATTCGTTCCCGTAGAGCATAGAATATTGTAACGTGCAGCTTCAAATTGACGCTGCAAAATCCCTGTGCTGGTGCCACCTCTCACTCTTGAAACCAATGTTTCGGAAGTCATTTCTTTTTCTTCTTCCGAAACGTTCAACTTTAAAGAAACTCTATCGTACAATTCGCCATGACTGTTTATTTGCTGGTTCAGCAAAGCATTATAGTCATTACCAGCATTGTTCAATCTGTTTTGAATGGCTAACAATGATTCTTCGTTGGTTCCTTTATAAGGTTCGATGCAAGTAAGAACAATTACTTCCTGCGCATTTTCAATTTTATAACAACACTTACTTTTTGAAACCTTGCCACCTTTGTTTATCACTTTTAAAAGACCATCATAACCATCAGGAGAATGCGAATGCGGCTTACCATATTCAACATGATAATGCATCAAATCACTATCAATAATAGTTTCCGATTTCTTAATCAGTGAATTAATTAAATCATTTTGCTCCCATGAGTGCGGATGTTGATGCAACGAAATTTCAGCACTTACTGGCCCTGTTCCTTTTATCTGAGTTACAACGACACCATCTGCCCGTGAGACAAAGGTTTTTCTACAAAAAGTTCCCTTTTGATCAGTCCATTCAACTATGGCTTCAGCTGTTTTGTAATTCACCATTCGCCGGTAACTATTTACGTTTGACGCTGGCATATCAATAGTTAAGTTAGCTGCAGGCACATAAGAATCTGTCCATTTTTTATCACCATAGCCGGTATCTTTCCAAATTTTCACACCCAATTCGGCCACCTCCTGATATTTCCCTTCAAAAGATAACTTCTTAATTGTGTCCAAATAAGGAGTCATATCCGGAGGTATTAAAGGAACTTCATTTGGCAAATACAACAATGCATGATTGAGAATAATTGTTTCTTCAAACGGATTCCCCATCACCATAGCTCCCATAGTTCCATTACCCGACAGTAAAGCATCTTCCCATTTGGCTGCAGGCAGCCAACTTACGAATCCTTTTTCAGGCACACTTTCCTGTTGTGCGTAAGTTGACAAGCGAATTAACATTGCCAACAGTAAAAAAAACATTGCCTTGATATTCATAATACATATCTTAAAAAATCCCGGCAAACATCTGTCTGCCGGGATCATATTGCTTCCCGTGAGTTAACTATTTCAATTCAATTTGAATTGCGTTTCCATTGTACTTAACTTCTTTGCCTTTAAAATTATCAAAATTAAAATCTACTTTATTTGTTTCAGAAACAAACACAATAGTAAATATTCGTTCCTGTGGCATTCCTTCAAACTCACCTTTCCGCTCTCCAATAGTCAGTTTTTGGTCATTTTCGGACCATTTAATGGAAATTGTACTAAACTTGCCTTTTTCGTAATTAAAATTCAGTCCTTCATCTTCATATAGCTCAAATTCTGCATCTTCACCAGTATAAACAACCAATTTTATTGGCGCATTTAACTTTTGACTGGTGTACTCAATCTCTGGGCCTACAGGTAAAATTGATCCTGCCTTAACGAACATTGGCATTCGATCGTAAGGAGCATCGGCGGTGATTGTTTGTCCTCCCTGAACAAAATTTCCATTATAAGCATTGTACCATCCATTGCTTTCAGGCAGATAAACAGAACGGTTACGAGCACCATATTCATATACCGGGCAAACCATTAAAGATGGGCCAAACATATACTGATCATCGATATTATTCACTTTTGAATCCTTCGCAAAATCCATTACCAAAGCACGCATAATCGTGTAATCATCAAAATATACGTGTCCTGCCAAGGAATAGATATATGGCATTAATCGATATCTTAACTTGCTATAATACAGAATGCTCTGATAAGCTTTATGCGATTCCGGTGCAATATTGTAAACTTCCCGGTATGGATACTGCCCATGCGCACGGAACAAAGGAACAAATGCTCCAAACTGATACCAACGGGTGTTTAATTCACGCCATTCTTTTAAATCTTCACTTCCTTCTTTAGCCGTTTCGTAACGTTTTTCAACACAAAAGCCACCAATATCCATCGTCCAATATGGAATACCTGATATGGCAAAATTCATTCCTGCTGTAATCTGTGCTTTCATATCTTCCCATCGTGTTCCAATATCACCACTCCAGGTTGCAGTACTATACCTTTGCAATCCAGCAAAACCTGAACGTGTTAATAAAAATACACGTTTGTTTGGATCAGCACTACGCTGCCCGTTATAGATGGCCTTTGCATTCATTAGCGCATAGGTGTTAAAAAACTCAGTTGATGAACCGATTGCAGTTGGTGTCATTAATTCCTTACGATATTCCATGCTTGAATTAGACACAATATCCGGTTCCGAAGCATCCATCCACCATGCATCCATTCCTATTGAATAAATGCTTTTATTCAACTGATCCCAAAACAATTGACGTGCACCTTTACAATACGGATCATAAAATGAGCCAATATAATCTTCCGAAATCCAATCTCCAATACTATCTTTTACAGCTTGTTGATACATATAACCTTTTGCATCTAACGCTTTATAATTATCTGTGTTAATATAGAATTTTGGCCATACAGAAATCATCGCACGTCCATTCATCGCATGAATATCATCCATCATTTTTTTCGGATCAGGAAAACGTGAAGCATCAAATTTATGACTTCCCCACTGATCCTCTTCCCAATACGACCAGTCGATCACAATATTATCGATAGGAATTTTACGTTTGCGAAATTCGGCTAAAGTACCTACTACTTCTTTCTGGGTTTTATAGCGTTCGCGGCTTTGCCAAAAACCATATGCCCAACGAGGCAAAATAGTTGCTTTCCCAGTTAATTGACGGTATCCGCTAATCACCTTGTCCATATTATCGCCATGAATAAAGTAATAATCAAGCTCTTGTCCCATTTCTGACCAAAGAGCCAATTTACTTTGTTCTTCTGCCGGGCGGGGACTTAATGCTTTCAGACTAATGTATGAAATACCACCATCAGGTCTCCAATCCAATTTAATCGGAACACGTTCCCCTTTTTTGAGCTCAACAGTGAACTTATAAGTGTTCGGATTCCAGGCTGTTCTCCACCTCTCTGCAACAACTTCTTTACCACAAATCGTAACACTGGTATATCCGGCATAGTACAATTTGAAATGATATATTCCAGATTCCTTAGCTTCAATTTCTCCTTCCCAAACAATTTTAGAATGACTAAAAGGGAAATCTTCAGGAAACTTCTTAACTGTTTCCAAATTCTCGTAATCGATATCTGATTCATCCCTTTTTGTAAATTCCTCACCCTTTCCTGTTGTATAAGTAGCAGTTAAAGCACCTTCAATCCCATCCTTACTGTACAGTTTAAACTGTGACAATTGACCGTAATCATCAGGATTACCAAAACGTGTTAGAGAATAATTGTCCCACAAAATACCGTAGTTCTTATTTGAAACTACAAATGGAACAGAAACCTTGGTATTGTATTGATACAATTCTTCGTTTTTTCCTTTGTAATTCCATTCATCACTTTGGTGTTGTCCTAAACCATAAAAAGCCTCATCATCAGGTGAATCAAAAACCTGTTGAAAAGAATATCCTTTAAATCCATCGGCTTCAATCGGCGTAAATCCTTTGGATTCTCCTTCTGCTTCTTTCAACAATTGTTGTCCATTTAAATCATAAAATGACACTTCTCCTGAAGAAAGAGATACTTTTGCTTTTATACTTGAAGTAGACAGTGTTATATATTCTGAATTTTCATCAATTGAATAATCAGCGGCTTTTGGCTGAGGCAATACAACCAGACTCTCCCTTGTAGGAAATGATTTTTCAGGAGTAGAACTTACCCGAATAATTTCGTCAGTAACGACCTCCAATTTCACCAGTGCCGCATCTGTTTTTTCCTTTTTATTAAGAGAAACAACTACCCCATTCTCCAACTTTTCATATTTTGGCTGCGAACAAGAAGCAAGAGCACCCAATATTCCCAGACCTGCACAAAATATAGTTAATTTCTTTTTTTTCAAAAACATAAAATTTTATTTTAAATCACTAACAACCAATCACATCAAACAAAAACAAACTGAAATAAGTCGTTTCTAAACCTTTAAATATTTTTAATTTGTTGCACCTTCAATAATCGCATCAATCGCATCGGAATGAACCTCATTCCCGATACTTCTATCGAATAAACCAAAACTATTATTACCGGTACCACCATTATCCCATATAAAAGGAATCATGCCATTTGCTTTTGCAGAATGGGTAACTGTTTTTAAATAATAATTCCTCGATTCAATATGAGTAGTTAATGCATCACCAGTCAAATCAGCCCTTAACATGGCTCCGTACTCACCTAAAATTACAGGAATACCTTTATCCGAATAGTTGTTTTTCATGGCTCCAAATTGTTCATTTAAATAGTCTTCCTGTCCGTAACTGGAAACATCTGTATATCCACTTCCCCATTGGGTTTTGAAACCGCTTTCCTCCTGTCCGCAAAAATCCCAAGGATCATAATAGTGTACTTCAAGCATTAACCGATCTGCAACTTCATCGGTTGGCATTTCATGAAAATTGACACCATGTGCAATGTTTGTATTGTAGGTTTGAACCACCAGGTTTCGGTAGGCATTCTTTCCTCCTGTAGATCGTACAGCATTTACAAAGGTTTGATTAAAGGATTGCTGAACAGTGTAATTCTCCTCTGAAGGAGTTCTATAATCCGCATGAACTTCATTGGTTCCTGCAAACAACAAATGTTCATCATAGTCCCTAAAATACACCGCTATTTGCTGCCAAAGGGCATATTGCTCTTTATTTACTTCGTCTTGTTTATCGTAAGTTGGGTTGTTCTCCAACCATCCACCATCCCAATGAATGTTTAAGATGGCATACATTTCATTTTCGTAACAATAATCAACCACTTCTTTTACTCTGGCAAACCAGGTATCAGACACCTTATAAGCTTCTCTATCTGTAATATAAGCATCCCATGCACATGGAATACGAATCGCATTAAACCCAGCAGCTTTAACGCCGTCTATTAATTGTTTGGAAACAACCGGATTTCCCCAACCTGTTTCTCCTCCGGGTACTTCCATAGAGTTCCCAATATTCCATCCTGCTATCATTTTCCCAGCCAAAGTCACTGCATTACTTTCAACACCAGTTTCATCTGCAGGAATGTTCAAATCGATTCCACTTTGATTGATTGTGGCTATTTCTGTAAGATCATCTAAAGTAAATTTGATACTGCCTTCCCGTGCTATAAAAGATTCGTTTGCACTAATTATAAAAGTTTGAGATCCTTCGGCTACACTTTTTAATTCTTTCTTTGCAATCCAAGCTCCGTCAACAGCAATTTCTACCTTTCCGGATGTTTGAAATTCTATGCTTATTTCCTGAGCATCGGAATTAAGTTCAAATGCACTTTTTGTCAGTAACAATAAATATTCGGGAGCTTGCACAACAGGTATTTCCTTAGTGAGATCACCAGCTCTTACAGTAAGGCTTGCTGCTCTTTCATCGGTGTTGTTATTTGCACTAACAAGTACTTCTATTGCGTTAGTTCCTGTTTTTCCGGAATTTGGAGTTACAGTACACCATGATTCTGAACTTTCGATCGTCCAATCCACATTACTTTTAACATGAATGGTTTTTGTTTCCCCGGCTTTTGCGATATCCAGCTTATCAACAGAAACTACCAATTCCGGATTTATGCTGGTTTCGTCATTTGAACATCCTCCAAAAACCATCAACCCAATCAAAAAGGAGATTAATATATGGTGCAATTTCATTGTTTGTAATTTTGATTATAGAATGATCCCGCCCGCAATGGGGCGGGATAAAATATCTATTATAGTTCTAATTTATTGAAGAGGTACAAAAACATAAGTCATTTGAAAAGCATCCTCACCAGAGCGATCAGGATCTCGCAAAGCTTGTAACAACATAGCTTCTCCATCAATACGGTAAATTGTAAGATCTCCCCAATCCAAGACCATATAATCACAGGTCCATGGGTGAACAACTCCAACAGACATACTTAATTTATTATTATCCAAATCAAGTGTCCAAGTGCCGTTTAAATTTACAATATCATCCGTATCCAGAATATCTCCATCTTCAGGAGAACCATTACGAACAAGAGTTTCACCAGATGTTTCATCAACATACGTGTAGATTCTGCGATGTTGACTAACAGATACTGTACCGTCTAATTCAAATTTCATACTACCATAGTCAATATCAGCTTCACCTGCAGCATAATGTTGACCTGGAAGAGGATTATAAGCCCAAGTAGAATAATCTGAAAAAATAACAGGACCTTGTTCAGCTCCCCAGCTAGTAGTTTTATCATAGCTGCGCCCAGAATCAACTTTCCATGTACTTCCACAAATAATATTCTTAAGAGCTTCTTCTGGATTCTCTTCTCCACCAGAGCTAGTTGGTTTTAAATGCAATGCTAAATATTCATCCTTATCAGCTGATCTCATGCCCAACCATATAGCTTCAATGTTACCTAATGCATCCTTTTCCGAAACAATAACTCTTAAAGTATTCGTCAGATTTTCAGCTTCGCTTGTACCAAAAGATAACCAACCTCCAACATCTGAAAATACACTCAAAGGTTGACCAAAATCTATATTGTTAGAATCATCAATTGTATAATTACCAACCACAGTGCCTTCTGCAGTTACTAATTCATAATTTCCATCCTTATCCCCTTGCTTAGTTAAGGATAAGTTTATGGATTCAAAAATAACCTGGTCATATGGAGGTGTCCATGTTGTAAAAGTGAATCCCTCTGGATCACTTCCGTAAGTAGCAACCTCACTTAGTGCACTGCCATCTAATCCAAACCAATTGTATGGGTAATCCATATCAACTGTCCATGTTTTTGAAACAGTAACTGTCGTTGTTAAATCATTATTAGCATCACCATCATAAGGTGGTTCAGGATCAGGAACATCATCCGGCACATAATTTTCAGCATATTCATCAGAAACAAAATTCCAGGCATATAAATAATCTCCTTCATCATTTGTTCTTCTAACGCCAACCATCAATTGATTTTCTGTTAGTTCTAAAATAACCAAATTCTGATTCCAGTTAGTTGCATTAGCAATAAAGTTGTTAGAACGAAGAATGGTGGCATCTGTAGTGGTTATAGTATGATTATCTACATCCAGTGAAAAAGTTCCTACCTCATCCACTCCTTCGGTAACTTTATGAGTAGTCATCACAGCACCGTCAATCAGACTAAAAGTCATTCTACTGTCTTTATCAGCTTCTTCTATAATCCATTCGTTACCAACCCATGCAGGAGCCCAACCGATTGAAGCAGTACCCGCTTGCCATTCATTCCAGGTTGTTTGAGGTGCGCAATAAGTCAAAGGTCCTGAAGCAAGGCCATAAGAACCATAATCCAGTCGCCACGTTTTTTCATGTCCAACACCACCAGTTAAATTAGTCCACAACTTATGATCAACGAATCCCGAATAAAATTCATCAATTACAAACTCTGCTGAATCAGCGGCGAATACGACCCCTCCTCTTGTATTCACGCCAAAAAGAACCTTGTAAACACCTGGAAATGCAATCTTTAATGTATCCTTTTGTCCTTGACTTCTGCCCTGAGGATGATTCCAAAGAGGTGTGTATTTAGATTCCATTAAACTTGTTAGATAAACGATATTTGGATTTTCAGTGTCATGTGTTATCGTATAGGCTATACCCTCCACCAAATCTTCTGATTTGACATCAATTTTTTCGAGATCGTATTTATCTGGTGTACAACTTGTATACACTATAGCTGATAGAACCAGAAATATTAATAAATTATATAGTTTTTTCATCATATTATATTTTTTAAAACTACTCCCATCCTTCATTTTGCTTCAATACACCATTCGAAAGAGTGATTTGTGTATTCGGAATTTGCATAAACCCTTTTGTTTTTTTGATGTTTGCTTCGGTGATTGTAACAAAATCAGACACATTCGCACTTAATACTTCTGTATTATTTTCTGCAATTGCAGCAGCAGCCACATCAATTCCCTGACGTAATAAATCCCAATACCTGATTCCTTCAAAAGCAAACTCTACCTTACGCTCAGCCATAATGGATTCCTTTGTTACAGTTTTAGTCCCTAAACCAGCCCGTCCTCTCACTTCATCAAAATATGTTTGAGCTTTTGCACTGCCCAATTCGGCAGCCATCAATAAAACATCAGAATAGCGCACAACAATAAAATCCTGAAATTGTGAAATTTGATTATCACCTTCTCCTAAGCCTTCAACAATATAAGTTCCATCAGGAAGTGCAAGAGGTATGTATTTTTTGTTACAATATCCGGTATATTCCCGCCATTTAGATAAATCAAGATCCTCAGCTACACCTTCGGAGGCTATGTCAATAACTGAGGCTGTTTTCCGCTGATCATCAGTATCAAAACTCTGAACAGTTTTCGGATTTACAGTGCATAATCCCCATCCGTAACCATAAGGTGAAGAGGTCGTTTCTCTTAATCCCATCATCACCAGCCATCTGTTTCCATCAATATTTCCATTATAATCGGAAGTATAGTTGAATTTTTGTGTAAATACGGCTTCTGAATTCCCTCTTCCGGCCCAAGTACCAGCCAATGTATTGTTTTCTACATCGGGTGCACTGGATGCTGCTTGCCAAAGATTTTTATAATCTAAAACAAGAGAAAATCCACCTTCTAATATTACATTCTCAAGTCCTGCCAATACGTAAGCTTTATCAACTACTCCTTCTAAATCGGAAGTACCATAATAACCTGTATAGAATAAGAATACTCTTCCTAACACTGCTTTAGCAGCCCATTGAGTAGCCCGTCCGTCATTTGCTGTCGCCCATGAAGGGGAATAAGCCGGCTGATTAATATTTTCAGCAGCAAACTTTAAATCTTCAGCAATTATTTTATAAATAGCTGCAGGTTCCGATTGAGGCACATTATCGGTAGTTGGTTCAAGCAACAAGGGCACTTTATTGAACAATCGTGCCAAATCGAAATACAATAACGCACGTAAATATCGAGTTTCGCCTTCTATTCTGTTACGAGTTTCTTCTTTTCCTTCCCAGCTAATACCATCCAGTTTCGTTAACAATTTATTACAACGAAAAATTCCAGCATAATAAGATTTCCATGTCTCGTTAAAAATATCATTATAAGAAGGTGCCTGACTTAGATCAAATCGATCCAAAAGCTGATTATTTCTATCGTCTCCTGCACCTGCACCACCAAAACATTCATCCGACAGAAGCTCTGAAGCTACATAGAAAGCAGTTCCGCCATCAGATGTTGTTCTTTGGTATCCATCGTAACAACCAACTAAAGCCATTTCAAAATCAGCCTCCGTTTTGTAAAAATTGCTATCAAAAATAGAGGTTTCCGGTTCTACATCCAGAAATGATTCTGAGCAAGAGAATAAGCCCAGACTCAGCATTCCAAATGTTAGAATATTTAATTTTATTTTGTTCATAATTCTAAATCTTTATCAACATTAAAACTTAAGATTAACACCAATCAGGAAAGTACGAGGACGTGGGTAATATCCTAAATCGACCCCTGACACCCAACTTTGTGTTCCATATCCTATTTCCGGATCCATACCATCATACTTTGTAAAAGTAAATGCGTTTTGAACAGCAGCATATAATCGCAGCTGACTGAATAATTTGTTTTTAGTCAATCTGCTAAAATCATATCCCAAAGCAATATTACTAATGCGTAAGAAGTCTCCATTTTGTATATAAAGGTCTGAGAATTGCCAGTTTACATTGGTTTCTGTAACACGCGGCATGTTATTGGATGTTCCTTCGCCAGTCCAGCGCTGCAATACAGCTGTTGTGTAATTAGCCTTCTTATTCCCCTGGTTCCGGTACGACTGTACAATTTCATTACCCACAACACCATTAGCAGAAATTGCCAAATCAAATCCTTTGTAGTCCAAACTAAGATTAAAACCATAAGTCAAATCAGGAATACCACTACCCAAATCTACTTTATCGTCAGAATTTACGATTCCATCTTTATCCTGATCTACATATTTTACATCACCTGGTTTTACATCGTCCTGCAAAATTCCATTTCCCGCATTTCGCCAAGCTTGTATATCTGCCTCACTCTGGAATATTCCAGCTGTTGCATAACCCCAGAAATATCCGATGGCATGTCCATTTTCAGCTCTGTAAAACTCCGGTGAATTATCATACAACATATTTGATAAGCCATGAATAATTCCATCATCAGTAGGGATTTGTCCTACCTCGTTTTTATTATAAGCACCGTTAACACCAATATGATAATTCAAATCTCCAATATTATCAGACCATGTTAAGGCCAATTCAATTCCTGTATTTTTCACATTACCTCCATTAATAACAGGAGCAGATGTACCGGCAGTTGCTAAAATTGGTGCTGTTACCAGCCAGTCTTTGGTTTTTTTCACATAAAAATCTGCATTAACACCCAATCGACTATTCATAAAATAAGCATCGAAACCAATATTGGTTTGTTCCGAGGTCTCCCACTTTACATTTGGGTTGGATAATCTGCTTGGATATGCTCCAGGTGTATTTACCAGTGCTGTACCAAACACATAATTAGCAGCTGGATCAGTTCCTGAAAAATTGGTTGATGTGTTAACAGGTGCTGCATACTGAAAATCATCAATAGACTGGTTACCTACCTGTCCCCAACTTGCTCTTACTTTAAGGAAATCCATCCAGGTATTAACCGATTCTAAAAATGGTTCATTTGTTGCAACCCAACCTGCTGAAACAGATGGAAAATATCCCCAGCGATTCCCTTTGGTAAATTTCGATGATGCATCTGCACGTAAAGTCGCATTCAGCATGTATTTTTCTTTGTAGTTGTATCCCAAACGACCGAAATAGGACAGACGACGTGATTTCACCTCTGGTCCACCTCCAACTGTGCGTTTCTCAATAACTCCTTTTACTTCACCTGTTTCCGGATCTTTATCCAACTCTGCTTGTCCACTTGTGTTATCAAGATAAGCACCTCCGAAATTGTCGAACTGTGAGAGCAGATCCCAATTTGAACCTTCCAATTTAGTTCCCTGAAAACGAATAACTTCCATACCAGCCAATACATCAAACTTATGTACTTCATTAAGATCAAAACTATAACTTGCGGTATTTGTCCAGGTCATGGTATGTCCTTTACTCATGTTTTGATTCACTGTGGTGTGATCATTGTTATATGAATAAATAGAGAACTGATACAATGGTGAATAACTTCGATATTCAGAAGCATAATAATTAAAACCAAACAATGATTTGATTTTTAAATTTTTAACAGGCTCTAATTCCGCATAAATATCAGCAAGCATTTTTTGCTGATCGCTGGCATTTTTATTATTAGTCATTAATGATCCGTAAGGATTACCATCACCCGTATTCCATTGTGAATTAGATGTGTCATTGTAAGGACTACCGTAAATATTGTTATCACTATATACTGGTGATAAAGGAGACGTACCAAATGCACCTCTTAAACTATTACTATATTGATTACCAACAGCAACTCCATTATTCTTAATATAATTGAAATTCATATGTTGGCCAACCTTCAAAATATTTCCATACAATTTGTGCTCTGTATTAACACGAAAGCCATATCGTTCATAGTTTGATACATCTGCACCACCTACAATACCTTCCTGATCAATATAAGATAAGGAAAGAGCATAAACAGAAGCATCTGTCCCTCCGGTAATTCCAAGTGAATAATTCTCTGTAACAGCATTGTCTTCAAACATTTGATTCACCCAATCAGTATCGGCAGCACCATCAAAAACACTGGCATCATATAAAGGTGATCCAGAATTTAATGCTTGTTCCTGCATGATAGAAATGTATTCATTTCTGTTCAGCATATTAGTAGTCCTCGCTACATTCTGCACACCGTAATATGCATCAAATGAAATTTGAGCTTTTCCCGCTCTACCTTGTTTTGTAGTAACCAAAACAACACCATTAGCAGCCTGAGAACCATAAATGGCCGCAGAAGCAGCATCTTTTAATACATCCAGACTTTTAATGTCTGAAGCATTTACCGTTGTGATATCTCCTTGAACTCCATCAATAATATAGAGTGGTTGAGAATCTCCAACTGTACCAATACCACGAATGGTTACTCTCATGTCTGCCCCTGGCTGCCCTGAAGTAGACGCAATATTAACACCGGCCGTTTGACCTTGCATGGCTTGTAAAGGGTTAGTCGCATTTTGCTTTTGAATTGCATCTCCTTTCATCTGAGAAGTAGCACCAGTCACTAGCTTTTTCTGCTGAACACCGTAACCTACAACAATAACTTCATCAAGGCTGGATATATCTTCAGCCAATATAATATTTATTACCTGCTGATTGGAGATAAGAACTTCCTGAGATCTAAATCCAATAAAAGAAAAAACAACGACATCGTTTTCGTTAACCTGAATAGAGTAGTTTCCATCAATATCGGTAATTCCACCAATTGTAGTTCCTTTTATAACTACATTTGTACCCGGTATTGGCGTATTGTCTGTCGCAGAAACAACAACACCGGTTACGGTTCGTTCAGTCTGCGCATATGCCACAGTTGCAGAAAGCAACATTAGCGCAATTCCAGTAAAAATTAACAATTGCCTTGACAACGATTGCACCGGAATTTTTAATTTCGCTTTTTTAATCATCATAGAAATCTGATTTAAATAAAACTCGGTTATTAAACATGTTACAAACATATTACTACCCCTACTCGAAGCTGTTAAAATTTGTTAATAATAAGAGTTGAAATGATAACTCATGTGTCATTTATGATACCGTCTTATGCCATAAATGTTAATTAAAGGAAATTATAAATACTATTAATCTATTCATCATCAATTAATTGCACGGATAATTAATATCTTTAGATGTAGCCTGCAGTATGAACCTGCTTACGTTTTAAATTTTGTGACCCTTCTGCAATCGAAAATTCGATAAATAGTGCTTTAAAAAAACAAAAAAATAGCTATTTCAATTTTTCACGCTTTACATTTCAGCCCGAATCACCAAAAAATGTCAATGGTAATTTTATATCTTATACTAGGAATAGAAAACTTAGATTGTTTCTTAATTTTAGTTCTTTTAAAAAAGAATAAAATTGTATTACACCGATACAAGCAACCAAATTTGATCTGATGGATACGAACTTCTCTTTTTTTAGAATCCAAACAAATTCCAAATTAATCAATAAACAGCATTCCACTTTTTTACCATATTCGCACAAATCAATGCAGGCAATGGTTACAAATGAAATGCATTAAAGAAATCTTTTTGCTGAATACATCAGCAAAAACTAATTCCATAAAAAAAAATGAGTCTGCATTTGTTATAATTAGAAAACAACTCTATCTTCGTGTTCGAACACGGAGGTGTTTTAAATTTAAAGCGTGACTGGTTTTAATTATTTAAACAATCGTTTTAAACTTTTTTTTAGAAAAACTACCGTGTACGAAAACGAAACTTATTTGATACAATATCGATGAAGAAATTTTTAGACAAGGATTTTATTCTTGAGACCGATACAGCAAAAAAACTGTATCATGAATTTGCAGCCGATCTTCCAATTATCGACTATCACTGCCATATTTCTCCAAAAGAAATAGCGGATGATAAGCAATTTGAAAACATGACTCAGATATGGTTATATGGTGACCACTACAAGTGGAGAGCTATGAGAACCAACGGTATAAAAGAAGAAGGTATCACCGGAGAATCTTCCTCTGACAGAGAGAAATTCGAAAATTGGGCTTGTACTGTTCCATATACACTGCGCAACCCTCTTTACCACTGGACACATTTGGAGCTAAAAAAGCCATTTGGCATTGAAAAAATATTAAGTCCTGATACATCAGAGGAAATCTGGAACGAGTGCAATGAAAAATTGAATACTCCTGAGTTTTCATGCAGAAGCTTAATTCGCAAAGCCAATGTTGAAGTTATCGGTACAACCGATGATCCTGCCGATTCGTTGGAATATCATAAAGCAATCAAAGATTCAGGATTTGAAACCAAAGTGGTGCCATCATGGAGACCGGATAAGGCAATGGCTGTTGATGATGCATCGGAATACAACGCATACATCAACAAACTGGCAATTGCATCTGAAATGGAAATCAATACATTTGAAGATTTACTTTCAGCTCTTCAAAAAAGACATGATTTCTTTGCTGAAATGGGTTGTAAAGCTTCCGATCATGGTTTGGAGCAATTTTTTGCCGCTGAATATACAAATGATGAAGCCACTGAAATTTTTGTAAAGATCCGAAAAGGAGAAGAATTAAACGAAAAAGAGATTTTGAAATTCAAATCAGCAATGTTGTATGAATTTGCTGTTTTGGATCATTCAAAAGGATGGGTTCAACAATTCCATATTGGTGCTATTCGCAACAATAACACCGGAATGTTCAACAAATTAGGTGCCGATACCGGATTCGATTCAATTGCAGACAAATTGGTGGCTGAAGACATGTCAAAATTCCTAAATCGCCTGGCAACAGAAGAGAAACTTACCAAAACCATTCTTTACAATCTAAACCCTGCTCATAACGAAGTTTACGCAACTATGTTAGGAAATTTTCAGGATGGTGAGATAGCAGGTAAAATTCAATGGGGATCAGGATGGTGGTTTCTGGATCAGAAAGATGGCATGGAAAAACAAATGAATGCTCTTTCCAATCTTGGTCTTTTAAGCCGATTTGTTGGAATGCTAACAGACTCAAGATCATTCTTAAGCTACAGTCGCCACGAATATTTCCGCAGAATTCTTTGCAACCTAATTGGTAACGATGTTGAAAAGGGATTAATTCCGTACAACGAAGAACTATTGAAGGAAGTAGTACAGGGAATCTGTTACTATAATGCTAAAAATTATTTCAATTTTTAATCTTACTCAAACAAAATAATAAAGATGAATAAAGTAGTTACTTTCGGTGAAATCATGCTAAGACTTGCAACACCTGGTTATGCTAGATTTTCTCAAGTTGATAATTTTAACGCTACTTATGGCGGAGGGGAAGCTAATGTTGCCGTTTCTTTGGCAAATTATGGCATTGAGGTTGATTTTGTGAGCCGACTTCCAAAGAATGATATTGGCCACGCTTGTATGATGGATTTAAGAAAATACGGTGTTGGTGTTGACAACATCGTTTGGGGTGGAGATCGTTTGGGAATTTATTTTTTGGAGACTGGAGCTGTTAGCCGTGGTAGTAAAGTTGTTTACGACAGAGCTAATTCAGCGGCCGCTGAACTTGAAATTGGAATGATTGACTGGGAAACAGTATTTGAAGGTGCAACCTGGTTTCATTGGACAGGTATTACTCCTGCTATTTCGCAAGGAGCTGCCGATGTATGTTTACAAGCCATTAAAGAAGCCAACAAAAGAGGAATCACTGTTTCAACAGATTTAAACTACAGAAAAAATCTTTGGAAATATGGCAAAACTGCCAGCGAAGTTATGCCCGAATTAGTTGCCGGCTGCGACGTAATACTAGGAAACGAAGAAGATGCTGAAAAAGTTTTAGGAATCAAACCAGAAGGTGTCGATATTACCGGCGGACATGTTGAAGCAGGAGCTTACTTATCTGTTTCTCAACAAATCATGAAACAATTTCCCCGTTGTAAAAAAGTAATTACCACTTTACGCGGATCTATCAGTGCGAACCACAATTCATGGACTGGTGTTTTATACGATGGCAAAGAATTGTACAAAGCGAATAATACCTACCAAATTACACACATTGTTGATCGTGTAGGTGGCGGTGATTCATTTATGGGAGGACTAATTTACGGATTAATTACATGGCCAAAAGATGATCAGAAAGTACTAAACTTTGCGGTTGCAGCATCTTGCTTGAAACATACAATCTATGGCGATTACAATCAAGTTACTGTTGACGAAGTTGTAAAGTTGATGGAAGGCGATGCATCCGGAAGGGTTGCTAGATAAATTATGAGTTATGAATTATAAATGAAGAATACTTCAATCATATAATTCATAATTCTCAATTCATAATTAATAACAAAATGGCTCAATATTCAAGAATAGAAGTTGCTTTAAAAATGAAAGAAGTTGGAATGATTCCAGTATTCTTTCATTCAGATATAGAAATTTGCAAAAAGATCGTTAAAGCCTGTTACAAAGGTGGTGCACGCGTATTTGAATTCGTTAACCGCGGCGATTTTGCACATGAAGTTTTCGCAGAACTAATTAAGTGGACTGCAAAAGAATGTCCTGAAATGATTTTAGGCGTTGGATCGATTATTGATGCCGGTACAACTTCCTTATACATCCAGTTGGGTGCAAATTTTATTGTTTCTCCAATCTTAAATGCGGAAATGGCTAAAGTTTGTAACCGTCGGAAAATAGCATGGTCACCGGGCTGTGGATCATTAACAGAAATCTCGTATGCTGAAGAATTGGGAGCCGAAGTGGTTAAGATTTTTCCGGGTGAACAAGTAGGCGGTCCTGAATTTGTAAAAGCTGTAAAAGGCCCTTTTTCGTGGTCGTCAATTATGCCAACAGGGGGAGTTAAGCCTGAAATCGGAAACCTGACTGAATGGTTCAATGCCGGTGTTCATTGTGTAGGAATGGGATCTCAGCTGATGATAAAAAATGCAGATGGATCATTCAATTACGAAGCAATTGAAGCTGCAACTGCAAATGCTATCTCTATCATCAAAGAAATCAGAAAATAAACCCGGATGGAAACCAATTTAAGAAATAAAGTAGCTGTTGTAACCGGTGCCGGAGGAGTAATTTGCTCCTCTATGGCAAAATCATTGGCTGCAATGGGCGTAAAAACCGCATTGATTGATATTAATGCTGAAGCTGTTGAAAAATTAGCTCAGGAAATTGAAACCAAATACAATGTTTCTTCCATTGGAGTTGCCGCAAGCGTACTTGATAAAGAATCACTGCAGGAAGCAAAGAAGATAATCAATAATAAGCTGGGGAGTGTAGATTATCTTATCAATGGAGCCGGAGGAAATTCTCCTCTGGCTACATCTGGTGTAGATCAAATGGTAGATTCCGACCTTGAAAATCTGGATCAAACTTTCTTCGGAATGAAAATGGAAGGTTTCGATAGAGTTTTTGACTTGAACTTTAAAGGAACAATTCTTCCAACAATGGTATTTGCCATGGATATGATTGAGAAAAAAGGAGGTTCAATAGTAAATGTATCTTCGATGAACTCTTACCGTCCACTGACCAGAATTGCCGCTTATTCGGCAGCCAAAGCGTCGGTTAACAATTTCACGCAATGGTTAGCAGTTCACTTTTCAAAAATGGGAGTGCGTGTAAACGCAATAGCTCCTGGATTTCTGCTGACAAATCAAAACCGTTTTTTACTAACCGATGAAGCAACAGGTGAACCAACTGCACGAGGCGTAAAAATTATTAACAATACCCCAATGGAACGTTACGGAACTCCTGAAGAATTGCAGGGGACCCTGCTCTATCTACTATCGGACTGGTCGGCTTTTGTTACAGGAGTTGTTATTCCTGTTGACGGTGGATTTAGTGCGTACAGTGGTGTTTAATCAGGCTTTTTAGTTTCAATTATATATTAATTTAGGTTAGCGTGTTTATGTGACAAAACGGAACAAGAATTCAATCACCTCTTGTCCGTTTTGTCCATTAACTAAAAAACAAACAATATGTCATTAGAACAAACATGGAGATGGTACGGTCCGAACGACCCGATCTCCCTTCAGGAAATCAAACAAACCGGAGCTACCGGAATCGTTTCGGCTCTTCATCATATCCCAAACGGAGAAGTTTGGACCATTGACGAAATCAAGAAAAGAATTGAAGAAATTGAAGCCGTCGGACTTCGTTGGTCGGTGGTTGAGAGTGTTCCTGTTCATGAGGATATTAAAAAACAGACTGGTGGTTATAAAATATTCATAGAAAACTACAAGCAGAGTATCAAAAACTTAGGCGAATGTGGTATTGAAACTATTTGCTACAATTTTATGCCTGTTTTGGATTGGTCAAGAACCGATTTGGAGTTCAACTTTACGGATGGATCAAATGCATTAAAATTCGACATGGTAACTTTTGCTGCTTTTGATATTTATATTTTAAAGCGTGAAAATGCGAATGAAGATTATTCTGTTAAAATGGTAAGCCGTGCTAAAGAAAAGTTTAACAGCATGTCGGAAACAGAAATCGAAAAAATTACCCGAAATGTAATTGCAGGTCTTCCTGGAGCCGAAGAATCATACAGTTTGGAAAGTTTCCAAAAAGTATTGGATGGCTACAAAAAAATTGATGCACCTAAATTAAAAAAACATTTGCATGAGTTTTTACAGGAAATCATTCCTGTTGCAGAACAAGCAGGCGTAAGAATGGCAATTCACCCAGATGATCCGCCACGGGCTTTGCTTGGCTTACCAAGAGTTGTCAGCACCATCGAAGATGCTTTGGAATTAACTAAGGTGGTAGATTCGGTATCGAATGGAATCACTCTTTGTACCGGATCATTTGGAGCTGGTCATTTTAATGATCTGCCGGAAATGACAAAAATATTGGCACCCCGGATCAATTTTGTTCATCTTAGAAATGTAACTAGAGACGAGGAAGGAAACTTCTTCGAAAACTACTTGTTTGATGGAGATATTGATATTCCTGCTGTAATGAAAGCTTTACTGATAGAAGAAAAAGAACGCAGGGAATCAGGCCGAAAAGACTGGCAAATTCCTATGCGCCCCGATCATGGCAATAAAATGTTAGATGATCTTCCCAAAAAAACCAACCCAGGTTATTCTTTGTACGGCAGAATGAAAGGATTGGCAGAACTGCGTGGCCTGGAATTAGGAATAAGCAAAAATTTATAAAGTTTGTCTTTAAAAATAAAATTATTAATCTCTAACGATAAATAAATGACTGCAATACAGATAAAAGGAAATATGACTAAGTACAGGTGGCAAATCTGTTCATTATTATTCTTTGCAACGACAATTAATTACATGGATCGGCAAGTACTCTCTCTTACATGGAAAGATTTTATAGCCCCTGAATTTCACTGGACCAATAGCGACTATGGTAATATCACAGCTTTGTTTTCTGTTTTTTATGCTGTAGGTCTTCTAGTGGCAGGCCGATTCATTGATTGGCTAGACACAAAAAGAGGTTTTATTTGGGCTATTGGTATTTGGTCTGTAGGAGCTGTATTACATGCTTTTTGTGGTATTGCCACATCGGGTATCGTTAGCGGCGAATGGTTTCTTGATTTTGAAAATGCAAAAGAAGCCATAAAACACGTGAGCAACGTCTCTAAAGTTATTAATGTTAGTGTAGTTCTTTTCGTCTTTGCACGATTTGTTCTTGCCATAGGTGAGGCGGGAAACTTTCCGGCTGCAATTAAAACGACAGCAGAATATTTCCCTAAAAAAGACAGAGCATACGCAACAAGTATTTTTAATGCCGGAGCAACTATAGGGGCATTAGCTGCACCAATAACAATTCCGGTAATTGCTTCTCATTTTGGATGGGAAATGGCATTTATAATCATTGGGGCATTAGGATTTGTTTGGATATTCTTTTGGAAGTTTATGTACAAAAAACCTCACGAACACTATAGAGTAAATTCTGCTGAATTAGAATATATTAATCAAGACGATAGCAGTGACGATGACAAAACAACTGCAAACGAAAGTCTGAAAATATCATTTGTTGATACTTTTAAATACAAACAAACCTGGTCGTTTATTATTGGTAAATTCATGACAGATGGAGTATGGTGGTTCTTTTTATTCTGGACTCCAGCCTACTTAAGCGATGTTTACGGTTTAACTTCCAACAGCACAATGGCACAATTGTTACTGTTTGTTTTATACGGTATCACATTATTGTCTATTATTGGTGGATGGCTCCCTACTTATTTTGTTGATAAAAAAGGAATGGATCCATATGCCGGACGAATGAAATCGATGCTTATTTTTGCATTCTTCCCTCTTTTGGCTTTACTAGCTCAACCCTTAGGTACTTATTCTTATTGGTTTCCTGTTATTATCATTGGTATCGCCGGAGCTGCACATCAAGCATGGTCTGCAAATATCTTCTCTACTACAGGAGATATGTTTCCTCGTTCATCCATTGCAACCATTACTGGTATTGGTGGAATGGCAGGAGGTTTAGGTTCATTCTGTATCAATAAAGGTTCTGGAGTTCTTTTCGACTTTGCAGCAAACACCAATATGAAATTCATGGGATTTGAAGGCATCAGAGCAGGTTATTTCATCATTTTTTCAATTTGTGCAGTTGCTTATTTAATTGGTTGGGTTATAATGAAATCTTTGGTTCCTCATTACAAGCCAATAACAGAATAACAGCTATTAAATAAACCTCACAATACTTTACTCATAGAATTCCAAGTTTTTCATGAGTAAATGTATTACTTTTGTTTCATAATTGTAGTTAGATTTAGTTGATTTCAGGAAGGATAAATTCCTTCCTGATTTTTTTTATTTACTGGAAATGTCGATAGCAAAGATTCGAATAAAAGACATAGCTGAACAAGCAGGTGTTTCTGTTGGTACGGTAGATCGTGTACTCCACAATCGGGGAGAAGTTGCGGAAGAAACCAAGAATAAGATTCTGGAAATCGCAAGAGTAAACAACTACCAACCTAACCTTATAGCCAGAGCACTTACTTCTAAAAAACAGTGCATTTTTGCATCTCTGTTACCAAGCCCAACCGAGGAGGATATATTCTGGAAAAGACCATTGAATGGTATTACTGAAGCCGCCTTGGAATTAGAACAATTTCAGGTAAAAGTTAAAAATTTCTTTTTCGAGCATTACAATGAACAGGATTTTATTAAACAATTTGAAGCTGTTTTAGAACTTAATCCTTCGGGGGTTGTATTTTCTCCTATTTTCTCAAAAGAGAGTCTGGAATTTACTCAGAAACTTGATCAGAAAGGAATTCCATATGTTTTTATCGAATCAAAATTATCCAAAAGCAACTATTTGGCTTATGTGGGCAGCGATGGTTTTCATGGCGGAAGAGTTGCCGCTAATTTAATCGATTTTGGCATTCCTGTAAACGGAGATATTTTAATTATTAATCTGGCTAAAAATCTGGAAAATGTTCATCACTTAAATCAACGAACACAAGGATTTTTAAGCTATTTTATGGATAAAGGGAAAAATCAAGGGCTGAAAATAAGTATTGAAATTCCTACATCTGATGCTGAAATTATTAAAGAGAAATTGGATTCTGTAATCAAGAAAAACAAGAACATAAAAGCCATATTCATCACAGGATCCAAGGTTTATAAAATAGCAAGATATCTGATTACCAACGAACTCAGTGATATTATACTTGTAGGTTTTGATCCTATCGAACAAAACATCAAATATCTAAATCAGGGAACCATCAATTTCTTAATTGGCCAGCACCCTCATCAACAAGGATTTAAAGCTGTAAAAAAATTATTTGAACATGTTCTTTTGAATCACGAGATTCCAAAAGATGAGTATCTGCCTGTTGATATTATCAATCAGGAGTGTATTAAACTGTATGAAGCTTAATTCCCAACATTCTTTTTAAAAATTGCAATTCGCGAAAAAGAATAACGCCTATCAATTAAATGACAGGCGTTAAAAAAAACTTTTTGTGACTTGCTATAATTCACCAATATTCACTTGCCATTTCCAGGCAGAAAGAAGCGTTTCATCAAGAGTGCTAACGGCTTTCCATCCTAATTCTTCATTTGCAAAGGAAGTATCAGCATATATTTTTTCGATATCACCAGCACGACGCGCAACAATCTTGTGCGGCACTTTCTCTCCTGTTGCCCTTTCGAATGATTTAATGATTTCAAGAACAGAAACGCCATTTCCCGTACCAATATTAAAATATTCGTAGTTTTCCTTATTTCTGTTATTTAATAATCTTTCAATAGCTGTAACATGTGCCTTAGCCAAATCTACTACATGAATATAATCGCGAATTGCTGAACCGTCGGCAGTGTCATAATCATCACCAAACACACTCAACTCCGGGCGAATTCCAGCTACAGTTTGTGTAAGGAAAGGAATTAAATTATTTGGTACACCTAACGGCAATTCACCAATTTTAGCCGTTTCATGTGCTCCAATTGGATTAAAATATCTGAGTGCAATCCCCTTAAGTGATGGATCTGATTTAATCGTATCACGAATTATATCCTCACAAATAGTTTTGGTATTTCCATATGGTGATTCGGCTTCCTTTCTCTGAGTTTGTTCCGTTACCGGCAATATATCCGGCTGGCCATAAACAGTACACGAAGATGAGAACACAAGATTTGATACATTAAATTCAATCATCGCCTCCATGATATTCATCAAAGAATTCAGATTGTTATTATAGTACATTAATGGTTTCTCAACAGATTCACCAACAGCCTTCGATGCTGCAAAGTGAATAATTGCTTCTATATCCGAATACTTATGAAAGAAATCCTTTACTTTTTGTCTGTCCGTTAAATCAAACTTCTCAAATCTTGGCCGAATGCCGGATATTTCCTTAATCTTATCCAACACTTCAGCTTTCGAATTCGAAAGGTTATCAACAATCACCACATCGTAACCACTGTTTTGCAACTCAACAACAGTATGTGAACCTATAAAACCAGTTCCTCCGGTTACCAGAATTTGTTTGTTCATTTAATATAATTTAGTATCAAAAACAAATTTACATTAGTTGCTTTGCAAAAACAACAATAGTGAAGTCTAATAATCAATAAAGACATAACTTCACTATTGCTTAAACTAACTATGTAATTTTCTTAATGAACGTTCAACTGTCCTTTCGTATTCGCTTTTATTAAATTCCGAACCTCGGTTGTTCCTGCACCAGTTAAAGTTAGGTCAATTGGAGCATTGGTTTCCCATGCACCACGAGTAAAATCAGGAACTTCAATTGAATTGGATTTATTGGCAATAGACCATTCACTTAATGGTGTAATACAGCTCCAGGATGCAGCGTCATAAACATCCATATCCATTGGAAGCCCGTTTCGTAAACAATCAATTAAACGCCAATCCATAACGAAATCCATACCTCCATGACCACCAACCTGTTTAGCCATCTCTCCTACTTTTCGAATTAATTCAGGAGTATATTTTTCTTCCAATTCTTTCATCTGAGCATCGTCAACTACATTATGCCCAAAGGCAATGTGCTGCAAGGGCCACTTTTGTGCAAAACACTTGGTTCCACTCAACATGTGAATACGTGAATAAGGTCGTGGAGAACTAATATCATGCTGAATCATGATGGTACGGCCTTTGTTAGTACGAATCAACTGTAAATCCATGTTTCCGCGCATATCCCAGCCAACAAACTGCTCAAAAAACGGGTCTTCTTTAGCTTTTTCTGCAATGCGGTGTTTCAAAGTGAAATCATCCGACATCATTGCGGTCAGGTAATCCATTTTATCACCACGGTTGATATTCATTGATTGACAAATTGGACCTAAACCGTGAGTAGGATATACATTGGCTTTGCGCTTATTCTCGTGCATACGCCACATTTTGGTGTAAGCTCCATCAGTCATTTGATTGTCTTTAGGCTTGTTAAAATGCCAATAATCCAAATCGTGTATGTAAGCTCCTTCACCATGAACCAGGTCTCCAAATACACCCTGACGCGCCATATTTAGAGTCAACATCTCAAAGAAATCGTAACAGCAATTTTCCAAAATAACACAGTGTTTGCGTGTACGCTCCGATGTCTCAACCATTTGCCAGCACTCATCAAGAGTTTTTGCCGTTGAAACTTCAACTGCCGCATGCTTATCTCCTTCCATCGCTGCAATAGCAACAGGTACGTGCCATTCCCACGGGGTTGCAATATAAACTAAATCAACCAATCCGCTTTCACACAACTCCTTAAAGCCCAAATCTCCACCCACAAACTCTTTTGCTTTAGGAAGTCCTGCATCAGAAAGTATTTTTTGTCCACCATCAACCGCGGCCTGTCTGGTATCACATAAAGCAGTAACTTCAACTCCTTCAATAAAGGTCATTCTCTTTACTGCTCCCGAGCCACGATCGCCAATACCAACAAATCCAACACGAACAGTCTCCAATTTGGGTGCTGCATACCCACACATATTAAAGTTCATTTTAGGACTTTTCCCTACCAAATCTTTAATATATGATAATTTACTTTCTTCTTTTGGTCCACTGCAAGCAGCCAGTGGGGCTGCTGCAAGAATCCCAGCACCTAAGGCCAGGTTCCCAAGGAATGATCTTCTGTTTGTTGCCATAATATATTTTTATTCGATTGATTTATTTTATTCAACTGCTTTTTTAGTATCAAATTTTAACATTCACCTACGGTGAGATCATATAGAATCCTTCCTCAAAACAACCTTCTATTCCTGCTTAGAAAAATCATTTTTATCAAACTGATCAGCACATCCAATTCCTTCTTTTTTCCATCTTTCGATCAGGAGACTCAGATTAGAACGGAACAGCTTGAAATTTTTCAGATCCTTAGCAGTCCAGCCCAACTCTGCGTAAGCCGCCAAACGTGGAAATACCATCTTATCCATATCTGACACCTCAGGAATCCACTCGCTCCACATTTGGCATCCGCTGCCCAGTACTTTAGCATGATACTTTTCATCAAGTCCTTCAGGGATCGGATCGAAATCATAGGCCTTTTCGATAGGTGTATAGCTGCACGGATAATCCAGATATGTATTCACATGATATGAATTGACAATATCATAACCATTCACCACGGCGTCTTTTACAAGATCAAGACTTCCCTTCCAAAAATGAATGATGGCACTGGTCGCCAGTTTCTCTTTTACTTCAATATCTTCAGACTTTTGCCATTCATGAACATTACCTCCTAAAATCTCATTCCAGCCCATCATGCGATGCGCCTTTCTGTCTAAAAAATTCGACACCCTGTTGGTAAAGAAAATCTGTAAATCAGCTGGTGATGCCAAATCATTTTTTTTCATAAACTCCTGAACCTCTTCCGACTCTTTCCAAGCATCAAATTTTACCTCATCACCTCCAATATGAATCGTTTTCCCAGGAAAAAGATCCATTACTTCGGAGAGAACATCTTCGATAAACTGATATACTTTAGGATCGGCAACATTGAACGAATCGGGCAACTTACCAAACACCACAGGTGTTTCTTTCAGCTCACCAATTGTACCCAACCATGGATAAGCAGCAATTGCAGCCGACGCGTGTCCAGGCATTTCAATCTCAGGAACAATGTTAATTTGCCGCTCTGCAGCGTAAGCAATAATCTCTTTAAGCTGTTTTTGAGTGTAGAAACCACTGTGTGATTTCCCCGAAAGCTCTTCACTGTTCCACCCGCCTATTTGCGAATCTTTCCGGGTTGAACCAACGCTCGTTAGTTTCGGATATTTTTTGATTTCAATACGCCATCCCTGATCATCAGTCAAGTGCCAGTGAAATACATTCATCTTAAGCAATGCCATTTGATCGAGCAATTTTTTCACCTGCTCCATTCCCTTAAAATATCGCGCTTCGTCGAGCATAAATGCCCTCCAGCTAAAACGTGGGAAATCTTTAATTCTAACGCTGGGAATACAAAGTTCTCCCGAACTAAGATCCACATCTAGTGAAAGTAACTGTCTTAGTGACTGAATGCCATAAAAAATACCCGCTTTATCTGAAGCTGTTATATTTATTCCTTTCTTTCCAACTTCAAGCAAATACCCTTCCTGACCAAGGTCTGCATTCAGATTTTCATCAATAGTAAGCACAATTCCTTTTGCTTCCAGTGAAGTGATATTTAACTTCATATTGAAATCTGATTCCAGCATCTTCTGCAAATAGATTGCATTGCCAATATTGGCTTCATCAAAAACAATCTTGGTTTTTGATGTGATTGCAAAATATCCTACCCCATTTTCTACCTCTAAAGGCTGCGGTATTACTTTTACGTTTTTCGACATTACTGATGTTGCCATTAAAAACATCAGCAAAAAACACAGGCTTATTTTATTCATAACTGATAAATATCATATTAGTTTTCCAAAAAGAAGGATTTTAACTAAATCTCATTTCCAAAATGAGATACCAAACTCTTTCATAACCAAACCCTTCACAGTTCACCAATCCAAATTACATTCCCTGCATTCAGGGTAATTTTTTAAAATCAATAATAGGTTCTATGCCCAATTCAGTTCTATTAAAAAATGTATCGAAGCTTGTTTTCTCACTAAAAAAGCCACAATTCTTCAAATAGAAATACTCTCCTTCAACTCCTCCTGCATAGTCTAAACGAGCATCTTTTCTCGCCGTAGCATCTGCGGTGAATTTTGCTTTGGTCATTTCGAACCACGTGCCCTCAGTATTTCTTACCCACTGATTTAAATAAGTTCCCTTACGGGTAAACTGTCCCATTTCAGTCATAAAATTCTCAAGAAATGAATGTGGCCGGGTTAAATATGTTGAGGTTTTTGGCCTTCTAAAACTTGCAATCAGCTCCCAATTACCAATTTCAGGTGCAAAGAAGTAAGCGGTATAATCTGTGGAATTATCATTAGTTGGTTTAGCACCCAACAGAAAACGATATCTGTTTCCGGCTTTCCAATCGTATATTCTGTAACTCTGTCCTCCAGACCCTTCATTACCGAACTCACCCGTTTTTACATCAGTTCCTTTTCTTAAAAGCTTAATTTTCTCATCTTCCGGGATATCATTGGGATTATCTGTTTTAAAAGAACTCCATACTGAAAATAAGATTCTGCGTTCTGTTTCGGAATTCACTTGAATTCCAAAGTAACCTTCACCAAAACCATTCGCCATATAATACGAACCAACAAGATCATTTCCCTCAGGCACCTCAATTTCGTTATAAAACCATTCAACATCACCAGCTTCAGAAGGAATTTCGTAGCCCAAATGAACAGAAGGACCACGTCGTCCCCAATAAAAATCTTCTTTCACAAAATCAGTTCCTTCTGATACTGCCTCACCTCCTATCAGCAAATGAGATACTTCACCAAAATAAGAATCCGTTTTTGAAACTCCCTGTAAATCAATTTGAACATATCCTTTCTGTGAGACATTGAAACGCCCAACAGGTATAATACTCATTTCCTGATTGCTAATTGCAAATTCTTTAGACTCTTCTCCAATAGTTATTTTCACTTTAGACGAGCCCTTTAACGATTTGGCTTTTAATCCTACACACAGATCTCCTGTTGCATTAACTCTCACAAAAGTTCTGATCAGAGAAGTTTTCTTCATCCAGTTTTTCAGGCCCGGGTCAGAAATCATGTCTTCATTTAAAGAAACATCATCAACCAGCCATGCATTCCCGCTAAAAGGTACTTCTATCAATAAATCTTCAATTGATATATCTGCTTCTTTCTTCGAGCTTTTACTTGAAGAACACGCTGATAGAATACAAACCATCAGAAAAGAACCTAGTATTAAATATCTGCTTATTTTCATTTGTCTTAATTTTTTACAATTTCAAAAATGATAAATAAGTATTACAAAAAAGAGGACATATTAAGCGACAAGGTCGACTTTTTCACAAAAAACTAACCCACAAAACATTACGATACGTAAAAAACATTTTTTTCAATTTAAAAAAGCATCATTCAAATGAGGATGCTAAAAAAAATGCCACTAAAAAGAAGTGCTTTAAAAAGAAAATTTTGATAGTAATTTGGTAGTAAACGAAGATAAGCTTGTGAGTACAGAAATAAGTTCTGTTCATTGCCCGATTAATCATTTAGCGGAGCAATTAAAAAATGTGAATTGCCATTTTTTTAGTTAAGCAAGCCATTAACAAATGATAATGGCCTGCCTAAGTCTTTAGTGGAATCATTATAAAATCATAATGAGCTCTCTTATTTTGACATATTTCTTACAATTCATATTCAAATGGAAAATCCTCTGATTGAACATGAGTTTTATCGAGCAAACTTTTCATTTCGGTTATCATATCAGGGAATTGCTCTGACACATCGTTTTGTTCAAAAGGATCTAATTCTAAATTGTAAAGCTCTATGGGCATATTTGCCTTAATAATCTTATTCCGAACCGCTTTCCATTTTCCTTTTCGAATGGCTTGCTTATCGCCGGTATAGCCATGAAACTCCCAATAGAGCAATTCATGATTTTTCTGTTTTTCGCCTATTAGTTCGGGATAAAATGAAATGCCATCCAAATCTTCAGGTGCTTTTACGCCTGCCATATCACATAGTGTTGGCAACACATCCCAAAAAGCAGAAACATGCTGGGAAACCTCTCCTGATTTTATTTTCCCAGGCCACTTCACAATAAAAGGAGTTCGAATCCCTCCTTCGTATAAGGATCTCTTTTCCCCTCGTAAACCACCGGAACTCTCAAAGAAGAGCGGATCATTTCCTCCTTCCACATGAGGTCCGTTATCCGAAGCAAACATCACGATTGTATTCTCGTCTAAACCATATTCCTTTAACAATGAATTTAATTTCCCAACATCAGAATCCAAATGTGAAATCATTGCAGCATAAGTAGCTCTTGGATAATCATGTTTTCCATAATGGCCACCTGAAAACGGATTTTCGGGAAATTTACCTTTGTATTTAGCCAGATATTCTTCAGGAATAACCAATTCGGCATGAGGTATTGCATAAGCCAGATACAAGAAAAATGGTTTCTCCTTATTCTCTTTGATGAAAGAAAATGCTTTTCTTGTTGTTTCATCATGACTATACATTTTCTGTTGCCCGTTGCTATTTTCGGGATAGAATATTTTTTGATCATTCTCCCATAAATATTCAGGGAAGTAATGATGGGCTTTCATTTGACAATTGTATCCAAAGAAATAGTCAAATCCCATATTCAGAGGATCACTTTCCGATCCGGGATAGCCTAAACCCCATTTTCCCACACATCCTGTACTATAACCCGCTTTCTGAAGAAAATGAGCTGCCGTTCTTGTTCCGGCAGGCATAGCCATCTGACCTTCTGGCTGTATCTCCTTGTTTCCCCGCACAACAGAATGACCGGTATGTTTCCCTGTTAGTAATGCACAACGTGAGGGCGCACAAACAGTACTGCCTGTATAATGATTTATGAATCGGATACCTTGACTGGCCATTAAATCAAGATTAGGTGTTTCGAAAATCCTTTGTCCATAACAACCCAAATCCCCATACCCCATATCATCAGCAAGGATGTAAATGATATTCGGCTTGCTTGATTCAGATTTACTTTTAGACAAGTTTGCACACGAAGTGCCAAAAAGAAGGCTTGTTCCTGCCAAAAGCAATGTTTGATTCATATTCATGTCAATATTTTTTTTGAATCTAAAAAATTAAAACACTGGCTTTATGCTGAAAGTAAATTGATAATTTTTAGCTGGCACACTGTATTCTTTATAAGGAGTTGCACCCCATGAATTATCACCAGCAACCCCCATTTGCATTAAATCAAGTGTTACAAAAACACCGTCCTTTTTCACAATATCATTGGTGTGACGAAAATCGGCATGTGTAATCTGATCAAAATCTTCAATTGGGTTATGTAATGTGGAAAAACCTAAAGCAGATTCTCCTGCTATACGAATACCAAAGCCGTTTTCATTTCTTAACTCAAACCATCTCGCATCAGTTTTGTAGCCATTTTCTTGTGGCCGGGCATACTTAAAGTATTGATCCGCGACCTTACTGATGTATTTCCCTACAAATGTGCCGTTATTTCGATCACAATAATTTTCCTGAGGGCCACGTCCAAAATATTTTAGATTATCAAAATTAACAGGTAACTCACAACGCATTCCAAACCGGGGCATGTCCGGTAATTCCATATCTCCCTTAAAAAAGGAACTCACAATCTGAATTTCACCATTGCCACCAACACAATATTCAACTGTTTGAGTTGATTTAACTGCAGATAAATCGTAAGTGGCAAGTAGTACAACTTGATTTCCTTTTGGTTGAGAAATTTTAAAATCTATTAGTTTTACTGACTGAGAGACTTCTCTCCAAACACCCAACCGCTTAATCATATTACTCCCCTTATCATTATCGGTACACGGACGCCAGAAATTTACACCAAACCCCTTATTAAACAGTTCCATTCCATTGATTTGATAAGATGAAATTTCACCATTTGATTTATCAAAATTTATTTTAAAATTCTCTCCGAAAACTACAAACAAATCTTTATTGTCAGCGTATTTTAGTGGAGCACTGCGATCTGCATCTTTTTTTGTACTCTGGTAATCCGGAAGTTGGAATTGTTCACGGGCAACTTCAAATCCATTATTTCTGAAAGGCGTGTTCTCTTTCAACACCACCGAAAAATCAATGAAATATTCAACGCCTGATTTTGGAGTAAACGCCTGAACTGGAAGTGTTACCGACGTACTCGTATGTGGAGCTAAATCTAAAGATTCCAATTTCCCTTCCTGAACGTTCTCTCCATTTGCAGATAAGACCCACCGGATATCATATCCGCTCAAGTCAATAAAATCATGAAAATTGCTTACTTTAAATACTCTTTCCTCAAGATTTTCGGCAACAAAACGAATGTACTGATAGGCATATTTCACTTCCCACATAGCTGGATGCGGTGTATAGTCTGCCGAAATAATTCCGTTGATTAGGAAATTGTCGTCTGAAGGGGTTCCCTGTGGGCCATAATCTCCCCCGTAAGCCCAAAAATCAGTTCCTTCTTCAGATTTTTTCACCAAAGCCTGATCAATCCAATCCCAAATGTAACCGCCTTGCAGTTGAATGTTGTTTTCATCGTAAATCACCTCCCACAAATCAACCAAATTCCCAGTGCTGTTTCCCATTGCATGAGAGTACTCACTAATAATCATTGGCAGGCTTTGCTTTTTAGAAGCATACTTTTTCAAATATTGAGCCCCTGGATATTGAGGACAGTAAATATCTGTATTGGCTCCCATGATCGCTCTTTCGTAGTGAACCGGGCGGGAAGAATCACGATGTTTAATCCACTGGTTAACTGCCGTAAAGTTTTCTCCATCTCCGGCTTCATTTCCCATCGACCAAACAATAACTGATGGATGATTCTTATCGCGTTCTACCATACGAATATTACGATCTAAATGAGCTTCTTTCCACTCCGGATTTTTAGCCAAAGAGTGCTCGCTATAATACATCCCATGAGATTCGATATTAGCCTCATTGGTTATATACAAACCATATTGATCGCACAACTCGTAAAAACGCTCGTCATTAGGATAGTGACAAGTTCTTACCGCATTGATATTAAACTGTTTCATCAGACTGATTTCCTTAACCATAGCCTCTTCGCTCACTACATGACCTTTAAACTGATCGTGTTCATGTCTGTTTACTCCTTTAATAAGTACGGCCACACCATTGATATAAAAAACAGCATCTTTTATTTCAATTTTTCTAAACCCTACTTTAGTAGAAATAATTTCCTTTTCAAGGCCTTTGTTATTTATAAGCAAAACAACTAAAGAATACAAATTCGGCGTTTCGGCAGTCCATTTCTTTGGGGAAGGTATTTCTTTCGAAAAAGATAAGCTTAACGCTGATTTCTTATTGATTTTAACCTGCTTCGTTTCTGTTGCCACCAATTTTTGATTCACATCATACAGTTGATAAACCACCTCATGATTTCCCGATTTCAAGCCATTTTCTTGATTTTTCAAATCAACATCAAGAGTTAACAAACCATTTTCATATTCTGTATCCAAATCGGCCTTAACAAAGAAATCCTGAATTCGAACTTTAGGTGTTGAGTACATGAACACATCTCTTTCGATACCACTGATTCTCCAAAAATCCTGACACTCTAAATAAGAACCATCGCTCCATCGGTACACTTCTACTGCAAGTGTATTGTTTCCCTTCTGCAAGTAGTTCGTGATATCCCACTCAGCCGGGGTTTTACTTCCTTGGCTGTATCCAACTTTCTTTCCGTTTATCCAGATGTACATAGCTGATTTTACAGCTCCAAACTGAATAAACACCTGGCGACCATCCCAGTTTTCAGGAACAGTAAAGTTTCTGCGATAAGAACCTACCGGATTATAATCGTGAGGTACCTGCCCGGGATTCTTAGGATAAATCTCATCAACAAATTCTATTTCATCAGAAACAGGAGCTTTGTAATCAGCAAATTCATACTGATGATTCGTATAAATGGGTACTCCATATCCTTCCAATTCCCAATTCGATGGCACTGGTATATCGTTCCAGCCCGATACATCAAATTGTGGCTTATAAAAATCAGCCAAACGATCTGCAGGCTTTTTCACCCAATTAAATTTCCAGATTCCATTTAAACTCTTGTAAAAAACCGACTCATTTCTTTTTTTTGAAATTGCTGCATTAACAGTTTTAAAAGGCATTAATGTAGCATGTGCAGCTTCCTTGTTTTGATTGAACATTTTAGGATTCTCCCAATCTGGAATCTTAACATTGGATCTCTGTGCATATGAGGTAAAACCAAACAAAAGGCTCAGTAAGAAAATAGTACAAGTATATTTCTTTTTCATTTTAATGTATTTTACAAATATAGAATAGGTTTATAAGACAAGGTAGTAAGCTTAATTTATCTCACATCTCAAAAATGAAAAATCTCTATTATAAAAGAGTGGACATTTTTAGCGATTAGGCCGATTCCCTGCAACATCTAATTTACAGTGCATACCTCATTATAAACCCAGATATTTTTTATCAAATAAAACATTACTCAAATGGTTCGTTGACGCAAGGACTTAAGTAATAATTTATCCAAGAGATTAAATCCCATAAAAAATGGCGCCCCTGAACATAAGAGAGAACACGACACAAACCAATCTCAAATAGTTATTTCTTTGTTACAAGAAATACAAACAAAAAATCAACTATACCCATCATCTGTCCGAAAAACTAAAATTATTTTATCTTTTAAGCATACGGTAAAATAAAACATAAAAAAGAGGCCATCTCAAATAAAAATTTAGGACACCCTCTTAATACAATTTCACACTTACTCTACAATATAGGTCGCAATTTCTGCCATAGCAGCATTATTGGTTCCATCATGAGCAGTTTTAGCTATGAATTTAAAATATCGGAACGTTTTAGCTGTGCCTAGTTTGATATTTTGCTGGTTTGTAGTTTTTTCCAGAACAAAGTCGCCCAGGCTTACCCAAGTTACGTTGTCATCGCTTATTTGGATTTCCAAATCTTTAACTGTTCTGGAAAGATTTTGTCTTTGAGTAAAACTAAAACCATTGACCGTATTGATTTGCCCCATATCTACAGTAATATAATGAGGAGCCGCTGCTGTGCAGCCCGACCAGCATGAATGCCAATAAGTGCTTTCATCCCCATCGAGAATATCTGTTGCCAATCCTGTACTTCCTTCTCCGCCTTTATCTTCCTGAGTGCTGTAATCTAATACAGTCCATCCGGTTCTGTCCATTACAGTTTGTATTGGTGGTACAGTAATGGCAGGAACTTCTAATTTCGAAAAGTCAATAGCAGGTGCAGTTCCATTAGCAGTTCTTGTAAATGATGTATTGGGTGTTTCGTTGTCACTGAAAAAGCCACAATTTCTTAAATAAAAGTGATCCCCTTCTCTTCCACCATCATAATCCAATCGAGCTCCGTTACTACCTGTAGCATCGGTGGTAAATGCAGCACTAGTCATTTCACTCCAGCTTCCCTGAGTATCATAAACCCATTGATTGCTATAATCCACTTGTCGGGTTTCATCACCCATTGTGGTATTGAAATTTTCTAAAAACGAATGCAAATGTGATAAATGCCTGCCAGTAGGAAATGGCCTTCTAAAACTGGCTATCAACTTCCAGTCGCCAACTTCAGGCGCATAGAAATAAGCTGTATAATCGATAGAATTATCAGCATTAGATTCACCCTTTAATAAAAATTTATAGGTTGTTCCCGGTTTCCAGTTATAAACCCAATAACTCTGAGCACCCGAACCTTCACCACCAAACTCTCCTACGGTTACGCCAGTTCCATATCCCAAAGGTTCTACAGTATACTCAGCAGGAATCTGATTAGGATCTTGTGTGTCGAATGCGCTCCATACCGAAAATAACACACGTCTTTCTGTCGCTGAATTAACCTGCATTCCAAAATAGCCCGATGAAAACCCATTAGCCATAAAATATGAGCCTATTGGATCTTTCCCCACAGGTACCGTTAATTCGTTGTAAAACCATGTAATATTTTTATTGGCAGGTGCCTGATAACCTAAATGCACCGAAGGACCTCTTCGTCCCCAATAGAACCATTCATTATCAACATAACTTATATTAGAGCTCCAGGATGAATCCCCTAATAAAATATCAGAGATATCGCCAAAAGAACTTCCTCCATTACTCACGCCTTCTAATTCGATAAATTGATAGCCAGTTTGAGTAATTTTAAAGGTGCCTGCACTATAATCTTTATAGGTATTTCCTTTATCAAAAGTCAGCTCTTGTGTTTCATCTCCCAACGTTATTTTTAATGTGCTGGACACACTTAATCTGGCACGGATGCCTACTTGAATTGTTCCAGTTGTTTTTGCATAAAAATAGGTGCGAATTTTATCACTTGAATTCGTCCAATTTTTAATACCTCCTGTTACAACTAAATTTGAAGTAGCAAGGGGATTCGCAACAACCCAGCTATTCCCTTCGCAAGGAACTGATATTGACAAATCATATGTTACTGAATTGCCTTTTTTTAAATTTTCATCTTCAGGTTGTGTTTCCTCCTTGTCACAAGAATAAAAAAATAACAAAACCGACAGAAATGTTAATAAGCCTAATTTGGTAATTTTCATGACTATATATTTTTAACAATTGACTGTTTTTTACATTTGGGTTTTTAACAAGTATTTTTCATATGTTTTTTCCAAAAACCTAAATAAATAACCTCAGAGCTTGCCCTGAGGTATCAAAAAGAGTTTATTACGTAAACAAATTAGTTTACGACCCGGGGATTAGAGTAGTAACCACATTTTAATACAATAAGACTTTGGTAAAGCCTTATTGTATTAAGTGATTATTATTGAATTATGGATTTTGTACCAAATTAGGCTGAGCTAAAATCTGAGCTTCTGGAATAAAGTCAACAACACGAGGACTTGTTGCAGGAACAGTTAATAAAGGATTAGCACCTCTATCGTGTGTTCCTGGATATCTGCGATCCAAGGTTAAGCCATTTCTAAAAATGTCATAACGTCGATGCGCTTCGAAAGCAAGTTCTATGCGTCGTTCCTCAAGCACTATTTCTAGAAGAGTTCTACCAGCAGGAACTGCGGAGTATGCATCAATATTTGCACGTTCTCTTATCAGATTAATATCGTCCAATGCACCTGTTGTATTATTAGTTTTAGCACGTGCTTCGGCACGATTCAAATACATCTCTGCCAAACGTGAAATAACCGGCGAGAACAATTGCGGTTGTCCTTCCTGATTTGAACATTTTATCACAAAATATTTAGGATATCCCTGTCTTACCGGCATCTTCTTTGTTAATTTCACATAGGTTTTTCCACTGATATTCTCACCTTCAGTGATAAAATACACTGTGTTGCCATTTACAAGTTCGGTTGAAACAGTTTTTGTCCCGTTGTAATCATATTCCCAATTGCCCCCATTATTGGTAACAGCATACATTTTGAACATTTTTGAACCCGCCGGAGATGATTTGTCGTAAGAATAAGTGATCTCATAATCATCACCATCTACATATTGAGGATCAATGAATTTATGTCTTCTATCCGAAGGATTTTGATCAAGCAAATCCCTATAAGGTTCAGATGCATACATTTCACCCCAGCCTACACCATCAATTGTTGCATACATACCTCCAAAAGCATACCAACCATAATCATCTTCATCTTTTAATGCTCTACATGCAAATATAATTTCCGAATTTTCCTCGGGCACCATTGTTGGAAAAGTCTCATAATCGGAACCTTCCAATAGTGTGAAGTTGTTTGAATCAATTACTTTGGAGGCATACTCCTCTGCTTTTGCATTATCTTCCATATATAAATACACCCTGGACAATAAAGCGTTGGCCGCTTGTTCAGATGCATATATATTGTATTCTGAATCATTTCTTTTAAATTCACTCATTAATTCAGCCCCTTTTAACAAGTCACTTAAAATCAGATCATAAACCTCCTTAACCGTGGCACGGGGAGGCAAATTATCTGCATCCGGTTCAGCATCTAAAATAATTGGAACACCCAAGTTTGAACTTGGATTCTGAACATAAGGTCGTCCCCAAATATTTACCAGATTGAAATAAAAGAAGGCACGTAAATAATACATTTCACCAATAACATGATTCAAACGAGGCGTACCTGCCTGTGCTTTGTCAATAACTTTATTCGCATTCACAATCCCCTTGTAACAATAAGACCATAAGCTATTTAAATGGCCATTTGTCGGTGTGTGCTGGTAATTGTACATATAGAATAAGGCATCGGTGGTAGAACCGCTTAATGCAATATTGTCACCACCAAATTCACCATGGAAGTGGTAAGGACGCATAAACTCATTCTTTTTTAGTAATGCATATGTACCTAAAGCGGCTGCTTCGATACCTAATTCGTCAGCAAATACTTTATCATCCGATAAATCCTGAAACGGTTCCCTATCGATTTCACAAGCACTAAAAGAAAGTGCTAATAGAATCGCAATAAAAGAATATATATTTTTCATTTTCATATGTTTTTTATTTTATGTTTTGCCATATGGAACTTTCCATGATAATCATCTCCTCTGTATGTAAAAGCATTATACATGGACGTTTCATCTTTTTAAACATTAATAATTTTTACTTATTAAAAATTTATTTTTACGCCTGCCATAATTTTTTTAGACAGTGGGTATAATGCGCCGGTTTCAGGATCCATTCCTGACCAGTTTGTCAGTGTAATCATGTTGTCCGCACTTACATAAACAGAAGCACTTGATATCTTAAGTAAGTTTAATACGTTTTTAGGAAGGTTGTATGCCAACGTTACATTGCGTAAACGGATATAACTTGCATCTTCTAAATATCGTGATGAGTTTTTATTTGCATTAACCCCACCTTTAAATGGTTTTGGATGAGTAGCAACATCTCCTGGTTTTTCCCAACGACTCCAGCCATCAGCCAAATTCATATTATTAAAAGAAGCGTATGATCCGTCGCTATCAAATAATTCTCTGTTACTGTTATATTTATAAATATCATCAACAAAACTAATGTTTGCAGTTAAAGTGAAATTATCAAAAGCAAATTTATTGAGAATTCCTCCTGTATATGTAGGAGTGCCTTTAGTTCCGGTAAACTGCAGGGTAGCATCAGCGTAGTCTGAAGTTAAAGTAACCGTTTCAGTACCATCTTCGTTCACAGTAACTTTTTCCCAAAGTGGTTCACCGTTGGCAGGATTTGCGCCGTACCATATACGTTGGTATTGTGCATCCATATCATAACCGGCTTCGATTCTTGTATTCCCACTTGTATAGGCTTTATCTTCGTATATTTCTTTAACCCTGTTTTTGTTGTAAGCAAGATTCAAAGTCATATCCCACTTAAATCTGGAAGTTTTGATTATTTCAGGAGAAACAGTAAGCTCGTACCCTTTGTTGGTAACACGCCCAACATTCATCCATATCCCACTATAACCAGTCAATGCAGGAAGTGGAACATAAGTTAGCAGGTTATCGCTATTTTTATAGTACAGATCTAAATTAATACTTACACGGTTGAATAATCTTGTGTTGATAGCTGTGTTGTAGCTGGTTACTTTTTCCCAACTAATGTCAGGATTTCCTTTTTGATATGGAGTAGCAGCACTATTTCCATTGTATTGATCTACAAAGGCGAAATAACCAAGATATTGAAATCCTCCCGGAGCATTTCCTACTTGTCCCATGCTGGCAGACCATTTTAAAGTGTTTAACCATTCTACCTCTTTTAGGAAATCTTCGCTATGGGCATTCCAGCCTACACTAGCTGACCAGAAACTACCATATTGCTTGTTTGGACCAAAACTGCTTGAGCCTTGTCTGCTAAACGAAGCAGTAGCCAGATATTTATCATTATAGGCGTATTGCAAATTGACAAGCATACTTTGTTTAGCACTTTCCCCCTTGTACCCGCCTACCGAAACAGCTTCAGCTGTGGTATTAAGTACAGTAAGGCCTGCGGCAATACCTTTCCCTGTAGCATTAGCATCATCAGAATGATAATCAGTGAATTCCCAGGCAACAAATGCATTCAGTGCATGAAGACCAAAACTCCTGTTAATTCGAAGCATTTGGTTGGTAAAACGGGTTTTACTAAAACTATAACTTTCATATAATGTTCCTCTGTCTGCCTGCCCACTTATAGAACGAGGATCAGTATACCATTCAGATTGTCCAAAATTAAGAGCTATGTTATTCATTGACGAAAAAGTCAACCAGTCGTTAATTTTATAATCAAACCCGATATTTGCACGAAGATTGTTACTGCGTGATTTGCCATAATTGTATTGCAAATCGTATAGGTAATTGTTTTCGTCTCTTCCATACCAAACCTTATTATTTTCGAGTAAATAATCTTTACCACTATCAACTCTTGGATCTAAAACAGAACCATCAGGCAAATAAGGTTCGTCCCACGGCATGTAAGTAAACATTGCATATGTGGAATGTTGCTGGTCTTTTGTCGTACGATAATCGCCAGATAAATTTACTTTAATCTTAAGGCGTTCAGTGGCATTAATGTCAAAGTTGGCAATCGCTGAATAACGTTCGTATTCATATCCTTTTAATGCACCTGTCTCATTATAATAAGTACCGGATAAATAAGTAGTCATCTTTTCGTTTCCACCAGAATAGTTTACGTTATACTCTTGTGCTTTTCCGGTTTGTGTACCAATGTCCATCCAATCCGTATCCGTGTTTAACACATCCTCGGTTACATCAGGGTTCCATGTTTTTTGATAATCATATAATTCCTGAGAATTCATCAAGGAGAAATTCCCGTTATTAAATGTGGTGAATCCGTAGGTTGCATTAACATTTATTTTGGAATCGCCTTTATTCGCTCTTTTAGTTTGCAATAAAATAACCCCATTAGCAGCCAAAGACCCATACAACGAAGTAGCTGAAGCATCTTTTAATACAGTAATGCTTTCAATATCAGCAGGGCTAAAGCCTGGGTCAGAATTACCCATTATAATACCATCAACCACCCAAAGAGGTGATGTAGTACCTGACAATGAACCTTTACCTCGTATAGTGATTTCTGAACTTGAACCAGGTTGTCCACTTCCTGCAGAGGAGTACACTCCGGCAACTTTTCCTTGAAGCATGGATGCTACATTCGATACAAAAACATCTTTAAGGTCTTCGCTGTCTAATGCTACAGCAGAACCTGTTAAATTTGATTTTTTTGTCGTTCCATATGCAATTACCATAACCTCATCAAGATCACTAGATGAAATTTTTAAATTAACATTAATAGTTGCCTGACCGTTAACCGATACTTCCTGTGATTCATAACCAATAAATGAAAAAACTAAAAGCGCATCTGCTTGCCTTACTTTTAGAGTATAATCTCCATTTATATCAGTTATAGCACCTTGGGTAGTTCCTTTTATTATAATACTAACACCTGGTAATGATTCCTGAGTATCGTTATCTAATACTTTCCCTTTTATTTCAACAGATTGTGCACTTGCAATAGCTGTAAAAAACAGCATAAAAACGAACAAACTTATCGCTTTTTGAATACTTGGGAGAGTATGGTGCATCGTTTTATTCTGAAAGTTTTTTTGAAAAAACTTTATTTGTCGCAAATATCTCATAATTATTATCTTGAATCTTAATTAGATAAATAAACTATTATACATGTTGTTCTTGATTATTTTAGATTAACCCCCTTTTAATAAGGCAGCATACCATCATCGAACACTTTTATCTCACTCATTGTAGTGTGGGTTAATCCTGTTGTACGTGTGTCAAGAACTCTAATCCTAAAATATTTAGAAGAATAATTCTTATCAAGTGAAATAGTGTTATCAGCCGGACGTGGCTGAGTTGCTATAGTTTCTGAAGTCCATACTGTTGTATAATCAGTTCCATTTGTACTTGTTTGCACATCGAATTTGACAGGATCGTTTGATCTGTTGGATGTACTTCTGGTCCAGAATTGGAATCCTCCAATGTTTTTATCTTCGGCAAATGCAATTTGGATATGATGAGGCAATGGCATAACTTCTGCACCAGGTTCATCAGACCAGGCTGAATGCCAATAGGTATCAAAATCGTCATCAATAAGAGATTCCTTAGGTCCTTCCTCAACTTCTTGCGTATAGGTATCAATCATATCCGCTGTTAATACATGGAAAGTTTTCCCTGCTTTAGAAGTAAAAGAAATAGTTTCTCCGTAAGAAGTACCTGCTTCATTCGCGGCATAAGCTCTGGCTTTATAAGCCGTTTTAACAGCTAATCCATTTAGGGTCGCTGAATAATTCCAATCCTCCTGCAAAATACCATCCGGAGTAAATTCACCTACTGCTGCAAAATTATCTTCTACAGTTGGCTCAACATCTTTAGCCGTCCAGCAAATTCCCATAGCAAGAATTTTTGATCCTCCGTTGGATGTTACACTGCCGCTCACAACAGCATTCTGACCTGTGATATCAGTTACTTCACCTGTGGTTGTCTCTGGTAAATTAACTGATTCGTCTTTGTCGCAACTGGTGGCAAAAGTCATGGCAACGATTGCGAATAACAAAAATGAGCTCCGTTTAAAACCCATTTTTGGAATTTTTAAATAGTCACTTTTTTTCATTGTTTGATTCTTCATAAGGTTAGATTTTATACAAAAAAAAATTTAGATATTGGGTTAATAAATAGTTCCACTACTCACACTGAAAACAATGTTAGTAATCCTAACGTGATAGTTTTTTTTTAAAACTCATTTGCTGCATTGTGTAAATATCGTCTCATACCGAAATTATTTAGAATGAGTTATATGGTTTAACACGCATTATCTCTTACTTGTAGTAAGAACTATTAAATTCGAGAATATAATATTGGGGATTATTTAGTATCGAGAGGTGGACATTTTAGGCTAAGTGGTAGATATTTTCCCATGGTATTAATTTTAAGATACTTACACATAACCCATCAGCCAATTTTATTTGAATTCTACTTGGAAGGCTTATAACAGATGTCTATTTTTGTTTGTACCTGAACTTAGAAATAGATTCATCATGTTGAGAAAAAATTCACCTGTAGCTAAACTGATTCTACTATTATTGGCTTGTACTACTTATCTCTTTTCATACGCAGATGAATCTACCAACTTTATCCATGTAAGAGCAGAAGTTGGTAGACAGCAAACCATTGCCACAAGCGTAGTTGAAGATTCACTTGGCTATCTGTGGCTCAACTCTCATTCTGGTATTCTGCGCTTTGATGGTTATGATTACCGTCAATATTCCCACAGCGAAATATTTGGTAAGGAAGCATCTGCAGCCTCAATTCTTAGCTTATTAAAAGATTCACATGGAAACATTTGGTGCGTATCAAAAAAAGGCTCAATATCCAAACTGATGCCATCTGAAAAATATGCACCGCAATATTCCAACATCAGCATGTTAGCGGAGCATCAAACACTGGAATCTGTAAATATTAGTTCGTCGAGAATTTGGTTAGGCAGCAATTTCGGAACGGTGATCGGTCAGTCTCTTGCCGATTCAACAATCATCAGATTTGACATATACTCATCCGGCGAAACCATTACATCCATTGTTGAAGGAAAAGAGAATATTATATGGTTCAGCACCAACAAAGGGCGAATCTTTAAGGGAAATACATCGACCCTGAAACTTACCGAACTAAAAGGACCTTTCAGTAATCCCTTTAATACAATCATATTAACCAGCGATAAAAATGGAAATCTTTGGATTGGTACAGAACTGTACGGATTATTTGTCTATGATTTAGAAACAGAAACCTACGAACATTTTCACAACAAAGCCAAAACTTCTCATTTCGTCCCAACCAATATGATCATTCGCATCTTTTGCGACAGCAAAGGAACCATTTGGGCAGGTACGGATGGTGGCGGACTTTATCAGGTGAATCCGAAAACAAAAGAGATAAAAAGCTATACTCATTCTAAAACCAATAAATTTTCATTACAAAGCAATACAGTTATAGGATTAGGAGAAACTAACAATAATGATATCTGGATATTCACAAATTATGGCAATATCAATATATTACCCAGTGAATCATCAACTTTTGGATACTATAGTGGCAGCCTTTCCGGTTCTCCAACAAGAGTTCTATCCATATTAAAATGCGAAAATGAAAATCTTTGGATTGGTACCGATGGGGAAGGAATCACCATAATTGATAAAACGGGAAAAGCAATTCAGCAATTCATTGCAAAAACCAACACAGCCAATGGACTGACAGGGAATTACATTCAAACCATGGTTGAGGATCAAAACCAAAACAAATGGATTGGAACTTACCTTAACGGATTACTCCATTACGATACAAAAACAAATAAATTCTCATCGATAAAAGCAGTAAATAAGGCCGGACAGATGGCTACTGATATCAGGTCTTTATTCATCGACAATAAAAATAGAATTTGGGTTGGCAGCAATGTCGGAATCTCAGTTTACTCGCTATCAGGCAAACAAATGGCCTTTTATCCGCACAATAAAAACGGCCTTAAAGGGAGTATCGCAGAAGTCTTTTTAAAGGATGAAAACAATCAGATCTGGATGGGTATGGTTGACGGTGGATTGTTCTTATTTAAAGAAGAAAAAACACTGGAAGATTCCTTTTTCATCCCATTTCAATTAGTAAACACTAAAAATCAGACTGAGAATAGTATAAGCCATGGAGCTTCAGATGATCACGGAAATCTCTATTTTGTAAATTCTTATTCCAAACTACTCAAATTCAGCACGAAGGAGAAAAAGACAGCACCAATTAACGGGTTTAACAATGAAGAAATTCACGGAGTTATCGCTGTGATTGCTGCAGACAGTTCTAATTTATGGGTTTCACGAATCAACGGCATTTCTCATCTGGATCTTGCTTCAGGCCGCAGTTATTTTTATTCGTGGAAAAACGGAACATTAAAAGATCGTTTTCTTTCAGGAAGTGCTGCCAAAGATAAAGACGGAGTCCTCTATTTTGGTGGTGTGGGAGGATTAAACCATTTTGATCCTTCCCGAATAAAAAAAACAAATATGGAGTTACACCTTCGCGTTAATCAGCTTAAAATTGTGAACCGGGATGCAGAAGAATTAATTCCGGAACAACTGAAAGCAGGCATCGGGCAAATCAAAACGTTAAAGCTAAATCATAAACAAACCTCTTTTTCATTTCAATTCTCTGTTATAAACGACCATCTGGATCCAAACTATTTTTACGCCTACCGACTAAAAGGATTCGATAACAATTGGATCACAACCGAAAACATGCGTGTGGCTACCTATACAAATATCCCTTACGGCAATTATACGTTTGAAGTAAAAGCAGGAACAAAAAGAAACATTTGGGATATTCAGACTCAAACAATAGAGCTTAAAATTCTTCCCCCATTCTGGCTAAGATGGTGGGCTTATTTGATTTATACAATTCTGTTGGCAATCATCAGTTTCTTTATAATTCGTTACTCCATTATGTGGGCACGATTAAAGAAAAAACTGTATTTAAAAGAACTTCAAAATGAAAAGAACAAAGAATTGTATGAATTGAAGATGAATTTCTTCGCAAAAATGTCACATGAAATTCAAACGCCGCTAACCTTAATTTTATCACCTATTGAAAATATGATTGAACGTGCAGAGGGGAATCTCTTGCTTCGACAACGCCTGCAGGTTATTAAGAACAATGCCAACCGATTATCGCGGATTGCAATGGAATTAATGACTATACGAAATAAGGAATTGGGGAAATTAAAAATCAGCGTTAGTGAGAATAACATTATTAAAGACATTAATAAAACGGCGCTTTCTTTTACGGAGCAAGCCCGATTCAAGCAAATTGATTTTAGTGTGGAAGGAATTGAAAAAGAAGAAATTCTACTTTGGTACGATCAGCAAAAACTGGAGCATGTAATTTACAATCTTTTGGCCAATGCCTTTAAATTTACTCCCCGGGAAGGAAAAATAGTAATACACCTAAACAAGAATATTGAAGAAAAAAAAGTAGAAATTAAAATAACCGATACCGGCATAGGCATTCCAAACAATGAACTCACAAATATCTTTAATCTGTTTTATCAGTCGAAAGATGGAAAAGCAATTGGCGGAACTGGAATTGGTCTGGCTTTAAGTCAAGAATTAATTCTACTTCACAAAGGGGAGATCACTGTTGAATCCGAACTCCATAAAGGAACAACATTTACCATATCAATCCCGTTTGGCAACCAACATTTCAGACAGGACGAATTTGCGTATCATGAATCCAACAAGGAAGAAATAAATGAAACCCCAATTTTGCCATTAAATCTAAATGAAGAACTAAGTGAATTGATTCCTGATGAAAACAAAAAAAACATCTTGATTGTTGAAGACAATTATGAAATGCTTTTGTTTTTGCAGGATAGCTTTAAGATTTTTTACAATGTAAGAGTTGCTCAGAATGGACAGGAGGCCCTGAATTGCCTCTCTGATTACAAGGCAGATATCATTTTAAGTGATGTGATGATGCCAATTATGGATGGAATCACACTCTGCAAAAATTTAAAAGAGAAAAAGTGCACCCGTCACATTCCAATTATATTACTAACAACAAAAAACACAACAAATTCGAAACTGGAAGGGCTGAAATTTGGTGCGATTGAATATATTAACAAACCATTTAATGTAAAAGAGCTCTTATTAAAAGTAAACAACATTTTAGATGCTCAAAAAAGAGTAATCGAACAATATCGCGCTGAAATACTAACAGATTGCAAAGAACTGGAAATTGAATCACCAGATGAAAAGTTCATTGAATCAGTTCTTCTGGAAATAGAAAATAATTTTGAAGATCCAGAGTTTAGATTGGAAGAACTTGCCACGAGTTTAAACATGAGTTATTCCAATATTTACAGAAGATTCCTTTCTTTAACAGGCAAAACACTAGTCGATTTTGTTCGCACATTCAGATTGCGAAAAGCAGTTGTTATACTAATTAATTACAATTTAACCATTCAGGAAATTGCTTTTAAGGTAGGTTTTAATGATCCTAAATATTTTTCCAAATGCTTCAAGAAAGAGTATAAAAAAACACCAAAACAATACAAACTGGAACATAAAACGATGAGCTGTTCAAATAATTTAAGCCCAGATATAATTTCCTGATGAATAAATTCCTGTACAAAAATAAATTCCTTCTATTCATCCTTTGGTCTTTCCTTTTTGCTCTGGCACTTGTCACAGGTAGTAAAGGAATTGATAACCTGAGCTCCTCTGATGAATATTGCATGTCTTGTCATGTGCATTCTCATTCAGATAATGAGTGGAAAATATCATCTCACCACAACAATAAAAGTGGAGTTGTTATTCACTGTGTTGATTGCCATCTGCCCCCAAAAGAACATATCGCATATTGGCCCGAAAAAATAACAGCAGGCTCAAGAGATCTTTACTCCTATTGGTGTAAGGATACCGATCAAATCAACTGGGATGAAAAATCTACTCTGGAAAATGCAAAGCATCATACCTTTAATGAATCCTGCATCAAATGTCACCAAAATTTATTTCCCCTAAACTTATCAAAGAAAGGAGATGAAGCACATCTATATTATAAAAACAATAAAGCTGATTTGGATTGTATCAATTGTCATATAGGTGTTGGACATGGTGAAAAGGAATTACTTCATGAAAATCTCAACTTTTTAAAATCTTCACAAACGGAAATAAAATACCACCAAGCTGCAGAGGTGAAGTATTTTATCAATTTCACCGAAAAAATACCGGGAACATCAATTGCTTTCGAAATGATAGCAATACCTGCCGCGGCCAAAATGAGCAAGTCTTTTTTCATGGCTAAAACAGAAGTATCTTGGAATGAATACCAAAGCTTTCTTAGCGAGACAGAATCAGAAGGTCGTACCGAAACCAATACTGATATTGATGCAATTTCAGGAGCAACCCCACCCTTCGGGGATCCTTCGCAGGGATGGGGAATGGGAAACCGACCCGCAGTTACCATGACTTGGCATGCTGCAAATACCTATTGCAGATGGCTCTCTCGAAAAACAGGAAAAACATATCGTCTGCCAACTGCCACAGAATGGGAATATGCTACCGGAACCAATGAAAATGAAGAATTCTTTTTTGGGGGTAAAACTTCAGATTACACTGCAAAAAATATTGTTCTGAATCTATTTCAAAAACCGAGCGGTGAAATCAATAATTACGTGATTTGGAAAGAAAACAGCAATGGAAAAACAGGCTTGCCGGAAGAGGTTTTAACAAACAAATATGGAATTTTAAATCTGCTTGGCAATGTTCGTGAATTTTGCCTTGATACGATAAAAGCAAGCACAAAAACTGAACATATAGTCAAAGGAGGATCATTTAAAAGCTCAGTTCATGAACTACTTTGGAACTTTAAAGATTATACCAAACATGATAAATGGATGATAAGCGATCCTCAGATTCCGAAAAGCATTTGGTGGTATTCCGATTGCAATGATGTTGGTTTCCGTGTAGTTTGCGAATGGCCGCAGGAAAATCAGATTAACAGAATCAAATAATTTTCATTTTTACGTTCCGATAATATGAATAGCAATGATTACAACAACAGCCGGAGAAATTTTCTGCGCAATGCTGCCACGGCAGGAATTATAGGTGCCATTGGGATAAATCCCTTTCTTACTTCTTGCCAATCGGGTCAAAAAAGAGAATATTCTTTTCCACCCATGTTGAACACAGCACCAGATGGTCCTCTGCTAAAAGCTGGAATTGTTGGTTGCGGTTACCGGGGAACAGGTGCTGCATTAAACTTTTTAAACGCCGGCCCCAATGTTGAAATTGTTGCTTTGGCTGATGTTTTTCAAGACCGTATTGATGCATGCCGCCTTGAAATAAAAAACCAAAAGGGTATTGAAATTTCTCCCGACAAGTGTTTTTCAGGCATCGATTCGTTCGAAAAACTGATGAACTGCGATATTGATATTGTGATTCTTGCAACTCCGCCACACTTCAGACCACAACATTTCGAAGCCTGTGTGAAAGCCAAAAAGCATGTCTTTATGGAAAAACCTGTGGCTGTCGATCCGGTGGGTGTCCGTTCCGTAATGGTATCGGCCGAAAAGGCAAAAATGCTGGGATTATCAGTAGTTACCGGAACAATAAAACGCCATCAGGCAGATTACCTGGAAACTTTCCGCAGAGTGAACAATGGACAAATTGGTGATATTGTATCAGCCAACAGTTATTACAATGTAGGGAAGCTCTGGCATAGAAATCCCCGTGCCGTCTGGTCTGAACTGGAAAACATGATTCGAAACTGGGTGAACTGGTGCTGGCTTTCGGGCGATCATATTGTAGAACAAAATGTTCACAATTTAGATACCATGAATTGGTTTGTAGGCAAACACCCTGAAAAAGCTCTTGGTTTTGGTGCCCGGCATCAGAGAATTACCGGCGATCAGTACGACATGTTTAGCGTAGACTTTGTGTATGATAAAGACATTCACTACCATAGCATGTGCCGTCAAATTAATGATTGCAGCAATTCAATTTCTGATCGTATTCAAGGCAGTAAAGGAAGTACAAATTGTGAAAATACGATTTATAATCCTGATGGATCGGTTAAATGGACTTTTGATTATCCCCGAAAAGGGAATAGCTCTACTCTAAGTCGTCTGGCTACAAACCCTTACGATCAGGAACATATCGATTTGCTTACCGCCATTCGAACCGGGAAGCCGGTAAATGAGGCTTTCCAAATTGCAGAATCAACCCTTACCGGTATCATGGGAAGAATATCAGCCTACACAGGGAAAGAAGTTACGTGGGAAGAAATGATGAATTCTGATTTGTATTTGGGGCCAAAAACTTATGTGATTGGGCCTGTTGCTGTTTCAAAAGAAATACCCAAACCAGGAAGTAGTCCGAAGTAAAAAACCGTTTCACCACATTGTGAAACGGCCTTAGCAAATATTGTATTTATTGTAATTTCATTATGCCCGATCGTTCCAGATTAAAGCGGCTGCCCCAAGAACCGCAGCATCATCGCCTAATTCTGAAGGCAACAAACTAATTTTGTTCTCATACAGAAACAGTAAATTCTTCTCCATCGCCTCACGAACAGGTTCAAAAAGAAGCTCACCTGCTTTTGCCAATCCTCCAAAAAAGAAAATGGCTTTAGGACTCGTTACCGATGCCACATTCGCCAAAGCTTCCCCTAACATTTTCCCGGTATAGGCAAACACTTCCATTGCAAGCAGATCTCCGTCATTAGCTGCATCAGCAACCATTTTCGCATTCAATTCATTAAATGGAATTGCCCGCAAAGAACTATCAACCAAATGTTTTGCCAACATTTTATAAGCAGTCCGTTTTACTCCGGTAGCCGATACATAAGTCTCCAAACAACCTCTTCGTCCGCATCCGCACTCACGTCCTTCCGGGCGCATAATAATGTGTCCGACTTCTCCGGCATATCCATCATGTCCGTAAAGCAAATCGCCGTTTACAACAATGCCACTTCCCAAACCGGTACCAAGGGTAATCACCATGTAATCATCCATGTTTTTGGCACCTCCAAATATACGTTCACCCAAAGCGGCAGCATTGGCATCATTGGTCAATTTTACAGGTACATTCATGCGTTCCTTCACCAAACGGGAAATTTCCAGCAATCCTTTCCACCGTAAATTGGCAGCATTTTCAATCGTCCCGGTATGGAAATTTCCATTGGGGGCTCCAATACCTATGCCAATTAATTTAAGATCTTCGCTTGAATCTTCAATCGTCTTATCAATTAAATTACATAAGTCATTCAGAAAATCCTCAAATCGTTCCTGCTCCTGAGTAGGAATGGTACCATTTCCCCATGATTTTCCGTTTGCATCAATACATGAAAAAACTGTATTGGTTCCTCCTATGTCTATACCTATTGCTATATCTGTCATTCCAATTTATTCTAATTTGCTTTCCAATAAAAATAGTCCTGATACTACTCCTGTTCTGCTTGTGTAAAGTAAGACTTACACACAAACTACTTAGCAAAGCTAATTCTTTCTTTTTACTAGACCTCTAACTTCAACCTGCCAAATGATGACGGAATATGAAAATCCGGTTCTTTAGAATCCGGTTTCACCCAGGAGATCCATCTCAAGTCAGCCTCTTTGTTTCCTTCAGGTAATTTCATACAGTATCCACGATACAAGCCTGCTTCCAATACCCGATTTTTTAATAAGCCCAAACCTTCAAGCGAAGATAGTTTTATAGTTCCTTCCACTACATAACCGTTTGTATTTACCGAAGCTTTTACATCCAGATCTTTAGGTTCGGGCCACGACCATTCATAATCAAAATCGCGGTAATAGCGGGTTGTGTAATCCAAAACCCGACCACGGGCATCCATCTCCAGGCAATAATACGGATTCAATTTTTCGTCTTGTCTGAAAAAGATTTCAACCCGATCACTATGCACCACTTCCATTTTGTGATCTTCATCAACGTAAGTCAATACATCATCATCTTCTGCGTCGAAACGGAAATAAAAATACTCATTATCATGCAAAGCTCTGAAGTTGGTTTTGGGAGCTTTCTGATTTTCCCATGGGAAAGTAAAGTCAGAGTTTACATCAGCCATTTCCCATACGGGATGCATTTCTTGTCCTGTAATTGTTAAAAGGCCTTGTTTTATTCGTTTTACGATATATTCGGTCATATACTTTAAAAAAGTGGACCGAGAGACAATTGTCTCCCGATCCGGGGTATTTATGTGTGGTACTTAAAACGGATTTTCTTCAACTGCTTTCTCAAGATCCTGTGCCATAGCTACAAACTCTTCAGCATTCATCTCTTTCATATAAACCAAACCATGAGTAGCTCTTACCAACGGATGATTATTTTCGTAAAAGAAATTCTTGCCCAAAAGCAATTGAATTTGTTTCAACTGCTGCACCCAAACCTTTTGTGTCAGCTCGTTAAATTTGCCATCGTACTCGTAACTTGGAAAAGATGCATTCACCTGACTTAAATAACTTTCGGTAAATGAGTTTTCCATAACATCAAGAGCATTCAAAGAAACCGGAACAATAGAATCGGCTTCGGAAGGATGGTATTTAAACCAAACATTTCGGTAACCAATAATTCGAAGTTTCGATAAATCTTCCTCTTCTTTCCACTCTTTAACTGCCCCGGCAATGGCTTGCAATACTTTATAATGGGTATCCGGTCCACTTCCTTCCGGATCCATAGCCAAACTAATAATTGTGGGTTTGTATTTTCTGAATTCCTCCAATACAGGAAGCATATCCCTATTTTTTTCAGGTGTTTCGGTAAACACATCCCCTTTATAAAAACCCAAACGCAGGTGATGAACATTTTTAACAGGAGTACCGAAATGAGCCCAAACCAACTCTTCTTCAAACTCACGAATCATCCCTTTCATTTTCTGAACTTCAGGAGAATTTTTACCTCCATCGTAACTGCTTTCCAAATCTGAAATAATAAAAGCAATTGTCTCATTCAGATGTTTTTTGCTTTTTACTTTCCAGGTTTCAACAATGGCACGGATTACACGATGACACAAACCTCTTCGCTTTCCGTTTTGATTTCGGGCTGCAACAGAATTCAGGAAATGATACACATCTTTATCCCACTTTTTGCTAAATCCTACTTCAAAGAAATCAGGATATTCCAGCATTTGAATTTCACCTTTGCCGATAAATTCCTGACACTCCTTTAATACACCAATCACAAAACCATTCGTTACTGCAGTAAAACCAGAGGTAAGAACAGAAAAATGAACCTCATTGCTTGCCGAACGCATCTGTCGGTTGGTGTATGGCATAATTCCCAGCATGATATCATCATGATGAGGGCCGGTATGATAAATTACCTCGTTGGTATCAGGTTTCATCCCTTTTTCCAACTTCCTTTTGATGGAATCAATAACAGTCTGAACAGTTCCTTCATTCAAATTAGGAATTTGACTGGTGTAAGGATCAGCCTTTAAATCTTCCAAAGTCAAATGGTGACCATATTTATTGATTTTCTGACACAGATCGATAACCGCTCTCTCGCTTTTCGCATGTGTCCAATCTCCTGTTTTGTAGAATTGGTTTACACTATCAGTCAATTTACAGGCCGCACCAGTTGTTAAATAAAAACGACTGTTTTTCTGACGCTGAAGCACCGAAGCCGGATAAATCGCGTCAGGCTCACTTTCCAATGATCCTTTTACGATATCAGCCTTGGCTTCACCTGCTGCAAAAATAATGGAAACAGCATTTGGATCGTGAGTAATCGTATCCAAGCCAATGGTAATTACCAAACGGTTTCTTGATACTTCAATACCTCCCAAATCGCCTGCCGCAACCGCCTGTGTCTCGAAATTTGTTTTTGTTAATCGTGTCGTCGAAAAATGATCCGATCCACGGGTGTTAAAGGCAATATGACCATCAGGACCAATTCCGCCAAGGAAAAACCCGATGCCACCTTTATCACGGATTTTTTGCTCGTAAGAAGTACACCAGTTATCAATCATGAAAATTGATTTCTGCTGCATCTCTTCCACAACACTTGTTGCCTCGCGGTAACGAAGCGACAAATCAATATTGTAATCGGGAAAAACTTCCAGAAAATGTTTATTATCTACCAAAGGTATTTCCTCCGAATTAATTAGTAATGAATTGGATTTCTCCAAACCAAAACCATCAATATAGTATTTCATCACATAGTTGTAAAAACTATTGTGCTGACGCGGATCAATCGGATAAAACTCATCAATCTGAACAAACTGCAAACCACTCAAATCTGGTTTAGCCATGTTTCCAAGTCCATACTGACTGCGGATTTCGATTCCTTTAGGCTTGTTCCAATTCTCAAGAAGAAACTGGGTATACTTGATAAAATACTCCGGAGTTTTACCGGTTGGCAAACTAATTACTCCCTGAGGATTTTGTTCTGCCCACTCCAAAAAACGAAGTGAAGTCATCAAACCCAATTTTGGAAAATTATCAACCGTTACATAAGGTATTTTGGCTGTAATTTCCTGCACTCCTGATAATTCATAGAATGCATGCTCTACTTTTGATGTAAATAATGTTTTCATTTTCTTTTTATTTCTATAATCTCTTAACCTTACTCGTTTAAAACACTTCACTTTCGTGAGAAAATGACTGTTTGTTTTAAATTACGCTACCACACGATTAAATACCGGGTTTGGTATCAGAAATAAAACTCCTTTTTTTATTACACTGATAATTCTTTGCTGTATTTTGATACCACTTGCTTCATTTGCTCATATTGTTCCTCCATGCTTGTTAATAATTTGTATTGAGCATGAGTTCTGATCAAATTGTGCTGCGGTGATTTTATTTTATAATACTGATCTCCGTCGATGTAGTCCATTAAAAACCGAAGAACTTGTTCGAAAGTGATGTATTTGGCGGAAAAAGCAAGATATTCCAATTCCGGAGCTGTTAAAAACGAAACTGTTTCTTCCAGATATCCTTTGGTATAAGCCTTGAATATTTCCATATCCATGCTCACCTGATCCAAATTCTTATCATCCTCTAAACCAGTATTGGTGTATGATCTCATAGCATCACCATAATCATTCAACACGGTGCTGTTCAATACGGTATCCAAATCGATCACACACAAATCATTTCCCTCCTTATCAAAAAGAATGTTATTGATTTTAGTGTCATTATGAGTTACCCGTGTAGGGATGGTTCCATTCTCAACCAAAGTCCAGAATTCTAGCATTTCCTTCCGACGGTTCTCAACCCAGGCAATCTCTTCTGTTAATGCTGCCTTACGGCCTGCAGGATCTTTTCTCAACACTTCATCCCACTGCTTAAAACGGAATCTGATGTTATGAAAGCCAGGAAGAATATCTACCAACGGCTCTTTCATATCCGATAACATAGATTGAAACTTACCGATTCCCTTTCCTCCTGCATAAGCCAATTCCGGACTGTCTGCGGCTTCGTATGTCAGATTATCTTTAATAAAAAGACACATTGCCCAAAAATCACCCTCTTCATCTTTATAATAAAGATCACCATTTTCTGTTGGTGTAATTGTCATTGCTTCGCGCATGATGTCTCCACCTGCAGCAGCAATTTTATTCTTAAGGTGAGTTGTCACTTTTAAAATATTCCCCATCATTCCGGGAACATCCTTAAAGATGTTCTTGTTCTTGCGCTGAAATAAATAGTTTGGGGTTTCTTCTGCAAGAGTTGTTACAATAAATGTATCGTTAATAAAGCCTTCTCCAAGAGGTTTTATTTCTGCTATTTCCCCTTCAATAGAGAATTTTGAAGCTATTTCTTTTAAATTATCTGTCATATTTCATCTTTAAATGAGGCACAGGAAAGTGATTGCTGATGCCCAAATTAGACCAATTATTTTGTTCTTATTTTATGCCCTTTTAAACCGTAATAAAGAATATAGAGAAAACAAGGAACACAAATCCAGTAGGCATTTTGTGCACCAACAGAATCCTTCATTAAACCGTAAACTGTTGGAATTAAAGCACCGCCAACAATAGCGATAACCATTAAGGATGAACCAGCTTTAGTAAATTTACCTAAATCAGTCATTGCAAGCGGCCATAAAGCAGGCCACATTAAGGAACATCCTAAAGCCATAAAAGCAATAAAGTAAATCGATAAATCTTCAGGTGAAAACACAACCATTAAAGATCCAAACAAAGCTGTTACCGCACAAATTCGTAAGGCTGTAGCCTGGCTAAGATATTTAGGAATGAAAGCTGCACCACAGATGTATCCAATAACCATACCTATCGGAGCAATCCATGCATAATATTCCGCATTGGCTAAGCCCAAAGTAGTTGCATAATCAACCAAGGTTCCTAAAGAGACGGTTTCAACACCAACGTACAAGAAAAGAGCAAGTACGCCTAACAGAAGGTGTGGGAATTGCCAAACAGATGTTTTTGTTGCTGCGTAAGGACAAGCATCTGCTGAATCTTCATCCTCTCCCACTGCTTTTACTTCGGGCAGTTTAGCCAATAAAGCCAATACTCCAAGAAGTACAAAAACACCAATAATAATGTAAAATGGGATATTTATGTCAGTCAGCGATACGCTGTCTACTTCTTTTCCAATAATTAAAGCCAAAAATAAAGGTGCAATCGGCCATGCCAATTTATTGGCAATACCCATATAACTCATCCGCTTTGCAGCGCTTTCAATCGGTCCTAATATGGTAATGTAAGGATTCACAGAAGCCTGCAGAAAAGTATTCCCCATACCACTAATGAAGGAAGCCAGCAAAAACAGAGGCAGACTTTCCATTCTTGCAGAAGGAATAAATAAATAAAAACCAACTGCAAACATGATAAAAGATAATGCCATTGTTTTTTTATAGCCAATTTTACCGATCACCAACGAAGCTGGATATCCAAAAATTAAAAAGGCTGAAAAAGTAGCTGCAATCACTAAGTATGATTCGGCAGAAGAAATATCCAAAGCTTTATTTAAAAGCGGAATAATATAACTGTTTATCCCCAGTGCAAATCCAATTGCAAAAAACATTACTCCAACTATAATAAGAGGAACTACGTACCTATTTACTTTAGTATCCACTACTTGTGCACTTACCATAATTTAAAATTTATAAGATTACTATTTCTATATTATATTCTAAAGTCTAAAATAATCACTCCTTTAAATTGTGTTTTTTATCAATTGCTTTACACAGTCCACTAAATTACAAGCATACTCTTCAGTAGTTGCTTCGGAGTAAATTCGAATAATGGGCTCCGTATTTGATTTTCTCAGATGTACCCATCCTTCAGGAAAACTAATCTTCAATCCGTCAATCGTATTGCAAGGATAATCGATAAATTTTCTACGAACCTGATCCATTATGCCATCCAAATTGGAAACACCCTCTAATTCTATTTTTTGTTTTACAATTTTATAATCAGGATATCCCGCCCGAAGTTCTGAGCAAGTTAATTTTGATTTAGCCAGATAGGTAAGAAACAATGCCACTCCTACAAGTGCATCTCTTCCATTGTGCAATTCAGGGTAAATCACACCTCCATTGCCCTCTCCGCCTATTATTGCCGAATGATTTTTCATTTCGCGCACCACATTTACCTCGCCTACTGCAGATTCATAAAACTCAACACCATGCTTTTTGGCAATTTCGCGAAGTGCCATTGTTGATGATAAATTGGCAACTAAACTGCCTTTTGTATTCTGAAGTACATAATCAGCCACCGACACCAAAGTGTATTCTTCACCAAATGCCTGCCCGTTTTCACAAACCAAAGCCAAACGATCAACATCCGGATCTACAACAATCCCAAGGTCTAATTTTTCGTTCTTAACACACTCCGATATCTCCACAATATTTTCAGGAAGAGGTTCCGGATTGTGAGCAAAATTACCATCAGGACTGCAGTTAATTTTCTTCACCTTTTTCACTCCTAAAGCTTTCAGTAATTGAGGAATTGCAATTCCTCCCACCGAATTTACAGCATCAACTGCAACGGAAAAATCAGCTTCTTCAATCAGCTTTTTATCCACCAAAGGCAAATTAAGAATATGCTGAATATGAGTCTCTAAATAATCATCTTTCTTAGAGTACTTTCCTAAATCATCAACATCATTGTAATTGAAGTCCTGTGCTTCAACAAGACACAGCAAATCCTTTCCATCCTGATCGGAAATAAATTCGCCTTCTGCATTTAATAATTTTAGCGCATTCCAATTTTTAGGATTGTGACTTGCAGTAATTATAATACCTCCACCGGCTTTTAAATCGGTAACAGCCATTTCCACTGATGGAGTCGTTGCCAATCCAAGATCTATCACTTCGATACCAACTGAAAGCAATGCCCCAACCACTAATTGGTTTACCATCTCACCGCTGATTCTGGCATCACGGCCAATTATTACTTTTTTATTAGCACCGCTATTTTGCAGCCACATGCCAAAAGCTCCTGATATGCTGACGATGTCCATTGGTGTCAGGGATTGTCCCGGTCTTCCACCAATAGTACCTCTAATCCCTGATATTGATTTTATTAAAGTCATTTTACTCTCCTATAAAATTATGCCCACAACTTTGAAGGATATGTTCCCTTCTCTATCAATTTACCAATTGCTTTAACCGCTTTTTCTTTATCTTCCCGATAAGTCACTCCAAACCACTGAGCATCAGATTTCAACACTTTAACCTGGGTTTTTCCTTCTTTAATAATATTGGCAACTACAGAAGGAATAAAAAATTCAGATTTCAACTGATCTCCTTCTTCTTTCAGAAAAACAATAAACTGTGACTCCAAATGATCAAACAGTTTGGGAGTAAATCCCCAAAAATTCATCGAAACAATTGTTTCCGGAGCCAGCGGAATCCACTCTTCATTCTCTTTGTATGCAATTCCATTTTCCAACTTCTCAATATGCGTACGCTCAATAACTGTGGTCAGATGATCGTTCTCATTTGTTCCGCAAACTCCTCTTGATACTGAACCGTTTTCTGAAATGGTATTGCTTAACTGGTAACCAACCATGCAGTTTTCTTCATCAGTAATTGACTTGCTTAAAAAATCTGAAATAGTCGTAAAAGCCTCAACACCATAGTAATCGTCTGCATTAATCACCGCAAAAGGCTCATGAATACAATCTTTCGCCATTAAAATTGCATGCCCCGTTCCCCAAGGTTTTTCGCGTTCCAAATTATATACTGTTCCCTCAGGAACCTTTCCTATTTCCTGATTTACGTAATCAACTTCAATCTTCCCGGCTAATTTTGCATTAAAAAGTTCCTTAAACTCTTTCTCAAAACTCTCTCTAATCACAAAAACAATTTTACCAAAACCGGCCTCAATTGCATCATGTATCGAATAATCAATAATGGTTTCATTCGTTGGTCCGATCGGATCGATCTGCTTTAATCCCCCATACCGACTTCCCATTCCTGCGGCTAATACCAATAACGTAGGTTGCATATCTTATTTAAATATCAATGTTCAAATTAATTTTAACTCTTCAATTTTCTTTTTACTGATACATTCCTGTAAAGATTTCTTCAAAAAAAAGCAACCACCTGCCATGCATCACTACTACTACAATGTTCCAATGGTTTTTAGAAAAGGCAGATGGTCACAATTCTTTATAAAAATTGCTCCCTGTAAGAACACTACTTCTACAAAAATCTTCAACACAGGTTGAAAATAACAGGGAGACAATTTTCTTCTTCACTAATCACTAACTATTACTTACTATTTTCTTCATAACATTTGCCATGGTTCCCATAAGAGCGGCATCATCCAGCAAATCAGAATTTACAAGCTCTGTCTCCGAACTAATTTTATCCATAGCATATTTATTCATCCACATACTTACTGGACTAATTATATACTTCCCTGCATGAGCTAATCTTCCTCCAATAATTATCATTTCAGGATTCAGTAAGTGAATCAAAGTCACCAAACCTTTCCCCAGATATTCACACATCTTGTTTAATTGATCAATAGCAAACTGATCACCGGCTAAAATTGCATCAACAACAGCTCTCAAATCAATCTTTTTCCCCTCAATCTGATACTTAGCTAAAAAACTTTCCTGCCCTCTCTCAATTCCTTCCTTTATTTGCCGCACCAAAATCTTCCCTGATGTTAAAGTTTCCAAACAACCAATTTTTCCACAATTACAAAGTGTTCCCTCCGGATCGATTAAGATATGACCAAACTCACCGGCAAATCCATTTTTACCACTATGCAATTCACCATTCAAAATCATTCCTAAACCAATACCATTACTTAAATTCAAGCACAATACATTCTTTTTGTCTTTGGCTTTTCCAAAAGCTTTCTCGCCTAATGCCATGGTACGTGCATCATTGTCGAGCAAAATTGGAAATCCCAATTCCCGATTTAAGTATGCCCTTAATCCTTCTTCGGCAAACGATAAATGTGTATGTGTCAACCCATTTTCAGCATCAACCAAACCAGGAATTGAAATTCCTACAGCCAACACCTTTTCCTTTCTAATATTTATAGCATCAAGTGCGATATTGACTTTTTCAACCAATGCATAACAGTACTCTCTGCTGTTTTCCAACTCAAAATCCTTAAACTCCTCGCGATATACCAACTGATTATTCATATCGAAAACCGCTAAATTGAGTGTGTGCAAATTAATATCAACACCAACTACATATTGATATTCAGGATTCACACAATACAAATTCGGACGTCTTCCTCCAATTGATTCTCCAATTCCATTTTCAAGAATTACTCCAAAACCAAGAAGATCTTCAACAAGCGAAGCAATCAGAGGTTGACTCATTTTTGCCGTTTTCACTATCTCCGCAATGGAAGCCACTCCATTATAATACAAATGGGATATTATTTTACGATACTGATCCTGCTTCCTTTTTTTAGCATTAACAGTGCCTTCCAGTGTCTTTTCGTATAGAAATTCTAATTCCAATTTAATCTCGCTTTAAATCATTTTTTTCAAAGGATAAATATATATAGTTTTTACAAAGAATCAACATCTTTTAAAAAATATTTTAAAAGATGTTGACGGTTTAAAATATAATTATCAATAAAACACCTACAATTACTAGATCCAATTAACTCCCCAAGCAAACAAAAAATTACTTATCCCCTTAGTAAAGAACCGTTATATCCCGGCATTAATTTTTCTGCACCCTTAAAAATCCTTAATTCACAATCACTTTTACTGATTCTCTTTTCGGCTTTATTAAAAAATACTACCTTTAGTGCTCTTGAATAATTAACACTAAAATTTAACGGAGGAATATACTAATGAGCAAAGAAATTTTAAGCCTCGAACCTAAGGCTATTTGGGAAAACTTTTATTCATTAACTCAAATACCACGCCCATCGAAGCACGAAGATGCAATCCAGGATTTCATGATGAAATTCGGACAGGATTTAGGATTGGAAACTATCAAAGATGCTGTTGGAAACATCATCATTAAAAAACCCGCTACAGCAGGTTTTGAAAATCGTAAAGGGGTTGTATTGCAAGGCCACTTAGATATGGTACCTCAAAAAAATGCTGACACCGTTCATGATTTTGAAAAAGATCCTATCGAAACAGTAATTGATGGCGAATGGGTAACCGCAAACGGAACCACTCTTGGAGCTGATAATGGAATGGGGGTTGCCGCTGCAATGGCTGTTCTTCAGGCTTCAGATATTGAGCATGGCCCTATTGAGGCTTTATTTACTGCCGATGAAGAAACTGGCATGACTGGTGCTTTTGGTCTTAAAAACGACGTTTTAGATGGAGATATCCTTCTAAACATGGATTCGGAAGATGAAGGCGAATTGTATGTTGGTTGTGCCGGTGGTATCGATGCCAATGTTACTTTCAAATACAAGGAAGATAAGCTTGAAAAAGGATATGTTGGCTACAAGCTATACATGAAAGGCTTAAAAGGGGGGCACTCAGGAATGGAGATCATTTTAGGACGTGGAAACTCAAACAAATTGTTGTTCCGCTTCTTAAAAGTGGCAACTAAAAAATACAAATTAAGAATGTCTTCTGTTGACGGTGGATCATTGCGCAATGCGATTCCCCGTGAATCATTTGCAATTGTTGCTGTTCCAGAAAGATACACCGAAAAATTCCTTGCCGGAGTTGCTGAATACGAAGCTATTTACAAAGCAGAATTATCAGCAGTAGAGCCTGATTTAGCATTTTTTGCCGAGCCAACCGATGCTCCAAAACATGTATTCAAAAACAAGAGCCAGAAAAACTTAATCAACGCTATTTACGCTTGTCCAAACGGTGTAATCCGCATGAGCGATGCTATGCCTGGCTTGGTTGAAACATCAACTAACCTTGCACGCGTGGTAAGTGAAAATGGTGTTGTTACCATTCAAGCCTTATTGCGTTCGTCAGTAAACTCTGCAAAAGAAGATTTGGGACAAGCAATTGTTTCAACTTTTGTATTGGCTGGTGGTAAAGTAAAATTGGAAGGTGAATATCCGGGATGGAAACCGAACATGGATTCTCCAATCTTGAAAACCATGCAGGAAGTGTACAATAAAAAATACGGAAAAATTCCTGAAATCAAAGCTATTCACGCAGGTTTAGAGTGTGGTTTATTAGGAGCTGTTTATCCTCATTGGGATATGATTTCTTTCGGACCAACGATCCGTTTCCCTCACTCTCCGGATGAAAAAGTAAAAATTGATACCGTTGTTAAATTCTGGGATTTCTTAGTTGAAACATTGAAAAATATTCCAGTAAAATAATACAATCAAATAATGATTTATAAGGAACGTACAATTGTGCGTTCCTTTTTTTTTATGGCATAATAATTTAACCACAAAGTAAACTCGAAGGATTACCACTAAGTCACACAAAGAAAAAAGAACTGATTCTTATCCTTTACAGGGTACCGTAAAGCAGTGAAGATTGTGAACGCAATTTGAAATCATATTGTGAACAAAGTGCCGACAGGCGAAAGGGTGTATCACAAAAAAAACCTTCTCTTTCTTTTAAACTTTCCGATACCTTCCTAAAATCAGAGAAATCACCAAATAGAAAATGAAACCAATCAATACCGCAAACACCAGCGAACCCAAAACAAATTGCAGGTAATTTTCACCCAAAGTCTTTAAATTCATTAAATCAGGAAGATCCTTCTGAAATTCTCCATGCAAAATAAGTGCTCCGGTCTGATATCCTGCAATAAAAATAAGAGGAATTAATGGCGGTATACTACTAATATTCACTGTAATTAAGGCAAGAACCTTGTTCAATCTTAATAGTAAAGCGAATGATATTGCAAGTACCGTTTGAAATCCCCAAGCCGGAGAAAAGGCAAGAAATATTCCCAACGTCAATGATAATGCTATTGTCGCATTGGAAGTATCGGTACAAGCAATCTCTGCAAGAATGGATTTTTTTATTTTGTCTAAATTGAATCGGCGCAATACCTTCTGATAATTCATCTTCTTCATCTTTCATCAACAAACAAATCATACTGGTAATTGTTCACCAATTACTTTTTTACTGCTTACTGTTCATTGTTTCAATCCATTCCCCCTCTGTAGTCATAAATCGCCCCATTAAGTTAGCAGTCATACACGAATGAACCGGTAATATTCCAATCAAATCACCAATCACAAACTCATCAAATAATTCATCACTGCAACGGATAATTCCATGTTCTTGTGACAAGCTTGCTAAATATCCTCCACCTAAAATCCTACTCCATCCATTTTCTGTTATGCGAACAATACTGCCAAATAGCTTAGTTCCTTCATCATCTGCTTCCAAATACTCTTTTGAAAAGTGCACGCCACCACCATGAATCACCAATTCATTACGATCAATATTTCTTGCAATTACCGGGCAGGCCACAGCCACTGCTATCTGATCCTCATCGCACGAGCCCAATACGTATTGCATAATATCATAAAAAACAAAATTCCCCGGCCTTATTTCATCAATCCCGTAAAATTCTTCGCTGATACTGCAAGCTGGGGTATCACCCAAGGATACTTCAATGCCTGGAATTTCTTTTCGGAAAACATCCTTCAATTCGTTTAAAGCCAATAATGTTCTGCTATGATTCTTGTGTATTTCCTCTTGGTTTTTTGCTTGATAATTTTGTCCTGTATGAGCCAAAAAACCCTTGCAATTTAGCTTATCGGATTCCTTCATCAAATCCACCAACAAACGAATAGACCCGGTTGCTTCAGCAGGAATACCAGAGCGTTGATAACCTGTATCTACCTTAATAAATACCTCTACCCTGTGTTTTAATTCTGATTGCAAAAACAATATAGCTTCCTGCGATTCAACAACCAAATTCAGTTGAATTTTCGAAGCCAATTCGTTAATCAAATCAATTTCACGTACATTTATTGGAATAGCAACTGTAATATCTGCCCATCCATAATTTGCAAAATATTCCGCCATTTTTACAGACGAAACAGCAATAGCATCTACTCCTCGTTCCCTAAACCACTCCCCAATCTCAGCCGATTGATGTGTTTTAAAATGAGGCCTCAAACGCGTATTTGAACGCTTTGCCTTGGTCAGCATTGTTTCGATATTGGTAATGCATTTTGCTTTATCAAGCAAAAAAGTAGGACGAATTATTTTGGAATCTAAATTTTGCATCAAAATTGATTTGAATTTTATTGTTCAATAGGCACTCTTTGTTAATGTCCTATTTTTGATCGAATATCCATTAAAATATGATCTCTCACACTCAAAATATTTTCAGAGAATCCAACCTTGTAAATATGTGGACTAATAAATCGTTTATGTCCATCCGGCAACTGAGCAAAGCGTTTCCTTACATAGGCATTTATTTCAACAGGAGATTGATTTTCAATTAATATCTCTCCATTTTCCATCACCTTACTCATCAGATCTTCACATTTATAATCCGTAACGTAAGTATGCTTATGACTATGAAAAGGATGAAACAGACGATTCGTCGATTCTTCATTCTCTAAAAGAATTCCATCCCTAAAAAACATTCCGTCCTCATCGAAATAACGCACGACCTTTTTCTTTCCCGGCATGGTTATTTTTTCAATGTTCTCTGATATTTTTAATCTTGGAATCCCATTGTTCTGAACTAATTTATAAACACCATCCAAAGCTCCGGCATCTTTTCCCGTTACTAATTCCGTACCAATCCCATAACCATCAATCTCCGCTCCCTGATCGTTCAAACTTTTAATTACGTACTCATTCAACTGGTTTGATGCAATAATTTTCACATAATCCAAACCAGCATCATCGAGCATTTTTCTTGCCTTTCTACTTAAATATGCCAAATCGCCGCTATCCAAACGAATGCCAATCATTCTATGACCTTGGGCTTCCAATTCCTTTGCCACAATTATTGCATTAGGAATACCAGATTTAAGTGTGTTGTAAGTATCAACCAGCAATACTGTCGAATCAGGATTAATAGTAGCATAACGACGAAATGCTTCCAGTTCATAGTCAAAACTCTGAATCCATGAATGAGCCTGAGTTCCCGTTACCGGAATGTCGTAATTAAATGCACTGTAAACATTCGATGTTGTATTTGCTCCACCAATTACAGCGGCACGACTGGCATGTATTCCGCCCAAGCCTTGCGCCCTGCGTAAACCAAAATCCGCAAAGTCTTTATCCCCGATCACATTTCTTATCCGACAAGCTTTTGTGGCGATTAGCGACTGAAAATTTAAATAATTCAGAAGCAATGTCTCAATTAATTGTGCTTCAATAATATTTCCTTCAATCCTTACCAATGGTTCATTTGGAAATACAATTTCACCTTCTTTCATACTATAAACAGTAGCCGTGAATTTAAAATCCTTCAAATACTCCAAAAACTCATCTTTCAATCCTGTTTTCTTCAGAAATTCAATATTTTCTTTACTGTAACTAAAAGTTTTTAATATTTGAAGAAGGTCTTGCAATCCTGCAAAAATAAGGTAACCACCTTCGTACGGATTGGTTCTGTAATAGTAGTCGAAAACGGTTTGTTCATTTTCCTTACCACTTAAAAAGTATCCCTGAGCCATGGTCAGCTCATAATAATCGGTATATAACCCGGTGTTTTCTGTTAAAGTGTTCATTCGATTAAATTAAATGAAAATCAAACCAAATATAGGGATTATCTGCTACTATGCCCAGAAATATGGAATCGATATGTTTAAATAAAACATGATATATGCTTTTTGTTTCTTTCAGGATTAATCTTAATTTAGCAAGCTTTAGAAATAAAACTTAAACAATAATATAAATCTTTTAATTCACTCACACAAATGACAGAAACATTAAAAAGAACGTTGCGCGACTCATCAGCAATGCGTTGGGCAATGTTAATCCTCCTTTCAGGACTTACTTTTAGTACCTACTGGTTTCAGGATTTCTTTTCCGGCTTAAAAGGGCTGATGGAATCGGAAATGGGATTTTCCAGTGAAGAATTTGGTCGAATTCTTGCTCTAACTACCATTGCCAATATGTTTGGTATGATTATCATTGGTGGTATCATGCTCGATAAATGGGGAATAAGGGTTGCAGGGATTGTATTCGGTGGTCTTGCAGTTCTGGGCGGATCTATTTCGGCTTTAGCTGCTTCCGGATTTTTCGGAACTGAACACGGCACCATGCTAAACATGATTATCGTAGGTCGGGTTCTATTTGGATCCGGACTTGAAGTTGTATGTGTTGTTGCCACAAGAACTATTGTAAAATGGTTTAAAGGATACGATCTTGCTTTGGCGATGGCAATCAATATGGGATTTGGTCGGTTAGGTAGTGCTATGGGTACAGCTCTTTCTTTAGATATTGGAGGTGGACATGTTTCTCCTGCTGTTACTTTTGCCGCTTCACTTATTGGTTTGGCTCTTATCATGTTCCTGATTTATACCGTATTTGATATTAAGTTGGACAAACAAGAACGTGCTAATAGTGATAAAAGTGGTGAAGTTTGCGATCCTGAAGAAGATTTTAAATTCTCTGATTTAATTGCATTAATCAAGAACAAGTCATTTTTATATATTGCTCTTCTTTGTGTAACTTTTTATGCTGCAATTTTCCCATTCATGCAATATGCTCCTGATTTATTGATAAACAAATTCGGTTTCTCAGAAATATTACCTCAAGCAGGAGAAATAATATTATGGGGAAGCAAAGCAATAGGAGCTTCAAGCGTGTACTTTGTTTTCTTTTTGTTTGCAATTCTTTTTGCTGTTGTACCTAATAATTTTGAAAATAAACAAACCAGATTTTTGTTTAAAACAGGAGCGTTGATTGCTTTCTGTATCTATCTGTTTGTGATGAAAGACATTTTAGCTATTTGGTTAGGCAATGGAGCTAAAACAGCAAGTTTAATCCCTCTTGGAACAATTATATTCACTCCTATTTTTGGTAATTATGTAGATAAAAAAGGTAAAGCTGCATCCTTAATGATTCTTGGATCATTACTTCTGATTTTTGCTCATATCTCTCTATCAATATTAGATAATGTATATATAGCTTATTTTGGATTATTAAGTTTAGGTGTAGCATTCTCTTTAGTACCTGCTGCCATGTGGCCTTCGGTTGCTAAAATTGTTGCTGAAAACAGATTAGGAACTGCTTACGCTACCATGTTTACCCTTCAGAACTGGGGTTTGGCATTATTCTTCTGGGGAATCGGAGCACTGCTTGATTTTGTGAATCAAGGCATACCTGAAGGACAACCTAAAGATTATACAATCCCGATTTTGGTATTGGTTGGCTGTGGTGTTATTTCCATTTTCTTATCATTCTTACTGAAAAAGGCTGATAAAAAACAAAACTATGGTTTGGAATTACCTAGCTAAACAGGTGATCTTATAAAATCTCTTATATAAAAAAAGCCGTCCTAAGCGACGGCTTTTTTTATGCGGTTTCGTAAAGCTTTTGTATTTTCGAAACTTGTTTAAACAAACACTATACGAATGAACACAAATACAATAAAAAACTCACTAAGAGATTCTGTCGTAACCCGTTGGATTATGCTGTTGCTTGTAGGTTTTGTGCTGGCAGCAAACTACTATTTTTACGATGCTCTGTCACCCTTAAAATCAACTTTAACTAAAGAATTCGGATTCACAAGTACCGATTTTGGGTTGTTTGTATCCGTTTATTCGATTCCCAATGTTTTTTTCCTGATGGCTGTATTGGGAGGAATTATTCTGGATAAGTTAGGAATTCGACGTACTGGTTTTCTATTTGTTGCTTTTATGGCTTTTGGAGCTTTGGTAACAGCTTATGGCGCCAGTAATTTGTACCGCAACGATGGTTTTGGATATTCATTTATGTCTTCCATTTTTCCTGGATATTCTCCTGAACTTAAAATGATGTTGCTGGGACGATTTCTATTTGGTTTGGGTGCTGAAACAAGTATTGTAGTCATCAGTAAAATCATAGTAAAATGGTTTAAAGGAAAAGAATTAGCCTTGGCATTTGGTGTAAAACTAGGATTAGCACGAACAGGATCATTTCTGGCATTTAATCTTTCTCCTGTATTAATTAAATCTCAATCGGGATGGACCCTGGCCATTTGGTTTGCAGCATTTTTAGTACTTTCCGCTTTACTCGTATTCATGATTTACATGATGTTTGACTTGAAACTCGACAGGCAGGTAAAACAGGAAAGTTTGCTTTCAACCACGGATGAATTTCACATTTCAGACATCACCAAATTACTCACAAACCATTCATTCATATATGTAACACTCTTGTGTTTGACTTTTTACTCCGCAGTATTTCCTTTCCTTTCTTTTTCATCCGATTTTTTTCTAAATAAATTCAACCTATCCATAAAAGAAAGTGGCTTTATTTCATCCATGCTCCCTATTGGAACAATGATATTCACTCCTCTATTTGGTTTTTTTGTTGATCGATTTGGTAAAGCATCCTCCTTAATGATTTATGGATCTGTAATTCTTGTAGTTGTTCATCTAACCTTCGCCTTCACAAGTTTGTCTCCTTATGTTTTAATGGTGATACTTGGTCTTGCATTTTCATTAGTTCCGGCATCTATGTGGCCATCGGTAGCAAAAATGGTTGACGAAAAACGAATTGGTTCTGCCTACGGTTTGATGTTCTCAGTTCAGAATCTTGGTTTATGGGCATTCCCAATTCTAGCAGGGCTTGTTCTTGACAAAACAAATCCTGCAGGATCAGAAAATCTTGATTACACCTACACCATGATCATGTTTGCCTGTTTGGGAATTTTAGGATTAATTTTCGCATTACTTCTTAAAAGAGAAGATAAAGTCTCAGGTTACGGCTTAGAATTGCCATCAAACCACAAATAACATAAAGTATTCTACTCACAAAACAGCTGTCCTTTGGAATAGCTGTTTTTATTTAGGCCTGCTATTGCTATCTGCTTCTGTATTTTAGAAGAAAAAAAAGATGCAAAAAGAATGAGAGCCTACAACGCAGACCCTCAATTCAAGAAAACCAATTAATTATGCTATTAAATGTATCGACCCTAAATATACATTTCCAAACCCTTAAAAAACAGATGTTTCTAATTAAAAACCGCGAAAACACTAGCGTTACAGGGGGATTTTATTTTTTTGTTACTATTTGGGATTCTTTGCTGTTAATTGAATTAATCAGTCATTTGCGGCCTAATTGCGACCTAAAAATAAAAGGACTGTAAAACGAAACTTAATTACTCCCATTCTATTTTTAATATCTTTTTCTTTCTTGTTTCAGGATTATCATGAAAGTATCCCATAGTGGTTTTAATATTCTTATGCCCCATTAATGACATTACTAAAAATGGATCACCAGACAAGTCAGCTAATGTTGTGCCAAAAGTATGACGGGCAACATGAAAAGTAATGTGCTTTTTTATTTCGGCTTTACAGGCTATATCAGATAAAAATTTTTCAATAGTTGTTAGACATGGATATGCACCAAAATACAAATCATTGCCTGCGTATTTATTTAAAATCTCCAAAGCTTTACCTCCGAACAATTGCCCTATGGGTACTGTTACATCGTGCTTTGTTTTTTGCATTTTAAAACTCATTGTTTCATCATCTGTAAAAAAATGCGCCCCCATTCTTATTATATCCGAATATCTCACCCCCGTATAAGCTGAAACTAAAAACATATCTTTTACAATACCCATTCTTTTAGTTGTTGGCTCAACCTCCAAAAATGCTTTAAATTCTTCCGGTGTTAAAGCATCTTTAGAATTAGAGGGTATCTCAATCTTTAAATTAACATAGGGTGAACGGTCGATTAAAGGCGGTTCAGCATTCATAGCCTTTTTTATTACATTCTTTACAAGTCCGTGAATGCCCTGTATTGCTGAAACTGAATATTTTTTAGCCTTTAAATATTGATCAAACTCGTCAATAAAAGATCTTGTAACATCTCTAAATTTTATATCAGAATTGTAAGTCTCAAAAGCTCTCCAATGACTAGTATAAACATTTATTGTACCCTTTGCTTTATTTGGCTTTAAATCTTCAATATAAGCCCAACCATAGGTTATAAAAGATGATTCTCTTTCATTCCCTTTTTGCAAATAAGAATCAAGTGTCGCTGGGGTAAATTCAAAATCTCTATTCAACAATCCAAGCTCAAATGCTTCAATTTTGGAAATCAAAGAGTCTATTACGTAATTTAATCGAATCGAATTTTTATGCTTCTTGACAATCTTTTTTGTCTCATTCCACTCAGCAGGGGTAATCGAAACACCTGTTTTTACAAATCGCCTCACATTTCGAGAGAAATATACAGCTATGTTAACAGGTGCTTTACCATTCTTATCTAGGCGGTTGTTCCTATTATATACTTTTGCATATTTGGCTTTGTTCATAATAAGGCAGTGCTTTTACAATACAGATATTTAAAATAATTCTTTTTAAATTTTTAACAATAATAAAAAAATCTTATTTACCATATTAATAAATCCTTTTTCTACTTTCGTAATCCCTTATTAAAAACTATGCTGAGTTGCGACCTTTACTAGGTTCTTTTTCTGTTGCCGATTGGTAAGCTCTTATTGTTTCATTCTTACTTTCAAGTAATTGCTCAAGCATAGAAATTTCTTTCTTCAACTTCTCACATTCTTTACATTCCTCCGCCGTACGAGATAGAGGTCTTTCCTCTTCTGTAAGGAGCATTTCCCCCTTTCCAAGTAGCAACCACTCGCAATTAACCGCAAACTTTGAAGCTATTGCAGAGACAACATCGAATTTTGGCTGTCTTCCAGCTATATAATTACGAATATTAGTTTCTCCAGTCTCAACAATAGATGCAAACTTCCTGTTATTGCCATCACAAAAATGCGCAACTACTTTTTTTATTCGGATTGATATATCACTATTCATAAGCAAGTTAAATGATTTTGTAAACATTTGTGCGCATTCTTATTGCTTTTTCAAACAATTGTGCGCACATTTGCCGTGTGAAATAACATTGGTAATAACAAATTTAAGCTTTCATAATGGAAATTCAAACAAAAATCAGTTGGTCAAAAACCTTACGTCAATTTACCGTTGGTGAAACTCATCAGTTCAAACTTAATGCCAAAGAGGTAGGCAATGCACGAATGGCCGCATCAAGAGAAAAAGAAAAATCTGGCATTTCATTCAATACCAAAACATTAGACTACGGAATTGAAATAAAAAGAATCTCCTAACAACACATAAAGCAAGTTAAAAAACACCACCATGAGCGAAATAGAATTATTAGCCAAAGCAATTCAAGGTTTACAAAAATCAAACGAATTACTACTAACCAAATTTAAACCACAGCCAAAAAAACCTGTTTTTATAACAACCGATGAACTTAAAGAGCGATGGTACTGCAAGTATGCACTTATTTATTCTCAGATGAAAAAGGGACTACCCTCTTGTAAAGTTTCGGGTACTAAAATGCTATTCCGTTTATCTGTTATAGAGGAATGGGAAAAGGAAAATTTTTAAAATGGAGAAAACAATTAACAAAGCACTCAGAATACTATTCCTGTTTCTTGCCCTTATGGCTTTGCTCGGGATTGCAATGGGTTACTATCAGCATATCATTACTCTAATAATGTGTTTAACGCTACAATTCAGCTTTGCTGAACCAGCAAAAAAGCAAGTATCATGAAACACCTTTTAAAGATTTTACCTGAATACTTCGAAGAAGTGGTAAAAGGAAACAAGCCTTTTGAAGTCCGAAAAAATGATAGAGACTTTAAGGTCGGTGACATTTTAATTCTTGCAGAATATTGCACCTCTATACAATCATTCACAGGCAGAGTAATTAAAAAGAAAGTCACCTACATTTTAGAGGGTGGAAGCTTTGGAATTGAAAAAGGATTTGTCATTTTGACTTTGCAAAACGGCATCCTTTAAATCGGCTACACACATCGTTTTCACTGATAATACAGAACGAATAACGCAAATAAAAGTGTTACGAATGCACAGGTTTTTTAAGCCTGTTTTTTTTCGAAAATTGCTCAAATCAGCAAAGGAAACGCACGTATTTGTGTTACGCATACACCACTATTTTAAGACAATTAACTCACTCCTATTTTAGCACTTTATTCCCTTGATTGACGGTATCAACATAGAACTTACGAATTTTAATTTTAGCCTTTGGGAAAACCATCCAGAGCTGGAGTTTCTAGTCGTAACCAGTCTTAAATCAAAAGAGGAAAAAGGAAGCAGAAAAGCCAATTACAAAGGATTGGACTTTATCATTGAACCCAGAGGAAAAGCGAAGATCAAAGGTTCTATCCACAAGTTCTTTAATGATGGTGCTCATAATGCAAACCGCTTTACCTATGATGATTTTCAGGAAGCCGTTAACCGCTTGTGTGAATTTGGAGTAAACCCACAAACGGCACTGTTAAGAGGTTTTGAAATTGGTTTAAACCTAGATACAACCGCCACTAAAATTGACAACAACACCTTTTTAGATAGTATTCTGTATTGTCGTGGCGTTGAGCGTTCCGATATGGAAATCAATGGAAAAGCAGGTTATGGGTATGCCTACAAAAGCACCAATGCAAAATACAAGTTCTACAATAAATCCGAACAATCGACCACACAAGTACAACTGCTTCGCATCGAAACCAAGTTTACCCGAATGAGAGCGGTTGAAAACTACGGAATGATCTGTTTAGCCGATCTTCTGGATCGAACAAAGCTTACCAAGCTGATAATAGATAAGTATTTGAAATTCATCGATGAGACCATCTATTTTGAGTGGGATCAAATCAAAACATCCCGAAGACTTCCAACCAAATACAAAAGCAAGTTTAAGGACTTACGGAATCCCAATTGGTGGATTAAAGACAAAAGAAGTCGCATAGACCGCCAACGAAATAAGGAACAACTTGAAAAACTGATAAAAACCTACGCAAAACGGGACATTAAAAACATCCTGAAAGACTTGATTTCATTGGAATTATCAGCCTTTATACGCACAAAAAACTGTTACGAATACACCGAATTTGAACCCTTAAAAAAGTGGAACTACTTAGAAAAAAACGCACAAAAAGATGTTACGGATACACCACGTATTGTACGGTGCGATAATCACGACCAGAGGGAGGGAAAAGAGAAAAAGAAATATTGTTTGACCTGCGGTAAAGAGATAACCCATCAGAAAAGCGATTCCAAGTACTGCAACGATCAAAGAAAATGTAGGGATAAAGCATACAACCTGAAAGTATCTGAAAAAAGACAAGCCAAACGAAGCCAAAAGGAAAAAGAGATTATCAACCTGATTAAAGATTTAGGAAATGAATTCAACCTGATTAGAACTACCAACCCAAACAGAAAAAAGAGAAAAGGAGTTCCGAGTCGAAAAACATCGATCATCGCAACCATAGGAGGAAAGAAAAAATATTACCACGGTGCTGATGCCCGATTCTTCCTCAATGAATTTGATAAGAAAACCAAAACCGAAGTATTAACCCAATGCCCTGATGATACAAGGCTTGAACATGCACAATAATAAAATGAGTACGAAAAAAGAAAACATCATTATTGATCTAATAGAGGATAGCGTTTTAACCTCTCGAATATTTGAAAATATTGAAAAGGTAACCGAGTGTTGCGGTCTGGTTATAAACAGTTGGTATCCGATCGTTTATTTAATGGGAATTGATCTTGACAAAATGATTAAGCAAAATGAACATCTACAAGATGAATACCATACCACATTTGAAATGTATATCAAAAAAGAAAATACCAACAGGGATACCGCGGTTTTAGTCTATAAAAAGTTTGATGATCTAATCAAAGAACACTTAAAACAGTTTCCCTATTTAAAAGCATCCTAATCCTTTTAACAATCAAAGCAACCAGCCAAAAATGGAATACAAGACAATGAACAGAAAAGAGCTTGCCATGGAATTAGATATTTCCAGATCAACTCTTGGTCGAAGAATGGAAGATTTAGACCCAAAATTTAAAGAGCAGATCAAAGGACGTTACTTACTGTTTGAAAATGAAGTAAAATACATTCACGAACAGATTTCAGGAATGCAAAAATGGCCTACACTATGAGCACCGAAAGAAAAGCAACCTACGTACGTGTTTCAACCGAAGGGCAAAACACAGGCAGACAGGAAGAAATCATACAGGGCAAAGCCTACATTGAAAAAATAAGCGGACGAATCCCCTTTAAAGAAAGAAAACAAGGCTCTAAACTTTTAGCTGATGCCAAAAACAAGGTGATTAATTACATTATTGTTGAGGACATAAACAGACTTGGCAGAGACACTTTTGACGTTCTTGAAACGATCAACACACTTATAAAGCAAGATTGTACCATTGAGATTGTCAGGCATAACCTGATCAGTAAAACCAAAGGAAAAGATAATTTCTTTTTCACTTTAATGACTGGCATTATGGCTTCAATGGCTGAAATGGATTACATGAGTAATCGAGAAGCCCAACGGCAAGGAATTGCAGTCGCAAAAGTAAAGGGCATTTATCAGCTTCATGCTGGAAAAGGAAAAATGAGCGATGAAAAATACAGAGAGCAACATTCAGACATCATTGAACTTTTAAACGATGGGAAGTCAATCCGAAATATTTCAAAATTGGTCAAGAAATCGGTTTCCACAGTTCAGCGGGTAAAAAAGTTCGTAGAGCTTGAAATCTAGTATTCATTTAAGGGTGTCAAAATGAACACACCAAATCAAGGCAAAAAGGATGCTTTTAGTATGAGCCTGACAGGGTACACTCTAAAAAGAATACAAACACGAAAAAAACAGAATTCAGGAATAAGCAAACTGCAAAAATTAAAAAATGAAATACAGAACAATGAACCGAAAAGAGCTTGCCATGGAATTAGATATTTCCTATGATATTCTTAATCGGAAAATGAAAAAACTTGATCCTGTCTTTTTGGAGCACATCAAAAACCGACAATTGCTTTTTGAAAATGAAGTGAAATACATTCATGATCATATCGAATGGAGAACTCCTTGGGAAATCAAACAAGGTTATCCCAATATCAGACGAATAAAGGATACCAGATTTGATGACTGATCAGGCAGGAATTTTCAAACACAGCAAACCCTACAACAAATTGTAAGAATTAAAAAAAATCAACAACTTAAAAAAACCAGAAAATGAAATGTGAAGTATGCAATCAGCCAATAAGAGGAAAGCGGTCTGACAGTCGCTATTGTTCCTCTGCCTGTAGAAACAAGGCATATAAAATGAGAACTACTGAAAAACATCTGGATGAATTCGATGGCACTTATCCGCTCATCGATATTGACAGCAGGGAAAATCAGCAAATGAACCAAAACGCTTCGGCAGAATTACGAACCATCGAACGGGAACATTTCAATACAATCTTAAGCTTAAGAAACGAGTACGGGGAAAAAATCAGAGCTTTAGAGGATACGAATCTAAAGCATGAATTTACCATTGAAAAGCTAAATGATAAACTAAATGACCAAAAGGAAAAATACACCAGAGATATAGCAGAAGCAAGTACCAGCACAACCAAAGATACGGTTCAGGCAATTAGCCAAATGCCAGCAATTCAATCCGTATTAGGGGCTTTTGCAAACAATTTGATTCCAAGTAAACCCGATGCTTTGGGCGGTGTGGCGGATCAATACAATGTTCAGGAAAAACAAATTATTGATGCCATTCGAAGAATGCAACCCGATGCACAGGGCTATCTGGTACAAATGCTCTATGTTTTGTTTGCAAAACCTTATGAGGAGCAAATGGAGATATTCAGCACCTTACATGCCTACATGATGCAATCCGAAGAAAGCGAAGATATTTAATGAACAAAGTAAGCCTTTACCATCTAAGGATTTTAATTTGTAAGCAAGCCAACTGATATTTTAGACTTCGGGCAATTGAGACCTGAGCCACTAAAATATTAATTGGCTTTTTTCATTCCAATTCTTAATAATTGAAATAACCTGATTTGTAAGACACAAAAAAAATAAGGTTATTAGAGAATGATAATATAATAAATTTAAATAAAAGATCGTCATATCCGTAATCGACAATAAATACAAATATCTGACAAGAAGCTAATTACGTCCATTTCAGTATTCGACTAAATTTATAAATGTTATAATATATTATAACATTGTTGTTTTTGGTTTAGATTTGGTTTAAATTTGTACCGAGTTCATCCTACCGTACGGAGGAAGGAAATCGAAAAACGCAAGCCTAGATGCTTTGCGTTTTTTGCGTTTTATAGTAGTTCATCTAGTCTTCTTTTATATTTTTTTTCGATTTTAAATCGATTTTTTCCTGTAAGATAATATGCTGTAAGAAGGTAATATTCATCTATTTTCCTTAATGGTTCAAGAACAATTACATATAGTTCTTTTTTATCATATACGTATGTTCTAATTCCTCCCTTATCTTTTGTACTAAATACCATTAGGTCTCCTTCTTTTTCTCGCAAATGATTTTTTATCCAATGTATCCGTATAGAACGGTCTCTTTCAAATTCTCGTTTTTTTGTTTTACCGTCAACAATAGTTGTCGTTAAATGAGAAAACAAGGTGTCAATTGGAATTTCACCATCTTTTGGAGTAGGATTTAGGGATTTACCTCTAAATGAAAAATTATCATTATTTACGATATCTCTATCAAAAACACCTCTTAAAGATTCTATTCTATTAGAAAAATTTAAATCATCAATTTCCAGTAGATGATTATATCTTTTCAGTAAGTTAAATGGCATAATCTATTTTAAATCAATAAAGAAAAGATTCAATTTATCCTCATTATAGTTAGAGGTACAAGTTAAATTTTGATTAGTATGTTTTTTTATTTTTTCAATAATTTGAACTTTACCCAATACCCTTTTTTTATCATCATTCAAATTGTATGATAGTGCTCCCATAATAAAATCCGCTAATTGCAATAAAATACTCTCATGAGATCTAATGTTTTGCACATTTCGAAATACTCCAAATTGTGTATTTAATATTTTTCTAAGTTTATCAACCTTAATGGCACTCAAATCATCCTTGATATCAAGATATACATTGTAGGTGTATGCACTGTTAATTCTATGATTAAGCAAATAATAGTAAATTTTATAATAAAACGTATCATAATCTTGATCAAATGCTTGATTATTAATCCTTGACTTATCAACTACAACAGATCTAAAACGTAGATCTGTATCAAAAAAATAATCAATTAATTCTTTGTAAAATTTTAATTGCGAGTTCGAAACATTCGACCACTTAATTTCACCATAAAAATTATGCTTCTTTTTTAAATCTTTAATTCGTTCAGTATGCCTCTTTACCTGATTGTAAGCAGAACTGACATTACCAAGCAACATATATTTTTTCTTATCATTTTCCAGATGACAACTTTCGTCGCAATAAATGTTAAAAGTTTTTTGACTCATGTAGAATAAGTATCTGATGATATTGTTATTAAGTAAATTCATTAAAAGAACTAAACTCAAAGATAGAAAATATGTTTATTTCATATATAGTTTAATTCAGTTTTGCTAGTAATTCAATAACATTTTCGTTTTTTTTCACATTATCCAGAATGAAATTGGAAATGAATTTTAGCGGCAATTAATTTTTAAGTTCATTTTTATTTCCCCCTTCCAAATAATCGTTTTCTTATTTCATGTCAATAATTGGAATTACTTATTCATCCATCTAGCCGTTTATTAGCCGTCTTAGAAGGAGCTTACGCGGGTATAATTATCAGGGAAACCCCCTGTTTTTAAGGGCACACAAGCCTTTTCTCCAATGGAAACTACCTATTTATCCGTCTAGCCATCTATTATCCGTCTTATAAGTAGCCTACATTCGGGTGTTATTATCTGCAAATTCCCTGTTTTAAGGGCATAAGAGCCTTTTTGCCAATAGATAACTACTTATTTTATCCGTCTAGACGTTTATTAGCCGTCTTATAAGGAGCTTACGGCAGGGTATGATTATCTGGAAAGCCTCTGTTTTAAAGGTATAAGAGCCTTTTCACCAATAGAAACTACCTATTTATCCGTCTAAACGTTTATTAGCCGTCTTAAAATGAGCTTACGGTCAGGTATGATTATTTGTAAATCCCCCTGCTTTAAGGGTATAAGAGCCTTTTTGCCAATGGAAACTACTTATTTATCCGTCTAAACGTTCATTAGCCGTCTTATAAGGAGCTTACTGTCGGGTGTTGTTATCTGGAAAACCCCTGTTTTAAGGATACACAAGCCTTTTCACCAATGGAAACTACCTATTTATCCGTCTAAACGTTTATTAGCCGTCTTAGAAGGAGCTTACGGTCGGGTATGATTATCTGGAAAGCCCTAATTTTAAGGACACACAAGCCTTTTTGCCAATGAAAACTACCTATTTATCCGTCTAGCCGTTTATTAGCCATCTTAGAAGTAGCTTAATGTCGGGTGTGATTATCTGGAAATCCCCTATCTTAAGGACATGCAAGCCTTTTCACCAATGGAAACTACTTATTTATCCGTCTAAACGTTTATTAGCCGTCTTAGAAGTAGCTTACTGTCGGGTGTGATTATCTGAAAAGCCCCCGTTTTAAAGGTATAAAAGCCTTTTCACCAATAGAAACTACCTATTTATCCGTCTAGCCGTTTATTAGCCGTCTTAGAAGGAGCTTATAGTAGGCTGTGATTCTCTGTAAAGAATTATTTTAATAGTGATTAGTCATTCCAAATACATTGATCTTATTTCTAAGTCCCTTATTCAGACTATCCCTTTATTGAGATATCGACCTCCCTGAAATGAATTTTATGTGTATATAAGTAAGTTGGCAGATTTGACAGTATGAATCTTAGTTTAGTTTTAATACTTTAGTGAAAATATTATTATAAAAAAACAGTAGCGATGAATCTAATAGATGACTTTTATATTATTGAGTCATTAGGCCAAGAGGATATTAAGGATGGGAAAATATTTTTCGAGTCTTTAAAGTCAATTAATGATTTCAATCCTAAGTATTTTAAAGTTGATGAATTTGAGGGGTTGAGAAAAGTTTTAACTGAATTTGCAAAGTCAAATTATAAATATTTATTCATTTCAACGCACGGTGATGAAGAAAATTTGGAACTCAATAATGAGATTGTCAATTCGTATGATCTAGATGATATTGAAATAGATCTTAGTAAAAAAAGAATATTTATGTCTTCATGTAAGGGTGGTTCATTTTTATTCGCAAAGTATTTTATAAAGAGAGGAGCTTATTCGGTCATTGGTACCCCTGATAATCTTCCTCAGATAGTCGCTGTTGCAATGTGGCCGACGATGTTAATTTTATTTGTGAGATTGAACAATTTTGAAGTTAATTTTTCCGAATTAGATAAGTCACTGAAATTGATCGTAAGATTTTACAAAATTACTATGCATTATTATTCGTTTATTAAAAATGAAAACAAAATGAAAGAATACATTTATAGGTGCGATGATCATAAAATACGACATGACTACGAGATATAAATGCAACCAATATTGGTAAGATGCATACATACAAAAAGCGAGTGTTATATTTCTTGGCTTAAGAAAAATGATAGTTGAATATTCAATACTGAAAATAGGATAATAATTATCTGTAAAATATGGAGTTAGACTTTAAATATTTATTGCTTAAACACAAAGAAGGTGCAAGATATATTTTTGAAAGTGCTTGCGAAAAGACCTTCAAGAAAGAGTTTGAAAACTCTTTTGCCGTAGAATGTAACCCTGGGGATGAAGGTATTGATATATTCGTAGGCAATTTTGACGAACCAATAATTGTTTACCAATGCAAATTCTTCATTTATTCTATTGGAGAATCTCAAAGAAAACAAATAAGAGATTCTTTTAAAACGGCCTATGAATCAAAAGCCTATGAATTAAAAGAATGGAATCTTTGTGTTCCAAAAGCTCTTAATATAGATGAGCATAGATGGTGGGCTACATGGAAAAAGAAGACCACGAAGAAATATAATATAAAAATAGAGTTACTAGACAGTACTTCTCTCTTGGGATTTCTGCGTAAGCATAAAGTTGATGAAGAGGTTTTTGGTTTAGAAGACAGTCGGCTTATAGCAGATATTCACAAATATCTGATTGAAAGAGAGAATACCATTAAAGAAGTATTAAGTAAACCAACTGAAATTGACTACAGGAATAGTGTTTTTATATCAAAACTGAATTCTGCAAATATTAAGGAGCATCATATTAATTACGAAAGACAGTTTTTTAATGCTGAAATACTTGAAAAAACACTTTTAAGTAAAGGAATTGAGAAAGATATTAATGAATTGTCCAGTTTAAAGCTAAATGTCCATGATTTATGGTTAACCCAATATACCAAGCATGCTGATAAAGAAGATGGAAACAACTTGCTAGGTAATGTTAATGAAAGAATAGAAGATTTGAATGAATCGGCATTAAAGACATCTCTTAATATCAGTGTACTAGAAAAAAAAGGGATATTACATCAGTTTGCTGATAATTGTGAAATAGGTTGGGTGAAAAACTATAAGGAAAAATTAATTACTTACACTAAGAACAAAGATGGAAATCAAGGATAAATTAGAATTTCTAAGTGGTTATATGAGAGTCCTGACATTACTTCATGAATTTAAAGATAAAAGGTCTTTTCAAATGACATTTGATAAAATAATTCTTTATGACTTCTATTTGAAGTATCCAGTAACAATGTTTGGAGAAATGGAAAAAGTTAAACAATATGATTTTGAAGAACTTTTTTCGTTCTATCATTCTGAACCAGACAGGGACTGCTATCATAAAATATTGCGGTTTTTAATTTCGAAAGGACTTGTAGCTAGACAAATTCTAAAAGGTTCTTTTATTTATCAGATTACAGACTTAGGAAAAAAAGTAATATTGGATATTGATAGTCCATATGGCTCTCGGTTATTAGATTACTCCTCTTTAATTTCGAAAAATGTATCAAAGTTGAGTGATTTGAAAGTAAAAGAAGCAATTCATTTAAAGACAAAAGAAAATATCAAATATTCATTCTAGATGGCACAAAACCTATATATACATAGCTTAACATTAAAAGGCTACAGAAAAGATTATTCTATAAATTTTAAGAGAGGTCTGAATTTTATTACTGGTCCAATAGCGACTGGAAAATCTTCGATATTAGAGTTAATTAACTATGCTCTAGGTAGTAAGGTTCATAAAGATTATCAAGAAGTAAAGAGTAGTTGTACTGATGTCGAATTGGTGATTGAGATAAAGGCTATTAAATATAAAATAGTACGACCTCTTTTCTATTTTGATCGACCTTTTAAATTATATACTTGGAATGAGTTATTTAATGATTTTACTGATGAATTTGAGATATTTGAAGTTTCTTCTCCAAGAAATAATAATTCATTATCTAATTTCCTACTAGATAAATTAGATGTGCCTGAGATTACGATTTCAAATCAAGCTTTTAGTTTTAGAGATTTATTTAAATACTGCTATGTAAACCAATCACATATTGATTCAGAGAATCTTTTAAATGAGAAAAACTATCAATCAAATTTCAAACGAAAACCAACACTAGAAATAATTCTCAATTCTTTAAATCAAATATTGCATCATTTAAAGGAGTTGAAAAAGCAGAAAAAAGAAGCAATTAATGAATATCATGTGCGTAAAAATGCAATTGTAGATTTCTTAACAAGTGTTGAATTAAATATAACTACTGAAAGTATTATAGTAGAGAAAAACAGATTAACTGAAAGAAAATTAGCTATTTCTACTGAATTAAACGATATAAAGCAGACTAGTAAAGTAAAAGATGATTTCACGAAATCATTGGAGGCTCAACTTTTTCTGTATGATAGAGAAATCAAAAGCTTTAAAACTAATCATCAAGAAATACTTGACTATAAAAACAAACTTAATTTATTAAGAAATCAATATAGTAAAGAGTCAGTCAAATATGATTATTTATTAATGGCACAAGGAAAAATTCAAAGTCTTGAATTTGAAGAATGTCCATCCTGTAATTCGGAATTGAAGATTTCTGAATATGGCAAATGTTCTTTGTGTGGTAGTGATTTAACAGAACTTGAACCTGAAGAAGTTAAAGCCTTGACTCTTGAAAAGAAACGTTTAAATTCTAAGATCAATGAACTGATTGATTTTATAGAATTGCAAAATAATGAGCTGAACCAGATTTCAAAAGAAATAGAAACGATAGTTAAAAAAAGAGCCAAATCAGAAGAAAAACTTAATACAGTCCAACAAGTATATATAAGCCCTTTAATTTCAAAAATTGAAGAACTAAACAGGGAACTTGGTGAAGTTGATAATCAAATTGAAAATATTGATTCTTCAAATAAGGTTCAGTTAGAGCTTGCAGAAATATCTAGAGAAATTAGAATAGCAGAACTCAGATATGAGGATTTGGTTAAGCAAATTAAGGACTTAGAAGAAGAGAATGTAAATTTTGATTTAATCTTGCTACAACTTAGTAAAACTTTCTCTTCTGTGCTTAAAGAATTTGACTTCCCAAAACTTACAGATGCTTGTATTGAGGGGAAAACCTATTTGCCGTTTGTTAGAAATGTAAAATATGATAATATTGGTAGTGGTGGTGCCGTAACCTTAATTACTATTGCTTATTTTGTTTCAATATTAAGGACTTGTCTTCAATTACAAAAAACATATCATCCTGGTGTTTTAATGTTAGATACGATTGGGAAAAATTTAGGAGCTGTTGAAAATAATAGTGAAAAAGATGAATTTAGAGATCATAAGATATTTAGACTAATGATGAAATACTTATCAGATTTTGCGCAAAAAAATGAGGATAGCATACAGTTGATATTGATAAACAATCATTATACAGATGATATTAGAGATGAAGATATCATTGTGAAATTTGACGGAGACGGGTCACACGGTATAAAATATGGATTGATTGATGATATGATATAACCAACTTTTATTACTAAACATAGCCTTTGAAGAGATTTTATTAAGGGCTTTGTTATTTCTATCTACAGTACTATTTTATTGATCTAAGTTGCTTGTGATAAAAGTACCTAAAGGTTGGATTGCACTGCCCTATTTAAGGAATAAACCAATTAGGTTGGGGAAGCCCAACGTTAGCATTAATTATAAAAATCCTTACATGAACAAAATTTTTCACGTAATCGCAGATGAAGCTAAATTCACAAAAGATATGCTTGCAAGTGGAATAACTCAATTAGGAAAAGCTAATTATGGACAAAAAGGAATTTATTTCCAAGCATTTACAAGTTTAACTACAGGTCTTGAACGGATTGGGAAATTGTGTTTAATACTAGACTATTATATACTTAATGATGGCGAATTTCCTAAAGAAAAATATGTAAAAAAAGAAATTGGTCATGATTTAGAAGTTCTTTTCAAAAAATCCAAGTTAATAATATTACACCATAATATTTCTTTCCGTTTTTCAAAGGAACAAACTGAACCGATTCATTCAGAAATACTATCTATCCTATCAAAATTTGCAAAAGGTGATAGGTATTCAAATATTAATTTTTTAGTAAAAAGTAAATTTCAAAGTGATCCCATCCAAGATTGGAGTAAAAATGTAGACCAAGTTATTTTTGAACTAAGAGTTTCTAAACCTAAAAAAGAAAAAATTAGACATAATGCTAGATTAGTAAATTCAATGATTGGTTCTTTTACTATAGTGAGACATACAGACGAGTCAAGAAATTCAATTACAGACGTGGAAACCGCAAGCTATTTGACAGGAGTGACTGAATCTATAATTAAGTATCGGCAATTGTATGTTTTGCAAATTATTAGATATTGGGTTGAAATCTTGAGAAAATTAGAGCATAAAGCTATGTCTTTAGAAAATGATGACATACCTTTTATGTCTGATATGTTTGCTATATTTTATAACCCTGATTCTTTTTTTAAGACAAGGAAAACCTACGAGAAAAACTAATACCAACACGCGTTGCTATGTAATGGGCGTATAGCAGGTTTTCGAAACTAATACGTGTTAAATAATAACGGAAGGATAATAAGATAAATCAACTCAGGCACCATCCGCAAAACCCAATACTCAATTTATATTTACATGAGGGACAAATAAGGGTATATTTATTCACTTAAGGTGTCTTAAGTCACAGATATTCTGCAATCAATCTATTCTTAATTGGGTTATGAGGGTTTTATATTTTGCTGATGACATTCGAAGAATGCAGTCCAATGCACAAAGCTATCTGGTTCAAATGCTGTATGTCCTGTTTGCAAAACCTCCTGAAGAACAAATGGAAATATTCAGCACTTTACAAGCCTACTTGATGCAATCAGAGGAAAACAAAGATGTGTAATTGTCTGGTTATTTATATTTGTAATTGAGCCAACTGATATTTTAGACTTCGGGCAATTGAGACCTGAGTCACTAAAATATTACTTGGCTTTTTTTATGCCCTCCGAAACAGATAAGCGATCTAGATAAGATCGGGATAAAAACTAGATAAGACCTAGATAAACACCCCTTAAAACCGCTTTATTACAGCTCTGTTTATAGGTTTAATTCTCTGTAAAGGCTTATTTTGGATATTTCGGTGTAATTGTGCCGCCTGTTTCGGTGATGTTGTGCCACTAGAAAAAGAATGGTTTCCAGGCTAAAAATATTAATTATTTTGAGATTTATTTAATTTGTTTTTCCTTAATGATTGCCCGGTAAGTTCTAACCGATGAGATGAGTGAACCAACCGATCTAAAATTGCATCAGCAATAGTTCCTTCACCGATTGTTTCATGCCAGCATTTTACGGGTATTTGAGCAGCTATAATCACTGATGATTTATCGTATTTCATTTCCACTATGTCCATTAATGCATTTCTGATTTGCTCATCAAAACTGGTTAAGCCAAAATCGTCAAGTATTAGCAAATCTGTTTTTTCGATCTTCTTCATTAATTTCAGGTAAGTACCTTCCAGTTTTGCCAGTTTGATTTGATCTGTCAGACGAGCAAAATTAAAGTACAGGGTTTTGTGTTGCAGCAAGCAGGCGTTGTTCCCCAAAGCCTGTGCCAAGTAGCTTTTACCAGTACCTGTAGCTCCTGTAATAATTACATTTTCCCGATTTTTAATAAAATCCATCTGAGCCAGCCTTTCAAAAACGGTTTTATCCAAAGAGCGATTGACTGTATAATCTATATCCCGAATGGAAGCTGATTGTCGAAAACCTGCAGAAAAGATAAGGTTTTTGATTCGTTTGTTATGCCGGTATTCCCATTCCTGATCCACAAGTAAAGCAATATACTGATCCAGCGTATAATCTTTGTGTATGTTGTTTTGCAGTGAGTTGTGATAAGTCTCAGCCATGGCTGAGAGCCTCATTTGTTTCATTTTTTCAATGGTAGTTTGATTGTTCATTTGTTTCATTTTTAATGTATTAGCAATACGCTTTTGATCCTCTGATATTTAAATGTATTGGGATGGATCTCTCTTGTGGCTGAGCCTGAAGAGCCTTGTCCATATTATTTTCCAGTATTCGTTTAACGGTTCGGTAGGAGTATCTGTCATGAGACTGAGCCATACTGCAGGCAAGCTCTATTCTTGACCGGCTAAATGCTTTTTTTAATGCAATAATACCCAGAGCCTGTTTGTAACCCAGTTCCGGATAATCTTGCTGCTGAATAAGCTTACCGATATAGGTGCTTGTATTGGGACCAACATCAGCAGATAATTTTTGAAAATACTCCGGACTCCACTCACTGTAAAACCGATGAGAACTATGCAGATGTTCTTTTATGGTACTGTAATACCCTGTCTGTTGGCTACGTTTATGGCTGGATATTCGTTCTCCCTGATAATAAATCTCCAGCATTTCTGAGTTGTATTGCAGTTCCACCATTTTGCCGATATAACGATAGGGCACACTGTAATAGTTCTTGTTGTCAGACAAGTATATATAGCCCATTTTCTGCACCTTGGCTCTTTTGTAATGCCTTATCTGGTAAGGAGCAGGTGGCAGGCTCTGCAAGTAGGCTTGTTCCTGATCCAGAAACAGCTTTTTTCTGCTTGCCTGATAAGTGTTCATCAGGTAATTATTATACTTTTCAAGTTCTGTTTTAAGTTGCCTGTTAAGATCTTCCAGGCTAAAGAAAATCATGTTGCGCAAAGGGAAATAAATACGCTGATAGACAAGTTTTACCGCACCTTCAACCAAGGCTTTGTCCTGAGGAGAATAAGTGCGGGTTGGATTAACCACACAATTGTAATGAAGAGCGAAAGCTTTTAAACTTTTGTTCAGAACTGCCTCGTACTTGCTGGCTTTGCTTACTGCGGCCTTTAAATTATCAGTGACAATCGCTTTTGGACTGCCTCCATAAAACTGCAGGCAGTTATTCATTGAACCAATAAAATCTTCTCTTTTCTGGGAGTAGCTTGCCTCTACAAAGGTATGGCCACTGCAAGGCAAAATGCCTACAAAAACTTCCACATCCCGAAGTTCTCCACTTTCCTTGTCAGCAATCCGGAGTTTCTTTCCGCAATAGTCAACAAATACTTTTTCTCCGGCTTTATGATTCAGCTTTCCACTTGCCTTAGCTTTATTCAGCCACTTATTCAAATGCTCATTAAACTGCGTATATCCATATCCTTCAGGATGCTTTTGAAGATACTCCCGCCAAAGGGTCTCCCGGGTACAGCCCGGCAACAGCATTTGTTTCTTAAAATATGAAAAGTAAGCCGAAAGCTCCTGATAACGATCAGTATCCGTTGTATTAGGTGTTGGAAAAAGCTCACGCAGTTCTGTGTCACTCAGCTCTAATAAATCCGAAAACTGCAGACCACTGGCCTTTAATTGACGAACGTAGTAGTTAATCGTATTGCGATGAATCGATAAAATCTTTGAACAGGAGCGATTGCTTTCTCCCCTGAGTTTTAATTGGATTAATTGTAATATATCCATGATGTCTATCCGTTTTGCAGCCATAAATATCTGTGTATAGGTACACAGACAAGATAGAAATCATTCTTTTTTATCGAAAGCGGCACAAATTGCTCCGAAATACCTTCAAGCTAAAGTGGCACAAGTTAGACCGAAATCTGTGGCACACTTTGCTCCGATATATCTGGCACAAGTTCGAGCGTTTTATCCACTTATTTTCCTAGAAAAATGAGAATTTATACCAAATTGATTTGTTTCGCTTACAAAAAGATCGTTTAAGTAGAATAAACGAACGGGATAGAAGCGGGATAAGTGATCTAGATAGGAACTGATGAGATCGGGATAAATACCCCTTAAGAACCCTTTGTAATGGCTCTATTTGTAGGCTTTGTCCGTGCTTATTTTCCTAGCGAAATGAAAATTTCTACCAAATTGATTTGTTTTGCTATCAGAAAGATCGTTTAAGAAGGAAAAATAATCGGGATAACGATTTCTTTAAAATGAGATTTTCCATATCGGAAAGTTGACAGTATGAATCTTAATTAAAAATTGATAATTTAGTGAGAATTTTGGTGACAGCTTATAGATGATATTAATGATCATCTTCACAATAAGTGAACATTCTAACAAATTTAGCGGTTATTGAAACGGACCTCCAAACATATAAAAATGGCAAAACAAGAACCACTAAAAGAAGAACTAATTGAAGGCATCTGCAAGATAATTGCAGATACAAATTTAGGTCTTTCGGGGACTGAGATTGGTAAATTATTATTAGACTCAAAAATTAAAGATACCGATCCGAAAATAACAAAAAGGAAAAGATTATACAATGCTTTTGCTAATTGGCAGAATGAACATCAATGCTCAAATAATATTTGGGATTTTATAAAAAGGGCAATGGCTCCAGTAAGATACCTTAATGATAAAGATAAATTTGATTTTAGAAGAATTGAGCTTAACAAAAGACTAAGTTTTATTGGTTTTGAAATTGCCGAGACTGGTAAAATTCTAAAAACAAGTAAAGTTGAGACAATTAGCGAAGCTGAAAGGAAAGCAGATAGATTAAAGCATTTATTGTCAGAAAGAAATGTGCATCGCGACGTACTGCGCTTTTGTAAGTCCGAATTATTACAAGAGAATTATTTTCATGCAGTTTTTGAGTCAACTAAAAGTGTTGCTGACAAAATCAGAGAATTGTCTGGAATAACTTCTGATGGTAATGATTTAATTGATTCGGTTTTTGCTGTTAATAATCCTATTCTTATAATCAATAATTTAACAACTGAAACAGAAAAAAGCGAACACAAAGGATTCGCAAATTTATTGCGCGGTTTTTTTGGGATGTTTCGTAATACGACTGCTCATGCACCAAAGATTAAATGGAATATTAATGAGAATGATGCTTTGGACATTATGACTTTAGCATCTCTTTTTCATCGGAGACTAGATAATTCACATAAAATTAGATGATTCAATATCTGTATGAGAAATACAAAGGAAATAGAATTTGATTTATTAGAAAACGGGTTGGATTTCATTGATAATTCATTAAAACCAATTCTTGAATCAAAGAACCACCATGATTTAAAATATTCTGTATTGCACATTTCTGCAGGTACAGAATTAATTTTGAAAGAGATTTTAAGAACTGAGCATTGGTCTTTAATATTTGAAAATATTGATAATGCTAATTTTCAAAAATTACGAACAGGAGATTTTCAAAGTGCTTCTTTCGAAACAATTTTGTATCGTCTTGAAAATATTGCTAATATAGAAATCTCAGAAAGTGCAAAAAGATATATTCGGGAATTAAGGAAAAAGAGAAACCGAATAGAACATTTTGCATTCAAAGAAATTGATTCTGCTTTAAAAAGTAATGTTTCAAAAGTATTATCTCATGTGTTAGAAATAATAAGAGAAAACCTTGACATAAAAAAATATTCAAAAAAATCACAGAATTTATTTAAGGATATCTTAAAGAAGTCTGCTAAATTTCAGGAATTTACATCTTTAACCAATGCTAAATTAAAAAATCGACTTGAACAATTACAAACCCAAAAAGTTAGACTATTTGATTGCCCTGAATGTTTTCAACATACTTTACCCTTAAATGAAGAACTAGAGTGTTTATTCTGCGGATATCAAGATACTCCTGAAAATGTCGCTTATGCATATATTGAAAATATCTGGGGATTAAATGAGTATTCAGAAGTAAAAGATGGTGGCTACTTCCCTTTAGAAACCTGTCCAAAATGTGAACAGCGGACTTTACTCGTTAAAGATGATACCTTTTTATGCTTTTCATGTACAAATGAATGGAAATCTGATGAATTACGAAGTTGCGATTGGTGTAATCAGCTATATGAAGAATCCGATGGTGACTGGGGAATGTGTGTAGATTGCAAAGAGGAAAGAATGGAAAATGAATGATGATTAATAACAACCGCTAACATATAAAATAATAGCCGAAATGGCAGTTTGTTAAAGGGCTGTAGCCCGCTTCAACTTTCTTGTATCTTGATAGAAAAGCACCAAGCATTCGACTACCATTCATAGCATCACACGTTAGATTCAATGAATCCCAACCAATGATAAAAATGAATAAAACAGATAAAGAGATCATAGGAATTCTGAAAGAAGTTTTTCAATTAAGGAGAATTAATCCAATGTCGTCAGATGATAATTTAAGATTGTAGATTATTTGTTCTTTTTTATTTCAATTATAGTATTAATAATGAAGATGATTTATTTTATATCAAAAAACAAAGATTCTTTACCTACTGAAATTTTTAATACTCCAATTGCTATTTTTTTTACTGTTCTTTTTCTTCATATTAATAATAAATCTGAAAATTCAAGCTTAATATTATTTGTCTTGACTTGGTTATCTTTAATGTTGACGCTATTTTAAATTTATTAGAAGAAAATAAAATATGATGGAACAAGTATCACATAAAATATTACTTAATGAGTTATTGAAGTTGGATAACCTCGAAAACGTAAAGATTAGATTTAATCTAATGTTTGATGGTAATTGGAATCCAGTAGAGTTTTTTAAAAATGCAGATTTTGAAACACTTCTTAACGGTCAATATGGGAATTATAATAAAAATAAATCGTACAAAGAAGGTCAGATAACTATTGGTTTTATAAGGCTTAACGAAAAGGATTCTTGGCTTCTTTTTCATATCGGAAGAATAACAAAGGATTTAAATATATTAAATGGTGTCGGTTATGAATATGAAACTTTATCAGAATACGAAAAATATTTTGGTAGATTAATTGTAAAGTTTAAAAATAAGTCACAAGCAATGATACGGTTGGCTACATCTGTTATTAATGAATGTGAGATACATCAAATACTTCCTGATACTTTTGATAACGATATATTCCCTGGCTATGACAAAGTAGATGTATCATGGAATGAATTATCTAGAGTGGTCACTAAAGAAAGTTGGAGAACTGCATTAGAAAATCAAAAAGGAGTTTATTTAATTTCAGATAAATCCAATGGGAAAATGTATATTGGTTCTGCGTATGGAGAGAATATGTTACTAGGAAGATGGAAGTCTTATATTAAAACTGGACATGGAGGAAACAACGAACTTAAAGCCCTTGAATTTGACTATATTAAAAACAATTTCAAATATTCGATTTTAGATATCTTTAAATCAACCACTGATGATAAAGTTATTATATCTAGAGAAAGTTGGTGGAAGGAAGTTTTACAAACAAGAATATTCGGATATAATAGAAATTAAAATAAAAGCACCTACCAATAATATCATACGGTTTTTGGTGTTAAATGGTGCAATACAGCTCTTTTTAAACCATCTCCCTGTACAAATCAATTAAAATTTTCAAGGGGACAAAAAAAGAACACTCCCACCTAAGCAAAACCTCATAAAATAGTTCACAATTAAAAATATACATATTTAAAGGCGGGTTCTATTGGGACTAACACATCACTTGTTGGTTGAAAACTACAATAATTCTTTAGTAGCTCAACTTCATTAACACAAATGGTGTATTTCTAGTTGATATGCGACCTAATTGCGACCTAACTTAAAAAGAATGTCCTGTAACTAATTGATAGTTACAGGACAATCAAGAAAACCAATTAATTATGCTATTAAAACCAAAATCCCGGGACACCACTCCCAATATTTGGGAAACCATCCAATAAATGATTTCGAATGTATAATTACAATCCATAGGCCAAAATACATATAATACTCTTTTTCATACAATTACACCAGAAAACGTAATATTTACATCTTCAAAAGTGTTCGTAAACATCACACACAATGTTCGTTTTCGAACAGCTCCAACTACTTATTTAAATGTTTGATTTCCAGAACTTATTTTTCCGTAAATCCATATTTTCCCACCCTTAAAATACGGATTATCATCTCCTTTACGGTTACCCGCCCTAAGCGATCCTGAAGATGCTGAAAGATCAAAACTCAACTGCTCAAAATCATTTAACAAGTTCATGCTAACATCTCCCGAGGTGGCTTTAAAATAGGATTCACCCAACAAAACCAATCCTTGTCCTCTCAAATTACCAGAACCACTACTTAGATTTAAAATGATTTTTTAATTAAGAATCCCAACATTTCCCGAAGAAGAAATACTTTTAATTTGCCCTTACTCATTATCAAACTCCTGATGTGCGGAAGAAGTTCGGGAAGAAATATCTCCAATCACATTTACCATCTCTATATCACCTGAGGTTGCAGTACATTTTACGTTTCCTATCACTTTGTTGTATTCATGATTTCCCGAATTTAGTTGCAAGCAATAAATTCCCTTTAATTATATTTTGAGTTTTCATTTTATTCGAGTTTTTAAAATTGAATTAGTAAATTAATAAGCAAGAACAGATTCTCAATCTATCCATCCCGTATTGCAGGATGCTTAACCCGAGATAAAAGTCACAAAAAGGAAAGAAATTTGATTCTATTACAATTTAGAATCTTTTTAAATAATTTATTATCTTTGCGCTCATTACAATAAAACATCAATGACAAAATGATTTTGGCACATAAGAAGATGATTATCTCAGCAAGGGAAATTCCATCGGGCAACTAATAAATCAATAAGAATATATGGAATCGCAAATAGATCAGAAAAACAAACTTTCAACCACCATAGTAATAGAAAATAAGGCAATCGCTCCCGGAGTGTTTGTTTTAAAATATAAAAAAGTAAAGAGTTTTACTGCCGGACAGTACATTGGATTAACCACCGATTTAAGCGTAACACCACGATTGTACACCATAGCCAGTGGTGAAAACGACACTGAAGTTCAGGTGTTATACAATTTGAAGGATGATGGCTGGTTAACACCAAGACTTAGTGAAATTAAGCCTGGATCAGAACTTTATGTGACAAATCCTGACGGAGATTTTATTGATGATGAATCACCGGCATGGTGGATTGCATCGGGAACAGGAATTGCACCTTATGCGGCAATGTTTCGCTCAGGTTTGCTTAAAAATAAAACCCTTATTCATGGAGGCAGATATGATCATTCTTTCTATTTTGAAAAAGAATTTATTCCTGTTTTAAAAGATAATTACATTCGTTGCTGCTCACAAGATAAAGCTGAGGGTTTGTATCATGGAAGATTAACACGATATTTGCAGGATGTAAAGAAACTACCGGAAAATTGCCGTTTCTTTTTATGCGGCAGTCCTGAAATGGTAGTTGAAGTTCGCGACCTTTTGATTAAACGTGGAGTTGAATACGAAAGAATTGTAGCTGAAATTTACTTTTAATGCAATTAATTTACATGAAAACAGACTGGATAAAAATCGCTGTTTATCTGTAATTATAAAATAGAATAATGGCTAAAGATACCCTTTTAGGAAAAACACTTGAAGAACTGATTCAAATTGTTACTGAATTAAAACTTCCAAAATTTACAGCTAAGCAAATTGCCGACTGGTTGTACAAAAAAGACATTACCAGTATTGAAGAAATGTCGAACCTTTCGTTGAAGACAAGAACTGCTTTACAGGAAAATTACGATCTCGGTATTACTGCATCAACCAAAGTACAGGTTTCGGTTGATGGTACAAAAAAATACCTTTATCCAACTGCTCATGCCCACAAATTTATAGAAACTGCTTACATTCCAGATCAGAAACGAAATACACTTTGTGTTTCTTCTCAAGTTGGCTGCAAAATGGGTTGTTTGTTCTGCATGACAGGCAAACAAGGTTTTCAGGGACAATTAACGAGTGGCGAAATCATCAATCAAATAAGAAGTTTGCCCGAAAGAGAAAATCTAAGCAATATTGTTTATATGGGAATGGGAGAACCTTTGGATAATGTTCCTGAACTCATGAAATCCTTAGAGATCCTAACCTCGGATTATGGAATGGCGATGAGTCCAAGAAGAATCACCGTATCTACAATTGGGATAATTCCAGGGATGATTGAATTTCTTAACCATAGCGAATGTCATTTGGCTGTTAGTCTGCATACTCCTTTCGAAGATGAAAGAAAAAGATTGATGCCGGTTCAAAATGTATATCCAATAAAAGATGTATTGAAAATAATTCGTGATTTTGATTTTGGCCTTCAGCGCAGAATTTCTTTTGAATACATCATGTTTAAAGGAATTAACGATACGCCACGTCATGTAAAAGAGCTTTGCCGGATTTTGGATGGGATTAAATGCAGAATCAATTTGATTCGTTTTCATCCAATTCCAGATACTCCGCTTGACGGATCTGATGATGCAACAATGGAAGATTTTAAGGAGCAGTTAACGAAAAAAGGAATTACCACAACGATCAGAAAATCGAGAGGACTTGATATTTTTGCGGCCTGCGGTTTGCTTTCTACAAAAGAACTGATAAAAAGACAAGAAGAAGATTTCTAAAAAAAAATCCTGCTTAACCAAGCAGGATTTTTTTGTCATTTATATTTTATCTGTCACTTGATGTTCTAACAATCAAATCAGCATGAACAACAACTTCTTTTATTGCTTTGGCATCAGGTGTTTTTTCCATTTGTTCAAACAGTAATCTTGCGGCTTCCCGACCAACCTCTTTTGGATTCTGATCCATTGTAGAAACTGAAGGTTCCATATAACGCGATCTGCGACTATTTGAAAATCCTACTACTGCAAGATCATTAGGAATTTTAAGGCCTAACTCTTTTGCGGCTGCAATTGCTCCAATTGCCATATCATCATTTATAGCAAAAATAGCATCCGGACGATTGGCTCTGGACAATAAATCCAATGCCAGGCTTTTCGCATCTTCCACAGTAAAATCACATCGGGAAATTAATGTTTCATCAAGAGGGATATTTTTGTCTTCCAGGGCTTTTTTATAACCTCTTAGTCTGTTTGTTCCAAACAACATGAACTCAGGTCCAGTCATGAACGCGACTCTTTTGGCACCACCATTAATCAAATGAGTTACTGCAGTATGAGCTGCGGCTGCATCATCAGCAACAACTTTAGAAACCTCTAATTCTTTAGATGTTCTATCGAAAAGTACCATTGGCACTCCCATATCCTGTATTTTATGAATATGATCGTATGTAGTTGTTGCACGGGTAAGTGATAGAATAATTCCATCCATTCTCATGTTCAGGAACCCATTTACATTTTTCTCTTCCTTTTCGATTCTTTCATTTGAAGAACTAACAAATACCTGATAGTTGTGCTCATCAGCAATCTGCTCAATTCCTTTTACAACAGTAGCATAAAAAGAACTAACAATTTGCGGAACAACAACACCAATAGTATTCGACTTTTGTGTTTTTAAAGCAACAGCTAATGGATTTGGCTGATACTTTAATTCCTTTGCCAATTTCTGAACTGCTTCTCTGGTTGTTAAGCTAATTTCGGGATTGTTTTTAAGAGCACGCGAGACAGTGGAAACTGAAATACTTAGTTTTTCAGCTATGTCTTTAATGGTTACAGGTCTGTTTGCCATAGTAATAATTTTAGAATCTTACATTCGATTGTCTGAAATTGTAATAAAAATACTGATTTATATCACTTTTCCTGACAAAAAACAAAGATAATATAATTTAGACAGCTTCCATCCTGTGAAATCTACTTTTTAGTGGTTGATTACACCCATTTTCAACATCACAGGCCAACTTAAGCCATTCTTAACATTTAATTAATGCATTGGCACTTCAAAAATCAAAAATTCTGAATTAACAATACCCATAATATCCAGTGAATGAACTCCGTTCACGCCTACACCATCCCGCGGCCGAAGAATTTCTCCATCAACTGTCAGCTCTCCGTTAAGAACAAAAACATAAACTCCGTTTGCGTTACCGTTTATTGTATATTCGAGTGTATTTCCACTAGCTACTTTTGCCCGGAACACATATGCATTCTGATTAATTTTTAAAGCATTATGTTGTGATGATTTTGGAGCAGCAAGCAGTTGCAATTCACCATTCTCATTTACTTCCGGAAATGATCGTTGATCGTAACCTGGTTCCAGTCCTTCTTTTTCAGGAATGATCCAAACCTGAAGAAAATGTACATCTTCCGTTTCAGATGCATTGTATTCAGAATGCATAATCCCTTTTCCTGCTGTCATTACCTGAACATCATTCACTTTAATTAATTCGGAATGTCCTGCACTGTCTTTATGCTTTAATGCCCCTTTTAATGGAATTGAAATGATTTCCATATTTTGATGCGAGTGAGTTCCAAAACCCATTCCTGCTTTAACAACATCATCATTAAGCACTCTTAACGCTCCAAAATGGATTCGCTCCGGACAGTAATAATCAGCAAAACTAAAACTGTGCTTGCTATCCAACCAATCCAATTGACTACTTCCTCTTGTTCCTGCTTCGTGAAATACCTTATCCATATTTACCTCCTGTTATAAATCTTTACTACAAAGTTAATATAGAGGTGCTTGCTGGTAAATGGACAGAATTGCGTTTGGTTTGTACTATTTATTGAAGCGAAAGCTAATATCGGCCTGCGTGAAGGATTGGAGTGTATACCCCACAGCGAAGAATGAGCGAGGAGTAGTAACGGAAAGCCTGACCCGGAGGGACACGCCCAAAATATGAAAAAAGGCGAAAAATGAATTCCGCCCTGATTTTTATTACAAACAGTTCGTTAAGCTTTTGTAAATATTTGATTTTTAGTGTGTTTTACGAACAAAGAATTACCGGTTAAAATATTAAAAATAAGCATCTTGTAAATCAAACTAGTTACTAATTACTAAAATCTAACGGACTATTAATTACAATACTTTCGATTTAATCACCATGAGTTTTTCGCGGGTCATTTCGTGCATGGAATACGGAATGCCTCCCATGCCGATTCCTGATGCATCGCGCCCGCCAAAAGGCATCCAATCGACACGAAAAGCGGTGTGATCGTTTACCATTACAGCCGATGCATTCAGTTGATTGACGGCATCAAGAGCCACATCTAAATTAGAGGTAAAAATGGCTGACTGAAAGGCCAAAGGCAATGAATTTGCGCGATTAACGGCATCCTGCAATTTGGAATAAGCATAGACACAAACCACCGGACCAAACACCTCGTGCTGAGAAACTTTCGATTCAGAATCAGGATTCAGCAGAACCGTTGGCTGATAACAGGTATCAGAAATCCGTTTCCCGCCACACATTATTTTCGCGCCTTCGGCTTTAGCTTCATTTACCCATTGCTCTACCCGATCGACCTCGTAAGTCTGAATCAGCGGTCCCACTTCTGTTTTAGGATCCATAGGATCTCCAACATGCAAAGCATTGGCTTTTGCGACCAGTTGAGCGGTAAATTCTTCGATGATATTTTCGTGAACATATACCCGCTGAACGGATACACATACCTGACCGGCATGATAGAATCCTCCTTTTGCCAATGCGGGAACGGTTTGCGAAAGATCAGCATCTGCCTCGACAATTACCGGTGCAGAACCTCCGTGCTCCAATGCACATCGGGTTCCCGGCGACAGCTTAGACCGAAGATTCCATCCCACTTCGGCCGAACCTATGAATGAAAGGTAGTTGATCCGTGAATCTTTCACCATGTTCTCGGCATTTTGGCGGTTGCAAATAACCACCTGTGCCCAATCCTCTGGCAATCCGGCTTCCTTCATAATTTTCACCAACTCGATTGCCGACAGTGGCGTTGATGTTGCCGGCTTGATGATAACGGGTGTGCCAACGGCAAAAGCCGGAATTATTTGATGCACTGCCAGATTTAGCGGATGATTAAAAGCACTTATGCTGAGAACTATGCCAATTGGTTCGCGCAGGGTAAATGCCCATCGATTTATAGAAGCCACTGTGGTTCCCATGGGAATTTGCTCTCCTTTTAACTGACCAATGTGCTCAATGGCCAATTGTACGCCGTTAATTGCACGAAGCACTTCCACTTTACTGTCCTGATAAGGTTTTCCGCCTTCGGAAGCTGCCGTTTTTGTGAGTTCTTCGACCCTCGTCTGCATAATGGCTTTTGTTTTTTCCAATATGGCAATGCGTTCGCAGGGTTTCAGCCAGCGGGACCGGTCCTGAAACAAGGCGTAGGCTTTGGCCAATTTTTCTTCTACCTGATACTCATCGTGCAAAGGAATTTCCTGAATTAAACTGCCATCGAACGGGGAATTTACTTTTATTGTGTTCATTGTATCAACTTATTTATTTTGATACTACAAAATACAGGTTTTCGCGTAAAGATCTTCATTCAAAACCTTTTGATTTTAATCAATAATTGAACGGACTAAATTCAAAGAGTTGATATCTGCACATTATAATTCCTTAATCTTCAATGAACTATACCGGAACAGACAGAAAATCCGGTAAATTGTTCTTTCCTATTCTCCGAAAGAAGCTCCAAACATGTACATTTGCAACTCGAAAAATTTCACCGGAACAAAGCCTCATCATGGAAAACTTAAATAAAAATCTTAAACATTTACGCCTGCGCAAAAGATTGTCTCAAGGCAGATTATCGAACCGAATTGGCATAGGAGCCTCATCAATCAGTGCGTACGAGAAAAAAAGAAGTGTCCCAAAAATTACCACATTGATGAAATATTCGAAATTCTTCAAACGTAATTTAGACGAATTGGTTAACGAGGATATCAGCAAATTGGATCAGGAAAAAACACAGGACACCAAAGGAGACAAACTTCGGGTTTTGCCCATTTTAGTAGATGCACAAAATGAAGAAATGATCAGTCTGGTTCCAGTAAAAGCTGCTGCAGGTTATCTTAACGGATATTCTGATGCTGAATTTATCAGCGAATTGCCCAATTTCAGAATGCCATTTGCCGAGCTATCGGAAAACAAAACCTACCGGGCTTTTCAGATTGAAGGAGACAGCATGCTGCCAATTCCTTCCGCCGCATACATAATTTGTGAATACGTTCAGGATTGGGAACTAATAAAAGATAACAGCTGCTGTATTGTATTGACTGACGACGATGGAATAGTATATAAAAGAGTAAAAAAAGATTTTCAAAACAATCAATTGCTGCTCACTTCTGACAACCCGGAATATTTATCTTTTGAGGTAAGCCTGAATCAAGTGTTGGAGGTATGGAAATCCTTGGGATTTGTAAGCTTTACATTGCCTGAACCGGCTTGAAATAATAAAAAATAAAAGACGATAAAAATCTTCAAATTTAAATCCTGACAGCGAATTGCTTCCTCCTTTTTTTTCCTACTTTTAGCTCTGTAAAATCATTCTAAATAAATTAGTTTAATCCAACAAAAACATGAGTCTAAAGGGGATTTCAAACAATTACAAAGGTGTTTTGTACGCCATGGTTACAGCACTTTTATGGGGTTTTCTCCCAATTTTCTTAAAAGTCAGCCTGAAAGATCTGGATCCCGTTTCTATAGTCTGGTTTCGTTTTACGCTTGCCTTTTCTATTCTGTTTCTCTACTATTTAATAACCGACAAAAAGCAATTAAATATTATAAAACGACCTCCTTTCATCTTGATAATTGCTGCACTTGCTTTGGGTGTAAATTATCTGGGTTTTATGCAGGGAATAAATTATACCAGCCCGAGTAATGCGCAAATTACGATGCAAACAGCTCCTATTTTATTAGCGATGGTTGGAGTTTTCTTTTTTAAAGAGAAATTAAACAGCAAACAATTACTTGGATTTGGAATTGCAGGATTGGGTTTATTTCTTTTTTACAGAAATCAGCTGCAAGCCTTTATACAAGATACCGAAGCATTCAACACGGGTTTTTTCTGGATCGAATTAGGAGCAGTAATGTGGGTTTTGTATGCTTCACTGCAAAAAAAACTGGTGCAAAAACACCCGGCTCAACTGTTAAATATGGTTCTTTACGGAATACCGGCTATTCTCTACGCTCCTTTTGTTGATTTTGCAGCCTTCTCAAATCTTGATTTTTCCTCGTGGGTGATCGTGATTTTTCTGGGCATGAATACTCTCGTGGCCTATGGCTGTCTGGCATTGGCTTTCAAGTACACCGAAGCCTATAAAGTAAGTATAATTGTTACTGTGAATCCAATTATTACACTAACATCCATGGCCGTTTTATCCTCGATGAATGTAGCGTGGATAAAAACAGACAGTTTAAGTATCTATTCAATGCTTGGTGCGGTATTAGTGATTGGCGGCGCAATTACGGCAGTTCTTTTCTCAAGGAAAAACAAAATTTAACCGATAAGCAAATACATCGTTTTCAACAAAATACCAATTGCTAAAAACGATGTATTCAATCATGTCTTAAATAATATCGTGTTTGGTATTTATACCAAATTAACATCAAAACATGCCTTATAAAATGTTTCTTTTCAGCTATATCTTCGTTAAAAAAGATGCATCGTAACATGGCTGTGCTTTACTTTTTTGCCTCGATACAGCTAAAAATTAATTCATTTTATTTAAAGTCTGTTTTGAAATTAAATTGGTATTAAACTCACCCAAATCCGCGAAAGCTTGATATAGATTTTAACAGGATATTATTGGAACGAATCAGGAAAATTACAAACCTGCTTTATTTTTCCGTCTTTTTCACGAATCCATGTATCAAATGTTCGTTTACCTTCTTTCAATACAATAACCCGGCCCCCCTGCTTTAAGTCACCATAGGTATTCTCCGCACCTGAAGCACGACCGTATGCAAGAGCAATATTGTAATATGATGCCACATAATCGTTCACGTGATCGTGCCCAACAAAAGTCCCCATAACATCGCCTTGCTCTACCATTGCCCCAAACATGCCACTATTAATTTTCGAGCAGCACTCTACCTCTTTTCTTGTTCCAAATGCTTTACCATTGCACCAGGCATCAGTATACTCCGGCAAGGGGATATGAAAAAATGCTAATGCAGGAATTGTATCCTTATTTTCATCAATGAACTTCTGGCTTTGCTCTTTGTACCAAACCACCTGTTCGGTTGAAAACCAACCATAACCATCCACTCTTGGTTTTATTGTGCTGTAATCCTGAGAATCTAAAAAATAAAGTATCGCCTTGCTATCCGGGTTGGTATTGCTTTTTACTTCATACAAAAAATTTGTACCCTTTAAATTATCTGTAGGTCGGTTAATGCAAAAATCAAGACCATTCAGAATAGACGCAACATTGTTTCTAGGCATTTTATTCTCTGAATCATGATTTCCAAGTGTTACAGCCCAGTGCAGCTTGTGCCTTTTAAAGAACTCCGCGAATATTTCATAACAAGGTTTAGGATTGTCACTACCTGTTACTACATCGCCGGTAAACACTACCAAATCAGGGTTTTCTTCCTGAACCAAAGTTGCGAGCAAATCCATAACGTGCTGCTGATTGTTTTTACCTGCAGTGACATGCGTATCTGTCAGTTGCAGGATTTTAAATTCCCCATTCGAGTTAAACTTAAACTCAACAGATTGAGAAAAAGACATTTGAACGATTAAAAAACTGAATAATATCAGACTTAATTTTTTCATTACTTACTATATTTTTAAACTTAATAAAAGCATTTCCCCACTCCTGATCCTTACAGATGAGAAGCGAGGAAAAATTAATTACAAATGAAACTACCCTATTTCAAATACCAGGGAGTTTCGCGGATATCATCCTTACCGGAAAATTGGCGGGTTACCGCTTCGGTTACATTTGTTTTGTTGTAATCATATTCCGTTTGAGGATACATCCAACGGTTAGGTATTGTTACCCCCGGTGCTGTTTCGAAAATTGGATAACCTGTTCGGCGCTGCTCAAAAAACGGCGTTTTACCAGCCTGAAAATAAGTCTGAAGATACTTTTGTGTGATAACATACGAGATCTTCATATCTACCGATGGAGCCTGATCCAAATCAACAAAAGAATTTAACAGGTATTGATCACATGCTTCGGCACTTAAATACGAACTATAACCTTTTGTTGATGCCTGACCCGCAAAAAATGAAAAAGATGCTTTAATTCCTTTGTTGTACTCAGCCACAGCATCGCCGCTAATCCAACCTCTTAAAATTGCTTCAGCAATAATAAACTGCTGTTCAGGGTATCCTAATAACATCATTGATTCGCATACCGGATCGTCGTAATAACGGGAATTGGGCTTGGAAATATTTCCGGCCACTGCTTTTGCGTTTACAAGACTATATTGTACTGTTGGATTTCCTCCTTCGTAAGATGTAAAATCGTTAACAGCTTTACCTGCCTTAAGAGCATTTGGTGTTTGGGTACAATACACAAACAAACGGGGATCTTCCCGGTCAATTAATTTTTGAACAAAGGTTGAATCCATATACAATCCCGATCCAAAGCTGCTTGAATTAAAATTCAGGTATCTGCTTCCCGATTGATCCAAAAAGTTTATCTGTGTACTTTCACTTACATCATTCATTAAAGCTTTACCGGAATAAATAACTGCAAAACGTGATGCTACAGATTCTCCTCCAATGGTTGATTTGTGAGATAAGGTAAGCAAGACCTTTAAACGAAAGGCATTTACTAATTTTTGCCATTTTGACAACGAACCATCATTCAGAATATCTCCGGTAATAATCTCACTATTTCCTTCCAACAAAGTATCAGCTTCTTTCAGTAGATTTAAAATTCCAACAAAAACATCTTCCTGTGTATCGTATTTTGAAGTATATATTTCGTTGGTCTCCCCTTGCAAAGCCTCAGAAAAAGGAATATCTCCATACTTAATGGTTAAGTTATAGAAATACCATGCCTTAAAAAATTTTGCAAGAGCCAAGTTAGCATCAGAGCTTACACGTACGGACTCCTCTTCCAGTTTCTGTATATTTCTCAAATTATCAAAAGAACCAAAATCTCCTCTTGTCCAGTTGTAAAACTGTTCAGAGCTTTCTCCATCAGTAGCTACAAGCATTCGCGATTCGTATTGAAAATTGTCAAATTCGCTAAATACATCCCAACATGCTGTAGTTAGCAAAAGCTGAGGTGAGGTTTGGGTTGGTTTATTCGGATCCTCATTAAGCTCCTCAAAATCAGTACATGAAACAGCTGCTGCAGCTAATAATATACAAATACATATTCTAACAATCATTTTCATTTTTATTATCTTTTTGGACACTTTGGATGTTTATTAAAAAGTGAATTTTGTTGTTACACCAATGTAACGTGCTGATGGATCCTGCAAATCATCATCATTCCCAGTTGTAAAATCAGGATCGACAAGCGGAATATTTTTCAGAACCGCCACATTATTTGCAAACAGGGTAATAGTGGCCCCATTCAACAGCCTCACCTTATTGTTATTATCAAAATTATAAGTAAGAGCGACCTTGCGAAGTTTCACATAGGAACGATCAAAAACATTGGCAAATTTCTTGTTTTCATCTTCGGTTACATTTGCACGGTATGGATAATTCTGACTCCAGGTTTGCCAGCTGACTGCAGTGGTGTTTTCTACGATATCTCCATTTGCAAGAACATTAACACCTTTAGGAACATACACTGCTTTTCCAGCTGCATACTCAGCATCTCTGCCGGTTGTAGATTCGGGATGGCGTCCTCCCCACCATAATTTCTGAATGGTTTTCGATGACATTACACCACCAATTACTCCATCGAAATCGACATTAAGAGTGAATTTTTTGTAGTTAAATGTATTTTGAAATCCGAAGCGGGCATTAGGATCTGTATGCCCCAAATATCCTTTTTCACTGTCTTTTATAGTCAATCCGGTGTTGGGATCAATAATCAACCGCCCGTCATCAGTTTTTTGCCATTGTGTTCCCCACATATCATCAGCTCTGTCACCAACACGCAGATCGTTATATTTTTCTTCTCCTCCGTAAATTTTTGTAAGCGTCTTTTTATTAAAGCTCCAATTGGTTCTTACATTCCATTTAAAAGCCTTGTTAATTAATTTAGCAGAAAGCGCAAACTCCAAACCTTTTGTTTCATATTCGTTTCCATTTACATAACGACTGGAAAATCCGGAAGCTTTGGATAAAGGCAGTTGTATAATTTGATTTTCATCAACAACTTTATAATAAGTTCCTTCTAGTCCCAAACGATTTTTGAAAAATGAAGTTGACAAGCCAAACTCTGTTGAAGTTGATTTTTCGGGTTTTATATTTGAATTCACAATTCCTGCCGGATAGCTAATTTTTGGATTCATCCCGAATGTCCCGTTATTGGAATAGGTTGACTCTATCTGATAAGGATCCAAATCACTGGATACCTGTGCCCATGAACCATATACTTTAAGATAATCGACCTGTTTTGGCATAGTGATATAATCGGAAACCATAGTACTCAAAGCAACTGATGGATAAAAATAAGAGTTGTTTTGAGTAGGCATGGTTGACGACTTATCGTTACGACCTGTTAGTGTTAAAAACCACGATTTAAAAACATCCAGAGTTGCCGTAGCATACACACTCGATGTCGCTTTTTCCTCTAAATAGTTAGTAGCCATAACGGGCCCCTGAGAATTCCCCATATTGTAAATTCCCGGCACAATTAATCCATCGGTAGCCGCATATTCCTGCTGATATTTTCTGTAAAAATAAGATGCTCCTCCATTCACTGTTAAATTAAGATCATCAGAAATATTGGCTGTGTATGTAAGCAATACATCGGTATCGAAATTAGTCTGCTCGCTATTCCAGGTCTTGTAATCACCCTCACGGGAATCACCGTAATTCATATACGATTTAGGACTTTGCATGTTCTCAAACAAATCCTTCATTCGAACAGCGCCCCGTCCTTGTATTGAAAGATTTGGAAGAATATCCCAACGCAGTTTCACCTGACCCGATATCACATTTCTGTCGTGAGCCTGCTTTAATTCGCTGGACGCAAAATATGGATTATTGTACCACGCATAATTGTAATTTGCCTGCTGATATCCTTCTTGTCCCGGTATCCAAAAGTGGTTTTTTAAAGCCTCACCATCCACATCGTCACTCATCCACACTAAAACTGTGTACATGTGATTTTTAGGTCCGTATCCGTATCGCGGATAGTTTGGAGAATATACCTTAGAATAAGACAAACCACCTTCCAGCGTAAGATCTTCTGTCAGTTTATAACTTCCATTAAAATTTAAACCGCCGCTGTTAACACGGGAACTGGGAACCTGACCTTTCTGATAAGCATACTTACCGGTCATCATAAATTGTCCACGGTCTGTTTTCATACTGATTGACATATCGGTATTCGAAATAATTCCGGTACTCAAAAAGTTCTTTAAATTGTTGTGCTGAATCCATGGAGTTGGAACTCTCTCATAACGCGACCGATCATCATATTTAGTGTTTTTAACCCCGCCATACCATTCAATTGTTTCACCGGTTACTTTATCGCGTATCGGACTGTTCCATTGCGCAATCATTTTTCCAGATTCAAATTTAGGTCCCCAGGTCATGTCTCCATCAGAGATACCACCATCAGCTCCATCCCAAAATTCATATTGTCCGTTAGAGCCACTGCCGTACTCATGCTGCGGATCAGGGAAAGCAGCATATCCGGCTGACACCATCAAAGTTGTTGAAACTGTTGTTTGCAATTCTTTTGATGTCCCTTTTTTAGAAGTCAAAAGTATTGCTCCATTTTTTCCTCTGCTTCCGTAAAGAGCAGAAGCCGAAGTTCCTTTCAATACGTTTATGCTCTCAATATTTTCAGTGGGGATGTCAAAAAAATCGGTCTCAACCGGAATTCCATCCAATACAATCAGAGGTTTTTTACCCCGAAGCTGAAAATCAGGAGATTGAAAAATACCTGTTGGGTTGGTTACCGTTAAGCCTGCAACCTGCCCGGTTAAAGCACCTCCCAAATTCAAACTTTTCGCCTGAACAATTACATCATCAACAATTTTTTCTGTTGCATATCCAATTTTTTTCTTTTGCTGTTTAATACCTATTGCTGTAGCTACAACCTCATTAAGCTGCTGCACATCTTCGCCAAGCACTACATTAATCAGCGTACGTCCGTTAACAGGCTCTTCTTTCGAAGCAAATCCCATAAACGAAAATACCAGAACATCATCAGATTTTGCTTCGATACTGTAATTACCATCAAGAGAAGTAACCGTTCCCTTTACTGTCCCTTTCAGCACAACATTAACGCCCGGCAACGAATTGCCTTGCTGATCGTTAACCCGACCCGATAATTTTATCTGAGCATTTACGATCAGTACATTCGTAAAAATCAGAAGTAGTAAAGTAATTTTTTTCATTTCGATTAAATGTCAAATTAGATATTGATTAATACAATTTTATTATAAAGAGCAATCTCTTCTTTTTTACTTTTCTGTTTCTTTAGTTGTTTTTCAAGCCATTCACTATCTTCACTTATAGCCGCGATGCCAATTTTCAGTATCTGTTTTATTTGCTGACTTGCACCCGACATAGAGCAAGTCTCCTTTTTTAATTCTTTTCTCAGGTAATTTTCAATTCCCTTTATACTTTTATAAATGCGGGGTTTTCTGATCCTCAAAACCACATTAGGGTCTCCCGCTACCGGCTGTTCCTCATACATATAAACACTCTCGAACAGTGCATAATACTGAGCAATTTCTGTCCCCCATGTACTTTCCACAGATGCCCTTACCGGCAAGGAAAGTTTTTCCTCATCAGGACTGTAGTAAGTAAAAGTTAATTGTTCGTCGGGTGTTGTTTCTGAAAAATCATTCCCGTGTTTATTTGATGCCGGCCATACCGTCACATCATCAGAATTTAAACTGGCAACTTCCTGTGCCCGTAATCCTGACACAACTAACACTAAGGCTAAAATTAAGGTGGTTCTAATTTCCATATCGTCATATGTATTTGTGACTACTCAATTGTTTTTTACTGAGGCAAAGTACAGGAACACATGCTGCCTAATGATAAGCTTAGGGTAAACTTTATTTTAAATATTGAAATGTATCTGTATGAAAAACAGCAGGAAAACAGCAAATCAGATTCGCAGGAAATAATCAAAATAAAACAAGCACAAACTACTCACCAATTGACAATTAAAAGATGATACTGTGTTTTAACGGGAGGGAAACATCCTAACTTTCATCACAAACCCATCAGTCGGCAAAACAACTAAAGGTTAATTTAAAATGAACTGAAATTCTTTTGAAACTTTACTGAAACAATGGCAGGAAAACAAGCAGTCTATTTCGACGGAAATCATTCAGTTATTTGCAGGTGGAGATCAATTCACTCTCAAATGAATAAAACAGATAATATGCAATATATATAGTTGTATTAGCAATTGATGATACAATTGCAGCAGTTTTCTTCTTGAGAAAGAACAAAAAAGCTCTGAGTCAAAGCAATCTGCCAATTAATAATCCGAAATAAGAACTCAGATTAGAATTAAACTAAGTTAATGCGTAGTTTCTCTCCTGCTAATCTGATTTACACTATGTTTATGCTGTATTTCACTTTGTGTACTATGATTTACTCATCATATTTTATTAATTTCCTACAATACATCCATAATTAAGACTCATACATTATTAATTTCCAATCTGATTTTATAAATTTATCAATGGTATTTACTAAAAAAGATATTGTTATCAATAAATTATCACCAGAAACACATAAAATAGCCATAAAAATATTTAATTTTTCAAAATAATCAAGAGTATCATCATTCATTATGAAATTTTTACTCCTCAATCAGTTGTAAATACCAATAAAATATCAGGTTTAATTCCATTACTATATTGACATTCTATATTTCTTATTGTAACTTTCGTCTTTTATAAATATAACTGCATTAGTATCCTATGGCATTGCCACCAAAAACAGCATAAAACAAGATGACTAAAAAGAAATATGAAATGCCCGTAAACCTTAACGATTATATCGTTAATCGAATGAAAGAGAAATACATTAGCAATACAGAGTTGGCCCGCCAGTTGCAAATGAATCATTCGTCGGTGCTTTTTATGCTCAAAAATCCAGGCATGCAAATACGGCGCTTATGGACTATTTGCGAGGCTCTCGATTTAAATGTATTCCGCTATTTAGCCAACGAAATTGGAATCGAAAATCCTGTTGACTCAGGTAATATATTGCGCGATGCTGAAATTGAGAATTTGAAAAAGGAGATTGAAGATTTAAAAAAAGAGCGTGATTTACTAAAGGAGGTGATTGGATTGCAAGGAAGGTGATTGTTGATTAAACAGCCCTTTCGGAGTGTAACGATTCCTCCTGCATAGATTCCCCACAAATAAATGCCCTTGGGCTGAGGTAAATTGCCAAAAATTTAGTTTCTACAGAAAGTTAAACTCAAAGGCTGAAAGCCCTGATTAACCAAACCCGGGGTATATCTCCGAAAATATCACAAATAAAAAAGCGCCCTCACCAAATGTAAGAGCACTTTTGATCTTTTGAAGTAAACAATTGTCTATTTCCCCCATTTAGCAGTAATCAATCCTGCAATAAAGCCTACCAATACCCCGGGAACAATTATTTCCATATAGGTACCCGATGGAATTGCAGCTAAAGTTGAAAGCAGAAGGCCAGCAATTGCTCCATATAGTCCTACCATTAGTATAGACGAAACTCTTTGGGCTACCAGTCCTACAATAATTCCAGTGATTAACCCTTTTACCGTACTGCCAATAATAATTTCTGTCATCATACCAGCCGCTTCAGGAATGAAGAATGCAGAGCTGCCGTCAAGAAGCCCCAGGATGGCACCCACTATAGTTCCAAGTACAATTTTATTCATTGGTTTCGTTTTATTTGATAAATGATTTAAAAAATGATGATTTTATGATTCTACTCCAAGCTTCAAGTGGAATCTCGATGCCAGTTTGCTTGTTCAATTCCTTAAGCCCCGCTGCAATCTTTTCGTTGTTACCAAGAATATCTTCCCGTTTGTCCGACTTTTTAATCCATAAAAATTCTTCTCCTAATAATTTTAGCAGAGTTTCGCGTTCAGGTGTCTTTGCAAGGGGCACCCTGCTTAGCGGATCGGACAAAAAAAGCAGGCATATTCGCATAAAATCAGTACAGCTCTCGTATTGAAGAATGTCCTCGCCCTGCCAGGTTTTTAGTTGTTTTTCACGAATCTCTTGTGTCCAGTCGAATATTTTTGGAACCCAATAATCGAATGTCAAACTGATTTTGGGGTACAAAGCGGGCATTTCACTGGCATAGGTATAAAAGCCTTTCTTTTTTGCAGATGCCATAGGGATTTCATCAAAATCCTCAGGCAGTTCATCTACTCCAAAATTAACTTTATGCCCCGCATTAAGAATGCGACAGACATTGGCAATTTGCAGTAATATTTTTTTGGTATCGTTGGCTTTACTTTTGGGCATCGCATTAACCGTTCGTTCTGTGATGTTAGAACATGATTTATCTTCATCCCTTGCTTTGTAGTAAACGGCAGAGAGCTCCTCCATCATCCTTTTAGACCACAGCAGGTCTTGCGGGTTTGCCATGCAATTGAATAATGAGTTAAAATGCATGCTTGCGATACTCCAGTCGGGTGCAGCCTCAATAGCAATTTCTACTTCCTTCCTGTTTTCCTTTATTACCTTTGCGAGTATGTCTACCATATTATCTTGTTTTTAGGTGATCTGTTATGTGAATGGATGCCAATCCTGTTTCCTTCGAAGGAAATGATGTTATCCATTGTTTTAAGAAGTAAAGTAGAAACAAAGGAAAAATAATCCAGAGATAGAAAATTGTAAAAAAGAGACATCCCCTATTTACAGGTTGGCAAAAGCAACATTATTCCGGGCAAAAAATTCTTTAGGTGTATAACCTGAAAACTCACGAAACTCCTTGATGAAATGAGCCTGATCGAAGTAGCCGCACTCATAACTTAGCTGAGTAAGACTTTTGTTTTTATACTCCTCCAAATGGTGACAAATATTCAGAAATCGACTAATGCGAGCAAAAGTTTTTGGTGTAGTGCCAATTGCCGGTGCAAACGTGCGTTCAAGTTGTTTTTTAGAAAAACCTATTCGCTGAGCTACTTCCGCAATAGACAATTGACCTTTTGATTCCCGAATGAGTTTCACAGCTTCATCCAATACTTTATTCTCCTTGCGATATTCTGTCAATCGAGCCAATAAGAATTGTTGAATGAGCTCTACTCGTTCTTCAGGACTTTGTGCTGTGTCAATTTGCTGCATAACCGAATGATAATGCTGTGGCCATAATTCCTTACTACTAATGCTGGCATCCAGAAAGTTGCTCACGGGCTCATTAAAGAAATGATATCCTCCCCAGGGAAAAAATCGTACCGAAATGAAACCTGTTTTTCCGTTCGATTCAATTTCTATTGATTTTCGCATTTGAGAAACAACAAAACTTTGAGCTTGAAGTGCAGGTGCTTCACCTGCGATGGTGGTTAACCAGGGATCCCGGTAGTGTGTTACAAATTCAAGAATACCATCGGGCATAATCTGTTCTTTCGGACAACATTCATCTTCCTTTTCAGATTCCATCATCCAAACGACTTGCACATACGGGATCAACTCCGGTAATATGGGGAACTCTTTGTAAATCATCACCAAATATAAAAATTATTGAATAAACCCTATTAATCCAAATAGGGTTCAATGTGAATGGTTGAAACGTAACCATACTTTTCAAGAATAGCTGCTTCCAGCACCGTTGCAATATCGTGAGCCTGTTTTATTGGCATATCCTGCGGAAGCAATATGTGAAAGGTTAATTCTGTATGATCCCCATAAACATGAAGATGAAAATGATGAGGTTCCAAATTACCCGGACTAACTTCTTCAATGGTCATTTTTAGTTCCTGAATGATTGTATCGGAGGGACTCTCTCCCAATAAGGAGTGAATGGAATCACTAATAATTTCGTACGCTGCGTGTCCAATTAATAAAGCAACTATCATTCCCAAAGCTCCGTCGATCCACCAAAAATAAGGACCTAAAAATATTCCAACCAAAATAACCAAAGAAGATATTGCATCACTTCTATGATGCCATGCATCAGCTTTTAACACTTTTGAATTGGTTTTTTTTGCTCCGAAATAGGCAAATTGAGCCAACAATTCCTTTGTTACAACCGACACAATCATTACAACAACAGCAATGCTTCCGAATTCCGATGACTCCCGGCTTTGCAGGGTATGATAGGATTCAATGATAAAATCGAACGCCACCAGGAGAAGTAAAATTCCAATAATAAAGGCACTTATTAAATCAGCTCGTCCGTGCCCAAAAGGATGATCCTCATCCGCAGGCTTCTTCGAAATTTTAGCCCCAACAATTACAATTACAGAACTTAAGCTGTCCGACAAGGTATGCCATGCATCTGCAATAATTGCAATGGAACCTGTCGCCAAACCAGCCCAGTATTTTAATCCAAAAAGCAATATATTCCCAATTATTGAAAGCCAGCCTTCTACCGAGGCCCAATTCGATTTATCTAATTTAAACTTGGAATTTTTCAATGTAAACGAACTTTAGCAACAAGTTATTAACCTAAGTTTGCTGCAATTATTGTATCAATTAAACTAATTCTTCATTAACCGAAAGAAGTTTTGAAGATGCTAATTTGGTTTTATTTTTCTTATCGATGTAAAAATCAATTCTTCCCAAAGCAATTCCTGCCCATCCAACCTGATTAATTAACACCTCTTCACCGTCCAAATTCAGAACCCGTTCCGGAGTTTCCAATAAGGTATGTGTATGTCCTCCTACAATTAAATCAACACCTCTGGTACGCTTCGCTAAATCGAGATCACAATCACTCCCAAAATCATTTCTCAATCCTAAATGCGAAAGACAAATAACCAAATCACATGCATTTTCATCCTTTAAAATACGAACCATTTTCCCGGTAACATCAACAGGATCAACATAGGAAACAGAACCTCTGTTTTTAGGCTCAACATAACCGTCTAAATTTACTCCCAGACCAAAAACACCAATCTTCAAACCTCCTTTATCGAATATTTTATACTCAGGTATCTTTCCTTCCAATTCTGTTTCTGAAAAATCATAATTAGCATTCAGCAGTGGGAAACTAAGGTATTTCAACTGACCGGCAATCCCTTCAATACCATTATCAAACTCATGGTTCCCAATAGTTCCGGCATCATAACGCATTTTCGACATTAATTTAAATTCGGCTTCCCCTTTAAAGAAATTAAAATAAGGTGTGCCTTGAAACACATCGCCTGCATCAAATAACAAAACCAATTCTTCTTCCTTTCTGATTTTTTGAACCAAAGCATGAATTCTTGCAAAACCTCCCAAACCACCAAATTCAGGGTCGCCCTTTGGAAAAGGTTCAATACGGCTGTGCAAATCGTTGGTATGAAGAACCGTGATTTTCTGTAATTCTTTTTTAGCAGCAGAAGCACTTTTGGGAAGAATACCTGTTCCCAAAAACAAACCCGCCACACCGATGTTTTTCAAAAAATCCCGTCTATTCCACATGGTAAATCCTCCCGTCCAGTTCTGCTGAAATATGTTTTCCATTTTGATAATCCCGGCTAATGTATTTGATCATTTCGGATCTTAATTTAAGGTGCAAATGTCTGAACGTTTCCCTTGTCTCAAATGCAGACAGTCCGCCGCCACCATTCACCAAATAATCTATTGATAAAATGTGATATGTTTTTTCCAAATCAACCGGCATTCCATTAACAAGAACATCAACCGCCTGTTTATCCTTAATTCCCATTTTTACACCGCTAATACCTTCACCTCCAAACCCGGCAACCTGATTCAAAAGCTTCATTAAATCGTCCCCTTTCATTCCAACAATCACCAATTTATTTTTAAAAGGCAGCATTTCAAAAATCCGCCCCGTTGTTATTTCCCCTTTAGGCATTCCTGTGCGAATTCCCCCCTGATTCATAATTGCCAAATCAACTGAGTGGGATAATTGATTTTCAACACAAAATTCTTTCCCAATAGCAAGCATTGCATCGGCAATATAATCAGACAATTTACTCTCTGGTTTGCCCGCAATCATTTCTTCATCACAAACAGAAATAACTGTATTCATCTCCCCGTCGAGCTGAGATTTATAGCTTTCGATAACATGCACAAAAGCAGTGTCCTTTTGCGAATAAGAATCCATCACCGAATCAATCGTGTAATTTTGTTGATGATCAGGCTTATTCATCTTACTGCTTACAGAACAACCCGAAAAGATCAGCAGTAAGAATAGTATCCTAATTGAGTTATTAAAATATAATTTCATGTGAAAATAGATGAAAGAGAGATTAAACACACCCTTGTCCTTTTTTTAAGGGAATGTAAAATTATAAAAATACCTCGATTTCTATATTATATAAATCTGAATTAATCAAAAATCAAAGGTTAATTGCTGAGGTTCAGAAAAATTGATTTGATTGGAAACAGTTAAACCCAGCAGTCGAATGCTTTCTTTCATTTCAATTTGGTTTAACAATTCGTTTGCCAGATTAAGAATTTGATCCAGTTGATTTAATTCACTTAAAATTGTTTTACTTCTGGTTACTTGCTCGAAACTGCTGTATTTTACCTTTAAACTTAAAGTCTTTCCTCTAAAGCCACTCTTCTTCAGCCGACGCAATAAATCTTCTGCGGTTGCTGTCAAATCCTTTTTAATCAATTCCCTATCCGACAAGTCGGCATGAAATGTGTGCTCAGTACTTACCGATTTACGAACCCGGTTGGGATTCACCGGACGGTTATCAATCCCTTGAGCTATCTGAAAATAGTAAAGTCCGGCTTTTCCAAACACACGAGTCAATTCTGCAAGACTTCTCTCCTTCAGATCTTTTCCCCTGAATATACCTAACTGATGCATTTTATCAGCAGTAACCTTTCCAACTCCAAAAAATTTATCAATTGATAACTGCTCAATAAACTGCTCAACATCTTTGGGAGGAATAACAAATAAACCATCAGGCTTTTGATAATCGGAAGCAATTTTAGCCAAAAACTTATTTACTGATATTCCTGCCGAAGCCGTTAAACCAGTCACCTCCTTAATTCTTTCCTTAATCTCTTTGGCAATCAAACTCGCAGAAGGCAGATTTTTCTTGTTGTGAGTAACATCTAAAAAAGCTTCATCAATAGAAATAGGCTCTACCAAATCGGTGAATTCATAAAAAATACTCATAATTTGCTTCGAAACTTCTTTGTATCGGTCATGCCTGCCCTTTACAAAAATCAAATTAGGGCATCTCCTTTTCGCGATAGAAGAAGGCATTGCAGAACGCACACCGAATTTTCTCGCTTCGTAACTGGCAGCAGCAACAACTCCCCTGTCTCCGGATCCCCCAACCGCAATTGGTTTGTTTCGAAGTTCAGGATTATCCTTCTGCTCTACCGAGGCAAAAAAAGCATCCATATCAACGTGAATTATTTTGCGATATTCCTCTTCCATTTTCAATTCAAATATCCAGAAACAATTTAAAAAATAATCGTTTCAATTTTTGTAATTTTACACGCCTTAAAAAAGCGAATCGATTCATATTCCCTATTCAACACTTTGCGAAAATAGAGAATAAATACAACCAAACCTGTTCTTGCAAGAACCAAAATAAGTAAAGTGAACCAAATTAAAGATCTTACCAGAGGAAAAATTTTTCCGCAAATTATAAAACTGGCTATTCCAATAATTGCCACCTCATTTGTGCAGATGGCATACAACATGACTGATATGGCCTGGCTGGGACAAGTTGGAAGCGAAACTGTAAGTGCTGTTGGAATGGCACTTTATTTGGTTTGGTTTGGTTCATCTCTCCTCTTTATTACCAAAATTGGTGCTGAAGTAGGAATTTCACAATCAATTGGTAGTAAGAATATCGAACGGGCCCAATCATTTGCAAAAAACGCATTCAGTTTATCTTTTATAATCTCCATTGCATTTGCTTTATCCGTATGGATATTTGCCGACCCTATTGTTGGTCTTTTTAATATTAAAAGTGAATTTGTAAACGAAACGGCCTTAAAATACCTTCGGATAATTGCCGTTGGAATGCCATTTACCTATTCCAACATCACCATGGCCGGGATTTACAATGGAGTTGGCAATACCAAAACATCATTTTGGATCAATGCCTCCGGCCTGATTATAAACATGATACTGGATCCAATTCTTATTTTTGGTTGGGGAAGTATTCCTGGATTGGGTGCAGAAGGGGCAGGAATCGCTACTGTAATTTCTCAGGTAAGTGTATTTTTACTATTTGTTTACTACCTTTATATCAAGCAGAATCCTTTACAAATCAAAAACTATTTAGGGAAAATTCAAAAAGAATTCTTTCTGCCAATTCTAAAAGTAGGTGGTCCTGTTGCACTTCAATCCGCTTGCTTTGCCATTATTGCTATGGTTTTGGCACGAATAATTAACAATATTGCTCACGGAAATTCAATTCCTTTTTCTGTTCAATTGATAGGATCACAAATAGAAGCACTATCATGGATGACTGCATCGGGCTTCTCAACCGCATTGGGAACATTTACAGGGCAAAATTACGGTGCCAATAAATGGGAACGAATACAAAAAGGATTTTTTATCACTATAGGAATTGCAGGTTTTATTGGATTGATCAGTACCCTTCTCTTCTTTTTTGCCGGAGACCACATTTTCGGATTGTTTATAAACAACAGTGAAAATGATGTAGCAAAAATGGGAATTGTCTATCTAATCATCCTAGGTTTCTCGCAGGTATTTATGTGTGTTGAAATTACAGCAACTGGAGCCTTTAACGGAATAGGAAGAGCAGTTCCTCCTGCAATAGTTGGAATTCTAGGAAACCTGTTACGAATTCCTTTTGCCTATATATTGAGCTACACTTTAGTTGATTACTTGCCTGAATTTCAGAACTGGATAAATTCTGAGTCCGTTTCGGCAACAGGTGTTTGGTGGGGATTAACCATTAGCAGCGTATTGAAAGGAAGTATTTTATTTTTATGGTTCTTGATTTTGCTAAACAACCATCCCGAAAACTTGTCTCCCATACCTTTAAAACGTTTATGGATTAGAATAATTCCAAGCCGATTACGCCAGTCCTCTACAATCATTAATCCAATCGAGAATGAAGAATTTAAAAAGAGAGCTTAAAATAACTGAAGATGGTTCTCATACCCTCTTTGTTCCTGAATTAAATGAGCATTACCATTCTACTCATGGTGCTATTCAGGAAGCGATGCATGTGTATTTAAATGCCGGATTCAATTTTTGCAAGCAAGATCCAATTCACATTTTAGAAATTGGTTTTGGTACAGGACTAAACTGCTTCCTCACTCTTATTGAAGCCGAAAAACAAAACAGAACCGTTATTTATCATTCAATAGAATTGTATCCGATAAAAAAAGAACACATTCAAAGCCTGAATTACACCGATCAAATAGAAGGATCAGACAGAGACGTTTTTTTTAAGCTGCATCAGGCAGCATGGAATAAGGAAGTTGAAATCACAAAAACATTTACACTAAACAAACTGCAGGGTGATCTCAGAAAATTTATTTTTCCTGCTATGTATGATCTTATTTATTTTGATGCCTTTGCTCCTGATATTCAGCCCGATTTATGGACTCAGGATATTTTTGAAAAACTGTACAATCACCTAAATGAAGATGGAATTTTAACAACCTACTCTACAAAAGGCATCATAAAACAAGCTCTGAGAGGTGCTGGATTTGATGTAAAACGCATGCCTGGCCCACCTGGCAAAAGACAAATGCTGCGCGCAAAAAAGACATGTTTCAATACAAAACAGATGATTGAATAAAGATCTTTTTGTTGAAAGGCAAATGCAAAAAAAGGTTAATTACAAGTTGATTTTCGATATTCTGAGAGAAAAGTTTTACCTTAGACGATTCTTATGATTTTGCTGATCATAAATACAATTGAATTATTATAATTAAATTTACAATACCCGAATGAAGTACACAGAAGAACAAGATAAGGTAAGCTATTGCCTTGGATTAAGCATCGCAAGTAATTTAATAACTTCAGGAGTTAAAACAATTAGTGTCGAGCCATTTATGGAAGCTTTAGATGCTGCGTTTAATGGAAAAATGCCGGAACTATCTCCGGAAGAGGCGAATGGTATTCTTCAGGAGTTTTTTGGAAAATTGCAAGAAGAACAAGCTGGAAAAGCAGTGGAAGCAGGAACAAAATTTTTAGAAGAAAACTCTAAAAAAGAAGGCGTTGTAAGTCTTGAAAGTGGACTGCAATACGAAATTATCACAGAAGGAAATGGAGACACTCCAAAAGGAACTGATAGTGTTAAATGCCACTACCATGGAACTTTAATTGATGGAACAGTTTTCGATAGTTCTGTTAAAAGAGGAGAACCTGCCGTATTTCCAGTAAATGGAGTTATCAGAGGTTGGGTTGAAGCCCTTCAGTTAATGCCTTTAGGTTCGAAATGGAAACTATATGTTCCTTCGGACTTAGCTTATGGTGCACAGGGTGCAGGAAACCTTATCGGCCCACACACAACTTTAATTTTCGAAGTTGAATTGCTTGAAATCGTATAATTATATTTATAACCATAACAATCCAAAAAATGAAACTAAAAGTATTATCTATTGTACTAGGTCTTGGACTAATAACATTGGCTTCTTGTAATCAAAAAAGAAATAAAAGTGTTGCTCTAAACAACGAACTTGACTCTGTAAGTTATAGTTTAGGTGCTAGTTTTGGTACTAACCTTGAGCGTAACGGGCTTACTAATTTGAACGAAGAAGTTCTTTTGGCTGCATTGTATGCTTCTCTTGACAAAGATTCATTGGTAATTGATCCTCAAAAAGGAAATGCAGTTATCAACAATTACATCAAAGGTCTTCAGGAAAAAATTGGAGCTGAAAACTTAGCTAAAGGTCAAAAATTCTTAGAAGAAAACAAATCAAAAGAAGGTATCGTAGTAACTGAAAGTGGCTTACAATACCGAATCATCAACGAAGGAGAAGGTGCTAAACCTCTTGCTACGGATAAAGTTTCAGTTCACTACAAGGGAACAACTATTGACGGGAAAGAATTTGACTCTTCTTACAAAAGAAACGAACCAGCTACATTTGCGGCTAACCGTGTAATTAAAGGATGGACTGAAGCATTACAATTAATGCCTGTAGGTTCTAAATGGGAATTATTTATTCCTTCGAATCTTGCTTACGGTCCACGTGCAATGGGTGCTGATATTAAAGCAAACGAAACTTTAATTTTCGAAGTTGAATTGTTGGATATCATAAAAGACGAAACAAAAAACTAATTAATAAATCCAATTAATTAGTACAACTTATTAAAAGCAATTGCCCCTTTTGGAGTTTTCCAAAAGGGGTTCTTTTTTCTTTTTTGGCAAAGAATCTTTTTTTAGATTTGCATTCTTTTGCAACTGCGATTGCATTGTTGTAAATTTAAAATCTTGTTTTTAGAAGAATGGATTCTTTTTATTTAAATGCACTTACAACTAGTGCTTTAACAAAACACATCCTTCTGCTTTATAAAAACCAGACTTTTACAAATGGAACCAATTACTTCTCAATATTCTTGTGTAAGCGAATTAATGAGTCGGAATTCTCCTTTTGACACTAAAATTGAAATAATTTAAAACAAATAAAAATGATGCACGCAGAAATTCATACCGAAAAAGGAGTTATGAAAGTAGAATTCTTTGAGAATGATGCTCCAAAAACTGTTGAAAATTTTGTTAATCTATCAGAATCTGGATTTTATGACGGCCTGACTTTTCACAGAGTTATTCCTAGTTTTGTAATTCAAGGTGGTTGTCCTGACGGTACTGGTGCCGGCGGACCAGGTTACTCAATCAATTGTGAATTGAATGGCGAAAATCAATATCACGACAGGGGCGTATTATCAATGGCTCATGCCGGAAGAAATACTGGCGGATCGCAATTTTTTATTTGCCACGGTCGCGAAAATACTTCCCATTTAGATCGCCAACATACATGTTTTGGCAAAGTGGTTGAAGGATTAGAGGTTATTGATGCAATTCGTGCAGGTGATAGCATTGATAAAATTGTGATCGTAAAAGAATAATACAAAATATACAGAACATTATGAATTTTGAAATTAATGGTAAGATGATCGTGAAAGAGGAAACTCAATCAATCAGCGATCGTTTCAAAAAAAGAGAATTTGTTATTGAAGTTGAAAATGAAAGAAATTCTGAATGGAATGATTTTATCAAATTTCAACTAACACAAGATCGCTGCGATTTATTAGAAACAGTTTCTTTGTACGAAGAAATTAAAGTTTCTTTTAATGTTCGTGGCCGCAAGTGGGAAAAAGATGGAAAAGTAAACTACTTTTCGAATCTTGAAGCATGGAGAATTGAAAAAGTACAAGCTGGTGGTTCTCCTGTTCCTGAAATGCCGGAATTTAGAGCAGAGGATGTTCCTCCTGCACCAGAAGAAGATGATCTTCCTTTTTAAAAAATACAAAACCGCACTTTAACAGTGCGGTTTTTTCAATTAAAAAAATCAAATATTACTGAAATGCCGATACAATACCGACAGTGTTTGCTCTTCTATTAATGATGCAATAATTTATTAACAATTCTATCAAAAGCCACTAATCCTCCAAAAGAAACAGCAACAATGTAAACCATTACCGGAAGTTTTATTAAACTCTCAAATACTTTCGTTAAAATCTGATTAATTGGTTGTAAAAACACTGCATCAAGTTGATTCAGGAAAGGGTTATTGGTCGAACTAACGATAGTTCTCACATCTGTCCCCAAAAGAATAAGTACTACAAGTAAAATGAGTCCGCTTATCCAAATCCATTGATTCCTTGAAATCGGCTTCTTCATTTCAATAGGTTTTGCAAGCCAATCCTGCATTACCATATCCATAACCTTATTCGTAAATTGATCTGAGGTCTCCTCCAACTCAACGTCCTTCATCAATTCTTTGATAAAATCATCTTTATAGATATCTTCTTTTTTGCTCATTGCAGTCTAATTTTATATTCTTTCGAATACCTATAATATCGTTTTTAATTCACCATGCAGAGCCAACTCCAACTGAGTATAAAGCTTTTTTCTTGCACGATGCAATTTCACCTTAACATTGGAAGCGCTTAAACCAGTAATAGAGCAAACCTCATCTACCGAATTTTCTTCCAAATAAAACAGAGTAATAAGGCTCCTTTCATCACCCGACAACCTTTTCAATGCTTCAAAAAGGTACTTTTTCCTTTCAATATTTCTTAGTTCCTGTAAGGCCGACTGTGTTGATTTCACATTTACTGAACTTTTAAAATCATCATCAATAGAACTTACATCTAATTTTTTTTTCCTCAATCTTGATATGGCTGTATTATAAATAATCCGATAAATCCAAGTTGAAAATTTTGATTCTCCTTTATAGCTATCCAAGGCTTGATATGCTTTCAAAAATGCATCTTGGGCAATTTCTTCAGCATCTTCACGATTTCCCATTAGTTGCAAGGCTACATTAAACGTCATCTTCTTGTATTTATCTACAAGAAAAGCGTATGCCCCGGGATCTCCTTCTTTAATCTTGGCTATGTAATAACTATCCTTTTGAAACTTCATATACAAATTGTGCTTTCAATTTTGAAAAACAAAGTCAACAACTAAAAAGACATCGTTTCGTTTCATAATGTTGCGTTGATTTACTTCTTTCTTTTCTTTTAATTAAATCATCTACAACTTAGACGCATAGGATCTGGAATCGGTTACATCAATTATTCCATAATTTCAACATCTTTTTTTGCAATTCATTACTGGTAAGTTAAGACAATGATTTTTATTGAAATAATTGTAAGCCTCAAAAAAATCATAAAATATTTGTAACCTGTTTGAAAGAGGTTGCGTCATAAAGTTGAATGCAAAAATCAAGCTTTGGTTTTCGTTCACAATCAATAAAATAATAACAGTTTAATCTTAAAACTTAAATCATGGATATAACAGGAGTAGTAGCAATCATTTCCGTATTTGGAATCATTCCTTTGATCGTTTTCTTAGTGCACCGTCACAAAGAAAGACAAGCTTTAATTGAAAAAGGCATGGATATCAACCTTTTAGTTGGAGAAAAAAAGTGCAGCACTTTGGAAAGTTTAAAATATGGAGTTCTTCTAATTGGTCTTGCAATTGGAATTCTAATTGGAAATATCTTAGATGCTTACACAAGTTTAAATGAAGAAGTATCTTACTTTTCAATGATCTTTTTATTCGGTGGACTTGCCTTACTGGTTTTCTACGGAATTGCTAAAAAACAAGAAGAAGAAAAATAAGTAAACCAGATCATCTGCAAAAAATGCGCCCCGGTTTGGAGCGCATTTTTTTATTTTCTGATAGAGGTCTTGATATCACTTATTTTCCAATATGAAACAGTATCACCTGCTCCACAGCTTTCTCACAAACCGGGCAAAAATGTTTCATTTGATTCGATTTCATTTTGCAATCCTGCATCGGTGAATAAATTCCCTTAGCCATATAACCACCGCCTTCAAATACACCTAAACTATCAACGAAATCGGGAGTTCTTGGCGTAGGAATAGGAATCGCATCATCCAACATACTCTTCCATTTATGATCAAAATCAACAAGAGTGGTAATATTTGGCTCCCAAGGTTCAATTTCCAGATTATAAAAATCTTCATATGCCACTTCTGATGAATAATACTCATCTCCCAATCCGGCAAACCCGTGACCAAACTCATGACTTGAAACTTCATATGACAATGCATTATCGGCCGAACAACTCGAATAATAATTGTAGAATCCACCACCACCGTACTTGTCGGTATTAATAAGAACAAATATCTGATCGTACGGAACATTTGCAGAAATGTCATGCAATGATTTGATATCAAAAGTTGTTAGGTAACGATCAACATCGAAAGTATAAAAAGTAGTATTCACTACAGTATTTTTATAAATATTTTCACCTGGAATATCAGTTCCTGAATCTTCGGAGACCGATTCTAAAGCATAAATATTAAATCGATCTGCATACTTATCAAATGGAGGTACATCAAGCAAATAACCGGCCACACGTTTTGCATCCGCCCTAAATTTCTCCATTTCGCCGGCAGTATACCCTTCTGCTATAAAAGCAATATCAACACTTTCTGCAGGATCACCTTCTCCCATTATCTTTGTAAATGAAACACTCTTGGGTTTTTCCTTACCAATAAAATAATTAGTCGGGTCAATCGTATATTCCCAAATCACCTCCATGGTTCCATCTCTTTTTCTGGATTCCAATACAAATCGTGCTGTTTGTTTCGGATAAGGCATTACATTCACCTGATAAAATGCTCTTTTTAATTCTTTTGCTTCGGCTGTTGACTGCCATTCCTGAAACAAAGAGTTAAAACCTTTTGAATAAATTAATTCACCAGATTCCACATCAAAAAGTTTAAACCGGTATGTTCCGTACCCAAACAGATCAGTTAAATTGGTTTTACTTCCTCCCCATTTAGGCTCTTCTTTCAATTCTTTTAGAAAAATAGTTTGAGAATTTGCATCACCACCCATCATATAATCAATCCGCAGCGTTTTGCTCTCAAAATATTTATCGAAATCACTTTGTCCGTAGCAAGCAGAATAAAATGCAATTAGCACTACTACCAGTAAAGATTTTTTATTCATGTTAATAGATTTTGGATTTAGACTCTAAATTTACAAATTATTATGAATACACTTTTCTTTTCCTGTCAGGAATAGATATCTTAGATTTTTAATTTAAAATAAATTTATCCTCATATGAAAAAACTCTTGGGCGTTGAATTAAAAAATTGGTTGATGAGCGGAGGAATAGCTGAATATTGGGCAATAATATTGCAATCGCTTATCGCAATCATTATTGTAATTATAATTGCATGGATATGTGACATCCTTGCAAAAAAAGTTATGATTTCCATCATCACCAAATTAGTTAGAAAAACTAAAACCAATTGGGATGATATTCTATTGGAACGAAAAGTATTTAATAAAATAGCCCATTTTGCTCCTGCGGCAATCATTTATTTCAGCGCAGGTATGATTGACCATGAAGGCTTGAACAACTTCATTCAAAATGGAGCATACGTGTATATGATTATTTTGGCAATTATGCTGATTGAAACGTTTCTTAACGCCGGAAATGATATTTACAACACAATGCCAGTAAGTAAAACAAGGCCAATCAAAGGTTTCTTGCAAATTGTGAAAATCTTCTTTTACTCAATGGGAATTATTTCCATTATTGCTCTATTTATTCAGAAAGATCCATTAACAATAATTGCAGGAATGGGAGCCTTTGCTGCTGTAATCCTGTTGATTTTTAAAGATACAATACTCGGATTTGTTGCTTCTATTCAACTATCTGCCAACAAGATGGTAAATATCGGCGATTGGATTTCAATGCCATCAAAAGGAGCCGACGGAACCGTTATTGATATCAGCCTAAACACCGTTAAAGTTCAAAACTGGGACAAAACCATTAGTACAATTCCTACTTACGCTTTGGTTTCTGAATCGTTCAACAATTGGAAAGGGATGGAGGAATCTGGTGGACGAAGAATAAAACGCCATCTAAACCTTGATGTAAAATCGATTCATTTTTTAAGTGAAGAAGAAATAGAAAAATTTGAAAAAATTCGTTTGTTAAAGGATTATATGATTGAAAAAAAGAATGAAATCCGGGCAAATAATCCAGAAGGCGAAATTCCTGTGAATCAAAGAAGATTAACCAATGTTGGTACCTTTCGAAAATATGTTGAAGCTTATCTTCAGGAACACCCGAAAATTCACAATGAAATGACCTTCCTTGTTCGTCAATTACAAGTATCCGAAAAAGGATTGCCCTTAGAAATATACGTATTCTCAAAAGATCAGGAATGGGCAAATTACGAGGCCATTCAAGCTGATATCTTCGATCATATATTAGCAATAGTTCCGGAATTTAATTTAAGAGTATTCCAGAATCCAACTGGAGACGATTTTCAAAAACTAGCAAAATAAGAATGAGAACAGCATTACTAAAATTAAATTTTTTTGAATCTCTAGGTTGGTTCGGCAATATTATTTTAAGCATTGGAGTAATACCTCAGGTAGTACAAACCTACAAAACACATGATGTTGCAAGTTTTAATTGGCCATTTTTACTCATGTGGGCCTTTGGGGTGCTCTTTACTTTTATTTATATTGTAAATGGAGATTTAAAATCCAATAAACGCCAATATCCGCTGTGGCTTAATTATTTAGTAAATATATTTGCTACCTTTTACCTTTGTTACGCTAAGCTGATATTCAGTTAAAAATAAATGCATCATACATCAACCTAATTACATAAACGATGAAAAAATCACTTGCTATTTTCCTTTTATTATCAAGCTTTTACAGCATTTCTCAAACAAGAATTGGAGGAATTGAACTACCAAACGAATTGATTGTTAAGGAGCATCAGTTGCAATTAAAAGGTGCAGGAACTCGTGTTAAATTTTGGATGGACATGTATGCAATGGGTTTGTATCTGTCAGAGGATATGAATGACGCTGAAAAAATTATCTCCACAGATGAGAGTATGGGAATCCGCTTAGAAATTATATCCGGATTAATTACATCGGAAAAAATGGAAAAAGCTACCAGAGATGGCTTTAAGAACGCCACCAATGGTGAAATGGAAAATATCAAACAGAAAATTGATGACTTTATTTCTGTTTTTCTGGGTGGTATTGAGAAAAAAGACGTGTTTGAATTTATATACTCTCCTGCTATTGGAACTTTGATATATAAAAATGGTGAATTAAAACAATCTATTCAAGGATTGCCATTCAAGCAAGCCTTATTCGGCATATGGCTTTGCAGCAAACCTGCAGATAAAAACCTAAAAGAGAATTTATTAAATTAATCAACCACTTCACATTACATACATTACAACTGTTTTACTTGAAGTAGTTACTATGTTCTTTATGCTTACTAAACTTTAAATTAACCATCTAAAATCCGTTAAAAAAACATCACTTTTAAAATAAATATTTACCTTAGCTTCGCACACCTAACAGTAAGTTGATCTTTCAGCTTATCAATAAACACAAATCTTTCGGACACAAAAAAAAATTGTCTCTTAAGAAAATTTTGTGCACCTAAAATAAGGGCACATTTATTAGTCGAAACAAAAACAATAACAATGAGTACCAAAAGATTTTCGAAAATAGTTGGGTCAGGTAGTTATACCCCAACCATTCGAGTTAAAAATGAGCATTTTTTGAATCATGAATTTTTCGAACCAAATGGCCAGAAAATTGAAACTCCCACTACTGAAATTATAGAGAAATTTAAAGACATTACTGGGATTGTTGAACGAAAATATGCCTCTGCCGATCAGCAAAACTCAGATCTTGCATATTTGGCCGCAAAAGATGCCATAGAATCATCTAAAATAGATAAAGAAAGTTTAGACTATATAATCGTTGCGCACAATTTTGGAGATGTTAAACCGAACTCTACGCTAACAAATCAATTGCCTTGTTTAGCCGCAAAAGTGAAAAATCTTCTTCAGATTGAAAATCCTAAAACGATAGCTTACGATGTTTTATTCGGATGTCCGGGTTGGATTCAATGTATGATTCAGGCTGACTACTACATCAAATCAGGCGATGCACAACGGGTAATGATAATTGGATCAGAAACTTTATCAAGAGTTTGTGATCCGCACGACAGAGACAGTATGATTTATTCTGATGGTGCAGGTGCTGCAATATTGGAAGCATGTGAAGCAGAAGAAGCATCGGGAATATTATCTCATGCCATGAGAACCGACACGATTAATGAAGCTTTCTTTTTGCGCGCTGACATTTCGGACAATGCCGATTTTGAGGGAAACAGCAATAGTCTTTTCATTAAAATGTATGGCCGTAAAATTTACGAATATGCAATTACAAATGTTCCAGGCGTTGTAAAAGAAAGTATTGATAAAGCAGGCTTGGATATTAAGGACATCAAAAAAATCCTTATTCATCAGGCGAATGAAAAAATGGATGAGGCCATTGCTAAAAGACTCTTCCGATTGTATCAGGAAAAAAACATTCCTGAAAACATAATGCCTATGATTATTAAAGAAATGGGAAATAATTCAGTCGCAACTGTACCAATTCTTTACGATCAAATTGCCAAAGATAAATTAGACGATCATAAATTAAATGAAGGTGATTACGTTGTTTTTGCTTCGGTTGGTGCCGGAATGAACATTAATGCTTTTGTTTATAAGGTTTAAAGCTTACTGCCAAAGCAATGAAATATCTTTTTTTATTTTTTTTTAAAAAAGGTTTGTAATCCAAAATTAATTTTAGCAAATTAGCGGAGCTGAATCTGAAACACGCAAGGGAATTAGGAGATAGAGGAGATAGACAAATTCAGAAGTCAGAATCAAACAGCATTCTAACCCTAAGATTACTATAGATAATTACCCGACCAAATTCGTTTGATTCGGGTAATTCTTTTTTAAGACAGACTGACTATTCGAGGTCAGAATTTATTTTCCTCAATAGACCTTTATTAAAAAACGATTTAAATCTTCTATTGATTATTATTGTTAATAAAAAAACGCAGAAACTAAATTCCTGCGTTCAAATCTATATTTTTTTTAGAAGACTAACTTCGTTGTCTCACTGCCTCGTATACCATTAAGGATGCTGCAACAGATACATTCAATGATTGAATTGAACCGACAATTGGAATTTTAACCTGCTCATCAGCCAGGCGAAGCAAAGCATCTTCAATACCAACATCTTCCGATCCCATTACAATAGCTGTTGCTAATGTAAAATCACCTTCAGTATAAACTTTTTCAGCCTTTTCGGTTGCTGCTATTATTCGAATTCCTTCTTTCTTCAAATAACGGGCAAGAGTCTTTAAATTTTGAACTCTGCAAACCGGTATGTTATACAAAGCTCCGGCAGATGTTTTAATAGAATCAGGAGTAATCTTCGCTGAATTCTTAAAAGGAATTACAATGGCGTGTACACCAGCACATTCTGCAGAACGAGCAATAGCCCCAAAGTTACGCACATCTGTAATTTCATCTAAAAGCAATAGTAGAGGTATTTTACCTTGAGCAAATAGTTCAGGTACAATTTCTTCTATTTCCTGATAAGGAATTGGAACAATTAAAGCAACAACTCCTTGGTTATTATGCTGATCCAAAGAATTCAACTTCTCAACAGGAACAAATTGATATTCAACTCCCTTTTCGCGAATTAAATCGAATAATTCTTGAAACAAAGGACCTGCTAATCCTGTTTTGATCAATACTTTTTCAATTTCCTTTTCACTTTTAATTGCTTCCATTGTTGCTCTGATTCCGAACAACATCTCCTGTTTCTGTTTAGCCATCGATTAATTTGCTTATTGGTATTTTACATTCAGTGATAACTGTGGCTTTTCCTTGTAAGTTAAATATCGCCACAACCATTCAAATGGTCCCATTTTATAATATTTCAGCCAGATAGAGGAAGAAATCAATTGAAATATCCAAATCAACAAAACCCAAACCAGTAATTCTGTTCTTGAGTAACGTGCAAACATTCCAAAGCCATAACTATAAAAAATAATGGAACAAATTATGGATTGACAAAGGTAGTTCGTAAAAGCCATTCGACCAACTGCTTCTAACGCTTTTGTGAAAAAACGCAAAATTTTCATTTGATAAACCAAAAGAATCAAACCAATATAACCTAAGGAGGTAAACAAACTGCCAAAATAGTTGAACTGATAGCCGTATTTGAAGAAATAAATTATCTCCCATTTGGTTTCAACGATGCGATGAAATCCTTCATTGGCAAAAAAAGTTCCTATGCCAATGCCTGTCAAAGCCATCAAAAAATAAAATAGTTTCGATTTTGCCGCGACTAACACTCCATTATTTAGCAATACCATTCCCAGCAACATTATTCCGGTTGTTCTCCATAAAGACAGCATAAAAAATGAGCCTACCTGATAGTTCATATTTAATTGAGCCCTTTTCACGAAAATATCAAACCAACTGCCTATTTGACACAAATCAATTTCTGCGGTTAATAATTCCGGACCAGGACTAAAATCTGCCATAGTTTCTTTAGCCATCTCGGGTGGCATATTTTCAAAAAAGCTTCCCACCAAATAAAAAAATCCCATTGGAATTAGATACAGTAAAGCACACAGCACAATTTTCCAACTATCCTTCATCTTTCGAAGCAGAACTGCAACCAAACCCACAATGGCATAAGCAACCAAAATATCTCCAAACCAAATTAAATAAGCATGCAGCATCCCAAATAACAATAACCAAATCATGCGTCGGACATGAAATTTTGCCCCATCCAGTCCCTTGTCATTTAGCCGGTTGATAAATAGCAGCATACCTGCACCAAATAAGATGGAAAAAATCGTCATAAACTTCAATTCCCCAAATACATTCACAATATAATAAGAGAAATAATCAGGCGTTGACAAATCACCCATTACCGAAGGATTGGCAAAAGAGGCATTTGGAAGTCCAAATAACTGGATATTAATTAATAAGATTCCTAACAGAGCAAATCCACGAAGAAGATCCAGAGATTGTATTCTTTCGTTGGGCAAAGTTGGCTTAGCAGTAGTTGGCATCATTTTTTTTGATTATAAGATACTAATTATCTTATAATCAAACCCTGGCAGACAAATCATTTAATAAAAGAAAATAGTTTTTCACTCTCCTTTTTCAGCAATCAACTGCTCCAATTCTTCATTAAAATTCTCCCAATCAGACATTTCTTTTTCAAGATCTTTTTTGGTTTTCTCATATTTCGCAAACAGAGACTGATCCTGCATTTTTTCCGGATTTGCAAGCATTTCCTCCATTGTGGCTATTTGTTCTTCGAAGCGTGCTATATTATCTTCTGAATTTGAAACAGCTCTTTCCATTTTAGAGATTTTCTTATTCATCTCTTTCCGCTCCAAATAATTCAACTTGTTATCAGAAGGCGCAACATCTGCCTGAACTAAAGAAACAGCTTTCTTCACTTCCAATTCCTTTAAGGAATCCATCTTCTTGGTTTGCAGAAAATCATAGATTCCTCCCAAATGTTCTTTTATCTTCTTATTCGTAAACTCATATACTTTTGAGGAAAGTCCATTCAAGAATTCACGATCGTGAGAAACTACGATTACCGTACCATCAAATTGATTCAATGCTTCTTTCAAAACATCTTTCGATCTCATATCCAAATGGTTGGTAGGTTCATCGAGTACAAGAAGGTTCACGGGTTCCAAAAGCAAACGAATCATAGCCAAACGGGAACGCTCTCCTCCCGATAAAACCTTCACTTTTTTATCAATATCCTCGCCCCGAAACATGAAAGCACCCAAAATATCACGAATCTTAGTTCGAACATCTCCAACAGCAACATCATCAATCGTTTCAAATACCGATTTGTTTTCGTTCAACATCTGAGCCTGATTTTGAGCAAAATAGCCAATCTTTACATTGTGTCCCAACTTACATGTACCCGTATGCTCTAGTTCGCCCATCAAGACTTTTACCAGTGTCGATTTCCCTTCTCCATTCTTACCCACAAAAGCAAGTTTTTCACCTCTCTCAATTACAAATTCAAGCTCATTTAAAACCAAATGATCACCATATGCTTTGCTCAAATTTTTCACCTCACAAACCAAATCGCCAGATCGTGGCGCCGGAGGAAATTTCAGGCTTAGTTTCGAGCTATCCTCCTCGTCAATCTCGATACGGTCAATTTTATCCAATTGCTTGATACGGGACTGAACCTGAACTGATTTTGTTGCCTTATATCGAAAACGCTCAATAAAGTCTTCAGTATCTTTTATTTGTTTTTGCTGATTAATGTAGGCTTTCATTTGCTGTTCGCGACGCTCTGCGTGCAAAACAACATATTGTGAATAGGGAACTTTGTAATCGTATATTTTACCAACAGAAATTTCAACGGTTCTATTGGTAATATTATCCAAAAATGCCCGGTCATGAGACACCAATACTACGGCTCCCGGATAAGTTTTCAAAAAATCCTCCAGCCACTGAATTGATTCAATATCCAAATGATTTGTTGGCTCATCAAGAAGGAAAACATGCGGACGACGCAACAAAATTTTCGCCAATTCTACGCGCATTCTCCATCCTCCGCTAAATTCTGTAGTCTGTCGGATGAAATCGCTTCTTAAAAATCCCAATCCAAGTAAAGTACGCTCAGCTTCGGCCTCGATATTTTCACCACCCATCATATGGTAGCGGTCGTTTTTATCCGTCAATCTTTCTATCAGCTTCATGTACTCTTCCGATTCGTAATCGGTTCGTTCTGCAATCTCTGAATTAATTTCAGCAATTTCCTTTTCCAAGCCCAAAACCTCTTCAAAAGCAGATAAAGCTTCCTCCATCACGGTATTGCCATCGATATGATTTACCTGCTGAGGTAAGTATCCTATTTTAATCTCATTTGGTAATGATACAGTTCCCGTTGTAGGCGCCTGAAAACCAGCAAATATTTTTAGCAAAGTTGATTTTCCTGCACCATTCTTCCCAACCAATCCAATTCGGTCGCGAGTATTTACAATAAAACTTACTTGCTTAAAAAGGGTAAAGCCACCAAATTCAACCGTAAGATTGTTAATAGAGATCATACTAATTCATGTTTTTCTGTTAAAGCGACAAAGATAACAACAGTTCTCAGTTATCCGTAATCATTGATCAGTAAATACAACCATCCTAATTATCACAAATCACGGTCAGCTTATCTTCCTGCAAAATTTTTGCTTTTTTTATTAATTCTGATTCAATGATATTTTCTTTCACTTCGAGCATCACAATGGTTTCAGCCTCGGCAAAAGAGATGTCATAAATCCGGTTTACTTTCTGATATTCCTTCGGATATTTTGAAATCAATTGATCGTACAATTTATCCAAATAGATTTTAGAAGGGTTGTGAAATTCCAGCTTCAGCTCAAAACGTCTAACCAAGGCCTCATCAATTAGGTCAATTTGGTTGGTCGCGGCAATTACAATCGAGTTTTTTGGTAAAGAATCAATCAGCTGAATCATACTATTCACCACTCGTTTCATCTCGCTGCTATCGGTATTGTCGTAGTTTCTTTCTTTGCCCAAAGAATCGAACTCATCGAAAAACAAGACAGCTTCCTGAGTTTCTGCCATTTTAAAAGCAGCAGCAATATTTCTTGAGGTTTCTCCTAATTTAGAGGAAACAATATTGCCCAAATTAATCGTTTTCAACTTCTTGCCCAACTTATTTGCAATTGCTCTGGCAGTCATGGTTTTCCCACATCCTGATTTCCCAAAAAGCAAGAGTTTATTCACAACCGGCAAGCCAAATTTATTTAGTATTTCAAGATGTTCGTACTCTCGCAGAAACTGTTCCACTTTAACCGACAACTCCTTGTCAAAAACAATATCCTCAAAATCAACCCGTCCCATATTGGGAACAAATAAATGATTCATACTTAACTTATATGTTTGTGTTTAAATATTTTGCAAACCTAACATTTAATCTTCAATCCGGAAAAAATCATTTGGTAGTTTTAGAAAAAGAATTACATTTGCGAACCCTAATTAAATCTAACATATGAACATAATAATCAGTTAATTAATAAAAATAGAGTGGGAAATTCATATTACACCTATGCAGAGGAACATAAGCTTTTGATAGAATGCTTTTGTGGAGAGACGGAGATTGAAAATGTATTTGAATTAAAAAATGAAATTGAAGCTAATTTAAGCCAAGTGCCTAAATATAGTATTTTGGTTGATATTCGAAAAAACACCAATAAACCTTTTCATAAAAAGGATGATGATCTTACCAAATTCTATTCAAAATCAAAATCAACTTTAAAAATTGACAGTATTGCTATTCTTACCAATACTCCAAACCAGGTTGTAAACACTACGCTGTTTATTGAAGGCTTAAAAAAAGAGTTTGATATGCCGATAAAAATATTTAGTTCTCTTGAATCAGCAGTTAAATGGCTTAATACTGGCATTGATCTGAACAAGGTAAAATCAATTCTTAAAGAGTTTAAAAAACGATCAGTTTAAAACAAAAAAGGGAATTCCAAATGGAATTCCCTTCCTTGTCTTCTATCTATTCAATCTTAATTCTTGGAATAATCTTTATAAATCGCTTTTTTAAATTCCACCCAATGCGCTTCGGTCATTCTATCGGGCGTAAACAAACAAATTCCTTTTGCTCCGTTAACCATCGACTCGCGTATTGCTTCGCCCAATTCCTCCGGCAATAAACCGTGATTTTCAGGGTCTGCTTCTTTCGACTTAGAATCAGGCTTTGGACAAATGAATAAACCGCTGTAAACAGGTTTTTCTCCCTTTACACTTTCAGATGATTCCTTACACATCTTGCCAACCCATTCTGTGCCCTCCAGATAAAAATCATTATAATTCATTGGGTAAAAAGCATCTAAATTCCATTTATCCCACTCCTGACGAACCATTTTCACTGCATGAGAATGCGGACCCGGAAATACGGCTGCTGTAATTTCTTTTCCTTGCGCATTTACATCCTCAGCCAAACGGTTTACTAATCTCGTGATCAAATCCTGACGGAATTGTTTCCACTCCTGAATATCTCTTGCTTCCGTCTGATTGGCAATTTCAATACCCGTTTTAGCTTTGAAATCGGCTTTACACTTGTCGCAGTAACAATAGTCAAACTCCGGATACTCCTTATCCATTACCAAACCGTACTTCTTCCAAAGTCCTTTCGCCAAAATTACATCCGGGAAACGGATATAGTCCAAATGAATTCCATCAACTTCCGGCAAGGCAGCTATTTTAGTATATAATCCAGACAAATATTGATAGACCTCTTCCCTGTTCGGACACAAAAATGTGTAATGATCAACATAAGCAGGTTTCTCGTAAGCTGATTCCCCATTTCCATTAACGGCATACAATTCCGCAGGAATGTTTTCATCACGTCCTTGTACCATAGTTGGTATCCAGGTATGAAATTCGAGACCTGCCTCTTTGGCAATTTTACCTACCCGCTGATAAACCAAAGGATCATGACCTCCGTTGTACATCAAACCATCAATTCCTTTTTCTTTTAAATCAGTAAAATTTGCTTTTAACTCAATATCTGTGGCCTCACCAGGCCCCCCCATCCATGCAAAACATGGAACTTTTGTTGTTTGTTTTGTTCCGCACGAAACCAATACAAACATTGCAAAAACAGCAAGTAACTTGTTCATAGTACTTTTATAAAAATTGAAATGTGGCTTTGGAATACATCGTAAATATATAAAATTAAGTGCCAAAAGCGATTAAATTTTAGTTGTCACCCCTTAGTTTAGGCGATTTCGAATAATAATGGCAAGGCTAATCCACTTTTTAACCTTTCTACTTTTCGACCTTTCTACTTTTATCTATCTTTGTCGTCGTATTAAATCAATTGTAAGCGTGGGAAGAAATAGAAAGCAAAAACCACTTCTGGAAAAAGTAGTAATAGAGAAGTTAGCCGCCGAAGGCAAGGCGATTGGGAGAGTTGATGAAAAAATCGTATTTGTTACCGGTGTAATACCAGGCGATATTGTTGATGTGCAAGTCAACAAAAAGCGTAAAAGTTTTATGGAAGGCTATCCTGTTGCTTTTCACAAACATTCACCCATGAAGATAGATGCTTTTTGTGAGCATTTTGGGGTTTGCGGTGGCTGCAAATGGCAAAATCTACCCTACGAAGAACAACTAAAATTTAAACAACAGGAAGTTATTGACAATTTAGAACGGATTGGCAAAGTAGAACTGAATGGTATAAATGATATTCTGGCATCAGAAAAAACTGAATTTTACCGCAACAAACTTGAATTTACTTTTTCGAACAAGCGTTATCTTACCAATGAGGAAATTGCACTTAGCGATGATATAAAAAGAACTCCTGCTCTTGGTTTTCACGTACCAAAATTATTCGACAAGGTGGTTGATATTAACAAATGCCACCTGCAGCCGGAACCATCAAATGCTGTTCGTTTGGCCGTTAAAGAATATGCTTTTGCAAACAACTTATCCTTTTTCGATATCAGAAATCAGGAAGGATTTCTGCGGACATTGGTAATTAGAACCTCAACAACCGGCGACAACATGATTATTGTGGTATTTTACCATGAAGATGTTGAGAAGCGGGAAGGATTATTGAATCATCTGGCAGAAAAATTCCCGGAAATCTCTTCATTGATGTATATCATTAATGAAAAAGCCAACGACTCAATTACCGATCAGGATGCCATCTTGTACAAAGGTGTAGATCATATTTTTGAGCAAATGGAAGATCTGCGTTTTAAAATTGGTCCAAAATCGTTCTACCAAACCAATTCGGAGCAAGCCTACAATTTGTATTGCAAAACACGAGAATTTGCCGAATTAACAGGTGACGAAGTAGTTTACGATTTGTATACCGGAACCGGAACCATTGCTAATTTTATTGCAAAACAGGCAAAAAAAGTTATCGGAATTGAATACGTTCCCGAGGCCATTGCCGATGCTAAGGTGAATTCTGAAATTAACGGAATCAGCAACACTGAATTTTTCGCCGGGGATATGAAAAATGTTCTCACCAAAGAATTCATAGAGCTTCACGGGCAGCCGGATACCATTATTGTTGATCCGCCACGGGCAGGAATGCATGCCGATGTAGTAGAAACAATTCTGCACGCTGCACCAAAACGCATTGTTTACGTAAGCTGTAATTCGGCTACTCAGGCACGCGATTTAGCTATGATGGACGAAGCCTACAAAGTAACCAAAGTACAGGCTGTTGATATGTTCCCGCACACACATCATGTGGAGAATATTGTGCAGCTGGAGAGAAGGTAACCATTCAAAAACAAACAGAAAATCCCTCTTAAATTGCTTTAAGAGGGATTTTTATTTAGAATTAATTCTCAACACAACATTTGAATATGCAATATCAGTTAATTGAACAGCTATTTTGAAAAAAACGATCACAAACCATAGCCTTCACATTTTATGCTTACCGCAATTTTTTGCGAACAGCATCGCAACTTTTTACGGTAAGCATCCTTCAAACGCTGCCTCACTATGCGGTATTCTCTCCTTCATTATAAAACAAAATTTCTCTGCTTAGTAACCAAAATCCGGCTATTAACTGTTTCACTGTAAAAAAAAGCCTGAAGAAACATTCGTTGTTCCTCAGGCTTTATTCACTATACTTTCATCAACTTCCACTTCCCTTGTTTAAACCAAAAAAGGGCAATTAATGTAAGCGTCATTTCTGCTATTATTATCGAATAAAATACTCCCTTTTCATCCCAACCCAATTGAATGGCCAGGAAATAAGCAAGTGGAATTTCAATAATCCAGAAACTAATCAGATTAAAATAGGTTGGTGTCCGGGTATCTCCGGCTCCGTTTATTGCATTCAGCAGTACCATTCCTAAACCATAAAAAACAAAACCCATGCTGATTATTTGCAATGCTTGAATTCCGTTACTTACAATGAATTCATCCGGAGTAAATAATTCAATAAAAAAACGTGGAAACAGGTAAAAAACAATTCCCATTAAGCCCAAAAATACGACATTAATTTTTCCTGCAGCCCAAACCGATTTCTCAGCCCTTTCCGGCTGATTTGCTCCCAAGTTCTGACCAACCAATGTCGCTGCAGCGTTGCTCAATCCCCAGGAAGGCAGGAGGATGAATATCAGCAGCCGAATGGCAATGGTGTAACCGGCTATGGCTGCACTTCCAAATTCTGCCATGATCCTCATCAAACCAATCCAACTCGATGTAGCAATGATGCTTTGCCCTATTCCTCCAACCGATAAGCTGACCAATTGTTTAATTGTCGCCCATTTTAGCTGAATATGTTTCCATTTTAAATGAATCTTCCCTTTTCCCTTGCCAAGCATAACAAATTGGTAAACTACCGCCAAGCCTCGTCCCAGACTTGTAGCAATAGCGGCTCCTTCTACTCCCATGGCCGGGATTGGTCCCCAACCAAAAATCAACAATGGATCCAAAACAAGATTCAAACAATTCGCAACAATTAATACCCTCATCGATAAAGCAGCATCACCCGCCGAACGAAATATGGCATTATTGATGAAAAGAAGCATGATAATCACGTTACTTCCCAAAATAATGGTCGCATAGCCCGACATTTCATTCACAATGGTTGAATTAGCTCCCATTAAAGCCAATAAATCCTTCGAGTAAAAAATCCCGGCAAACGCAATAAATACAGATACAAACACACCTGTTACAATGGCCTGAAATGAAACCTTTGATGCTTCTTCTGGTTTGTTCTCGCCTATGCGCCGGGCAACCAAAGCGGTTGTTGCCATCGATAATCCAAAACCTATTGCATACACAATGGTGATCACCGACTCGGTAATTCCTACTGTAGCCACAGCGTCGTCACCCAATTTGGAAACGAAAAATATATCGGCCACAGCAAATACCGATTCAAAAATCATTTCCAATACCATAGGAATCGCAAGCATAAAAAGCGCTTTGCTAATCTTCCCGTTGGTATATATTTTTTCACTTCCCGAGAGTGCCTCCAGAAAATAGTTCCACAGTCTCCCAAGCTTATTTAATTGATCTAAAATTCCTTCCCTTACTCTTATATTATGGTGCATTCTGTTTTCGTTTTTGATGTTCAATAAACTCGTTTACTCTTTCTCTTATTCTAAAACAATTTGTTTTATTGCCAACCGGATCTTTCACCGTGGCTTGCCCGCAGCAATACATTGATGTGCTCATAATTTACCCTCCAAAATTTTAGGTGTGTAGATATACGTATCGAGTGGCTTTCGCCCCCGTTACAATAAAAAAATAAAAATTAATGTGAATACGGAAAGCTTAAGCTGATTTAGCTCTTATAAGTGCAAGGTGATGATGTGACAATTGTATTCATAGCTTTCCTCCGTTTTTTAAGTAAAACAAATATAAGTCATTTTCATTAAATCATTATAACTTGACCTTTATTTTTTTTTTCAACTCCCAAAATATTGAATAAAAAACAAATGAATTTGCACTTATCGTGTTAAACGGCACAGATATCTAAAAAGGACTGGTTTCCCAACAAATATCCTTTTTTATCAAACTAAAATTCCATAGTATTGATGTTTAAAATGCCAAAACGGTTTTAACACACTGCGAAATGATCATCTAAGCAGGCTAAATTCTCCCGAAACAAGTTCGGGACAGGCTATCTGACAAAAACTTAAAATTATAAACAGATGAAACACCCATATAAAATGCTTTACACACAGGAAGATGCTTGCAATTTGGGTGTTCCATGTGACAAATAAAAATCAAATTATAAACACATGAAAAGATATTTTGTACCTACAATGATGGTACTGCTAACTGCAACCACATGCAGCTTCGCACAAAAAGAGAACAGCAAAAGCATTACAATTGAAAACTGGCTTCAAACCGATCCTGTAAGTTTACAACTACCAGCTTTCCACTCTACAAAAAACATCGAAGGAAAAACCTTCGAATTACAAAACCTTTTACAGGACAATCAGCTTGAAATAGATGAACTTCAACCTGCTGAAAAGGACAATTTAAAGTGGAACGGTGAAAACTTACAATGGAGCAAAACAGCCACCAATAAAAAAGGTTTTACAGGCAGCAAATCTGCCGAAAACAGTCTTTTGTTTTATGCGTCTTATTTCTCTGCGGATGAATGGATGCAAGCAAAATTAATTATAGAAGCCTATCCACTTCTTGAAGTGTATATCGATGGAGAAAAAAAGATTTCACACTACAAGGCAGAAACTGATGATGCCAAGGAGCTTTCGGAAGAACTTAAGATTGAACCCGGTAAACACTGCATCCTTGTAAAAGTTGTAAGCGGGAAAAAGAACGACTTTAAACTTGGTATTACTCCAAATAAGCCCTGGGATGAAAACAATATAAAATTATCCTTATCGCCGCAACAAAGCGTTACCATTCATAAAATATTGGATGGCGAAAATGTACGAAACATCGAATTATCTTCTGATGGTAAATTTGCCTTACTTAGTTACAGCAGAACACTTCCTCCATCGGACAATAGTGAGAACTGGAAAGAAATTCAGGAAATTGAGAGCGGAAAAATCTTATACTCCTTCCGGGGAAGTCAACTGGCAAATATTCAGTGGCTGCCTACAGGAAACCGTATTTCGTACACCAAAGAATACAACGAAAAAACAAGCCTTTTTATTTTTGATTTTGAAAACGGAAGAGAAACGGAAATTGCCAATAGTATTGCTGATTTTTCGGATTACAACTGGACTCCCGATGGGAAACAAATCATTTTCTCAGTAACGAAAGATTATTCGGAAGATTGGAAAATCAGAAAAATTCAAGGAATGGAAGATCGTTTGCCTTGGTTTCGAACCCGAAGTTTCTTATACAAACTGGATGTTGACAGCGGCGTAAAACAACGCTTAACTTATGGAACGATCACAACCGGCTTGCAGGATATCAGTCCCGACAGCAAATACATTCTTTTTTCTCAATCACGTCCCGATTACGAGGAATATCCTTACGATAAACAAAATCTTTATCAGATGAACCTCGAAACTTTCGAGATTGATACCATCTGGAAAGACAAACTTTTTGGTGGTTCGGCAAAATACTCTCCTGACGGCACTCAGCTTTTGGTTCAGGCAGGTCCTTCCTGCTTTGGGAAACTTGGCGAAAACATTGGAAAACAGCCATTGGCCAATAATTACGACGGACAATTGTACATTTTCGATCTGAAAAACAAAAAAGCCGAACCAATCACAATTGATTTCGACCCATCAGTTAGCCAGGCTGTTTGGAACAAAAGGGACAAGAATATCTATTTAAAAGCAAATGATAAAGATTACATCCGACTGTATCGTTACCAACCAACTAATAAGGAATTCAACGCTTTACAAATAAATTCAGATGTTATTGGCAACTTTAGCCTTTCGGCCGACGGAAAAAACATTGCCTGCACGGCATGCAGCATATCTTCACCTTACAAAGCTTTTGTTTATGAATTGGCTTCGAATACAAGTAAGCTAATCTCTAATCCGCAAAAACAAAATCTAAAAAACGTGAAATTTGGAAAAACAGAAGACTGGAATTTCACCAAAGAAGATGGCAAAACCATTATTGGAAGAATTTACTATCCTCCAAATTTCGACTCCAATAAAAAATATCCTGTAATTGTAAACTATTATGCAGGCACATCACCCGTTGAAAGAAGCTATGGCGGCCGATATCCTTTGAATCTTTATGCATCAATGGGATATGTTGTTTATCTGCTTCAGCCAAGCGGAGCCGTTGGTTTTGGGCAGGAATTCTCAGCAGAACACCAAAACAACTGGGGAATTACCACTGCTGATGAAATTATTGAGGGAACTAAAAAATTCTTAAAAGCTCATTCTTTTGCTGATGCAGATCACGTAGGTTGTATTGGTGCATCCTACGGTGGATTTATGACGATGTTGCTGCAAACAAGAACCAATATTTTTGCTGCAGCCATTTCACACGCCGGAATTAGTGACATTACCAGTTACTGGGGCGAAGGATATTGGGGATATTCTTACAGTGTGAATGCTTCCGGTAAATCATTTCCTTGGAACAATCGAAATCTATATATCGATCAAAGTCCATTATTCAATGCTGATAAAGTTGTAACACCAATGTTACTAATTCACGGAAGTGTTGACACGAATGTACCTCTTGGTGAAAGCATTCAAATGTATCAGGCATTAAAATTACTGTGGAAAGATGTCGATTTTGTTCAGGTAAAGAATCAAGATCATCACATTAAGAATTATACCCAACGAATACTTTGGAACAACACCATATTTGCCTATTTCGCAAAACACTTAAAAAAACAAGCACAATGGTGGCAGGATTTATATCCGGATAAAAATTTATAGCAATTTGAGGCGGTTAAATCAGAGGGTGTTCTTAATCAGAGCACCCTTTTGTTTTTTAGGATTGGTTCATAGACAAAAACTAAGTCTTTATCAATAATGATAAACACTATTGATGTTTCAGGCAATTATAAGTAATTTTAAATTCAATCATAAAAAATACTCTATGCTAATTGTAATATCACCTGCCAAAACACTGGATTTTGAAAGTCCGGCACTCTCAAACATACATTCTGATGCTTCATTTTTAAAAGAATCCAATCTTTTAATCAAAGAGCTTCGAAAACTGAAAGTCGATGACATTGCCGACCTGATGGGAATCAGTCCGAAACTTGCACAACTGAATTTTGAAAGATTCCACGAGTGGAATACTCCCTTTACAGCAGAAAATTCAAAACAAGCTTTATTGGCCTTTAAAGGCGATGTTTATACGGGTATTGATGCCTCCTCTTTCTCTGAGGAAGATTTTCTAAGATCCCAAACCGATCTTAGAATCCTTTCCGGACTATATGGCGTTCTTAAACCAATGGATTTGATTCAGGCCTATCGTCTTGAAATGGGCAAAAAGATAAAAACGGGCAGAGGAGATAATTTGTATCAATTCTGGGGCGAATCAATCACCAAATCAATTAATCAAAGTTTAAAAGAAAACAATCACAATCATTTAATAAATCTAGCCTCTAACGAATACTTTAAAGCCATCAATAAAAAGAAGATTGAAGCCGAAATAATCACTCCTATTTTTAAAGACTTAAAAAATGGGGAATACAAAATGATTAGCTTCTTTGCCAAAAAAGCAAGAGGATTAATGACTCGATTCATTATTCAGAATAAAATTACCGATCCCGAAGAATTAAAAGCTTTTGATTTGGATGGATACATGTACAATCCAATGCTTTCAAAAAAAAATGATCCTATTTTCACAAGAGATCATTAACGAAAAATTACCTTATTTAAAAGCGTTTAAGGCCTTGTTTTTACTCGCAATTTTTACTAAGTTTAAATAAGACAATCTCAATAAAAACCTGAAAATCCTTCTCCTATGACTGATAAGAACTTTGTAGTTAAATTCGGAAGCCTGCTTAAAGAGGAAACCCTTGAAGTTATTGACAGCAAAATATTGCCTAATACAATTGTTTTAGAAGCTACCAACCCTTTTCCCGGCTACTATGAATATTATGAAGGAATTCAAAAAGACATTAAGCCTCATTACATTTATTTGGTAACTGACAAAAAATGTGATTTAGAAGAGTTTACACGGGTTACTCAAAAAATCATGTCGTATTTTGAAGTAGATTTTCATGCTGCGATGGGTACCATTACAATTTATAACGATGTTTATCATGTAATTAGAATTAGAAGGTTAACCCAATATGATCAAATAAAAGATTTACAGTCGTGCTATATAGAAGAAGGTATTAATTTAAAATCGAATGCATCGATACCTCACAACTCCAAAGCAATGATTCAATTGGATAAGTTTTTTGCATTGGATGAGCTTGGTAATGGATATTTCTCTGATCACATTGAACCAAACCATGGCTATTTTACCATTCCAAAAAAGCTAAACTGGAAACAATTTGAGCACTTGACACAGCAAGTGAAATACAATATGGAGATGTTTCATTTTGATGCCTCTCTAGGCTTTATTTACGACAATTTTAAAGCTGTAGATATGATTCGTATTTATGCTGAAAATCTTGACCTTGAATTACTGAAAAAAATTAGGGCCAAATTTATTGAAAGGATTAAATAATTAAATTTGAATCAAACATGAAAAAGGGCTGCCAATAATGACAGCCCTTTCTTTATAGTTTATATTTATTCTTTCTATTAATCTTAAAATACCGGAGAACGGACGGCTTTAATCTTTCGTTTCCTTTTACTGGTATCAAATGCCAAGGGAAATGAGAACGAAACCTCATGTGCTCCTGTATTGGTATGGATCAATTTTGTAATTGCGTAGTCGTAACTATAAGCAACTTTAAACCTTTCGGTGACAAAACCAACCATGGCAATAAATGAATCGTAATTCAGTTCAAAATTTTGATTAAACCACAATCCAAAAACCATCGAACTCTTGCTGGCATACAAACCATAATTCATTTGAGAAAAATCGCCTTGCTGTTGAAATAGTATGGCCGGGGCAATTATCCACTTGTCAACATAACTACGACTTCTTCCTCCTAATACAAATTCAGCTCCTGCATGAAAAGTATATTTGGTTTCCAATTTATCTTCCTGTTCATCATCAAAACTAAGATCCGGCTTTGCCAGGTGATGAGCAGCAATACCAAAATAAAAATCTTTATAATAGGCAATTGCTCCCAACGAGAAATCCCATCCATCTTTTTTCCTGTTCGCAGGATCATTATTATTGTTATGCTCGAATATTTTACCATGAATTGGTGACACCTGATCCGGGAACACTAGATTTGTCCAATCTACTCTTTTTTGCAAAAAAGACGCTTGAATGGCTGGTCTCACAATTAAATCATCATTAATCCGAAGGTAAAACGAATACATCGCAGCAAAATTTGTCGTTTTAAGTGCTCCATCTCCCTGATCATCCTGAATAACCATAATACCTATTCCCCCGTTTATGGCTTCATAAAAATTATCAAATGAAACACTATAGGTTACATAGGGTAAATCCAAATTTGGCCATTGGTTCCTGTAATTTAGGCTAACATTGGAATAATTAGTAGAACCGGCAAGCGCCGGATTCAAATAAAGTTTATTGGCATAAAATTGAGAAAACCGAATATCCTGAGCTTTACCCGTAGAAACAATCCCTGCAATCAATATACAAAAAGCGAATAGTGCCTTTTTCATAAATATTATAATTAAAGTTCTCCCAAAGGAGAATTTTCATTTAGTGGTTAATTTCAAACTATACGCGCCAAAATTTATTTTGTTAATAAAATACGGCATTATTTTATTTTTTTATTTCAAAAAGTCATTTCCAATAGTTCAGAATGTTATCAACAAACAGATATTTTTAAATGAGTTTTAAGTTTCCTTTTGCATAGAAACTCAAAACCCATTTAAATTTATTTTACAAATAAAATCTTCGTGCAATTATCGTATCAACATAAAAGTTCCTTTATTGGTGAGTTCCCCATTTATAAATACGACCCAAACATAAGCTCCGGCCGGACAAATTTTGCCTTTGTACTGTCCATTCCATCCACCTTTATATCCTTGCTCATTCGTTTTGTACAACATTTCTCCCCAACGATCATAAACATACATCTCATACTCCTTAATAATGGAAAGTCTGTCATCAGTACCTCCTCCCATATTCTCATTATCACCTACGTAGAATCTATCATTCGTTCCATCACCGGCTAAAGGCAGAAATGCATTTGATGACTCTATTCCAACAGGCTTCACTTCCACATAGGCAGAATCAATAGCCACACAACCTAAATTATCTTCAACCTTAAGCTTATAGGTTCCAGTCTCTGACACTTCAAATCTTTGGAAAATACTACCATCCTGCCATTCAAAAAAGTAAGGTGCGTAATCCGAAGGAAGATTTGGACCAAAGGTCACTGTTTGTCCTTCAAAAATCAAAGTATCTTTCAATCCTAAGTTTGGTTTTGGATTAATCACGAACAATTGCTCATCACCACAACCATAATCGTTGGAAACTTCCAATTTATATTCTCCCGGCTTGTCAATCGTTCTTGCCGGTGAACTATCATCATCACTCCAAACAGGGTTTTCCATCCCAGTAATGTCTATCTCGTACTTATCACCTTCGCAACCAAATTTATCCTCTCCTAATGTTGGATCTGCAACCATGGTAACAGTTACTTCCCCTGCAGCATCGCAACCGTATAAATCAGTTACATTGATGGCATACGTATGTGTTCCTGCCGGTGCATCAATAATTTTTGGACTTCTTACATCTGCATGATCCAAATGATCAGGATTTGTCCAACTAATTACATCTTGATCTCCTACAATATCTGTTTGTAAAACCAACTGATTGCATTGACTAACGGTTGTATCATTAATGGTTGTTACGACAGGAAGAGGGGCAACTGAAAGATTTAATAAATCAATTCCTTCACAACCATGCTCATCCTTAACCATTGCCAATAATACCTGTGATTTCCCAGGAGTAAATGTAGGATTCATTGAGTTTGGATTATCTAAATTATCCGGTAAAAGCCTATTGTTATCCTGTATTCTAAACCACTGGATATTATCTTCGTCTGTTTTAGCACTAAGCGGTGTCGGAATACAACTACCTACAGTAATATCATCTGTAATATCAACTACAGGTAAAACATCTACCGTTAAATTGGTAATTGGTGTTACATTCGAACATCCGTTTCCATCTGTATAAGAATAGTGTACCGCATAAGTTCCTGCACCACGATCAGAAGGATTAAATTCTGTTTGTGAGATTCCATTAACCCAGTAAATTCCACCTTCAGGGAAACCACCGGTTAACACAAATTCATTTTCACAAACTCCTTTTGAGCCTAAATTCGTTAAGTTCACATTTGGAAGTGAATTTAATACAACTGCAGAATCAACTCTTGACTTACAACCTGTTGCCAAATCCATAATCGAAACTGAAAGACTGCCCGGAGAAAGTTCCTCCCATGTAACTCTGGTTTTTGCTCCTTCTTCAGGACCAGCAAATATACCACCGTTAACATTCCAACTGTAAACATCAGCACCTACCTGATTGAGCACATAAGTTACACGATCCTCTTTTGCACAAAGTACCATTCGACCATAAATCGCAGTATTTGGAAGAGCATGAACAACTAATTCTGTTGGTTTCGTTGATCGGTAATCAGTACAATCATCAGATAAAATGCAAGTATAATAACCACTATGAGAAACCTGAGATGATACAATAGATAATGATGATGTATTGGATCCACTTATTGCTCCCGGAACATCAACGATATCCACTCCATCAAATTTCCACTGATAGTTTACGTTATTACCAACAGCATCTGCTGTAAACGATACATCTTCACCAGCACAAACTTCCATATCAACCTGATCAGACAAAACTTGTAATTGAGCTGTTACATTCAATGTCGCAACCGGACTAAATTCTTCTCCACAAGTAGAATATACTCTGCAATTATAGTCTCCGGCATCCGAAAGCTGAATATTTGTAAGACTTAAGGTTTCACTTGTTTTTCCGGGAAGATCAATACCATCTTTTCTCCACTGATATTTTAACTGTTCTCCTGTATATTCAACTGTAAATTCAACCAACGGTTCATTTTCACAGATACTGGTTCCTGCCGTTGAGGCAACATAAACAGGCAATTGTACAACTTCTAAATTCGCACTTGAAGAAACATCACCACACATACTTGTAACCTGAATTTCGTAATTGCCTTCGTCACTTAAAGCTAATGCATCCGAATGAAGTATCTTCTGATCGGAAACAAAGGCTCCATTCATTGTCCACTCAAACGTCATGCTTGATGTTCCGTCAATATCAGGATTCCAATCCATTGTAATGCCTTCGCAAAAGGTACGATCCTCAAGAGGAGTAATTAGAGCAGTTTGAGAATAAACCCGTACTGTTGTTTTCTCAGTTAGTACAGAAATTCCTTCGCCTTCGATCTCACATTTATAAACTGCAGCATCTGCTAAACCAAGAGCCGAATAGTATAAGTTCAGACTTGTTTCGCCTACTATTTCAACATCATTTTTAAACCATTTAACAGACCAGATTTGACCTGTTGCAGATACTGACAAACTTAAAGGATCACCTATACACTTTTCCTCTAAATCATTTAAACCGGAAACAATAGTGACAGGTTCCTTTACAGTCAATTTACCAGAAGCAAGTCTTTGTCCACACGCACCAATAATTTTACAAGTATAATAACCGGCATCTGCCATCGTAATGTTAGTAAGAGTTACAGAAGGTCCTGTTTCTGTCAAAGGAACTTTTGTTCCATCTGCTAATTCATGAGTCCACTCAAAAACCAAATCAACACCACTAACGTCAACAGTCATAGTATAAGTTTCGCCTACATATTTAGGAACATTTTTAAGTGTTGTATGAAGTAATGTGTTTGGTTTAACAGTTAACGTTGTTGATTGAGAATCGTCACCACAACCTGTTGTGCTGGTAATCTTACATTCAACATTATATGTTTCAGATGCATTCAAATCGGAAGTTATAACATCCACAGCATCAATAACCAATTCCGAAGAATTCACCAATTGATCAACTCCGTCAACCAACCACTGATAATTCAGACTTGCTCCAGTTGCAACTGCTCTAAACACAACATCGTTTCCTGCACAAGTTGTTTGTGGTGCAATTGGGTCAAGAGCTAGAATAGGATTTATTACCTGATTTCCCAAAGAAAAGTCAGAACCACACTTATTGCTGACTGCAACAATATAGTTTCCTGCTTCCGTTAATTCTGCCGTTCCTAAATCCAATACTGTCCCAGCAGTCGAATTTGTTGAGTTATCATTTAATGTCCAAATAAGATTATCGTATGTGCCAGTTACAGAAATTGGCCCTAACTCAAGAGGATCTCCCGAGCAAACTGCAGCAATAGCATCTATACCAGTTGTAATTTCAGGTTTTGCCAATACATTTACTTTAATTACGTATACGATATCTGCACCACAATTTCCCGAAACTGTGCAAACATATGTACCTGCATCGCTACCATTCACATTGGATTTTAGATAAGTTGAATTTGCTGAAAAACCAACCCCATCTTTAGTCCATACATATGAGGTAACATCGCCCGTAACTTTAGTTTCCAATTTTAATTCAGTTCCAACACACAATGTTGTTTCTGCATCCCATGTATTACTTGCTAAAATTGGCTCATATACATTCACATAACCAAAAACAGTTTTAGTTGAACATCCGTCTAACACCTCAACTTTGTACTGACCTGATTGTGTCTTATCTGCAGCAACCAAAGTATAAGTTGAACTTATCGCAATAGGCGCACCATCCTTATACCACTTATAAACTGCTGTCTTCGCTGGATCTATCGCGGTAACATCAACTGATAATACTTCATTGTTTCCAATACAAACCTGAGAAGAATTACTCCAAGCTGCAATTGTAAGTTCGTCATAATGATAAACTACAAAATCATCTTTTTTATCAGGACAGACACCGCCATTACCAGCAGTTAACTTATAATTTCCATTATCACCAGCTCCAATACTTACATTTGATGTTGTAGAAATTTCAGCAGCATCCTTTAACCAAGAGAAAGTTATTGGCTCTGTTCCAATCAAGTTGGATAAACTAATTTGTTTTTCAATTCCGAAACACAAATTCTGATCGTCAATTGCGTCAAAACTAACCGGTTCAACAACATTTAATGAAGCAACACCAGATGTTTCATCAGCACTTACACCATCACTTACAATGCAACGGAAAGTCCAACTGTTCATTGCAAGAGTTGTTGATGCTATTCTAAGTTTTGAACCATTAACATCTGTCACAACATTTAATTCTGGAACTCCGGTTACTGTATTGAATGTAGTACCATCTGTGCTGTACTCCCAATCATAATTCAATCCAAGAGTTTTTCCAGTAATTTCAAAATCTACAGCTCCACCCAAACAGGCTTCCATATTCTGTGGTTGCCCCGATATTTTAACAACAGAAGTAATTGTTAATGTTGCCAGATTACTTGTTGCATTTGCAGAACATTTTGTATTTCCAACAACACAACGGTATTGATTTCCATTAAAATTTGTCTGATCTGCTCCAGTAATAATAAGAGTTGCACTTGTAACTCCGGCATATTTCCCTCCATTTGAAAGATTACTCCATCCTGAACCGATATCTTCCTGCCATTGATAAATGTAATCAGGTTCTCCTGTAGCTTTTACTGTAAATGTTGCATTACCACCATCTGGAATTGTACTGTTCAAAGGATCATCTACAATTGATACTTCTTCGTAAACTGTTAAAATCGCAACTGCTGATGTCGCAGTATTACATGCATCACCCGAAACAACACAATAGTAAGATTGACCATCAACCGGTGTCGTAACCGTTAGGCTGGAAGTATTTCCAACTGAAGTGCCATCTTTATCAAACCATTCGTAATTTACTGTTCCTTCTGCTGTTCCTGTAACAGAAAATACCGGATTGGCATCACTGGCACACATTACTTTATCCGCAGGATCAGTTACCGTTGCATCTTCTTTAATATCTATTACATAGCTTATAGTAGCGTCTCCACAAGCAAGATCATTATAAACATCACATTTATATGTTTTCTCGTTAGCTAATGAAACATTGCCCAAATCGTAGCTCGAACTTGTCGACAATACAACTCCCGGACTTGTACTTTCATACCACTTATACTGGATATTGCTGCCAGAACTTGTCGCAACAGGAAGAACAAGGGATTCTCCTTCACATTTTGATAGGTTATTAGTTACAGCTGTTGTTACGTTGATAGTTTCATAAACTTCCAACTGAACCACATTAGTATCATCATCTGTCAATCCATCACTCAATACACATTTGAATGTCCAGGAATTCATAACTATTGTTGAATTAGGAACTGTCAATGTAGAAATTCCTCCTCCGGTTACAACAGTCATATTATCTTGTCCATCGGCATCTACAAAACCAGTACCTTTGTCATATTTCCAAATAAAACTGGTAACAGCACCCGTTCCCTCAACAGTGAAAGTAGCCGTATTGGTTTCACAAAGCTTCTGATCAACAGGTTGATCTTTTATTTTGATAATATTATTCAATGTCAAAACTGCTCCTGAACTGGTTGCAACTCCTGAACAAGAGGAACTGGTTACAATACATCTGTATATGTTTCCATCAAACCCATTTGCCATTAAAACTCCTGTTAGTTTTAATTGGGAAGATGTAGTTCCTGAATATTCCCCTCCGTCAGATAAATCAGTAAATCCAGAACCAGAATCCTCTTGCCATTGGTAAGAATAAATTGGTTCTCCTGATGCTGTCACCTTGAAACTCGCATTACCACCATCGGCAACAGTAATATCAACAGGATTAGTTGTACTAACTTCTGATAAAACAGTTAGACTTGCACTATTCGATTTCGCCGTTGAGCAATAATCTCCTGATACAACAGCATAATAACTCTGCCCGTTAACCGGACTTGTTACTGTTAAAATATTACTTGTTGCTCCAACAACAAGATTATCATCTTTATCATACCATTCGTAGTTTACAATTCCTTCAGCTGTTCCCATTACAGTAAAAGTAGGATCTGCATCATTTGCACACATAGTAACATCAGTAGGATTTGTAACCGTTGGCAGTGCTTTTACATTTACAACAAAACTTCTCACTTCATCATGACAAGCTAATTCATTATAAACTTCACATTTATAAGTTCCTGCCTTAACCAAAGAAATGGTACTCATATTATAGGAAGCACTCGTCGATAATATTGTTGCCTCAGCTCCTACCTTATACCATTTATATTTAATAGCATCACCTGTTGCAGTAACCGCCATAGAAAATGCCTGACCAACGCAAGGATTATAGGTCGCATCAGCAGTTGTTACTGCAATATCTTCTAAGACATTAATCACTATCTCATTTGACACCTGATCAGCACTAACACCGTCACTAACAACACATTTAAACTTCCAATTATTGATATCCAAATCGTCAGCAAGAATTGTTAATGTCGATACCTGTCCAACTTCGGATATCGTTATTCCATCTTTTCCATATGCTGTTTCGTATGCACCTGCTCCTTTTTTGTAGTACCAGGTGTAAGTTAATCCTGCTGTTGTACCTTCAGCACTAATGTTAGCATTGGTATTAAAACAAACAGTAGTGTTTGTTGGTTGAACAGCAATCTTCGTAACCTCTGTAACCGTTAGAGTCGCAGGATTACTAATTACTGATGACGCACATACTGCACCAGAACTAATAACCTCACAACGATATTGGTTTCCATTAAAAGTTGCTTGATCTGCACCTGTTATTTGTAATGTAGGCAGATTTACTCCAGAATATTTCCCTCCATTAGATAAATTATTCCAACCTGAGCCAGTATTTTCCTGCCATTGATAAGTATAAAATGGTTCCCCTGAAGCCACAACGCTGAAATTAGCGTTTGCACCATCTGAAATTGTTAAATCTGAAGGATCAGTAACAGATACATTCTTTATTATAGTAAGAGTTGCTTTTGCAGAAGTAGCAGTATTACAAGTACTACCCGAAACAACACAATAATAACTCTGTCCATTAACGGGTGAAGTTACTGTTAATGAATTACTGGTTGCACCAGCTACTGCAATATTATTTTTATCATACCACTGATAAGTTACCGGAGCCTCACCTGTGCCTGTGACTGTAAAAACAGGATCTGCATCTGTTTCACACATTGTTACACTTAACGGATTTGTTACCGCAGCATCTTTATTAACCTGAACATCAAATGTGAGCGTCTGATTTCCGCAATTTAAATCGTTACTTAACTCACATTTATATTCACCAGCCTTAACTAAAGTAATCTTTCCTAAATCTAAATTCGATTTATCAGATAAGGTAGTAGCAGGATCGGTTGTCTTATACCAATTGTATCTAATATCATCACCTATAGCCGTTACAAATAAATTGGTGGCAACATTTTCACAAACCACTGTATTGGCAGGAGATTGATTCGTTACTACAATTGTATTTCTAACATCTAGATTAATTGTCACTTGAGCATCACCACAATAATCTGTTTCAATTTTTGCAATATAATCACCATCATCCGAAGGACTTGTTGCTGGATTAAGAACAAAATTAGTTGGCTCTATATTACCATCCGTAATTACAGCTCCATCTTTCCACCAAACAATCCCATTATGATCTGATCCTGATATTAAAACGTCTAAACTTATCGGTCCTGAACATTCAGTAATACTATTGTCAACAGCACTTAGTGTTGGTTTTGCATGTACAATTACGCGATAAGTCTTTATCGGAGTTTCGCACATCCCAACAACTGTTGCTGTATATAAAAATGAGCCAGCAATATTATGTGCATCCAGCTGAATGGAAGTTCCTGTTCCGATATTCGTTCCTGTATTGTCTTTCCAAACAATTGAATAATCAGCAGGATTACCATTAATCTCAGTAGTAAGCAAACTAAGTAAAGGTTTTTCTCCCTCACAAATATTAATTATTTTATCAGCAGAATCAACAAGAGAAACATGTGTATTAACTTTCAATTCTCTTTGAATAACCGCAGTTCCACAGCTCAAAGTAACATTACAAAAATAAACTCCCGCATCCGCCAAACTAACATTTGTTAAACTCAAAGTTTCTGTCGTTCCAACTATCAGGCCTGAATCCTTATCCCCAAATCTCCATTCGAAAGTCGGAGATCCTAAATAAGATATTGTCGTTGAATAATTATCTCCGACACAAACCGACGATGTTCCTGTTGCCGGAGAAATAACAGCTTCTTTCGTTAAATCGGCAGTTGCTGTTTTCGTGTTTCCGCACTGATCGGTAACAAGAACAGAATAATTTCCAAAGTCAGCATCCTGAACATTCAACAATTCCAATTGATCAGAATTTGTCCCAATTGGATTTCCTAAATTATCTGTCCATACATAGGTAAGAATTGAAGAAACAGGAATTGAAGAAATTTTAGCTTCAAAAGTAATATTCTCACCAACACAAGTTCCAACATCAGCAACTGAAAGGGTTCCAAAATCAGAAAGTAAATTTAAAGATGATTTAAAAGAAACCGGAGCATCACACGAACTACTAACCAAAAATTCCCAAGCTCCTTGATTACTTGCATCAACTGTGAATGTATAAGGATTTGTAATTGTCTTAACAGTACCACTGGGTTCAATAACTTGATAAATATACACTGCACCATTACTAACAACATCAAAAGTTGCTGTTACATTTGCTGCACTACAAAATGGTCCCGTTTTATCCAAACTAAAACCATTCACCTTCATTTCAGGAGTAACAATTAAATCAGCCGCAGAAAACCCGGAATTACATTGGTTAGTGACATCAACCCTATATGATCCGTCATCTGAAACTTTTACATCTGTCAAATTAAAAGATGATAAATTATTCAATAAATCAACTCCGTCTTTGTTCCAGCTATAGGTATAAAAATCACCAGGATATTTCATGGTAACACTATAAGAATGATTGTCACCTTCACAAACCACAGCATCTGCTAAAAGTTTGTCAAACTCAACCAAAGGAATAATATTTAAGTCGAATACTGCCTTTCCAGAACCATTAATACACTCTACTGTTTCGCCAGCAATTGTGTAAACACTTTTCACCTTTACTTTAAAAGTTGCTTCACGATCTAGCATTGAAGCCGGATAGTTCAATATATTTCCGGTTTCAGCCAATATTTCAGTATCTCTTCCCCAAGTATAAACTAAAGTACCATCACCCGTTGCGAGTGCTGTCACAATAATATCCTCACCTACACACAAATTATCATTTGAAGTTAAGCTTACCAAATCAGGAGATGACAAAACATTAATCACCACTTCATCAAAATCTACACCACAACCATTCTCCACCTCACAACGAACTGTATATGTACCTGTTGGGTAATTGAACAAATAAGGATTTTCAACTGAAACGGGAGATGTTCCTCCATTCACAAACCATTTAACTCCACCAGCATCGCCAGTAACCAAAGCATTTAAATTAGCAGTCGCACCCGAGCAAAAATTAGTTTTATCTGCATCAATCTTTACTGTGGCAGCCTCATCAACCAACACATTTACCGTCACATCCACCGTAGCATCTGAAGTTCCACAGTCTTGATATTCCGGTTTAAATCCGATAGTACATATATACTTCCCTTCTTGTGATTCCTGAGGATTAACAAAAACTAATTCATGTGACTTGACTCCACTAAATTCTGTTCCATCGATTAAATCAACACCACCTTTAGACCATGAATAGTCGTACCAGCTAATATCTCCATTTGAAACATCCAACGAATTCGATACACCCTTACAAAAATGAACAATATCGCCATCACTTCCATAACTGAAATTTGGAACAACCTTCGCGATGAATTTTGCAGTATCCTGAACTGCCTGAACGAATGATATACTATCCAAAGCAAAAAAAGCATCCTGAGTATCAAGATTATGATTAAGTATCTTAATGGTTGCCTTCCTTGCTGTTCCCGGTTTCCAAAGAGCTGAAACCGATTGCCAGTCTGTAGATTTATCTATTTTAAAATCTTCAATAATTGTCTCATCGTTAATAAGCACTTTAAGCGACTGATTATAAGTTGAGTTCTCTTTTGCCAAACGCCCGTGCAACTTAAAAATATAACTGAAATTTTCTTCTACAGGCAATTCATTCACCTGATAAACCACCTCTCCTTGTCTATCAGAATATCCTAAGAACATTCTTCCTCCGTCCATTGCTCCAAAGTCAGCTAAAACAGGATTTTCTGCTACAGGGGTGGATGCCAGTGCGAAATAACCAGGATCAACAAGATTACTGGTAACTATATCGTAATCAGAGTCAAAGCCATTAAAGCCATCAGAAAAATCACCATTAAATAAAAGATCCAAACTTGGATCTCTGTAATATCCCAAAACATAATAGATCGTTTCTACATCCGGTGCCGGCACAACCAGCGGTCCATTCTCAATAATTGGGTCCCCTGTAAAATCATTTACATACCATTCATAAAAGTCTGGGAATGGTTCTACAAGAGCAACACTTATATTCTCATCATAACTTTCACAAACCAGACTTATTTCTTTATCTATATTTAACACAGGATGAATTGGAGATACTGCCTTTGTAAAACCAGAATAATATCCTGCAGCACCAAGAGTATTCGAACTTGCTGTCCATGCAACATTTATAGCTTTACTCCCTGTAAAACGACAATCACCGCTTATATTAGGTACTTTATAATATACCCATTCGGTTGTTCCAGGCACATCCTGAGGATTACTTAAAGATGTTCCATTACGTTGTACATCTACATTTTTTTGCGACAAAACCGTAACCGTTGGATTTATAAGACCTCCAGCACCGGTAGTAATGTAATTAGCTTGAGGAATCACAACCTCCTTAATTCCCAATCCTGTAAGAGGAGGAATAAAATTAAGTCCAATATTTGTCCAGTCCTGATTTGTACCACACATGGTTTGGTAAACATATACATCTTTATCTTTTGTATCAATGTAAAGTGTTGGAAGTGCCTTAGGATTAACAATGTCATCCAAAATGATAAAATCGCCAGCATTAGCCAGTGTACCTTTATTATTTCCATTTACCCATACTTCGGTATTTGCCTGGGTTGCCACAACAATAGTTCTTTCCTGTCCAGCATAATAAGCAGTAGGATCTGGCTCAGCCTTTCCTTCTCCTTTCATTACGATGTATTTATCTCGCACCTGATCCACCGGAACAATCTGGTCGAAACCAATATCTTGAGATGGCTTCGCCCCTGCTGTCCATGAACCACAATTCACAACAATTTTTTGAGTTGATGTAATATGCGTCCCATTCATTCCGTTTCGCACCATGGCAGTTTCGCCACTAAATTGACTAGTATGCAAATTTACCCCAATAACATAACTCTGCCCTTTGCTTAGTGTTCCTGTTATAACATCAGAAGGATCTATTGATTCTAAAACTACATTTGCACCATCGTATTTTGTAATGTACTTACATTTAATTCCAGAAAAATTAACGGTTGTCTGCCCATCTTCAACAGCCATCACTGAAATAAAGTGGCTTCGAATAGGATAACCTCCACTATACGAAGGATCTGAATAATTAATTGTGTGGCTATACAAATGCCCGGAATAAAAATCTTTTCCTTTGGCATACGCTCCTTTTGCCGAAAGAGAACCTCCATGCGTTAAAGCTCCATATTCCCCACCATTACTAAAACCATGCCTTATATTAGCAAAGAAAGGACCATCATACGAGTAAATTCTTAACCCCTGCCCATCTAAAGGTTTGTTTAATTCTTTTGGTCCTATAATTCCATACGAATAACTACACCCATCAGGATAAGTACTCGAATTATGAGAACTATACGTAGCTCCTCCCGGAGTTTTAAATACATAAGTTTTGCTTTGATTACGATTAATTGTAAACGGGCCTGCTACTGTATTGCCTTGTCCATCTTCAATAAAAACACTAAGGTCTTTTTCAGAATTGGTTGACAAAAAAAGTTCTTGTTTTCCCACCTGAGCCGAGCAGTAAAACGGAGGCACATAATGTTCATAGTCGTACTGAGCCATTCCACTAAATGGCAAAATAAACAATAAGCCGATACAAACTAATTTAAATACTTTCATTAATTGGGTAGAAATTTTACCATTCCTCATATCATTAAGATTCAAAGTTAAAACGAAATTAATGTGCAATGAAAGACACTTTACATTGAAAAAACAACATAAAATTAATCAACCAAAGCAACTCACAAAACCATCCAATTTTATATTTTACAATATATTTGAAAGACGCAACTCATCAAATCAATTATTATTTCCTTTTGAGTCTAAAAAAGTTCCACAAAGTAACTGTTTAAACTGATAAATGATGATTTTGGTTACATGTTTGTTATTAAAAATGTAAGTTTAAGTAAAATTAAACAAATTAACGATAATAAAAAAGGCAGCATTTACCAGAAACGCTGCCTTTTAAATATATTTACTATTAGTATTTAACTCATTACATCCTCTACATCCTCTACACTAACAGGAATCCTCTTTCCGATTAAACGATTCCCCTGTTCAGTTACCAACACATCATCTTCCAAACGAATACCTCCAAACGTACGATATTCATAAACCTTATCGTAATTGATATAATCCAAATGCAATCCTTCCTGCTTCCATTTGTCCATTAATGCCGGAATAAAATAAATTCCCGGCTCGTTAGTGATTACAAAACCTGGTTTCAGTTCTTTTCCAAGACGTAAATAGGCAGTTCCAAACTGATCAATTCTTTGAACCTTTTCATCGTATCCAACCAGGTTCTCTCCGAAATCTTCCATGTCGTGCACATCCAATCCCATCATGTGACCAAGACCATGTGGCATAAATAAGGCATGAGCGCCAGCCTTCACAGCTTCTTCAACATCCCCTTTCATTAAGCCAACTTCCTTTAAACCAGAAGCAAGTACTTTACAAACCTCCAAATGAATACTTTGATAAGTAACCCATGGACGAATCAACTCATTCCCTTTGTTGATTCCAGCCAACACAATTTCATATATTTCCTTTTGCTTTTGGCTAAATTTTCCTCCCACAGGAATTGTTCGGGTATTATCTGAAGCATAATGAGAATCGGTTTCAGCACCACTATCTACAAGCAATAAATCTCCTGTTTTAAGCAGATTACCATGCTCATGATTGTGCAAAGTTTCTCCTCTTCGCGAAACAATAGCTGGGAATGAGAGAAGTCCTCCTGCCCTTAATGCTATAGCCTCGCATTCTCCGGCGATTTCTCTTTCATAAACTCCATCTTTGGCCATTTTCATTGCCGTAGTATGAATCTCATACCCTATTGCCGCGGCACGCTCTAATTCCTTAATTTCGTATTCATCTTTTATTTCACGAAGAGAAATAACTGCTTTAACAAATTCTTCTGATGCATTCTCCTTAATTGCATTTAATGGCGTGCCAATCATTTCATGAATCAAGATTTTATTTTCGGCACGGTAGACAGGTAAGAAATGAATTTTTCTACCTTCTTTTATTGCTTCAGCAACAAGAGATTTCAAATCATTAAACGGAGCTGTGTTTTCAACACCAAAACGTGCAGCTTGATCGACAACACTTGACTGTGGCCCCATCCAAATTATATCATCAATATCAACATCATTACCAAAAATGTAATCCTTATTATTATCGATATCAAAAACCCCCGCAAAACCAGGATGATCGATACCAAAGAAGTACAAAAATGTACTATCCTGACGGTAATGATAAACATTCCCGGCATAATTCATAGGTGCTTCAGGATTGCCTAATACCAATGCAATTCCGTCTTTCATTATTTCACGTAATTGGTTACGTCTTTTAATATATACTTCTTTTGGAAACATGTTGATTTATATTTTAAGTGTTTTGTAAAATGAATCGAAAGATACAAAAAAGAGAGGTATTTGGTAAACTATAACAACTATTTATAGATACAAAAAAAGCTTTCAATAATGAAAGCCTCTTAATTCAAAAAATTTAATCTTATAGTTTAATTTCCCGATCGACTGTTTGATCCAAAGAAATAAATGTTTCCGTTTTTGATATTCCAGGAATATTTTGTAGAGTATTAATTAAGATATCCATCAAATGTTGATTGTCCCTACAAAGCATCTTTACCAAAAATGTAAAGTTGCCAGTGGTAAAATGACATTCTACTATTTCAGGAATAGCATCAATTTTTTCTACAACCATTTTATATTGATGTGCATGATCAAGAGAAATACCAACAAAGGCACACACCTCGTATCCTAAAGCTCTTGGCTTAACAATAAATCTCGACCCATCAATAATCCCTGCATCTTCCAGTTTTTTAACCCTTTGATGAATTGCAGCACCAGAAATCCCACACTCTCTTGCTATTTCCAAAAATGGAATCCTTGCATTTTTAATCAAGTAAGATAGAATCTTCTGATCTACAGCATCAATTTGAACTTTCATTGGTATTTATGATTTAGATATTAAATAGTTAGTAGATGATTGCACGAAATTTAAACATTCCAGAATGATCTGGTTAAAATTCCACATGAGAGACATTATCATGCAGCTAGTTTAATATTATAAAGAGACCACTTGTTGCAATTCATTACAATATTAGCAAAATTATTACTAATTCATAAGCAAATAAAATCAAAAACTACAGATCCACAATATTTAGAACCAATTCATTCAGGCATCAACCTTACATTTTCATTCAGTCAAACCTCACTAATTTTCCCAAAAATACTGTTTTACAACAAAAACAACTCGATAAAAAAAGACTAATTTTGAAAACCAAATGAAATTACTCTTTTTAAATATCAACTATTTCCATTAGTTGAATTGAAAATAAACACTTTATGACTAAATTAAGACCTTTAATGTTTGTTGGTACAGGATCAGATGTTGGAAAAAGCATTGTCAACACAGGTTTTTGCAGAATTCTTAAGCAGGATGGCTATCAACCAGCTCCATTCAAGGCTCAAAATATGTCACTAAACTCTTTCGCAACACCAGAAGGATTTGAAATTGGCCGGGCACAGGCCGTTCAGGCAGAAGCCTGCGGATTAGCTTGTCATACCGATATGAATCCCGTATTACTAAAGCCTACTAATGATAAAAGTTCGCAAGTAGTTTTGAATGGTAAACCTATTGGCACTCAAACCGCGGTCGAATATTTTATGGGGAACAATAAACTTGCTTTATTTGAAGAAGCAAAATCTGCATTTCATCGTTTAAACGAAAAATACAATCCTGTTGTATTGGAAGGAGCAGGCAGCATATCCGAACTAAATTTAAAAACCAGGGATATCACCAACATGCGAATGGCTATTGAAGCCAATGCGGTTACCTATTTAATTGCTGATATAGATAAAGGTGGTGTTTTCGCCAGTATTTATGGAAGCATTCAGTTACTCGATGAAGACGAACGAAATCAAATCAAGGGAATTATCATCAACAAATTTAGAGGAGACATAAAACTATTTGAACAAGGGAAAAAGATTATTGAAGATCTTACCGGCAAACCTGTTATCGGAATTCTCCCCTATTTTAAAGATATCCATATCGAGGAAGAAGATTCAGTTAGTCTCGGTAAAAAATCAAAAACATCTAGTAAAGGAAAAATTAACTGTGCTGTTGTGATTTTACCACGAATGGCCAATTTTACTGATTTTGACGTTCTGGAACATGATCCAAGAGTTCATCTTTTCTATACAAACAATCCTTCAGAAATAGAAACTGCCGACATCATAATCCTGCCAGGAAGCAAAAATACCATTTCTGATCTTCAGGAACTAAAACAAAATGGTGTTGCCTTATCTATTGTAAAAGCTCATAAAAACGGCAAAAAAGTAATAGGTATTTGTGGTGGCTATCAAATGATGGGTGAAAAAATCAGCGATCCTCTTCAAATTGAAGGCAACATAAAGTGCATTGCCGGTCTGGGAATTCTTCCTGTAGAAACAACAATCACCAATATAAAACTCACGGAACAATGCACTTTCAAATTCAGAAATTCGAATAAAGAATGCTCTGGATACGAGATTCATATGGGAGAAACTATTGCTGCTCAAAACAACACACCGCTATGCATTTTATCAAATGGAAAAACCGATGGCTATTTTCTTAACCAAAACTGTTGGGGAAGTTATATTCACGGCATTCTTGACAATAAAATTGTGGTTCAACACCTGTTATCCGGATTCAATCTGGAACAGGAAATTGATTTTAATTATCAGGAATTTAAAGAAAACCAATACGACAAGCTAGCCAATCTTATAAGAGAAAATATAGATATGGATTTGTTTTACGCTCATTTAAAAGAAGATTAACTGAACATGAACAAATACCACAACCGATACATAATTACTGGTGGACCAGGATCAGGAAAATCTACTCTATTAAATAAATTATCAGAACAAGGCTATCAGTGCTTCAAAGAAATATCACGGATTGTTATTCAGGAACAGCACCAAATTGGAGGCGACAAGGTACCATGGCGTAATTTATCCGAATTTGCTGAAATTTGTTTTGAACGTATGAGTTCACAACTTACTGAATGTGCTCCAGAAGGAACATGTTTTTTTGATCGTGGTTTACCCGATATAATCGCTTACGTAAGAAGAGGAGGATTGACTGTTCCATTAAAATATTTTAAAAAATCAGACCAATACAACAAAACCGTATTTCTTGCTCCACCTTGGAAAGGTATTTTTATTAACGATGCAGAAAGACCTGAATCATTTGAGGATGCAATAGAAATATCTGTTTTCTTAAAAAACACTTATGAAGAATTGGGGTTTACTGTTGTTGAACTTCCGAAAGATTCAGTAGCAAAAAGAGCCCAATTTATTACTAATTATCTAGCTACCGATAATGATTCATGAATGGCTTTATAAGTTGTTTTTGCCAACATCTCCCCAAACAAAACATGTTTACCACAATACTGAACCATTGGACCTGTACCACATGCAATTGCTGTAGAATCAGTTCCTGTTCCCGTAGCCAATAATCCACTAACCGGGCTCTTAATATTTAAATCCTGTAAGCAAGCTGCCTTTGCTTCTGCAACCATCATAACACATTCAATCATGCTTGCGTCAGAAAGATTCGCATTTGTGGTAACCAGAATATTAATAGTCCCGACTTTTTGATACTCTTCATTTACGAATTGATAATCAGCCTCATCTCCTGCCCTACGGGCATTTGACACTCCGGATGTAACAAAAACCTCTATCCAAACCCCCTGCTTTTCAACTCGGACTCTTCGAAACGAACTCATTAAAGCCGCAGTCATCATTCCCACACAATTCCCCTCCCAATTTTGGGAGTCAACTATTTCTTTAAGCGTAATATCCGGAGATTCAAAATCAGTTCTTTCTCCATTAAAGTTAGCATCAACCTTTGTATTCAGAAAATGATCAGCAATTTGGCAACCACCGTTTAAAATCGCTGAACTTACCATCCGAACAGAATGCTGAAACTCAACATGAAAGAATTGATCCGTTATTTCAATTGAAAATTTCATTATTCTACTCCTTTACATTTTGCTGGAAAGCAAACGAAACAGCCTCGTGATATTTTTTTAAGCCACCCGATTTTTTGATTCCTTTATAAACTTTTCTCTCCTCCTCAAAATGACAGGAAAAATACTCCCAAAATGGCTTCACTTTTTGCAGGATCTGTGTATCCCCACTTAAAAATGAATTATAAGTAGAAAAAATTTCGTCGTGCATTTTACGCAATGCTTTTTTGCGAATATCTGCAGATGGAATTTCTATTCCTTTTATTTTTGCCGGCAACCAATAATCTTTCAAAACACCTCTTCCTATCATTACATGATTTAGATTTGGCAATTGAGTACTCAAACTTTCAAAATCATCAAGCGTCCCGATATCACCATTGAAACCAATGATTTTATTAAACCCTTCCTGAATTTGCTGAAAATAATCCCGATCAGCACTTCCCTTATACATTTGCTTGCCAATGCGAGGATGAACGATAATTTCATCAATATTAAAGTTTTTCATCACATCCAAGACCGAAAGTATCTCCGATTTATCTTCCAAACCCAAGCGCATTTTAATCGACAGGTCAATTTTCCCGGAATATCCACGTTCCAGAATATCCTTTATCTTTTCAGGATATGGCAACAAGCCAGATCCTTTCTTTTTCCCGGTAACCATAGGAAAAGGACAGCCTAAATTCCAATTCATTTTTTTATACCCTAAATCCGAAAAATACATCTCAAAAAATTGAAATTCCTCAACTGACCCGCTTAAAAACTGAGGTACCAATCGATTATTTCTTTCCAGAAATGGCTCTACTTCTCTTTTGTGCGAGGTTCTTACTTCTCCTGAATTTTGAAGAACAAGAAAAGGGGTATAGAATTCATCTACGCCCCCAATGCATTTTTCATATGCTTGTCGGAACACCCAATCAGTATATCCCTGAAGAGGTGCTAATGAAATTTTCATGTGATTATAATTTCTCGTTTATTCCTCCCAAATGCATTTAGGAAGCAATCGCCCGAATAAATACTCCAAAATACGGGAAAACTTATTCTTGCAAATATCATTTATCGTCCAAAACTTAAAACACCCAGTAATTGTTTACGCTGACGATAATAATTAATTCCATCCTCGGTACCAATGCTTTTTACAAATTGATCAATCATCGTATCGTAAATTGTACCAAACTTAAATCTCTCCGGTGGATACAGTTCAGGGTTGTGCATGTCTTCAAGTCTCGCCAAATACATCCGCCCAACAATCTCGCTGCTAAGATCATCGCGATACATACCTTGTGCCATTCCCTTTTCAATATTTATTTTAATCTTCTCAAAAATAAATTCCATCCTCTCATCCATATGCTTTTTATACACTTCCGGGAAATGACTCTCAAATTCCATTGTAACGGATGGAGTTAAATTTTCGAAACGATCATTCATCTCCTGACTTACAATAAATAATATGTCAATCGCATTCTGACCTTCAAAATTGTATTGAGTAAAAATGGACTCAAACGATTTTCGTTCGTATTCAAGAATTTTTTCAACCAGCTCCTCTACCGAATCAACAAATTTAGATACATCAGATGGCGACACCCCAAAATCTTTTACTTTATCAAAAGAAAAGCCACTTAAACCATTTTTGAACAAATAAGCCCTTAACTTCTCTATAATATGAATAAAATCCTTGTCCATAAACTATTACAGCTAAATAAATAAACTAAATCAAAATCTTTTTGATCTTCTCAAGATAGGCATAAAATTAGGCATTTTTAAATTGTGAAAGTAAAACAAATGAATTTTTTAGTGATTTAAATATCTTCGTCTGAAAATGAGAAAATATATGTACAAAGGCAATTGTGGACAAATTAGTAACCTCAAAGGAATTAGTTTTTTTTAAGATTCTATAGAAACAAACTGAAAAAGCCTGAATAGAGCAATTGATAATAAATCTATCGAAGAATTTAAGCCAACAAATCTCAGGCTTTCTGATTTATTTTTTGACCTAACAGGATCGAAAATAGATTGCACTTAAGCAAATGAGAAAATTTAGAGTTCATCACCAAAAAACGAAATAACTATTCATCTATAATTGGCGATTCATTTATCAAAATCATTGGTTCGTAAAAAAGGATGTATTTTAACAATAAAAACTACCCCTATGCATTATCTTTGTCAGTGAAGGAAGTATATTAAACACTTAGGTGATTGACTGTACTAATTCATAAGTAAATTTAAGTAGTAGTTTAGGGCGGCTAGTCACCGCCCTTTTTCTTTTTAGTCATGCTTTTATTTTAAATAAAAAGAAAATCCACTTGACTTAGCATCTGAAAGGATAAACACTAAAAAAATCGCAATTAATTTCATCAAATGCATTTTTTTTAGAAGCCAAATTATTTTTTCAATTCCTCTTCAATCGCCATTTTCATACCATCAAATTCTTCATGATTAAACAATCTGGTGAGATAAATGATTTTACCTTCCTTATTAACAATTACATTACGGGTTACACCACTTTCCCTGTGTGCATACTTAGTAAATATTTCCGCCCCTTCATCCAATGCCACCGGATAAGTTATTCCTGTTGTGGCTATTAATTTCTCAGCCTTTTCTAGCGGCTCATCAAAATCTAAAGCATACAAGGCAAAATCCTTCTCTTTGTGCTCCTGCCAAATTTCCTTCTCGATAAACGGCATTTCTTTGCGACAAACCCCGCACCAACTAGCCGTAAACTGCAGCATCACAACTTTTCCCTTCAAATCTGACAACTTCAATTTACTCCCGTCAGTTAGATTTATTTCAAAATCCGGAGCCATATCACCTATCTTCACAATATACCCTCTGGAATCTTTAGTTTGTGCCATTCCTGAAAAAACTAGTCCCATAATTAAACCCGTTAATAATAATTTAGCCATTCCTATTTTCATTTTTAATATATCGTATCAAAACCACCAAATCTAAACAAATAAAGCTAAAATCCAAAAAAATCAACAATTTTATTTAAACATAATAATCACACATTCCATGAAAGATTATCATTCTGAAATCAACTAACCTGCTAATTTGTATGTTTATAATTGATCACTTCTTTTTTATATCATATTCATAAAATATTATTTTGCCTGCAGATTTTCTCTTTCAAGTATAGAACTACAGCTTTCGACAATAATTAATCACAAATTAAATTTTTTCCAAAAGATAAGCAGGATCTGTATATGGCGAAGTTAAAATTAAATATATTATTGAGCTCTACCCTGACTCTTAAGTTACATACAATGTAAATTAATTTGACCCAAAAGTTAACCAACAGAAATACAATTGGTGAAGTCAGAATTTTATGATCGACAACCTCATTAAAAATAGCATAAACAATAATCCTAAAAAAAAGTGCCGAATCAATTATTCCTGATGCAGCACACAAAAACTACTACAAGAACAATCTAATTTCTCTTGATATAAAATCTTTTCTATCATTAAATCTAATCTCTTTGGGGGAAATAACTCCTATACATTTCTGGTAAATTAGCCCTATACATTAGTATACAACTAAAGATCAACGCGATTACTGCCATAACAAACAATTCGCCTCCATCAGAAGTCCCATCATATTCAACAACAATACCTACCGAGGTAAATAAATGAAAACCAATTGCTCCAAGCATCAATCCAGAAGTAATTACAGCAGCAACTTTCCATAAATTAGGTAGGAAAAATAAAATACCTGCGATCAATTCAATTGCTCCAACACCAAACCGACCCCAAGGATCTATTCCAATCACAGAAAAAATATGAACAGCCTCAGGATGACCTGAAAATTTAAAATGCAATGTTTGAATCAATATAATGGCCGTTACTATTCTTAGCAACATTTCAACAGTTCGATATTTTCGTTTCGATTTCATAACAATTTTTCTTTTTTTTTAAAACTACAAAAATTGTAAGACCTATTCTAAATTTCCCGTTAAAATGCAAGATAGCCTGAATCATCAACTGCAAGCTGAATTACATTAAAATGACAAAATAAAATCTATCAATACAGAATTTAAATTAGAAACAATATATGTATGCGTCCCAAGCAATTAAACTTTGTTTTCTACTTTTAAGCAAAACAAACAATATGCGAATAAAAACAATATTAACACTATCCATCGCCAGCCTAACAGTGGCATGCAGATCTTCTGATGAAAGCTTAAAAAAAGCAGAATCGGTTATTTCAACTGAAAGAATGATAAAATACATCAAAGAATTAGGATCTGATGAATATCAAGGACGAAAACCATTTTCTGAAGGTGAAGTAAAAACAATTAGCTACATCGCTCAGCAGTATAAAGAAATAGGGCTTGATCCAATCAACAAGGAATCCTATTTTCAGGACGTTCCATTAGTCGAGATATCACTTACGCCTCCCCAATTTCTTAGTTTAAAATCACCTTACAAAATAAGAAAACTAACCTACGGCGAGGATTTTGTCACCTTCTCCCGACGTATTCAGGATGAAATCGTATTAACAGAATCAGACTTAGTATTTGCAGGCTATGGAATTGTAGCCCCGGAATATGACTGGAACGACTATAAAAACCTGAATGTTAAAGGAAAAACCGTAGTTGTTTTGGTGAACGACCCTGGTTTTGGCTCAACTGATAAGAGTTTTTTTAAAGGCAATGAAATGACATATTATGGCCGATGGACATATAAATACGAGGAGGCAGCTCGTCAAGGAGCCAAAGGAATACTGATTATTCATCAAAACAAACCTGCTGGATACCCATGGTCCGTTGTCTTGAATTCGGCATCAGTTCCGAAATTATATCAGCAGGCTAAGGATAATTACCAATCACGATGTTTAGTTGAAGGTTGGCTAACCCTGAATGCAGCCAAACAATTATTTGCTGATGCAGATAAGAATCCGGACACAGAAATTCAAGCAGCCAAACAAAAAGAATTTGCAGGTTATGATTTAAATACGAAATTAAGTATAGTCTTTAAAAACTCGGCTCATTTTGATAATACCCATAATGTACTCGGAATAATAAAAGGGACAGATCTGTCAGATGAATATATTTTCTATTCTGCACATTGGGATCATCTTGGAATTGGTCCAAAAATCAATGGAGATTCAATCTACAACGGCGCTGTTGATAATGGAACATCTCTTGCTTGGATGTTTGAAATTGCAAGGGCTTTTAAGGCCATGCCTCATCAACCTCGCCGATCAATTGTTTTTTTAGCACCTTCCGCAGAAGAATCGGGACTAAATGGTTCAGGTTTTTATGTCGACAATCCAATTTTTCCGCTAAACAAAACAGTTGCAAACATTAACAATGATCTGATGCTGCCTTATGGGCGCATGAAAGACGTAATGATTACTGGATATGGACAATCGGATCTGGATGAGTATGTTAGAAAGGAGGCCGAAACGCAAAATCGATACATCCTTCCTGATCCGAATCCTCAATCCGGAATGTATTACCGATCGGATCATTTCAGTTTTGCCCGTGCAGGTGTTCCAGCACTATTTGCCCGTGGCAACAACGATAGCAGGGAAAAAGGCATTGATTACATGTCTGGCAAAGAAAAAGACTGGCTGGCGAATTATTACCACAAACCTTTTGATGAATATGAAGAGTGGTGGAATTTGGATGGTGTTGCAGAAGATGCCCGATTGCTTTTCCGTGTTGGCTGGGAACTTGCCAATCAAAATGAATTTCCAAAATGGAAAGACGGATCAGAATTTAAAGCGAGAAGAGAAAAAGATCTCGAATAGATTTAAACTTAAAATGAAATGAACTTGATTCTATCTTCAATCAAGCTCATTTCTTTATGTATTATTTATAATTAAAGACCTTTAATGAAGCCAATCCTCCCAGAGATGTTTCTTTATAAGTGTAAGGCAAATCAAGTCCGGTTTTCATCATTGTTTCAGTTACCTGATCAAAACTAATTCTGTGACGACCATCTGAAAGCAAAGCATAGGTATTGTGATTTAAAGCCCGTGCAGCAGCAAAAACATTGCGTTCAATGCATGGTATTTGAACCAAACCAAGCACCGGATCACAAGTAAGACCGAGATGATGTTCCAAACCCATTTCGGCAGAATATTCAACCTGATATACAGTTCCACCATGCAGCTGAGTGGCTGCTCCGGAAGCCATGGCACAAGCAGTCCCCACTTCTCCCTGACAACCAACTTCTGCTCCCGAAATCGATGCATTGGTCTTAACCAGATTTCCAATTAAGCCGGCCGTTGCTAAAGCTTTCAACACATCCTTTTTCCCAAATTTATAGAATTTCTTATGGTAGTAGAGAACAGCAGGCAAAACCCCACAAGCTCCGCATGTTGGGGCAGTTACAATTACACCGCCACTGGAATTTTCTTCAGAAACAGCTAAGGCAAATGAATACAACATGGATCGTTTCCTCATAGGTCCGCTTAACGTTTTAGCTTTTAATTGATACGAATGAGACTTACGCTCCAGCTCTAAACCTCCCGGAAGTTCGCCTTCTTTATTCATCCCTCTTTTTACAGCCTTTTTCATTGCAGTCCAAACCTCATCCAGATAATCCCAAATACTTTCTCCCTCCATCAATTCCACATACTCCCAAAGCTGCTTTTTATTGATTTTGCACCACTCTAAAATTGCATCCATTGTAGTCAACCCATATATATTCTGGGCAGACAACTCAGTATTGTCATCTATTATTGCACCACCACCAATACTGTAAGCTGTCCATTCTTCAATCAACCCATCTGATGCTGAAAAAGCTTTAAATCGCAATGCATTAGGATGCTTTTTCAAAAATTCTTCGGGCTTCCATATCAAATTCAAATCTCTCTCTTCAAATACTTTTTCAATTGCAACACCGGTTAAATGACCTTTACCTGTTGCAGCCAAGCTCCCAAAAAGAGTTACTTCAAATTTATCTGCTTTAGGATGACGTAACAAAAACTGTTCTGCAGCTTTCCGAGGCCCCATAGTATGACTACTCGAAGGCCCATACCCAATGCGATAAAGTTCTTTTATTGATTCCATTAAAACGTTTTGTTATTGTGTAAGTTGAATGCAAATGTAAGAAAGTCAACATATATTCAATATTCGATTTGAAAATATATTGCACAAAAAAAAGAGAAACCATATGATTTCTCTCTTTTGTCGGGGTGGCAGGATTCGAACCTGCGACCTCCTGCTCCCAAAGCAGGCGCGATAACCGGGCTACGCTACACCCCGGAACTTAATTCCGGTATTCTTTTTGATAATAGAAAAGCTTTAAAACTCCTCTTAAATATTGTCGGGGTGGCAGGATTCGAACCTGCGACCTCCTGCTCCCAAAGCAGGCGCGATAACCGGGCTACGCTACACCCCGAAACTTTCGTTCCGGTACTCTGTTTAGATAAAAAAAGAGAAGTTTTTAAACTCCTCTGAAAATTTTCGTCGGGGTGGCAGGATTCGAACCTGCGACCTCCTGCTCCCAAAGCAGGCGCGATAACCGGGCTACGCTACACCCCGAAAATTTACGGAGAGAGAAAAATAAATTTCACCAACTCCATTTTCTATCTTCATAGAAAAGATTGCGGAGAGAGGGGGATTCGAACCCCCGGTACAGTTTCCCGTACGTCAGTTTAGCAAACTGGTGGTTTCAGCCACTCACCCACCTCTC
>JAFGYE010000090.1 GCA_016936255.1 Marinifilaceae bacterium | reverse complement strand
CGGGTATTGAGAAATCGATATCCTTTTCGATTGAGCAAATACAATAATTTTCCTGTTTTCTGAATAATAGCTTCCATTTTCAACGACATTTTATAAATAAAACTGATTTTCTTTTCTGTTTTCAATAGCATTGAAGATCAGGAAACTAAAATTACTGAATCAGGCAGGTGAAAACAAGTGGAAACAGTTGAAGTGGTAGCTTTTGGCGTTGTTTAGACGGCATTAGACTTCAAAATGTTGGATAACATTCTTTTTGTAACTGATATATGGCTGTATGTGGTGATATGTATTGGTGGAATTTGTTGTGCTCAATCCTTAACTAAAGACACCTTCAACGTTGGAAATGCCTCTCTATTGATGCATGGTAGAGCTCTATTTTAAGTTCTATGAAACTCAAAATTCATTTTCAGTTGATGTAATAACCCAAATATTCATTTAGTTTTTGCAACGTTTAACAATCGCTACCGAATTGATTACTTTAATACTACTCTTTCAACTGGCATTTTGATGCAAAAAAGCCAGTTGAAAATATTGCGTTCCTATATAGCATAATGAACTAAAGCCAGTCGAAAGCATGTTGTAAAACATATAAAATTAATTTTAATTAAACGTTTAACTTAATACTTTTGGTGATATAATTTATTACAAAACACTAATTTCTTTTCAAGTGAGTAAGGTTTCTTTAAAATTAATTGCCACACAATTGGGTGTTTCTGCAGCTACGGTTTCCCTTGTTCTTAACGGGAAAAACGGAAATGGACGTGTTAGCAAAGAAATGTCTCAGAAAATTTTAGACAAAGCTAAAGAACTGAACTATACTCCGAACAATTTAGCCCAAGGATTAAAAATGGGCAAGTCAAAAACTATTGGATTGATCGTCGCAGATATATCCAACATCTTTTTCGGAACATTAGCACTGCATATTCAAAATTGTGCACAACAAAGAGGATATACTGTGATTATTGGGAACACCAACGAACAGTTACCAGAGATGGAAAAGATGATTAATATCCTTAAAAGCAGGCAAGTAGATGGATTAATCATGACACCTACCGAAGGAAGCGAAGAACTAATCATAAGATTAGAGAAAGAAAGGATGCCTATGGTTTTAGTCGACAGAGCTTTCCCTGCAATTAAAACAAACTCTGTTCTAATTAATAACTATGAAATTTCGTGTAAAGCCACGCAAGAACTAATAAAACGGGGATGTAAGAATATAGCTTTAATAACCTATAAGCAAGATCATTTTCATATAAACGAAAGAAAAAGAGGATGTATTGAAACATTGAAAGAAGCTCAAATATATAAACCCGAAAATATTAAGGAAGTAAGATACGGAAATTTGAAAAAGGATGTTGATAATGCCATTTCTCAACTATTAAAACAGGAAAACCGAATCGACGGCATTTTCTTCACAACTAACTCAATATCGCTTTTAGGGGTAAAATCATTATATCAACACCAGGTCAAAATTCAAACAGACGTACAAATTACCTGTTTTGACGAAAGCGAAGCATTTCATTTATTACCTTTTTCTATTCCATATATCAAACAACCCATTGAGCTCATTGCCAAAGAGTCGACAAAGCTACTTATAGACCAGATAGAAGGTAAGAAAGCAGAAATTGAGTCAAATTTTATTGAAGCAGAATTAATCAATTAATAAAAATTTTAGACATTAAGTTAAACGTTTAATCAAATATGAATAACAACTATCCAAAAATCGGCATTCGTCCCATCATCGATGGAAGAAGGGGTGGAATCCGCGAATCGTTAGAAGAAATAACCATGAACCTCGCAAAAAGCGTAGCTGCGCTATATAGTGAAACACTTTGTTACCCAAATGGTAATCCGGTAGAATGTGTCATCGCAGATACTTGCATTGGAGGAGTAAAAGAAGCGGCCGATTGTGCAGCAAAATTTGAACGCGAAAATGTAGGCGTATCATTATCTGTAACTCCTTGCTGGTGCTATGGTTCGGAAACCATTGACATGAATCCGTCGATTCCGAAAGCCATCTGGGGTTTTAACGGAACGGAGCGTCCTGGCGCTGTTTATCTGGCTGCTGCTTTGGCTGCGCATACACAAAAGGGGCTGCCAACATTCGGCATTTATGGGAAAAATGTTCAGAATGCAGGAGACACAACTATCCCTGAAGATGTTAAAGAAAAGCTTTTAAGATTTGCACGCGCAGGATTGGCTGTAGCACAAATGCGCGGAAAATCATATTTGGCAATTGGTTCAGTATCTATGGGAATTGCAGGTTCTATCGTCAATCCCGACTTTTTACAAGAATATTTAGGTATTCGCACTGAATTTGTTGACTGCTCTGAAATTCTACGACGTATTCAACTTGAAATATACGACAAAGAAGAATTCTCTAAAGCTATGCAATGGACAAAAATAAATTGTATCTCAAGAGAAGGTGAAGATTATAATCCTGAACACCTGAAACATTCGCGCGAACAAAAAGATAAGAACTGGGAGTTTGTTGTGAAAATGACGCTTAT
>JAFGYE010000089.1 GCA_016936255.1 Marinifilaceae bacterium | reverse complement strand
GGATTCGAATGTTTATAGATATAGGCTGAGCGAAAGAATACGACTCCTTCGGAGTCGAACGCTCACATTGGTGTATTTGGCTATAAACATATTATCCCGATGGGATAAAAAAATACCAGCTTAGAATATATGGAAATCCCAAAATAGATCATGCCCCAGCTTTATTTGCAAATCTTTTTTTTTACAGCTCCATTTCAAATACAATTAAATCGCCTTTTTCCGTTAATCTTGTGGCACTAACTGCTACAAAATTCCCATCAGCAGCTGTTAAATCGTTTAGTTTAATTCCTTGTGGCAAACTAAATTCTTTTTCTGATTGAATAATCCCTGTTTCATCGATATGGACGACTTTGATTTTGTGATTAAATGTTCCTGCCATCACAAAACTATTATCCGGTAAGCTTATAATTTGTTCTATGTTTCCATTTCCGGAAACAGGAATAGGAGATTCCCAAATCTTTTCCCCATTTGTATTATATGCACTTGCAAAGGCTCCTGTAGTATTTACACCGGCAAAAACCAGTTTATTGTTCCCATTACTACCAACAGCGGTCGATTTTACATCTTGATCCAACAAAATATCCCATTTTAAATAACCTGCCTGGTTAACAGCAAATATCCAGTTGCCGGCAGCAGCATAAGCAATACCTGAGGTATCACCAGCTAAATTATAAAGCTTGCCCTTGCTTGAGTAGGCACGGGACCACAACATTTTACCATTCGCATTTAGTTTTACCAAACCAGGCGTAAAAGTGGAATCTTTTGTGTTTTTGCTATAGCCTGCAACTAAAATTTTATTGTCGGGATCAACTACAAAATCAAGCACTTCATCCATATCAATTCTTTGATTAAATATATTTTTACCATTGGCATCAAGCTTATAAAGCCACGCTTGCCCCGCCACACTATCGACTATGGCATCAGTAATACCGGCAACATAAATTTCGTTCTGAGCACTTATGCTGACCTTATTTACAAGATCATCAAAACGGTTTCCCAACATCTTATTCCAAATCATTTTTCCACTAGCATCTAAGCTTAAAAGCCAAGAGTCATACATCTCTCCCTCTGCTTTGCGCGACGATGCAGCTACTACAAGCTCTCCATTTGGGCGTTTGGCAATTCCACCCCCAAAATCGTTAAACTGCTGGTTATCGAATCCTTTTACAAATTGGTAATTTTCCTTTGGGAAATCCGTAAGGATCTCTTCTCCTAATACACTGGCTTTTAAATTAAAAATATCAACGTAACGACTGCCTTCGGGGAATGCAGACACAAATTTGTTGTAAGCCTCTATGCTATTTACACTTTTAGCCCATTCAAAAAGCAATTTCTGTTTTACAGCTTTAGCTTCCGACATTTTTGATGAATTGGGAAACTCGACCATAAAACGCTCAATAGCTTCAAGTGTATTTTTATCGGATGCTTCTTTAAAAGCCATTCCTTCCATTAATTTCTTAGCCTCATCAACTTGAGCAGCCTCAGGATATGTTTCAACAAAATTCCGAAAACTAGCTAATGTTCCCTCATTTACAGCAGTTTTATAGGCTAATTGATTGCGCATCTTTGTTGCGATATCAGCTTGAGCTGATTCAGGATAATCCTTTAAAAACTGATTAAATGCAGCAAGGGTATTTTTATTCTCGGCTTCACGAAACAGGATGTAATTCAAAATATGTGAAACATTGGTATAGTATTTCGAATCAGGAAATTCTTTTAAAAACCGCTTGGCATAATCTGTATTATTTTCCTCCCGCACATATTTAATCAACTTATCTTCCACTTGCTGGCGCTGCCAGTCCATGTTTTTAATTACAGTTCTATTGCTGCGCCTTTTATCTTGTTTGGAAAACAAATCATTTAAAACATCGTTATCATCTGCAGTAAACTGAGATTGTGCTTCATAAGCTTTCTGAAAGTATCCCCAGGCTTTAAAATAATCTTTGCCAGAATATTCATCATAGGAGTAAACAATGGCTAGTCCTAAATTGGCCATTGCCGATTCAGGTTCTTCCAATAAAACTTTATCGAAATCTTCTTTAGCCTTACCAAGTTCTTTGTCAATATCAGCCTTTGCACTTGCCTCCATGCCTTTGAACAGATAATTATTGTATATTTTTTTAGGCTTCTGTGCTAAACTGATAAATGATAGCAGCAGTGAAATGATTAGTATATTTATTTTTCTTGAATTCATAAGTAAGAGTTTATTTTTTGAGTACTAAAAATTCCACGCGACGATTCTTTGATCGTCCGACTTCTGTTTTATTGGTATCTAAAAACTTAGATTCTCCATACCCAACAGCTTTGATTATTTGAGAATTGATTCCTCTGCCAACAAGATACTGAACCACAGACTCTGCCCGCTGCTGACTTAAACTTTGATTTAATTCATCAGAACCCACATCATCAGTGTGCCCGCTAATCTCAATCAAACTAACTGTTCCTTCTTTTAAAAAATCAACTACTTTATCAAGTTCTTCAAATGAAGTTGGCAAAAGCGTACTTTTACCCGTTTCAAAGAAAATATTATTTAAAATAAGAGCACCTCCTTCTTCAATATTTCTTAATCCTTCGGTAAAAGCATCTTTAGGCAGCAGGGGCTCTTTAAAAACAACAGTACCCTCCGAGTGGCAATTGTTTTGATCACTTACATGGTAAGTATATGTACCTGCTTTTAGGTTTTGGATTTTTTCTACATTTTTTGTTCCGTTGCTCCAATCAATAGTATAAGGAGCTTCTCCTCCTGATATTTTTAAGCTAATGCTGCCATCATTTATTATTTTACTGATTTGACCTGTAACCGGATTCAGACCTCCTGTGTAAGAAGAATCAATAACCACGGTTGCTAAATCTTTAGGAACGGATGCACACATCTTACAATCAACCAGCAGACGAATCTCAAAATCGTCGAAAAAGTAGTAAGCATAGGTCTTGCCTTTTTTGTTTTTAGTATCACGGCCAGTAACTACATAGTTTGTATTATCATAGTTATTAAAGTTACCCACAACAAAGAATTCCTCACCTCCTTTAGCTGTATATACCTGACAGAACTGCACCCATTCGTCAGTATTGTCTAAAAATAAACCTTCTTTGTTCGTTAAATGCGCCTTTAAGTTTAAAAATGTTTTATTATCATTCTCTATTTCTGAATCTGTAAAATGCATACTCAACTGATCAACAGCAAATTTACTTCCAGATGCTAATTTGTACCAAAATGAAACACAATATTTTTGACCAGCTTGCATAGAGCTGCTTAAGGTCCCTTGAATGTATTCTCTGAAATCGCGGTTACTTCCACTTAAAATAGCTCCCACGTAAGCTTTACCAGATTTAGCCTTGCTGTATCCTGCAAAATTATCTGGTACTTTTACTTCATTAGAGCCGCACTCATTGAAATAATCTGGAGTAGTAGCTGTTGGATAGGTCCAGCTAGGAATTAATTTATGTGTGTGGTCCATAAAAGTGTAACTTTCAGGACATTTTTCATACACTTCAAAACCAGGGTTAAGTACCATATTCTGAACTTGGGCAGATGATCCAAACCATGTGAAAATAACACTCAATGCTATGAGATGCTTTAGGTAGAGCTTTTTCATTATAAAATGGAATTATGTTTGTGTTGCGTAAAAATAAATAAATATATTGAATTGGTAGGTTTAATGATGAAACCGCAACATAAATTATAGTTTTTGTTAAACTATTTGTTTTTTAATTTGTTTTCTTTAAAAACTTACTAATGAGATACATTGTATTTATAATTATCTGGTGTGCTCCCTCCCACTAAATGGGAACGGTTCACCAATTTGGTGTAAACTCTGCTCTTTATCTTTTGCAAAGGAGCTATGCTAAAATCACACAGAGAAAAGAATATCAGGAACAAAAGATGGGATTTGATTTTATAGTATCATCTTTGCATGTAAGGTGAAAAAATATGCAGATGAACAAATATCTATATTCCTTTAATTGTGATAGTACCGAAAGGGAGTTGTGCACGCTCGAATCGAGATACATTTTTAACAAGGAAGAAAAGAACAAGCTGCTTTTTTCCGATGTAAAAATAGATCCTTCAAGCAGTGCTTTCATTAAAAGCAGACTTGACATTATTTCATGTTCTGAAGATTACCCAACCTTACTGAATGAAATAAAAAAGGAAAATATACGAATTGAAGGTTTCAAAGTTGAATATTTAGTGGTTGACGGTGATGCAACTGAGTATACTGACAGGCTAAATAAGTTAAGGGATATTGGCTACCGAATTGAAGGTGTTCATGATTATTACAACCCAACAATTACTTATGCTTTATGCTGTTACGAATGTGTTTGGTATTTTGGTGTTTCGATTAAAAACAACATAGCCTGGCACAAACACAAGCAAAAACCATGCTCGTTCAGTAACTCAATAGGTGTAAATATTGCCAAAGCTCTTGTTAATATTGCAGCAAAGGCAAACAAAGAAAAAAAACTGCTGGATGCATGTTGTGGTGTTGGCACAATCATGTTGGAAGCCTGTTTTGCGGGAAATAACATTGAGGGTTGCGACATTAACGAAAAGACATGTAATAATGCCCGAAAAAATCTTTCTCACTTCAACTATACTGCAAATGTATATCACTCGGATATTAAAGACATTAGCAATAGGTATGAAGCTGCCATTATCGACCTGCCCTATAATTTGTTCACCATTGCAACTGATACTGATGTCTCTCACATTATTGATTCGGCAGCAGAAATCACAGACCGGCTTGTTATTGTATCTACCTCCGATATTACAAACTTAATCAGCAACACCGGATTCAGAATATCAGATTATTGCAGCGTTAGTAAAAGTAGAAAGGGAAATTTCGCCCGAAAAATATGGGTTTGTGAAAAGAATTAAGAGGATAAAGCTCCTGCGCAGAGTGCAAGCTTCGTAAAAATAAAAAAAGGCAACACTAATATGCTGCCTTTTCTTATGTTTTGGTTTTTGCTACAATCCAAAAAAGCTTGTAAATACTTTACGGATGTACACATTGTCTTTAACACCACCCGTTTCGCGAACCGAGTGCATAGCAAACATAGGGTTTCCGATGTCTACTGTACGGATATCAACCTGACCGGTTGAAACATTACCCAATGTGCTGCCTCCCACTAAATCAGAACGGTTCACAAACTTTTGGTAAGGGACTTCGGCAATTTTACACAAGCTTTCGAATACGGTTCCCGAATCGCCGTCGGTAGTATATTTTTGGTTGGCGTGAATCTTAATTACCGGTCCTTTGTTAATGTAAGGACGATTGGTTGGATCGTGTTTATCTGAACCATTTGGATGAACGGCATGAGCCATATCTGCAGAAATCATGAAAGAATTGTAAATAGCCCGGTGAAAGGCTTCCATGTCTTTTCCCAATTTAAAAACAATGCGCTGCAGCAAATGACGCAAAACCGGCGAGCCAGCTCCCTGCTTGGTTACACTTCCCACTTCTTCGTTGTCGAAAATAGCCAGCATTCTGGTTTTCTTCGATTCGCCTGAGGCCAATAACGCTTTTAATCCAGCATGCGACATGGCCAAATCGTCTAGTTTGGGTGCAGAAATAAACTCCTCATTCAAGCCCAGAATACAACCTTTTTCCACTTCGAATAAATTAATATCAAAATCGATAATGGCTTCTGCATCAATCTTCAACTCCTCAGCCATCAGGTTTACCAAACAATTGTCCTTTTCCAAATCATCAGTTATCATGGCCAGCAATGGAAGCATGTCCTTTTGCTTGTTTAATGCACCACCTTCGTTCACCTCACGATTCATGTGAATGGCTAAATTTGGAATCACCATCAAGGGGCGGTCAATCTTCACATACAAATGCTCCGGATTCAACGGATCGTTTGATTTTACAGATACTCTGCCGGCAATGGAAAGCGGACGATCCATCCATGTTCGTAAAATCGGGCCGCCATATACTTCTGTATTCAGCTTCAGATAATTTCCTTCTACTGCTATCTCCGGATTTGGTTTGATTTTAAATCCGGGCGCATCGGAGTGAGCACAGATCAATTGGAAACCTTCTTCTTCAATTTCGCCCTTACCAATTACAAAAGCAAAAAGAGCCGAACCATTTTTCGTGGTGAAATACTTCCCTCCTTTTTCAAGAGTCCATTCTTCACGAAGATCCAATTCCTGAAATCCTGCTTCGTTTAATTCTTCACGGATATTATTTACAGCATGGTAAGTACTCGGACTTTCATGAATAAAATCAATCAGTTCCTGTGCTTGTTGTTTGTCGATATTCATAGTGTATGTTTATTTTGTGTTTTCTATTTCTGAGTCTCAAAACTACATTATTTTTAAGAATTAGGAATTATAAATGATGAGTTATTAATGTACTTACATGTAAACTTAAACTCATAATTTCTCATTCATAACTCATAATTCCCGTCATAATTTATTCAATAATATTATATTTGTTACCAATCAAAAAAAACTAAGCCAAATCAACCCATGACAAGCGATCCGATACTGGAACTTTACAAACATCAATTTGCCGTTATTTCACTGGAAACTACTGGTATTTCACCTCAACACGGCGATCATTTAATCGAACTGGCCATTCAAACTGTAAATTGGAACGGCGAGCTTCTCGATAGTTACGAAACATTGGTTCACCCCGGAAAAGATATTGAAGGCTTCCAAATTCATGGCATTACGGATGAAATGGTAAAAAATGCACCTTCCATTTCCGAAATTGCACCGGATATTTTGTCCCGCTTAAACGGCAAAACACTAGTTGCTCACGACCTCGATTTTGCCATCCGTTTTTTACAACCTGCATTAAATGGAGAACTTACTGATTTTAAAGGCATCTGCACCCTAAAATTGGCTAATTTGGTTGCTCCTGAATCTGGCTTGCGCCGCCTGGAACAGCTATGTACTTATTACGACATCGATTTATCAGAACGACATACCGCTAAAGCTGATTCATTGGCAACAGCAAAGCTTTTCTCTATCCTTAAAAACCTATACAATCAGCAATTTGAAATCGAAGATTTTGTAAAAGACTTTCTATTTGTTATTACTATTGAAAATTGTCCGAAAGAACGTAATATTTTCATCAAGCGCAAAGAGGCAAGAAACATTGCAAATATTCAAAAAACGAGACTTTACGACCTATTAAACCGATTGACATCCAATGCCGGAGATTCAGTGCCTGTACGTCAATATTTAAACGTTCTGGACCGTGCACTTGCCGATCGTATTCTTAGCGAAAGAGAAATCGTTTCATTGGTAGAACTGGCTTCGGATTACAAACTATCCAAAGATCAGGTCATGGAAATTCATGAGGAATATTTGCGAAAGTTAATTCGAATTTACCTGCTCGATGAGATTTTGACCAATACCGAAATGGAAGATATAAATCTGGTTTCTGAATTGCTGTGCATTCTGCCAAAGGATCTGAAATTGTTGATAGAATATGAAAGGACTAAGATCCAAATCACTACTCCAGGCGTTCAAAAGCAGCTAAAATCATTAAAAGGAAAAAGTGTTTGTTTCTCCGGTCATTTAAATTGCAAAATAAACGGACAACGTATCGATCGGGAATTGGCTCAGCAATTGGTAAAAGAGCGTGGTTTGATCGTAAAACGTGTAGTCTCCAAGAATGTTGATTACCTGATTACTGCACAGGTAGATTCTTTCTCGGCAAAAGGCCGCAAGAACAGAAAAGCCATGGAATATCATGTAAATGTAATGGATGAAAAGATTTTTTGGGAGATGATTGGAGTGGCTGTAGATTGTAATGAATAATTAGGAATTACAAATTAAAACCACTGTAAGGCATCGATTATCAAACCCACTATAGCCATAACCTTATTAGCTAGAATTCTCCCTTTTCAGGGGAGATATCCGAAGAACAGAGGGGTGTTTAAAATAGATCAGTTCTTTGCCGTGCAGGTTTCTATAATGACTTTCCTATAAACAAAATGCTGACAGGTTGAGAAAACGCTGTCAGGACTTCTCAACCAATGTATTTACCATTTCTTTTTGGAGAGCAGATGATTCTAAAATCTCTTTTAGCGCAGAGCTGGCAAATACCAGAGGGTACATATCCTCGAAATACCAAAGGGAAGCAAAATAAAGTCCGATAGGTGTGGCTTTAATTTCTGATAAATCATTGGGTAAATTTTGCTGCAGCCAATTCATCCCCTTACATATTTGCGGCCAATTATCTGTGCTACTCAAGGCTCTAATCGCCAGTGAAGTTTCTTCAATTGTAGAAATCAGCGAAGCATTTCCGCCCCATCCACCATCCTCATTCTGAGTAGAAAGAAGAAAATCAACTGCTTTAATTTTCACTTCACCTAATCCGAATATACATACTGATTCAATGCAGGTTAAGGAATACAAAACAATGGAAGTTCCATACACCGGATTGTGATGTTTTGCATCATCTTCGTTCCCAAACCATAGTGGCAGCCAGGAACCATCCTCTTGCTGTGTTGATTTTATATACCGCCAGGCTTTTCTGAAACAGGAATGAACTTTTAATTTTAATTCAGGATCCAATTCCTTGCTCCAAAGAGCAAGTGCTTTCATGGCATGAGCAGTAATATCAGGACAAGAGCAATCAAAAGGCAATTTCCCCCATCCTTTGCAGAATGTAGGCATTCCTCCATCCGAATTCTGCATTTTCAGCAGCCAGTTTATTCCGTCTTCTACCACTTTCTTTGGAATGTCCTGAAACCCTTTCACGCAATGCAAGGCAACCAACACTCCTGAAGTATCATCAGCATCCGGCACTCCGCCTTGAAGGTGGGTCCATGCCCAACCACCCGGTTCTGCTTTGGTAAAAGGATGTGTTGCCTTCAGTTGCTGATCAAGAAAATAGTTCACTGTCTTCTCTATTTCGGGCAAACCTGCTAAATTCTCATCATCCAATGCATTTACCGACAAGGAACTTACCCAAGTGGCCAAATGTGTATCAATCGGCCAGCTTCCATCCTCCCGAATGGATTTACTCAAGAAATCAGACGCTTTAGAGCAAATCTCAAGCTCTTTCTCTCCCGATCCCACCAAACTCATGAGAACGAATCCTGTTAGCGGTGCAGCCTCTAAAAAGCCTCCGTTATCAGGTTGCTTTTCTGCCAGTACCTTCAACACCTTTGCTTTCACCGATTTATTTAAACTAGCAATGGGTTTGCTTGCTTTGGTATTTACTGATTTCACCAATCCAATAGCTATCAAAGCCGGAATGGCATAACTTACAACAGAAAGATTCAGGATTTTGAACAAACGATCCGGAAGTACCGCCATCTGAAAAGGCAGTTGCGGAACCAAATCCCAGCCTTTCTCTCCCAGTCTGCCGGATAACGCACACATGGCCAAAATAGGAACCGAAAAGGTCTGATCTTTCTGATAATGATTGAGAATAGCGGTACTTATTGATTCGGGATCCAGCTTTTTCAATCGATCAGTCAGCCAATTTTCAGCATTGTGAATGCAATCTGCATAATTAGGATCATTTTTCACAATGGAAAGACAAGCCCAGGTTAAAAGTGTTGTGCTCAAGTTACTTTTGCTTCGAATGGTATCTCCCCATCCACCATCCAAATTGGCATTGTTCGCCAACCAGTTTAATCCTTTTTGGATATGGAAATTGTATTTCTTTGGATCGTACTTCCACAATGCAAATACCGCAATTGCCGTTGATAAGGCACTGCTTGACAACCTGCCATCCCAAAATCCCTTATCATTCCGAAGAGAGATGATGTGGTCATCCAGTTTTTGTTTGAGGGATTGTATGTTGTCGCAGTTGGGAATCATTTTTCAAATAAGTATCAAGTAACAAAAATTTTAAACATTCAAATCTAAGCACCTTCAGGCTTGAACAAACCACTGATGAGCAAATCATTACTTTCTATCATGTCATCCTGCACAAAGTGAAGGATCTCTTCAGATTCGACAGATTCTCCGGTTCCCCGGGATCACAATGAAATCCGCAACTCATAACTCATAACTTAAGAAAGTACCCCTAAACCCAAAAGCGCATAGTAGGTATACTCCACATCACAGGTCATATCAGCAATACTGCCGAAAAACCCGCCGGACTCGTCCCAGTGCAGATTGATGAAATTTACGGAATTTTCGGCATAATCCTGCATATTTTCTCCCGTTAGCTGCAAAGCAAGCAAGGCGGTTGAGGTAGATAACAAATCAGCAATAGGAACACCTTCTGCGGCCTTAAAACCTCCGCGTTTGGTGAGCATTTGTTTCAACCAGTCCTTTGTTTTCAGCATTTCTTCCAACTCACTGGTTGAACTCATAATCAGTCCGGCCGCAGTGGAGGAAGTCACACCATCAATGCTGTTCTCTTCATTGGCAAATGAGCCGTTTTCAGCTCTCAATGATCTATTTGCATCTGTTATTTCATCCAAAACGTCCTGCTCGGTTTGCAAGTCCTGATAAAGGGTCCACATCAGATAATTTGCGTAAATGGTAGATTTGGCTGCACCTTTTTTGTTGTGATTGTATCCGCTGTCGCTTGCTAAATATTCCTCCAATTCCCATAATAATGCAGAGCAATTAATTCTCAATGATTTCAATACTTTTCCAAGAATTAGATCTTTAGCAAAACTAATGGTCAGGAATTTAGAAGCAGACAATCTGGATCTTTGCTGCAAATCAATCAGATGCAGCAAGAAATCGCATCGAACAAAACACATTGAATGTACAAAATCCAGGTTTTCTTCTTGTTTTATCCTTTTTAGATATTTTCGTTCTTCCAAAACATCCAGTTTAACATCTAAAATCAGGGACAAAGTATAACCAAACACCGAATAATACAGATCTGCCTTTCCGGCTCGATCCATAAATCCACCCGCTTCGCTTTTCTGAGAACCCAAAAAGGATTTTATCTGATTTTGTGCGTCATCGCTTAGTACTTCTGTTGATTTTAGAAGTGCTTCGAGTATGAATTGATTGCAGCTTTTAGTGATTTGCTTATTTTGGAACATCTTTTAAGTTTTGCTGTTTAAGAGTAATTAGTACTTAAAACAATACTGAATTCTACTTATTTTTTACCCCTAAATCCCCTGAAGGGGACTTTTAAAAATACAATTCGTAAGTCAATAGCCCCCTTTAGGGGGTTGGGGGTTTATGAATTCTCCGGAACAATCCGATTCACCAGACGGGTCAATAATATTTTCAATGTTGGATTATTTAATGATCGTAAGGCTTTCAGAGCATTTCGCTTGTAAATATTCAGCATTTCTTCAGCCTCCTTCATTGCCTGTTTGGTCTCAGACCATTGTAAAAACTCTGTATTGATGCTTTCATCTCCATTTTGGGTTCGTTCGAACCATTCCTGCATTTTTTCCGGATGCTTTTGGTTTAAAAGAGTTGAAACCAATGATGGCTGAACGGTATTAAATCCACTGACGATCCTTTTTTGCCTGAAATCATCCAAATCATCATTAATTTGATATGCGATACCCAAAGCCTTGCTATACTCCGATATAATATTTAAAACAGCTTCATCAGCATCTGCTAAAATTGCGCCGAATTGCAGTGCCACTTCAAATGCGGGAGAAGTTTTGTTGCTAAAAATACGCAGAATCTCTTCCTGTGAAAGCAGTTTCTCATGGTTTCTCCACAATAGCTCCTCTCCTTGTCCCAGCGACAAATCCCGATGTCCGTAAGCAGCAATTTTTAATAATTTTCGAATGTGTTTTGCCTCCGATTCAGCGATTAACTGATAACCAAAACCTAACAATAAATCTCCCACATTCAAGGCCACAGGAATATTATATTCCTTATGAAGAGCTGGTTTTCCGTATCTCTCATCATCTTCATCAGCAATATCATCATGAATCAAGGAAGCCTTGTGAAAACATTCTATGGAAACGGCCAATTTTTGAATCGTTTCGTCATATTCACAGGTATCTCCGCTTAAAGCATTATAAACCGCAAGCATGATAATCGGTCGCCAGCGTTTTCCATCTGTCTCCATCCAACGAACTGCAATATCCACAGTATCATCATCCTGTCCAAAAAGAGACTTTAATTGAGTTGTTGAAAACCAATCTTTTACTACTGATTTTATGGAATCCAGATCAATCCATCCTTTCCAATTTGTTTCACTGCGCATGGAAAGCACTTCATCCAACCAGATTTTATCCACTTTAGAATCCTTACAATTATTATTGTACAAAGGAATTGCAAGAGATGGAACAGCCTCTTTTACTGCCAACGGAAACGAACGCTCGAAAGAATGCAGGCAACCTACACCAATCACACATTCTACCTGACCTGAAGATAAAAGTAAACTAGCAGAAGTAGTTCCTTCAGTAACAATGGTGTGATAGGCCAATTCATCAGCCTGAGAAATGATTTCAGCCAAATCGCAGCGACCGCATTGCTCACAAAGTAAGCCTAGCTCATCGTACTTTGCCGGACATTGAGTAGAGTGACTAATGCACTTAGGCAATAAAAGAATTCTGCGGTTAAAAGGAATTCCGGCAACAATATGACTCCATGCATAATTGTTAATCATTACAGCCAAAAGTTTTTGATACAAAAACAACTCGGGATGCTTGCTGATCAATTCACCGGAATGAAAAATGACTTCCTCTTCCTGCAAAGGCGGTATCAATTCGCATTCAGCAGCGTAATCTCTGATCAAATCACGAATCTGCTTCAACTTTTCAGGATGCTGAGGCAAATCGTTTCCTAAGCTTATATTTAGCTGGTTGTTTTTTAAAATCATTTTTTACAATTAACAGTGATCAGTTAACAATTAGCAAGGTTTAGAACCTCACCCTAAATCCCTCTCCTAAAGGAGAAGGACTTTAAAAACTGCAATATTTTTAATTCGTAATTATTAATTCCTAATTCGCCTATCCGTATGCTCCAAAGCCAAAGAAAGAATGCTTTTTTGCAAATCGATAAACCCAACTTTTCTCTGGAATTTCTTTTCCTGGTATGTGATGACCTGCACAAGGCTTCATCTTATTTAATTCTTTAAATGAGGCATTCCTTTTCGATGAATCATAGGCATTTACATTTTTTAGAATGTTGTGCAATTCCTGCGGATTATCCAATAAAATACATCCTTGAGTACAGTCGTTGATGCCTTTTCGCATGCCTCCTATAAATTTCGAATTCTCGATGATATTGGCAATATCGGATCCATCGCCAACCGTTTCGCCTGCAAATTGAATTGGCGGACAAAATTCGATATCTCCGTAAGGGTTAATATGATGCGACAATCCCAAAGCTCCGGGACATATGGCTTGCCCTTTCTCATCCCAATACGTATCGATAATCATCAAAGGAGCTTTCACCCGGATATCAACCATAAATTGACGTAATTCCAAAATCTCTTCCTCAGACAAAGCCAAATCTGTAGTTGGACGTTCACCAACCGGACGATAAATGTAAAACCACAGGTAGTGAATTCCTTTTTTGATGCAGGAATTCACAAATTCCTCGTTCACCAAATCCTTAAAATTAGACTTGCATACGCTTGTAGCTACTCCGGTGAATAATTTATTTCTGGTAGAAGCCTCAATTCCTGTCATGGTTCTGCCATATACATTATTGGCTCCTCTTCTTATATCACTCACATCCTGCAGACCTTCCACACTAATTAAGGGTGATACATTCCCCAGTTTCCGAAGCTTTTGCGCCACTTCATCAGTCAGTAAAGTACCATTGGTAAACATCTGAAAATAACAATCGGGATGCCGTTCAATCACCTCCATTAAATGAGGATACATTAAAGGTTCTCCTCCCAGTAATCCAAAAAAGTAAGAGCCTTTCTTTTTACTGGAAACAATGATATTGTTGAGAGTTTCCATATCCATTCCTTTGGATTGATTGTTAATTGTTACCCAACAACCCTGACAATTTAGATTGCAATTATCAGTAATCGAAATCATCATGAAAGCAGGATACAGCTCACCTTTCTTCAGTCTTTTCTTGTGTTTCGAAACTGCTTTCATTCCCTTCCATCCCAAATTACAGCCAAGTTTCCAAAGCAATCGGGCATCCACCTGTTTTAGTATTCTTGTTCCTAGAGCAAATAGCATTTATTTAGTATTTAGTTCAGAGTAATTAGTACACAGCCGTTGGTTATTAGCACATAGTTGTTGGTGATTGGAACAAAATAATTTGACACAAACCATTTTTTAACTAATTACCATTTACCAACAAGCAGTTACTATTTTTAACAGCAACACGAACTTGAATCACCATCCTTGCAATCACAGCCGCAATTACTTTCCGGGTCATCTTTACAATTGCAGTCACAGTCACATTTTCCGGCTTTCTTTTCTTCCTCTTTTTTATCAGCTCCACTGCAGCAAGCCCGGCGCTCCTCTTCCGCCATTTTGAACTGATCTTTTTTCAGCAAGGAAACCTGAAAATTCTTTCTGCGGGCACTTAAAACAGAATAAACATCATCGTTCTGAATTTGTTCCAGAATATCTGTCTTTTCATTTTCGGTACCATCACCTTCGCCACCATCTATTGGACTTTCGGCGTGCTTTGGGAAAATAATTGCATTCTGAGGACAAACACGGGCACAGGCAGGACACATATCCTTACAATTCGCCGAAGCTGAAACCACAACAGTTCCGTCATCCTCAACAGAATACACACTAAACAAACAAAAGTTCAGGCATTTGCGGCATCCGTTGCAACGCTCGTAATCAATTACCGGATACCATGGTTTCCAAGAATCAGAATACTTTATTTTTAAAGGTGCTCCGGTGTTCGATTCCAATCCTGAAATAAGCTCATCCCTACCTTCTTCCTCCACATGATGATACTCTGTGCCATTTCCATCTGCTTTTCGTCCTGAGTTGTCCACTAAATGTTGCATCGCACGAGTCTGACAACCAAAAACAATAGCATCTTTTGCATTGTACAAACTTTCCAAATCATCCGGGCTCTTCAAAATCGTACCACACATGTCCTCGATATAGGTATAAGCTATATTCCTATCTTCCAGAGTGCTAATCAACTTCTGAACCGAAGATTTTTCGATCTTCCCATCCTTCTCGCACCCGCAAATAAATATTTGTTTGCTCATTTTTCTTCCTAATTTGTAATTTTTCCTTCTAAATCAACAAGATCTAAGATATTAGAAATGAGATTTGAGAAAAAACAATTTGCAATTTCACTCATTTCCTATTGACTCTTACCTCATTAAATCTTCTTCTTAATATCATATGCCAACAGAGCGTCTCCATGACGGATGTACAAAACTCCGTTGTTGATTACCGGTTGTGCAAAATGTTCTTTGGTTCCTTTGGTTACTTTAAATTTACTTACCAACTCCATACTTTCAGGTGTTACCTTTACCAAGCCAACCTGACCTCTTTCGTTATAACAGTACAACATTCCATCAGCAGCAATGGTAGATCCACGACCAAAACTTAATGTATCCCGAGTCTCTCCGGTCTCAGCATCTACACTTTTCCAAACCTTCTTGCGATGACCTGATGCGATGATTTTGCCATTTAATTTTACAGCACCCCCCATAATGTTATCCAATTCCTTATTTCGCCACACTTCCGTGATTTGACTTCCGTCTTCAGAAACTTTCATTTTTACGGTTCCATTACCACATCCGGTAACGTAATACAGGTAACCATCTTCAAAAATTGGTGTATTTCCATTAATATCGCAAAGCGTATCCTGCAGTTCTGTCCACAATAGTTTTCCTGTTTGCGATTCGATACCCATTAAAGCATTGTCTGAGAAAGTTACCAAAACTTTCCGAGATGGAAATTCCAACAATAATGGAGAACAATAAGCAGAAATCTCACCAACTCCAGGGTTAGTCCATGCCATTTCACCGGTAAATCTATTTAAGGCAATAATATTGTTTTCGGCTCCACCAGGTGCAGCAAATACCAAATCGCCATCTACCAATAAAGATTGAGAATATCCAAAACGAGTATTCTTACCTTCATATTTTGCCAACATATTCACTTTCCACTTCAATTCACCTGATTCAGCATGAATACAAGCAATATCACCCATTCCTGAGGCTACATATACCAAATCATCAACCACGGTTGGCGCTGAACGACTTCCAATAAAGTTTTCCATCCAATCTGTTCCAAATTCAGTTTTCCAAAGTATATTTCCCTGCAAATCAAGAGATATCAGATAAGCAAGGCTATCAATTTCACCATTTAAATACATTGTATTCTCACAAATTACCGGTGAACCATAACCATTGCCAATACTATCAATAGCCCAAAGCAACTCCGGACCTTCAGCAGGCCATTCTTTCAGTAAATTGGTTTCGTTATAAATTCCTGAACGGTTCTCACCTCTCCATTCACTCACTTTTTTCGATTTCGAATTGCAAGCAAAAAAAAGTACTGCAATTAATAAAATGCTTAAATTTTTCATTAGGTTAGTTTTTGTATGATAGTTTAGTTTTATTCATTCTTTAATGATTCAACGATATTGTATTTTTTAATTTGTCGCGCAGGAATCCAAATCCAGATCAATCCACTGATTAAAATACCGAACAGCAATGTCAGGATATATCCTACCGGCATATGAAATGACGGAGATAACAGTGATGGAAGTACTCCAATTAGTGCCGCGCCTAATCCACAAGCCAATCCGGCAAGCAATAAAAACAGATTCTCGTAAAACAACAGTTTAAAAAGACTCTTTTGCTGATAACCGATTGCAGAAAGAAGAGCCAATTCTTTTTTGCGCTCTAAAATGTTTCGCATTAATACAATTCCCAAGCCTATGGTTCCGATGATTACTCCCAAGCCTCCCAAAAACATGAACATGCTTAAGTAGGTGTTTTCAACCGAATAAAAGGTGGCTAAACGATCAGATGTTTTCATTCCTGAAACGCCCAAATCCTGAAGATTATTTTCAAACTCTTGCATCAACTGATCATCCTTATCATTCTGTGAATCAATCAGTAATATCTTTGACCCACTAATTGACGGAAAATGTTTTTGAAACTGATTATCAGATATTAAGATGTTACCCTGAAAAATGGAATTGTTCAAACCTCCCATAAGTACCAGTTTGATGTCTTTTCCGAATTCGTTTTGATAGATCAAAGTATCGCCAACTGCTTTTTTCAGTCCCCAAACAATAACTGTCTGATCGGCATAAGCAGGAATCACATTTTCTCCTAAATCTTTATTCAAGGCCTGCCATGGATGCTCTGAATCCACATTCGCAGCAAGTGCCGCGAATGAAAAAGCATCCTTTTTATCAAAAAGCATAGGATCAAATCCCAATATTCTGGGTTTCTGCACCTGATTTAAATTCAAACAACTGGCATCATCACCTTCCAAGGCTCTGAACTGTACAAATTGTGCGGTGGAATCGATATCACCTTTCCAAAATCCGGCTTTCTCAAGTCCTTCTGCAGTATTCAGATCAAATAAAACAGGCATCGTGCTTTCTATCCAATATTCATAACCACCTGTACCCGATTTGTCCGCATTTTCGGTATTGAAGAATGTTTTGCGGTTGGCTCCTGTAATCAGAACAGAGAATGTACCCAGAGCCAATAATGCTACACTTGCCAAACTTCTCCTGCGGTTGCGTGCACTGTTCTTTATTGCCAGCTGCAATAAGGAAGGGGTTTTACTACTTCTGGTTGAACTCAATTTTTGCAGATACATGTGAACAAAAGCACAGGCTCCAATCATAAAGAGACCTCCTGCAGACAGCAATAATTCGGCATTTTGATCCAAAGAGGATGCAAATGCATACGTAATTATAGCTGCAGCACCAAGAATAGAGATCAATGCGATCAATTTTGAAATACGACTGCCTTTAGCAAAGATATTTTCATCGGTTGTATTCTGAATTAAATTGCTTGCTGTTTTCTTTAGCTTTTTACGTGTAAGCCACCAAATACAAAGCATAGCCACCACCAAGCCAATTGCAAAACCTGTAAACAATGTCGTTCCGCGCAGATGAACATTCAGCATGTTGGTACGAACCACATCAGTCCACACCGAATTTAAAGCTTTTAATAGCAGCTGATTGTATAAAACACCGCCTAAAACACCAACCAATCCTCCAACAACTACTGTCACTAATGATTCGTAGACTCTAATTCGCAGTATTTGAGATTTAGGGAAGCCTAAACCTAATAATATTCCGTTTTCCTGACTTCTGCTATCGAGATTTAGAGAATAAATTAGGATGGTTAAAAGGATTCCTGCGAATATGATGAAAAAGCTAAGACTTAGGAACAACTCCCCAAAATCGACCATGTTATCTGCTGCCGAAACGCCAGTGCTACGAACATATACAAAGCTTAAATTAAGTGATTTAGGGCTTATTACCGAAAGCATGAGTTTCTCTAAATCATTTTGATTCAATTCCTTTTCATTAAATCGGAAAGCAGTATATTTTCCATATTTATTGCTCCACAATCCGACTGCTTTTGCCGGGGAAATAAATGCTTTAGGAGTTCCTTTGTATTTCTTCCAGTAGTCTTCGTCTTTCGGACGGATTTTTGAAAAATCAACAGGAACACCGGCTTCCCAGTCGTTACAACTTCCTGCATCTGATAATCCCGGAAAGGACGGCATCATTGATTGATCCAGCAAATCACTATCCAAAGGCAATACTTCCTTCACTACAAATGTCTGCTTCTGCTCTTTAAGAGCCCGCAAAGCGCCAATTACAAAATAATCCAGAGAAATTGTATCGCCTGCCTTAGCCTGGATATCATCAGCCAACCACTGATTGATACTAATTTCCCCATCAGACAGATTTGACAAGCGTGAATCACCATTAATGGCAGATACAAACGAATAAGGCGTTTCTTTATCCTTACAGCTGATTCGGTTCACAAAATAAGTGAGAAGAGATTGCTTATTGATTTCGATTTTATCCAGCTCATCTGAAATTGGAGTATCGATAAACACCCGATCTGAAATCAATTCCAACTGATCTTTTCCTTTAATCGAACGAATTTCAAGACCAGCATCCTTCACATTCCAGTTCTTCTTTAAACTGCCTTCTACATCAGGTAAGGAAAGAACAGATTCGCCCGCAGAACTTGCCAGTAATAGATTTGCCCGTCCTTCCAGTTCCATTTCTTTGGCCAGATAATCTCTGGAAAGAAAAACATTGTAGGGCGCAACCTGATTGTTTTTTAGGCTAAAGCGACCCAGTTCCTGATCTCCGGCAATGGCTTTTACCTTTACCCGCAAAGCGATTGTCTGATCCTCATCGGAAACAAAAGGAGCATTGGCGGGAATCAAACTCCCCTTTTCAACCCGTAACAGAAATTCATCACCAATTTTCAGGCTCATTTTATCTGCCAGATTCGAACTAACAGCTGCTTCCCCATCTTTCAGGTCAATTTGCTGAGCAAAAGAGAATTTCCAAAATTCCTGATCAAGCCCATAAGCCTGAATATTGTTTGTGCGAGTCTGATTTTCGGGTTGAATTGCAATTGCTTTCACCTGCAAAAGAGCAGCTGCATTCCCATTTAAATCTGCCTGTATGTCCTTTGCCAATTCAGCTCGAACATACCGATCGCCGGTAGGCATGGCATATTCCACCTGGCCCAAACGAAGGTTGACCAGATCGTGCAAGCTGTATTTTACCGAATCACCAATAATTAATGCTCCTGTAAGTACTGCTGTACTCACAATTGTCCCCAAAAAGACTGCGAAATGCTGCTTTCTGAAGTACCAGAGGCTTTTGATGATGTATTTTAAGATTGTCATTTTTAGTACATAGTGTTTAGTACATAGTCGCTGGTAAGCCTTTATATAATTTCCTTGATCATTATTTGCTTAAGTATCATTACTAATGACTAGTTACTAAGTGCTCAAATGAAGTTTTCCATCTTCCAATTGATAAATCTTCTTCATCTTTTTGGCCAAATCCATAGAGTGAGTCACTATAACTAGCGAAACACCTTGTTTCTCGTTGATACTCACCAATAAATCGCCCAATTGCTCTGCCGCTTTTTTATCCAGCGAACCGGTTGGTTCATCGGCAAGAAGCAGATTTGGCTGATGAATTAAGGCACGAACCACTGCTGTGCGCTGACACTCTCCACCCGACATTTGTCCCGGACGCTGGTAAATCAATTCCGATAATCCAACAAAATCCAAAAGCTCCAAGGCCCTTTTTTCAGCTTCCTGCTTCTGCTTTTTATCCTTTACGGGGATAAAAGGCAGCAAAACATTCTCAATCAGATTCAACTGAGGCAGCAAGTGATGCGACTGAAAAACAAAACCCAGATTCTGATTGCGAAAGTTGGCCAATTCCTTCTCATTCTTCTGCGATAAATCTTCCCCGTCGAAAATTACACTGCCCGAATTGGCTGTATCCAAAGAACTAATTACATTCAGCAATGTACTTTTACCTGATCCGGATGGACCAACAATAGCAATACTCTCTCCCTTTTCAATAGCCAGGGAAAGATCATCCAATATGATTCTTTTCTCAGTACTGCCAGCGTTTTGGTAATATTTGGTGATGTTCTTTAGTTCTATAATCATATCATTTTCCTAATTTAGTTCCAGACCTGACAGGTTTTAAAAACCTGTCAGGTCTCAAAATATCAATCTTTGCTCTACTATTCAGCATTTTTTCGTTCTATGCAGTTCATGCTTCGTTGAAATCAACTTGTCCTTCGATGTACTTTACTGCCCATCAGTATAAAATCGTTTTCCTTCGCATAAAATGGTCGCCCTTCTCATAAAGTAGCCTCCCTTCGCATAAAGTAAGCCTCCCTTCGCATAAAGCAGCCTCCCTTCGCATAAGTGCCCGCTCTTCTCGGGGCTTTCAGCGCTTTTCTATTTTTCACCAAAAGCATAAACACTTCCGTCCATACAAGCAACCACAATCATCCCTTCCACCACGGCAGGCGTTCCCACAATAGCTCTGCCGATTTCGTAGGACCAGATTTGCTGACCGGTTTTCCGATCCAATACATATATTCGGCCATCTCCTGAGCCTATAACTACCGAATTACCAGCAATTACAGGCGACGCTTCTATTTTATTTTTGGTTTGGAATTGCCATTGAATAGTACCATTTTCTTTATCGAAACAGTAAACCTGCCGGTTTTCAGCCCCAATAATTACCTGATCGGCCGAGACCGAAGGAGAAGCCAAATAGGAAATCGCTCCCTCTTTCTTCCATTTCACCTGATTTTTAGCGTAATCCACACAGAAAAATTCGCCATCGTGATTTCCGAAATAAGCCTGATTCCCATCTAAAGCAACCGATGAGGCGATATAAGTGGCAATATCCAATTTGTTTTTTGCCTTTCCGGTTTTCACATCCACTTGATGAAGAAAACCATCGCAACCACCAAACACGGCAATTTCACCATTGCAGGACGCAGCACCATTGATGTAATTATCAGATTCATACTTCCATTGCAGTTGGCCTGATTTGGCATCAACACAATGCAGATTAAAGTCGTAGCTTCCGAATAAAATCTTCTTCTGTTTACTCAATTTATCGTAGAACCAAGTGGCTGATCCTGATATTTGACCATCGGTCGCATATTTCCATTTCAGCTCCCCACCAGTGGCATTCAAGCAGTAAAAAATTCCTTCCAATGATCCGAAATACACGCTTCCATCCAAATATAATGGCGAGGCTTCCACCGATGTTTTGGCATCGAACTTCCATTTCAGTTCACCGGTTTTTGAAATGGCGTACAATTTGCCATCATTGGAACCAACAAATATATTCCCATTGCTGATAATGGGTGATGATTTAATGGCATCGCCTGTTTTATATGACCAAAGTAGTTTGGGTGCTTTTGGAACATTGGCATCTGTAATCCCCGTAAGGCTTGAATTGCCACGAAACGAGAGCCAATTGTGTTTGTTTTGGGCAATTGCAGGAATTGCCAAAACAATGGATAGTATGTATAGAATAAATTGTTTTTTCATTTTCTATTTTTTCACATTTGACGCCTACACGTTCAAGAACGCTGTCAGGTCTTTCCCCATATCTCCGAACTCAATGTCGCTTCCCTTTTTACTTAGTTGTTTTTCAGTTGTACTATTTTACCTCATTTCTCCCTTAAATACTTTGAAGCACTTTCTCCCTTCTTTGCTTTTGTCCTTTAGCCGGACGGGCTTCTACTTTTTTAAAGATAAAAAACTAGAGAAAAAATCTTTGACAAACGTCCTCAATCACCCATTACTAGTTCAATAGCTAAACAAAAAGAACTCGCTTTGCTCAAACAGCTTTTTGTTCTTAACGCCATTTTCACTAAATGGGTCCCGATCTCCGGACTCAATATCGCTTCCCTTTTTAATTACTAATTAATAATTCCTAATTAGAGCGAAGCGATATCGCTCCTGTTGGACAAGCTATTGCGCACTCTTTTGCTGCCAAGGTCAAAGCTTTGTTAATACTTTGATTAAAAGGTACAGCTACTTTAACGGTAAATCCCCGTCCAATATTCGTTAAGCCAGTTTCTTCCTTGTGTTTGCCCGCAATTTCGATGCAAAGTCCGCATTTAATACACTTTTCCGGCTCGTAAATAATAGTTTCATGGTCGTAATACTTCACCACACTGTTTCGTTCGCCAAATGAAAACCGTCTGCGATCGGCATTGTGTATGTCTGCATAAACACGAAGCTTGCAATTGTCCAGTTTACGGCAATCGCAATGCAAACATCTGGCCGCTTCCTGCATGGCTTCCTCTTTCGTAAATCCCTTATCGGATTTTGCCTCCACACGATCACCCGAAACAGACTCTTTCAAATACTCACTCAGCTCTTCTTTTCGCAGCGTTCCAAATCGTGAATTGAATGCCCGATTTGTTGCTTTCCCTTCTCCATTTCGTAAAAACTCATCTACCGACCATGCTGTTTCTTTTCCCATGGCAACCGCTTTTACCGCCATTTTTTGAGTACGGATTGCACTGCCTGTGGCAAAAATTCCCGGCTGATCGGCAGCGAACGTGTTGCTGTCTGCCCACAAGCCAGTCTTCGCTGACTTTAAACCTAATTCCTCAACATTTTCAAGACCACTTCCTGTTGCCAGAATTACAGCATCAAAACCGGATTTGATCTGTTCCCAGTTCTCTTTTTTAATTTTTTGATTGATATGAAAAACCACACCAAATTGTTTCAGTATTTCTATTTCCCTTGTCAGAATATCTTCAGGCAAGTCCCCTTTTTCGATCGCTTCAAGCAAACTTCCTCCCAAGCGATTTTCTTTCTCGAATACTTCGCAGGCATGTCCATCTTTTACCAAATGGTAAGCTGCCGATAATCCGGCCGGACCGGAACCAATAACTGCTGCCTTTTTGCCACTTGCTTCTTTCTTATCCGAAAAATAGAAAGACTCCTCTTCATCTGCCGAAATTCGCTTCAACAGGCAAATGGAAACTGCCTGATCGACATCCTTACGACGGCAAACTTTCTCACAAGGAGCAGAACAGATGTGTCCTAAAATCCCCGGAAGGGCAATTTCCTCTTTTACAATCTTCAAAGCCTCACCAAATTTACCAGCCGCAATGAATCTGTTCATTTTCGGAATGTCCATATACGCCGGACAAGCTACGCGACAAGGTGCCTCGCAATCGCCAACATGATCGCTCAACAACAATTCAAGGGCTTCTTTTCTCGCTTCAAACACCTCAGCATCATTGCTGGCCATATCCATTCCTTCGGTTGCAATGGTAGCACAGGAAGGCAGCATTTGCTGATTCTTGTTGTTTCGCACCATGCACACCATACAAGTTGGATGATTGCTGCATCCCTCCAAATAACACATGCTGGGAATCTCAATTCCTACTGATTGCGCTGCTTGCAGAACAGTTGTTCCTTCGGGAACATTGATGGCTATATTGTCTATCGTTAGTTTTGGCATTATATTTAGATTTGAGATAGGAGATCTAAGATTAAAAAAATCAGGTAATCATTCTGCAATTCTCATTCACTCATTCACTCTATTTAATTTACTCATTCATCAATAAAATGCTGACAGGATCTTCGAACGCTGTCAGGTCATCTTCTTCTGCTTACTTAATTTCTACGGCATCCACCGGACAAATTTGTTTACAGATATCGCATTTAATGCACAATTCATTATCAACCTCATGCAATTCGTATGGCTTTGCTTTGATTGCATCTACCGGACAGCGTTGCGCACACTTGGTGCAACCTGTGCAATTGTCGTTTATTTCGTAGCGAATTAACTCCTCGCATTTGCCAGACGGGCATTCGCCATTGATATGCGCCTCGTATTCGTGTCGAAAATACTTTAGGGTTGATAAAACCGGGTTTGGAGCTGTTCTTCCCAGTCCACAAATACTTCCTTTTTGAGTATTGATTGCCAACTTTTCCAGCAAATCCAAGTCACTCAATTTTCCTTTTCCTGTCTTGATTTTGGCTAGAATTTCCAACATGCGCTGCGTTCCTATCCGGCAAAATGTACATCGTCCGCATGATTCTTCCTGAGTAAAGGATAAGAAATAATGAGCAATGTCAACCATGCAGTCCGATTCATCCAAAACAATCAATCCTCCGGAACCCATCATGGCACCCACTTCTTTCAAAGAATCAAAGTCGATTGCCGTATCAGACATGGAAGCAGGAATACAGCCACCCGACGGACCTCCAATCTGAACCGCCTTAAAGTGCTTTCCGTTGGCAATGCCTCCGCCAATTTCTTCTACAATCTGCTTGATCGTAATACCCATAGGAACTTCAATCAATCCTCCTCGATTTATTTTACCAGCTAAGGCAAACACTTTGGTCCCCTTACTTTTTTCTGTTCCAATTTTACTGAATGCTTCCGCACCATTTCGAATGATGTATGGAATCAAAGAGAAAGTCTCCGTATTGTTGATCAAAGTAGGTTGATCCCATAATCCTTTTTCTGCCGGATAAGGTGGTCGTAACTGCGGAATTCCCCTTTTGCCTTCAATCGATGCAATTAAAGCAGTTTCTTCACCGCACACAAAAGCTCCTGCTCCCTCAAACACTTTCAATTCAAAAGAAAAACCAGAACCTAAAATATTTTCCCCCAGCAATCCCCTGCTTTTGCAGATTTTGAGGCCTTCCTTTATCCGCTTTACGGCAAGCGGATATTCTGCCCGTATGTAAAGTCTGCCTTCGGTTGCTCCAACGGCATAAGCACCAATTAATATTCCTTCAATAATTCGGAACGGATAAGATTCCAATAACATTCTATCCATAAATGCGCCCGGATCTCCTTCATCGCCATTACAGATGATGTATTTTTGATCAGACTTTGCGTTCTGAACCATTTTCCATTTGATTGCCGAAGGAAAACCAGCTCCTCCGCGACCTTTCAGTCCGCTTTTTTCAATTTCCGAAATAATCTCATCTGCAGAAAGCTCATTCAGGCATTTCTTAAAAGCTTCGAAACCATGTTTGGTCAGGTATTCTTCGAAATCTGAAGGTTTTATTTCTCCCCGGAATTCGGTTGCAATGTTTACCTGTCCTTTCAGGAACTCTGCAATTGGCGTATGCTCTTCATTCGAATTGTATCGGTTCGAACTTTTAGGGATATCTGAAAAAGTAAAGTTCTCAGCGTAATTGTAAAAGCGGTTTTTGAAACGACTCATCCAATTCTCCGAGCGAAAGTGCTTCTCTATGATTTCGCCGACTTCATTTGCATTGATTTTTGTATAGTAGGTTGCTGCTTCCCCATTTTTATGAATTTCCATCATGGGAACCTGATTGCAAACACCAACACAACCAACTTGTTTCACATCTACTTTAATCTTATTCTCAGCCAATGTCTTTTCCAGTTCCTCTTTCACTCCGGAACTACCACTTGCAATACAGCATGATCCCAGTCCAATTCGAATTTCACCCTGAGAGATCCCATCTTCAGTTACTTCTCTCACAATTTTTTCTTCGCTTGGTGCCAGATTTTTAAAATCCTCTATAATTTCAGCTACTTTACCCGTTTCAACATGACCGTAAGTAACCGCATCAATCTGAACCACTGGTGCGAGTGTACAACAACCCAAACAGGCAACTTCCTCTACCGTAAAAAGTTTCTGAGCATCGGTATCTATGCCTTTTTCCAATCCCAATTCCCGGCGAAAACCATCGTATACCTGCTTTGCCCCTTTTACATGGCAGGCTGTACCAACACAAACCCGAATAATGTGTTTCCCCACCGGCTGATGACGAAACTGCGAGTAGAAAGTTGAAATACCTGTAATCTGAGCTTCTGTAATGCTTGTAATTTCACAAACTCTTTTCAAAGCAGATTCGGGCAAATAGTTAAATTTCCCCTGAATTGCCTGCAAAATTGAAATTACCTTATCCGGCTCTTTCCCAATATCAGCAACAACTCCATCTACAAAATCGATCATCTTCTCCATATCTATTTCCCTATGCAATAAAGATTTTTCTCACCACGAATGTACACTCTGCCATCTGCGAAAGCCGGCGATGCGTCAGATTTTTCGCCCAAAGCTGATGCTGCAATTTCCACATATTCCTTCTCTGCCTTAAAAATGTGCATTACTCCTTTTCTATCCATCAAATAGATTTTACCATCTGCCAATATAGGTGATGCATAAAATCCACCATCAAACTCCTTTTCCCAAAGTATTTCACCCGCTTTGGCATTGTAACATGCAACAGCACCGTAACTGGTTACCACAAACAATAAATCGTTGTAAGCAACCGGACTCGGAACATCGGAAAGATAATCATATGCCTCCCAAAGTATCTCAGGTTTTTCTCCCGGTTTTATTGCCACCAAACTTGCGTATTCGTTTAAGGCAAATACAATTCCGTTTGCATAAGCAACCGAAGGGCCAACCTCACCCGTTATGCAATCTATTTTCCACAATTCCTTTCCTGTATGCGCATCGTAAGAAGCAATGCAAGGATCAGCCGCGAGTATTATCTCAACTTGTCCTCCGTTATTTACAATCACAGGAGACGACCACGAAACTCTTACCTTACGCACTGTGCTCCACACTTCTTCTCCATTTGAGGTTGACAAAGCCATTACTTTCGAGTTTTTTTTCTGATCGTACTGAACAATCAGCTTGTCCTCAAAAACAATCAAAGAAGATGAATGTCCGTAATGATTATCAGGGACACCTAAATTCTTAGCCCACTGCCTTTTCCCACTCATATCTACTGCAATCAGATCGCCATTTGAGAATATGGCAAAAACCGAATTTCCATCTGTAGTTACCGTCGATGCCGCATGACCCGTATCCGGAGTAACTTCCGGTGGATTTGCCGGGGATCCTGAAATTTGATCCGCTTTAGCAGTCCAAAGTAATTTACCGTTGTTTCTATCGTAGCAATAAACTTCACGACTTGTTGCATTTGCTCCGGAAAGGAACAATTTGTTTCCCCAAATTACAGGTGAATTATAAGCATGGATAGGAACTGGCTGTTTCCACAGGATATTTTTCCCGCTTGCTCCATCCCACTCATTTGGAATGTTCTTTTGGTAAGCAATTGCATTTCCTCCGGGTCCGCGAAAAGATGAAAAATTTGCCATCATCTCTTTCGTTGGATATGTTCCTTTGTATGAATTGGTTTTCGCTTTTTCTGCTGCAACTTCTTCCTTCTTAGCAGCCGAAACCAGAGTTTCCTCTTTTGGAGTCTCTTCCTTAAACTCTTCTGCAACTTTTTCTTCAACCACAACGGTCCCAGCGATCTCTTCTTTTCCAACAACCTCAACAACAGTTGCATCCGCTTGATTCGTTTCAACTTGCTTGGCTTTCGCGATTGCAGCAGCCTCGGTAAATTGATTTCCCAACTCCTTATGTGTCAAAAACGCAAATATTAGAGTGATTCCAACCATTCCAGAACCACCAATCACAATCCATTTCCTTGCTTTTTCTCGAAATAGAATGATATTCTCTTCTTCCTCCTCGGATATCTGAGGTAACTGTTGCTTGCCTGCATAAAATAACTGCAAAGCGATGGCTGTAACAATAATGCCAAACAGAAATAAATATCCTCCGGCTTTTACCTGCCACTGATTTGTGAAATAGGCTTTACGCACCAACAAATCCATTTCACGGATTTGCTCCCGCAGTTGATCATCATTAGGATTATCATTCAGGCGATCAACCAAACTGTTAATCACTTCGGTATTTACCGGATCAATTCTGTTGATCTGAATGTAATTCACCAAAACCAACATGCAAATTATGAAGGAGAATGTTCCTGCCACCATTGCAATGCCTTTCCACAGAGATAGGTTGGTACGATTTATTTTAAATTTGTTAGTCATAGATCAATTTTTTACCACAAAATCTTATCATTCAATTAAACGCTTACAGTTCCTCGACTCTGTCAGGTTTCTCTACCTGATTAATTCTTCTTTTTACTTTGTGCTGCTTCGTGCTTTCCTTTGTTTTCCTTTGTGGTTAATCCTTCTTTTCACCACAAAATCTTATCATTCAATTAAACACTTACAGGTCTTCGACTCTGTCAGGTTTTACCTAATCCTTTTCCACAGGACAATATTTCAAACAGCGCGCACAACTCACACAGTCACCTTTGTCAGGCGTATAATCTTCTCTATATCGGTAAGTTGACAATCCGGATAAGGCCAAACCAATAACCAAACCAATAAAAGAACCGAGAATCCAACCGCCGTAATAAAACTGTTTTACAATATCCGAAGCTTCCAAATACAATTGCTCAACTGGCTTTCCTGAAGTTCTGAATCCTTCAATTTCCAGACTTTCTTTCATCGTTTTTGAATCGAAATGAAGCATTTCATCTGCCAAACGAACTTTAGAATTTACTTTTGCCAGATTTTCATGAAAATTTGCACCTGTCCATCCGCCAACTATCATTAATGCAGGAATAATTAAACTCAATAGAATAAACCTTCGCGTAGCAGATCTCTTGTTTTCCATTTGTTTCACATCAACAGGTTTGTTGATGGCATCCAAAGGACATGAGTTCTCACAAAGTTTGCATTGAATGCAATTGGAAGGTGTTATGGTCAAATGATTTTTGGAAACTCTGCTTACTAAATTCAAAATAACACCATATGGACAGAAAAACCGACAATAAGGTCTTGCTATAAAAATGCTGATTAGTAAAAAAGCTGCTCCTATGGCAAACATGAAAAATGTTGCATTGAATCTGAAAATCCCCACGAATGGGTCGTACCTGCAAATAATAAAGTCGGTTGCTGTAGCTGCATATAAAACAGATAATCCCAAATAGATGAATGGAATCAAACCCAATGCTTTCTGCAACCACTTTTTTAAAGTTACAGGACGCATCAAAAAGACATCTTGCACTGCTCCGAGCGGACAAACACCGGCACAAAATGTTCTGCCGAAAAACAATGTATAAATTAAAGGAATCACAAAAAATGCCAAAGCAGATAAAGGAATGTGATAACCAGGATTGAATAAGGCCAGAACAACATTCTGAACGGAACCCACAGAACAGACACATCCTTCCCTGAAAAAACCAAAATATAAAATGGAAAAAATGGATACTGCAACGACTCCGGTTCTCGATCTTTTCTTTAAGATAAACCAGGTAATCAGGCTAAGAGCTGCAATTAACACCAATACATCCAATAAAGCGAACATTCCATCACGTGGTACCGGCATTGATGTAACCGGCTGTGTGTAACCTGATTCAAATTCGGGTTTAGGGAAACGCTGCTGTTGTGAAAAGGCTGCAAATTCCATTCCTACAAAAAATATCAGTAAAGAGATAAAGGCTAAGCTTTTCTTCATTGTGATCGATTATATTTTTTTATTTGTTTTAAAACCGGCAAACTTATAGGCTTGCTCAATTGGCACTCTTGAAAATGCATCAGAAGGACAATCTCTGGCAATGGCGCACTGATTGCAATTCACACAAAGATCGTGACTAACCTGAAGCTGCAATGAACCGTTTCCAAATGCACCACAGCCCTTCACACATTTTCCACAACCAATACACAGCTCATCAATAATTTCATATTTGAAAAACGGATCTTCCACATAAGATCGTTTGATTGCTCCGGTAGGACAAAGCTGATTTTCGGCGCCGGTTGATAAATTCTTTACATTTGGACGAAAATATCCTCCACACAAATCACAATAGCCACACATATCGTAAACATGAATGCATTTCACTGCCGAAGGTGTCACCACACAACTAGTAGCACAACGTCCGCATTGCGTGCATTTTGCAGGATCTAACTGCCAAAGAAAATCTCCTTTTTGGCTTTTTGCCGCCAAAACTCCTGCAACACCCGCAATACTAGCTCCCGCTGCAAAACGAAAACAGGTATTGAGAAAGTCTCTTCGATTCTTCTTATTTTCCATCATTGTTCAATCAAATTATTTTGAAAGCTTCGTTCTAAACTTTACACCTTCCGGAAGTCGGCAAGCACTTAGTTTATCGCAGCCTTTGCATAGAAAATCAAAATCGCATGAAGCTTCTTCACCTCCGTAATTTCGAAGAATCAGAGTTCCGCTCATCACAGCCAAACCTCCTAAAAGCAAGCCTCTGAATCCATTTCTTAAAAATTCTCTTCTGTTGATCATCGTTTATTTTGCTTCAAATATTCGTATCATTTTCTGTACAGGATCCAAAACCAGAATCCTATCCTTAGAATCAACTGCAAGGTCAATACCGACTGTTCCTTCTTCAAATAATTCAGGAACCGCAACAACCGATTTAAAATCACCGGAAGGCAAATGAATTTTAACTCTTTCCAGCCCTTTCTCTGCCGTTACAAATGAACCGTCAGAAAGCATTGCAGCATTGGAAGGATTGCAACAACCGCTAAAACCTTCCAAACTCATAGAAGTTCGTTCCCATGAGGAAATTTGCTCTCCGCTGGAATTGTAGGCTTCGAAAGCATGTCTGCCCGGATTTACAACCCAAAGTTCGCCTTGTCTGCCCATCAATAAATCAAAATACGGACTTGGAATCACAAAACCTTTGATTCCTGCCTCTGGATTTTTTCCACCAATTTCGTTTATTTTCTCTCCTTCAATATTGTAATGATGTACAATCTTTTGTCCTGCATCAGCTACGTAAACATTGTCTCCATCAATAGCAATTGAAGTAATAAATGCCTTTCCACCCGCAACTACAAAGCTGTTTCGCAAACTTCCATCCGGTTTTCTGATATCGACACGATTGCCCAGACCAACCAAAATATTTCCATTTTCCGCTACCGTTAGGCATCGGGCATTACCTTTCACTTTTAATGAATTGATTTGTTTTCCATCTGAATCTAAAACCAATATATTTTCATCGGTACTCACATAAATCTGATCTTTGCCATCAACTGCAATCCCATAAAGCCCGTTGGCCTGAATCTTAATTTGTTTTACTTCTTTATGACTAATTTTTGATGAATCAACCTTTCGTAATTCTTTCAAATCATATTCATAAACATTTTCCTGTGGCTTATTTTCACTTATAAAAAGATCTTTTGCCATAAAAGCAACAACAACAAGTAGTAAAACTACCAAAAGCCATAATATCAATTTATTTTTCATATGATTATAATTTGTTTTCACTTGCCATATAGAACTTCCAAATTACACTCATCCTTCTGTTTAATAAATAAGGCCGTTTCATCTGTCTATCCTTTTAATTTGCTCTAATATCGATACACAAAAGGTGCTTGGCATCACGCATCAATAATCTGCCATCGGCAACCACCAAAGGCCCCCATGCATCATGACCATCCAGAACTTTCGTTTTATCCAGCAACTCAAACTTTTCAGTGCTTGCTTTGGCGATAGTCAAAGTACCATCATCTTTCAAAATAAAAAACTTACCATCAGCAATCATATAAGGCCCCAAACCAAAACGATCATTCGTTCCGCTTGTCCACAAAATCTTTGTACAATCATTTGGATCACAGCAAACAAACCGATTCCTCATTCCACCAGCATCCTTAGGTAAGATCGCGAACATACGATCTTTGTAAACAATAGGTGTTTGCTGCTCGGATGCAACACCGTCTTTCGGCTTGAATTTTTGAAGCGTAGCCACTTCATATGAATTTCTACTCTTTTTAACCTGAAATAAAATTGAACCTGCACCATAACCAGCAGTCATGAATATTTTGCCGTTTTTCAGTACAACAGGCGATGGAGCAACTACGGACGGAGAAAAATCTTTTGTTTTCCACAGAATTTGTCCAATATCATCCCCTTCACCAGATACACCAACAATTCCTCCAACAGCCGCATAAACCCACATTTTTTTCCCATCTAAAGTCATCGGCATAACCGATGAATGAGACATTTGCCAATTATCCGGATTCGGAGTTTCCCAAAGGACTTTCCCTGTAGCACAATCTACCGCAATTAGCAACGATTTTCCCCCCGGAGCAAGAATAACCGTATTGTCATCAAGTACAGGACACTGGCCGGTATACCAAAACGGTATCTCTGCCATATATTCTTTAACCAGATCAAGTCCCCATAGAAATTCACCTGTGTTAGGATCGGTGCACATAACATGGCATCGAGGTCCCATTGTTACCAAATATTTATCGTTAATTGCCGGAACAGTTCTGGACATTCCATGATTTCGCTTGATATGAACCCTGTACCATCTGCGCCAAAGCTCCGCTCCTGTTTCCAGAGAAAAACAACGCAAGGCATCCGCTTTTTTCACTTCGTCGTAATCGAGAACATAAACCTTTCCATTATACACAACGGGCGCAGCATGTCCTTCCCCCAACTCAACCTGCCAGTCTATTTTGAGCCCGGTTCCCCAATTACTAATTAGCTTCGTATTATCAGTTGAAATATTATCAGAATTTGCTCCTCGAAATTGAGTCCATTTCCCAGTTAAATCTGAAGAATATTCAGAATAAAGATCAAATCCTTCTCCTATCAAAATTCTTTCAGAAGATTCCGTTTGTTCGGGACGATTATCCATTCCCGGGATACTTGCATGAATATCCTTTACAGGATTGTAAGCCAACCAATACATAAACAATATGCCTGCTATAACAACAGACAAGAGAATTAATCCTTTTTCGCTCCTTTTCGACAGCATATTCAATTATAATATCAATTTATTTTTTTGCAGATTCCATCAACATCTGCCAAAGTAAATTACGCCTTTAGGTATCAGGTATTCGCTATTGAATACACATACATTCCATTGGCATATCTAATATACATCTTCCCATCTTTAATAACAGGATGAGCAATATGATCCCTCTTCATCCCCGGAACATGGAAACGACTCACTACCTCAAAACCATTCGCCATAGGTTGAATTAATGCCAATTCACCAGAATAAGCGTAACAATAAATCATACCATCGGCAGCAATCACGGTACCAGGAGCCAAATCTTTCACCGTTTTCCTCACCTCACCGGTTTTCATATCAACACAAGAAAAACTCTTCGTCGTATAATCTGTTCCAAATAAATTCTCATCAATCAAAACTGCACCGCCATGCTCTAAATCGAATAAGCCACTTGTCCAAACCTCTTCTACCGCTTGTCCGTCATCTTTTATCTTTAGCATTACGCTTCCAAATCCCCAACCATTCATAGTAAATACATAGCCATCCTTATAAATCGGCGTATTACCATGAATACCATGAGGATACTTTAATTCATAACTCCACATTAATTTGCCATTATCCGGATCGATGGATATCAATGACTTCGCAGTATTGGTAATCAAGTATTTTTTTTCTTTATACGTGATTATCAAAGGAGAACAATAAGCACTTTTCTCACCCACTCCTGCACTCTTCCACATAAGATCTCCGGTATCTTTGTGCAATGCAATTACATTTGCGTCAACACCACCTGGCGTACAAATTAACTTGTCGTCATCAATTAACAAATTCTCAGTAATTCCATAGAAAACGTTTTGCCCGTCGAAATCACGAAATAGATCCTTGGTCCAAATAAAATCCCCCTTTTCAGCATCAAAACAGATGAGTTTTCCTAATCCACTCAGTAAATATCCTTTTCCATCATAAATCTGAGGTGTTGAACGTCCACCAGGGAAATTCTCTGACCATTCTTTACCATATTCCTTTTTCCAGATTAAATTACCACTTAAATCGAAAGAGAAAATATAGCTCATACTATCGATGGTTCCTGTAGTGTATACCTTTTCATCTGTAACAGCCGCGGAAGAATAACCTAATCCTAAATCCTCAAACTTCCACAAAATCTCAGGTCCATTTTCCGGCCAAACTTTAAGCAGATTGGTTTCTGAATAAATTCCATTTCTATGCGGACCGCGCCATTCGCTTTGCTGAGCTGCATTCTTACACTGAACTAGTAATAAAGAACTAAACACGACAATAAGAATATTAATTAGTTTCATTAAGCTTGAATTAGTTTTCACAATATTAGTTTATTTTAATAGAATAGGCCATTATTGCTGTTGCATGACGAACATATAATACACCATTATTAATTACCATATGAGCCCAATAAGGACCCTTACCGTATGGTACTTTAAACGAACTTATTACTTTAAATTCTTTCGGGTCTGCCTTTACCAAGGCTACATTACCATCTTTCTCATCATAGCAATAAAGCATACCTTCTGCCGAAATAATGGATCCTTTATTCTCCCACTCAGTCTCATACATTTTCTTACCTGTTTCCCATTCCATGCAAACCCAATATCCGTTTCTATTATTGATCCAATTTGCACCGTATATATAACCATCCAGCAGAACAGCTCCTCCATGATGAACATCCAATAATGAATCTACATACGAAAGTTCAACCTCAGAGGCTTCTTCATTTAAATCCAGCATTACTGAATGATGATCGTAACCATTGGTTATAAATATTTTTCCATTTTTGTACAATGGAGTATTGGTATTGATATTGGCTTTCCATTCTCCGGCGGCATAACTGCCGTAATCGAATTGCCAATCAATATTTCCATTTTCGGGATTAACACCTATTGCATTGTTTTCTGTTACAGTTACGATTTGTTTCTTGCCATTTCTATCAATTAAAAGAGGAGAAACATAGGCGGATTTATCATCTAAACTTTTCGATTCCCAAACGGTTTCTCCGGTCATTTTATTCAACGCAATCATCGTTGTTTTTTTTCCGCAAGGAGTATAAAAAACCAAATCCTTGTATAGGAGCAATGATTCAGAAATTCCCCATTCCCCGCACTCTCCTTCAAATATTTCATTGGCCTTTTTCTGCCAAATCAGCTCTCCGGAAAGAGCATTTACACAGGCTAAATCCCCTCTTCCGCTCGACAGATAAATTCTTTCATCCTCAATCGTTGGAGTACAACGGGAATCAACAAATGATGCATCCCATCCACGGCCATAAGGAATTTGCCATTTTAATTTTCCTTCCATATTAATGGCCACCAAGTAATCCATAGAGTCCTTTAATCCGGTAAGGTAAACAGTATTGTGAGCGATTGCAGCTGAAGAATAACCTGTAGGAATACTATCCAGATGCCAAAGCATTTTAGGACCTTCCTCCGGCCATTCCTTTAGCAATCCAGTTTCTTCATAAACACCAGATCTATTTGGTCCACGCCATTCGCTTTTTTGTATTTCTGTTTTGCACTGAGTGAGAACACTTAATAATGCAATACTGACAAATAGTAGTCGATTCATAAGTTTGATAGGTTTTGTATTGTTCTTAGTTTGCTTTAATTGAATAGACCATCAAGGAACTTCCATGACGAACATATAGTCTTTTATTATTAATCACTAAATGAGCCCAATGTTGTTTTTCACCAAAAGGAACCCGAAACGAACTCACTTTTTCAAAACTTCCATTGCTAACATCAACAAGAGCAACTTCTCCGCTATCGCCGTAACAATACAATTTGCCATCAGCATAAACTACGTTCCCGTTACTTAACATTTTAGCTGAATGCAATACTTCACCAGTTTTCCAATCCAAACAAAACCATTCACGATTAGTATGACCGGAACCATATATCTTACCATCACTCAGAACAGCTCCTCCCATCTGATTATCCATCAACTCATTTCGCCAAACCTCTTTTACACTCCCTCCATCTTCACCGAGTTCAAGCATTACTCCTCCTTTACCATATCCACTATAACAAAACAGATAGCCATCTTTATACAAAGGAGTATTTGGATGAATTGAATATTTATTAGGATGATCGAACGACCAAAGTAAAGTACCGGTTTCAGCATCAACTCCAATTATTGAATTACTTGTATGAGTCACCAATAAATTACGGTTTGCCAGCTTTATTAGCGCAGGAGAACAATAAGCTGATTTCTCACCATTTCCTTTCGCTTTCCAAATCAGCTGTCCCGATTTTCGATCTAATGCAACCATACTAACTTCTGAACCTCCCGGAGTACAATATAATTTATCTCCATCCGCAACAAGATTCTCAGTTATTCCCCAGCGGGTGTTTTCAGAGTTAAATTCTGTTAATATATTTTTTGACCACAGAATGGTTCCATCAGCAGCACTCATGACTGTAATTTTTCCCAAACCACTCATCACATAAACGATACCATCATAAACCATTGGACTTGTGCGCACACCGTTATAAGAATCCATCCATTCTTTGCCATAAACTTGCTTCCAAAGCTCTTTTCCTGAATGATCCAATGCTATTACAAAACCATTTTCAAGTTCTGTCCCTCCTGTGTAAATAACATCTTTAGTTACTGCTGCTGAAGCATGTCCCTCACCTAAACCTTCAACATGCCATATTAATTCGGGGCCTTCAACCGGCCATTCCTGCAATAATCCGGTTTCCTGATAGATTCCATCACGATTCACACCTCTCCACTGAGCATTTTTCTGGGCAAATGAACTAATTACAGCAATAAATAAAACAAGTAGGACGAAATATTTTTTCATTTTAATCGGACTTTTTTCAATATTTAATTACACACTAACTTTCTAAAGATACAGGCTATTCCATTGTTTTAGAAATGAACATAGCTCTTCTACTTAAATCTATTTCAGGTCTAAATAAAAACAAGACATAATACGCAACACTTTTCATGCCAGAAGAATCAAAACTCTTGGAATCACAAAAGTGTTAATTCCCCGCCTATTTAGATTTATAAAAAACTGCACGCTTGCGAACTAAAACTGTTCAAATATGGACTTTAAAGACTCACAGGTCTCTTTTAATTTACAGTACGTTTGCTACAAATAAATAAATTCAGCTGGAATTAAGCAATAAAATTATTCAAACAACCAAAAACATGGGACGCTTAACAACTTTTTAACGCTTCTTTAAAATCAAAATAAATAGACAACTGAATAATTCCTTATTTTTCTATTTGATTTCTCTTATCTTTAGAACTTACACTAATACAAAAACTATATGAAAAGATCAATATTACTGATGATTTTAGGACTCGCAATTTTTTCATTTGCATGTCAATCCAAGAAAACTGAAAACCAAGAAACCTCTCTCCCTCTTGGGGTTAGCAAAGTTATTGTAAAAGAAACATTTAATGCGGGTGGTTATACCTATATAAATGGAAGTAATGATTTATGGCTGGCTATAGGTCAACGACCAATAGAAGTAGGCAAAGCGTATTATTACAAAGGCGCATTGGAAATGAAGAATTTTCACAGCAAAGAACTAAATCGCGATTTTCCTGTTATTTATTTCTTAAATACCATTTCTGACACACCAATCGAAAACAACATGCCTATGCAAGCCTCTTCTATGAAGAAACAAACGGCTAAAAAAATTGAAGTTTCAATAGAAAAGAAGGAAGGAACAACAAGTATTGCTGATATCTTTTCAAAAAAGAATGAATTTTCAGGCAAACAGATAAGCGTAAAAGGAAAGGTTGTAAAATTTAATCAAAACATTATGGGCAAGAACTGGATACACATTCAGGATGGTTCCGATTTTGAGAGCAATTTTGACCTTACCCTTACTAGCAAGGAAGTTGTTTCGGTAGGGCAAATTATTGAAGTGACAGGAACAATTGCATTGGATAAGGACTTTGGAGCTGGCTATACTTATGATGTTATTATGGAAGACGCTAATATACAGAATGAAGAAAATAAATAACAAAGCGATTTAAATTAATATGTTCATATGTTGTTTTACATCAATTTTCTATATAAATTTGATTAAATACTTTCTTTTAACTACATACAACTAATTTATCACAACAAAAAAAGCGACCGAGGTCGCTTTTTTTGTTACACAATTATTTGACTTAACTTCAAAAAATAAGATATATTCACCTCCCGATATTTGCAATGATCACAATTTGCAGTTTATTCATTGCTATTTTTTGAACGGTTTGCAATCTAATCCACAACTTGTACAATATATTTTTTTAATATTTATTATTAGTTTTCTGGAATTTATTACTTTTAAAAGCATGTCAAAAATTACTAAAATGAAAAAATTGTTTTTCATTCCGACCCTGATTTCCATTACAATTCTCCTCTCGATTGTACTTTTAAATCGATGTAACCCTGACGATTATATTTTGTATCAGTCTTCAGACTTTACAGTATTCCCTAATCGGATAGAACAAGGAGAACATGTCGCTATAGCATACAGCAATTCAGCTATCAACTCCAATTACCCGGGATTAAATAAAACAGAATGGAAACTTAAAACCAACTTAAACAAATACCCCAAATATGAATCGAATCAGGTTTTACTTAATGCAATTTATCAGCTTTCGCTTGAGGAAATAGAAAAAAACATTGCTCCCGACACTACTTTTAATACAGGTGAAAAATGGAAAGGTGTTTGGACCCGGGACATCAGCTATAGCGTGATTTTAGCTCTTGCAATTACCAATCCTGAAATTTCGAAAAAGAGTTTGCTTAAAAAAGTTAAGCAGGGAAAAATTGTGCAGGACACAGGCACAGGAGGTTCTTGGCCGGTAAGTTCCGATCGAATGATTTGGTCTGCTGCAGCATGGGAATTGTACAAGTCAACCGGAGACATGGATTGGCTAAAAAAAGTTTATTTCATCATTAAAAATTCTACAGAAGATGATCTTAATGTAGTTTGGGATTATCAGAAATATCTATTTAAAGGAGAATCTTCTTTTCTTGACTGGCGGGAACAATCTTATCCAAAATGGATGGAACCAATTGACATTTACAACTCCTATAATTTGGGAACTCAGGCCGTGCACTACCAAAGCCTGCAGGTATTGATAAAAATGGGAAAAATACTTGGAAAAGATGTTCAAAAATATCAGGATATTTCGGAGGCCTTAAAAAACAGCCTGAATGAAAAACTATGGCTGCCCGAAAAAAAATATTTTGGACAATATCTTTACGGAAGAAAGAATCAATTGCTTTCGGATAAATCGGAAACTTTGGGTGAGGCACTAATGGTTCTATGGGATATCACCAACGAGGAAAGACAAAAAGAGATTATATCAAATACTCCGGTTACCAAGTTTGGAACTCCATGCTTTTACCCTCAAATTCCAAACATACCAGCCTATCACAATCAGGCAATTTGGCCTTTTGTGCAAGCTTATTGGAATTGGGCTTCAAGCAAAACAAGTAATGTTGAAAGCGTTCAATGGGGAATTGCCAACATGTTGCGATCAAGTGCGCTCTTTCTCACCAATAAAGAAAATCTTTTAATTAAAAATGGTGATTTTAACGGAACAGAAATCAATTCTGACCGCCAGCTTTGGAGTGTCGCCGGTTCCTTATCTACCTTCTACCGGATTCTGATAGGAATGAATTATACAGCCGATTATTTGGAATTCAAACCCTTTATCCCCAGAGAATACAAAGGAAAACAAACTATTAAGGACCTTCGCTATCAAAAATCAATTTTAGATATCGAAATTTACGGCTTTGGCAATAAAATTAACTACTACTCCTTAGATGGAAAATATTACCAACGCCCCATCGTGCCAAAAGAAATGGAAGGGAAACACAAAATTGAGATCAGAATGAACAATCAGCTGCCTACCAAATCAGAACTGAATATGGTCGATAATATTGTGTCGCCCGAAACCACATCGCTCCGCTTTGCTAAAAATCAATTGTTATGGGACAAAAAAGAAAACGCTGATTTTTACCGTATTTACCGTAACGGAGAACTCCTTCTAAAAACTGAAGACAATTATATGTCTGAGGTACACATTGATGAACCTACCGAATTTCAAATTCAGATAGATGATGGTTTGGGAAACTTATCATTCTATAGTGAACCACTCTATGTATATGATACCAATTATGAAAGATATATTGAAACTGAAGAATTTGACTCCAATGCCAAAACCTCCTATGTTGAATTGAGCAAGAAAAAAAATCGGGAATTCTATTTTAACATTCGAATTCCTAATGAAGGAAAGTATTATATCGATTTTTTATACGCAAACGGAAATGGCCCTGTAAATACCAACAACAAATGTGCAAATCGTAGTTTTTGGGTGAATAACAGCTATGCAGGAAGTCTCGTTTTTCCACAACGTGGCGAAGGTGATTGGAATAATTACGGCTACTCCAACTCCTTTCTCATTGATCTGACAAACAGAAATAATTTCTTTAAAATTAGTTTTGAAGAATTCAATAAAAATATGAATCAGGAGGTTAACACGGTACGAATAGATAAGATTCGAATAATTAGAATAAGATAAATATTTAAGGTTTATTACTATGCTTAAGTCTTTACAATTTAGTGCTCTCAAACAACTATGACTTTTCATAATAAACAATAAAAATATATGACTACATAAACTCTGGAGAATTCGACAAACAATTTAGCTGGAAAAAACTAAATGATGAAAATGTTGCTGAAATACTTAATCTGGAAAAATGCCTTTTGAACTATTACTTTTTAAGAGATTTCAGTATGTATTCAAATTCCGCTTTTAAATCTTCATAATTTTCACTTGAACAATCAAGAATTAACTCCATTCCAACTTCATCTTGAAGAGAATGTAGAACAATTGTTGTTCGTTCATGATCCGATGAATCAGTATGGTTTCCGAAATAAGCAATACTTTGTGGAAGAGAAAATAGCTTTTTCTCCTTGGTAATAACTCTCTTTACGTCCACCGAGAGGCGTCTTCTTCTGTGCGAAGAGTAATCAATCAAACCAATATCTGATGGTACAGCCTCTAAGGAAATCAGACAAGATGCTAAATCTTCCGTATTCTCATCTTCATTCATTCCTAATCTGTAAAAAAGAAAACTTAATCTGTCATCTACCTTGTACTTCTCCGATAAATACCACACTCCTTCCGGAAAACTAATATTTACATTAGCTCCATCAATGAAATAGGTGTTTTGATATAACTCCTCGGCAACTGGCTTGCCATCTTCCGAAAGGTATGTCCAAACTCCAAACTTAATTCCCTTTTTAAACTTTCCCATATGGGATATCCCGCCATCCGGATAATAATAAATAGCCGGTCCGTTTAAAGTATCATTCAAAAATTTCACACTTAAACTAGGCGCTCCACTTTCGAAAAACTCTGAGTAAATGCCATTTGCAATATTATTGACAGCAAAAAATTCTTTTTCTTTCTTTCCATTTTCCAGCCAAAAGGTCACCATCCCTTTTTGTTCCCCATCCACATATTCAAACTCCTTTTTCTTGCTTCCGGAAGGATAATAATCCCTGCTTGTTCCATTTTCAATTGCATATTTATCAAAGCCGACCTCGTAAAGTCTGTTCCAATCAATATTTGCTTGTAAACCCTTATAATGATAATCTGACAAAAGCACTTTATCAATTGTAAAGTCTTTTACCAAAAAATGATTCTCTGTAATTCTATTTATTGTTGAAAAAAACTGAGCGTTCTCTTTCTCAGCAACAAGCCAATCCTGATTAAAATATACGGTATCCTGTGCTATGCTTTTAAGCGGAAGAAACAGGATAAGAACAAAAAAACAGCGGGTAAACTTCATGAGAATTCAATTTTGGAATAATTATGTACAAAATAGATAACTTTTCGATATTATGCGAGGGTTTTACCGATAATTTCTCTTTCTGCTTCGTTCGTGAAACTTCAGATGAGACAAACCATTCAACAATCCTTCATCGCTGTAATAATTCCAATAAGTGTCAAAACCATGTTCAACTCCATGTAAAATTTCGAAAGAGTGATCTATCTCATTCTCTTTTAAGAACTGATGCAATTCAAAACTTGCTCTGCGATTCTTAGTCTGAACAAAACTATCTTCTGTTCCAATTTCAAGTCTAAGGGGTGTTGATTCGGCTATTAAAGCCTTTAAGTTATTTCGCCCAAGCATGAAGTTGTTGTCCAGTGTATAATCACTCACATAGCCCATTCCAATAATCGACGAAAACAAACCTGGATATTTTAAATAGTAATGAATCGCTCCGGCAGCTCCCCGCGAATGCCCTTCAATTGAAATCTGCTTTCCATGACCTCCTGCATTAAATGAATCCTGACAAAACTGAATGAATTCACCACCATTCTCCTTTACCAAAAGACTTTCATTTTTCTCTGTAAACCACTGAACGTTGTCACGATCATTATCTCCACGAATTCCCGCAATTACTACCGGATCAAGATCGCCATTGTTGATCCAATTATTCAACTGTTCTGCCCGAACGTATTTATTAAATGTACCTTCGTCGCCACCTTGCCCATGTAAAAACAAAACCAATGGATATGATTTATCCGGGCTCCAATTGGGAGGTAAGTAGACAAAATATGGTACACAATATCCTTTTTCTGCCTCAAATACCGATATATTTATTTTCCCTGAACAATCCTTAAAATCTGTAAGTTCTATTATATTATCAAACACCCGCATTTCTTTCTTATTCGTTAATCGGAGCTTTTTCCGAAATAATTTAAATATACCCTATACAATACCAACAATAAAGCAAAATGCTTTTATCCAAACTAAATTTAACTGCTTCTACAAAACTAAAAATTATCATTCAAAAAAAAACTTTATAAGCCCTAATCCTTTCCCTGTGATTGGATATCTCTGAAAGACTGAATGGTTATAGAATCCATCATTAATGATATTAATTCTCTCGATGCAGGTATAAAGATTATTGATTAATATAATTTGTGCAGTAGTCAAATCAATTCTACATTTGTAATCGGTAAAAATAAACAAGATTAATAATCATTAAAACACAAAATAAAATGCAAACTTTAATTGGTAAAAAAGCACCATCATTCTCTGCCGGTGCTGTTGTTAACGGAAATCAGATTGTTGAAAATTTTTCATTGGACCAATTTATTGGTAAGCAGGAAGTCGTATTCTTCTTCTATCCTCTTGATTTTACATTTGTTTGTCCAACAGAATTGATCGCTTTTCAGGAAAAACTGGCAGAATTTGAAGCTAGAAACGTGGCTGTTGTTGGTTGTTCTGTAGATTCAGAATTTTCTCACTTTGCATGGTTAAATACTGAGAAAAATAAAGGTGGAATTAAAGGAGTTACTTATCCTTTGGTTGCCGATTTATCAAAAACAATTTCTGAAAACTATGGAGTATTAGCTTCAGAGTACGATTACAATGAAGAGGGAAATGCAGTATCTACAGGAGCACCTGTTGCCTACCGCGGATTATTCCTTATCGATAAAAAAGGAACTGTTCGTCACTCGGTGATTAACGATTTACCATTGGGAAGAAGTGTTGATGAGGCAATTCGTATGGTTGATGCATTGCAGCATTTCGAAGAAAATGGCGAAGTTTGTCCTGCAAACTGGAACAAAGGAAAAGAAGCAATGCATGCTACTGCTGAAGGTGTTGCCGATTACCTAAGCAAGAACTAATATCTAAAACAAAACAATCCTCTCATCCTGAATACATTCGGGACTAAAATCAAAAAAACAAAACATGAAAATTAACAGGTATCAAGACATCAACACCATTGATGGTGAAGCTAAAAAAGATTATATCGACAGACATTCTGCATTTATTCACTGCGATGACTCAGCTAAAAAAGGTGAGAAATTTAAAGTGAAAGTGAAAATTGGCGATGCTTATGCTCATCCGGATGATTTCGATCACTATGTTGCTTGGGTTCAACTTTGGGATGGTGAAAAAATGTTAACACAAGCCACTTTCTCAACAGGAATTTTAGGTGGTGAAGCCAATCAGGCTGAAGTTGATTTTTACGTAGTACCATCTCGTAAAATGAAACTAACCGCTACAGCTTTCTGTACAAAACATGGCCTGTGGCACTCAGATGAAAAATTGGTGGAAGTTGCAGAATAACTGCTCGTTCATAAATACAGAAAAATGAGGATGTCTCATAGCAAAGTAGACATCCTCTTTTTCATGATCTTTTGTTTTTTTGAGATTAAACTGCCTTATACTGCTTATTTGTT
>JAFGYE010000088.1 GCA_016936255.1 Marinifilaceae bacterium | reverse complement strand
TATTGCCGAGAATTAAACATTCCAACCCCGTTTTAAGCATGGAAAAGCAGAAGAACATACCGAAATTGCGTTTCCCTGATTTTAGTGGGGAGTGGGAAAAGATTAGGCTTGGTGCTTATATCCATATTGCAAGTGGCAATAGTCCTTCACTCTATAATTTATCCGAATTCGGGAAATACCCATTTATAAAAGTTGAAGAACTTAACAACTGTGATAAATATCAGATATCCAGTAGATTTTATACTGACGACAGCCAAGGTATTGTTGAACCATTATCAATTATTTTCCCGAAAAGAGGTGCAGCAATTTTAAATAACAAGGTGCGATTAAATGCTGTTCCAGTAATAATGGACAGCAATTTAATGGCAGTAAAACCCATTTCAAGTAGATTAGACTCAGAATTTTTATTTTATGTTATCATTAAAGAAAAACTTTTTAAAATAGCAGATACTTCAACAATACCCCAGATAAACAACAAACATATTGAGCCGTATCGGTTTTTTACACCTCCCCTTCCCGAACAACAAAAAATCGCATCTTTTTTCTCCGCCATCGACCAGAAAATATCACAACTCAAACGAAAGAAATCCCTGCTGGAACAATACAAAAAAGGGGTGATGCAGAAAATATTCTCGCAGGAAATCAGGTTCAAAGACGATAACGGGCAGGAGTTTCCGAAGTGGGAGAAGAAGAAAGGGGATGCTTTGTTTGAAACGGTCTCGAATAAGAACCATAAGTCTGATTTGCCGATTTTAGCAATCACACAAGAGTATGGTGCTATACCAAGAGAGATGATTGATTACTACATAACCGTCACGGAACAAAGCATTGAATCATATAAGGTGGTCGAAAAGGGTGATTTCATCATAAGTTTACGGTCTTTTCAGGGTGGTATTGAATATTCTGAATATAAAGGAATTTGTAGTCCTGCATACATAATACTCAGAGCCACACGAAGAATTGACCATAGGTTTTTCAAATATTATTTTAAAACGGATAAATATATTACCGACCTAAATCGGAAACTGGAAGGCATTAGAGACGGTAAAATGATAAGTTACAAATATTTTTCAGAGATTAAAATTGATGTGCCGATTTTACCTGAGCAAACCAAAATCGCCAATTTCTTGTCAGCCATTGATGATAAAATAAATCATACCCAGAAGCAGATTGAAAAAGTCGAGGTCTGGAAGAAAGGATTGATGCAACAAATGTTTGTATAAAAACCAAGTGACCATGTATCGAATAAACAAAGCAACAAATAATATTATAAAACTTGAACAGCGTTTGTTCAAAGACCTGAAGATTAAGGAGCGGGAGCATCTTCAGGAGTGGATTGCAAAAAACCCTGACATGCTGGGCGAAGAAATGCTTATTATCCAAAAGGAGTTCAGTGGGTTTAGCGATACCAGTGAACGACTTGATTTGCTCGCTGTCGATAAAGACGGGGGATTGGTCATTATTGAAAATAAACTTGACGATACAGGTCGAAATGTTGTGTGGCAAGCACTTAAATATACTTCCTACTGTTCAACACTTACCACTGCTCAAATCATAAAAATGTATCAGGAATACATCGACAAGTGGGGAAATGGTGAAGATGCAAAGGAGAGTTTGCTTGAATTCTTGGAAAGAGATGAAGAAGAACTACTTCTTAATCGTAATGACCAGAGAATAATATTCATTTCCAATAATTTTCGAAAAGAAGTAACATCAACAGTGCTATGGCTATTGGCACATGACATACAAATTCAGTGTTTCAGAGCCATTCCATATAGTATGGGTGAGGAATTGTTTCTTCAGATGGAACAAATCATTCCACTGCCTGAGACTAAAGAATTCATGATTGATATCAAAGAAAAGGAGAAGGAAGAGAAAGAGAAGAGCAAAGTTGTTGAGGAAACGGAGACACATTTATTAAAATTTTGGGGACTACTGAAGCAAAACCTTGCAGAGAATAGAATTGATTATTTGGAACGAATTAGTCCGAAGCCGTCTTTTTATATGGTTTTTTCAAGGGGACAAGGAAAATTTGCTTTTAGCATGGGAAGGACTAACTTCAGGGTTGAACTGTATTTCTCTCATGACCCAGATAAAACTTTGATTGACACAATGGCTCGCCACAAAGAAGAGATTGAGAAAAAGTTTGATGGTGAAATTATATGGCAAAGGTTGGAAAACAAGAAAGCATCAAGAATCAAGCACGAAATGCCAGCAACAATAAAAAAGAGTTTCGAAGGTCGATTTAACGATGAAAATTATTGGGATGAGTTAATTACTTGGTATAGAGAAGCGATGGTGGGTTTTTACAACGCTATTTATCCTGTGTGGGAAAAAGTACAAAAGGAAATTTCATAACTATGCCAAAGCAACCCGAACTGATACTCGAAGAACAACTGATTGCAAAACTTCAGGAACTGGGTTATGCGCTGGTGTATGTCCAGAATGAAACGGAATTAATTGCCAACCTGAAGCAACAGTTAGAGAAACATAACAATATCTTATTCTCCGATAAGGAATTTGAAAAGGTACTCAACATTCTCAGCAAGGGTTCTGTCTTCGAAAAAGCCAAAACACTTCGTGAAAAGCAGCATATCATCAGGGACAATGGGGACAACCTGTATTTTGAATTCATTAATACCGAACAATGGTGTCAGAACCAGTATCAGGTCACCCATCAGGTCTC
>JAFGYE010000087.1 GCA_016936255.1 Marinifilaceae bacterium | reverse complement strand
TTTCGCTTACAAAAAATATGGATTCGTTACGATTTCAAATTAAAGACAATGGAATTGGTATCGATGAAGCCAAAAAGAACAGGCAAGATAAAAATCATAAATCTATCGCTACGTCAATAGCTCTTGACCGGGTTAAGATTTACAATTTTAAATCATCTAAAAAAATGAACTTTGAAATTGCTGATTTGAAAAATAACGATCCAAATCAATCAGGAACTCAGGTTACTTATACCATCCCTTTAAATATTTGCCACAACTAGTTTTAACGTTGAATTCGTGTTTAATGATATACTGCAAATTTTACATGCATCTATTTTTCATTCTCATACACAGTCACAATATCGTATCCCTTTTCAAGTAACAGACCCTTTGTGGTGGAATAATTTCTGGTAAAACCCAATAAATAGCCTCCTCCGCCGGATCCACATAGTTTCAGCCAAAATTGCTGTGAGCTTAATCCTTCAGTCCATAAATCAAGGAAATTCTCTGGAATCATCGATTTAAATTCACTCAATTGAAACTTTGATAATTGACTTAACTCTGCAAAAAAAGAATCCGCATTTCCATTCACCAATTCCTGAATACACTGATTATTCATTGGAATTAACTGCTGCTCCATTAAAGACAGAAACTCTTTGTTCTCGCAATTCTTCAAAAATGAACGAACCAATGGTTCTGTATTTCCCGATTTCTGAGAATTAATTAAAAAGATAGCACTGTCTTCTCCAAATTTTTTCCCTGGCAAACTTACCTGTTCAATTTCATTCTGATTGTATATTAGCAAAGGGACTTTCAGATAAGAATTCAAGGGATCTAAACCAGAACTTTTACCATGAAAACCAGATTCCAACTGAGCCAAAATATTCTTCAATTGAATAATTTCACCATTTTTTAATTTTTTACTGTTCCCAATTGGATTGATTCCATATTTCTTATAAACAGAGGCACACAGTGCTCCTGAACTTCCCAAGCCGTAACTCTCCGGAATACTTGACTCGAAATACAAACCTTTATTAATATCATTTTCAAAGGTTCTCAAATCAAGCAAAGAATCATATTTATCCGAATTATCAATCAGATAATTTAAAAATTTAAACAATTCTCTATTGGATCGTTTGGCAAAATTCCGATCGGTATATTTATCATCACCAATAAAATTCAGCTCTCCACTAAAATGAGTATAAGGAATACTTAAACCCATCGAGTTTAGTAAAACGCTATACTCACCAAAGAGTAATATTTTTGCATAAAATAAGTCAGGATGTATTCTCACAGCTCTTTACATTTTTATTTTTTGTGGTCCTTCCCCCTTTTCATCAACAATATACTTTCCATTTTCCAGAAACTGAGATAATTCTGAATCGATAAAAGGAACTACTTTTTCCTTTTCTGATTTAGGATACAGCAAATGTATATTTGGTCCTGCATCCAAAGTAAATCCAACAGGAATTTTAGTATTTAAACGAAAAGATCTAATTCTCTCAATTAATTCAAGAGTATTTGGTTTCAACAAAGTAAACGAAGGAGTGGAATTCATCATTAAACCATGTAAGCTTAAAGCTTCATTTTCCATGATTTCAATAAACTCCGCCAAATCACCTGATCTCAAAACCCCCAACATTCTTTCAAAATTTGAATTAGCCTGAGCAAAACGGGCCATTGCATAAGGATGATTTTCCATTAACTGATGACCAACAGTACTGGAAACTTCTTTCTTTTTAGAACTCACCAAAAGAATAGCATCCTGAAAATCCTGAAAAACCGGATGTGTGTATTTCGAAAAAGGAACAGCATATTCATCGGAAGATTTGGAAAAAGAATTGCTTTCTCCCCAAGCAACAAAACCGCCATAAACAGATCGAGAAGCACTTCCGGACCCTAATCGGGCAATAAAACCAGCTTTTCGGTAAAACTCATCCTCAGCCATTTTCACTCCTGAAATTTCCTCTTCCATACTGCACAAACAAAGAGCAAGAGAACTCATAGCCGAAGCAGAGCTTGCAATTCCTGTTGAATGTGGAAATGTATTTTCTGAGGAAACGGATAATTGATAATTGGTAAGGAATTTAAAATGATCTGATAAGTTTCCGATGAATTTTGTTATTCGCTGCTCAAATGAAACTTGTCTTTTACCTTCAAACAAAAAACTCAATTGATCCCCATTACCTTTTGGCTCATAAGAAAGTACAGTTCGGGTAAGCGAGTTTTTTAAACTCATACTTATGGAAGGATTGCAAGGCAATTGATTTCCTTTCTTTCCCCAATATTTAATTAATGCAATATTTGAAGGGCTTTCCCAGCCAATCGATCCTGAATTTTTATAATCTGTCATCGCTTAGCCGTAAATTAATTTGTTCCCAGTATCATTTCGTTCCAGGAAAAAATACTTGTAAATCCCGCTCTGTAAAAATAGGATTGTATTTCTTTCTTAGTCAAATCACTTCTTACCATTACAAAGTCTCCTCCCCAGGCTCCAAGTGATTTAACAGATCCCTTGAAATCAGAAAATAACTTTTCTTTCACACATTCCTGCCCTAATAATTCAGACACCAAAAGCTCGTGCATTTTAATCACATGATCAAATTCCTTTGAATCTTTAGAAGAAAGAATATCCTTACTGAATTGAGTAATTCTATCCAATTCTTCCTCAGTACACTTACGTTTATTAAGAAAACTATTAACAGAATCAGCACTCTTTTGCTTTCTACCCAGGTAAACAAAGTGCAGTTGAGTCACAAATTTTTCCGGAAAATCCACAGGATATATTAAAGGATGAGCACCATCTCTACGAAACAAGATTGGTTTGCAGTAATTTGCACATGCAATATCAAAACCAGATCCGTTTGAAACCAAGGAATGCAAATTGTATGGATTCACATCGGCCCATTGAGCAACATTATTTATTAAAGTTGAACTGCTGCCCAAACCCCAGTTTCGATCAAAATCGAATTCTGTTCGTATTTTAAAATTGCAGCTATTCAAAAAAGAAGGATTTAAACTTTTGGCTCTATTCAAAAGAAAGCACACAAAATCTTTTTCTGTTTCTCCTTCAACGGTTTGATTTGTAATGTCCTGATTTGAAATTGAAAATTTGAGCCATAGTTTCCCTTTTTCGTAGGCCAGCCATTCCAAATCCGATTCCTCAGATTCAAAAACTTCCAAAACTTGCCCATATTTTAAGGGAATTGCAAGAGCCAAAGCTCCGTGCAATACAAGATATTCGCCTGTAAGCAAAAATTTAGCGTTCGAATAATATTTATATATAGGCTTCAAATTCTATTGTAGCTTAGTTCTCAGTGATTTAATAAATGCTTCCACTTCACTGTAAGAGACAGTCTTGTGAGCAAAATATTCCAAGGCCTGTTTCTTTTCTTCATAATCTGCTTTTAAAGCATTCAACAGATTCGACAAATGCATTTTCATATGTCCTTGCTGAATTCCCGTTGTTACTAAAGATCGCAAAGCACCAAAATTATTAGCCAATCCGGCAGCAGCCGTAATCATCATTAACTCCTTTGCCGATGGTTTCCCAAGCAATTCCAAGCCAAACTTCGCCAAAGGATGCAAGCTTGTTAAACCGCCAACAGTTCCTAACGACAAAGGCATGGTTAACTGATACCGGAATCGGTTATGAGAAACGCTGGCCTGAGTCAGACTTTTATACTTCCCTGTTTTAGATGCGTAAACATGTCCGTTTGCCTCGATAGCCCGAAAATCGTTACCTGTAGCTAAAGCAACAGCATCAATTCCATTAAAAATTCCTTTATTATGCGTCGTTGCGCGATATACATCCAATTCTGCTATTCTAGAAGCTTTCTGAAATTTATGCGCAAATTCTTTTCCACTAAGCCCCGGATGAATTTCATCCAACTCATCAAGACTGCATTCCACAGAACACTCAACAAGACAATCCGGTGTATAATTGGAAAGAATTGACATGATTACTTCACATTCCCGCTCCACATCCGAAAGTCCTTCGTAGTGTTTAAAGAATCGCTTCATTTGATGAGCCATTTTCTCCAAGCAGGAATTAATAAAATTAGCTCCCATCGAATCTGCAGTATCAAAAGTCACATGCAGTTGATAATAATTTTCCATTTCACCAGAAAGATTCACCAGCTGAATACTTTGAATTCCACCACCTCTTTGGCGCATGTTTCCGGTTAATTCTTTGGTTGCCCGATACAAATCAAATTTTAATTCAGGCAATAAGTCATTCAGTTTGTTCGAATCACCCTTCCAAATAAAATGAACCTGTCCCGATTTGACAACAGAAACGACACGAGCAGTAAATCCGCCATGACTTGCCCAAAATTTAGCTGATCTTGAAGCCGCCGCTATCACAGAACTCTCTTCGATAACCATTGGAATGTGATACAACTGATTATTTATCAGGAAATTTGGCGCAACGCCAAAAGGAAGATAAAAATTAGAAAGAGTGTTCTCACTAATCTCATCCAACAAATCTTGCTGCTCTTTATTTTGCAGGCGAAAACTATCCAGCTGAGATTTAATTCGCTCAGCACTGCCAGTTAACTCACCCATTTTCTCCATCTTCTCTTCACGAGATAATTTGGAGAATCCTGAAATGATTGCTTTCCGCTTCATATCTTTTCATCTTAATTCTTTCGCTGATTTTGAATCGACCAACAAAATAATAAAATACTTTGAAGTCCTAAATTACATTTTTTAAGTAGTTGTCCCAAAAAACAGAAGGTTTTTTAGGTAAAACTATTATTTTCGAACACGTAAGAAACTCTTTGACAGTTGTAATCCTTTCCTTTGTGATTCTAAATATGCTCTTAACTCTTCGTATGATTCTTTTGCATGCTTCAAAAGTGAAGATGCCTGACCATAAATTGCAGGAAGTGTAGATTTCTCCATTAAATAATAGCCATCCAGAAAGTTGTGTATTCCTCCTGAAATGATGATTTCCTTACACTTTACCTGATCATCACCGGCAACAATCTCATTCACCCAATCTGTCATCTGATTAGCCGAATGTCCAATTTGAGCGAGAGGCTCGAACAATTGAATTTGAGAATCAGAATTACGCAACAACTCTATTTTCGCAAAATTGGTTCCTCCGAATGCAGCAAATTCAATTGCCTGAAGCGGGAGATGCAATAAAGCCCTTAAACTTTCAGGTCCCATTCCCTGGCCAACTTCTTTTACAATAATTGGAAAATCAACCTCATCAAGTAAATATTCCAGACTTTCTATCGGCGATTGATTGATTCGATCGCCTTCTGGCTGCAACCATTCCTGCATAGGGTTGATGTGAATAATCAATCCATCAGCACGCAAACGACCAACCAGCCTTATAATCTTACTGATTTTTTTCTTCTGAATTAATTCTTCGAGCTGACAGATTCCTAGATTTGCGTACAAAGGCAAATCATCACCAATAATTGAACGCACATCAAAATCAGAAAAATACTCATCACTATCTAAAAGAGAACGACAAGAACCCAGCCCCATTCCCATACCAAATTCAGCACAAGCACGAGCCAAATTTCGATTGATCTTTCCTGCCAATTCTGTTCCGCCGGTCATGCTGGAAACCCATATTGGAGTTTGCATATCTTTCCCCAAGAAAGTAAACGTTGTATCATCAGCCTTAGGATGAGAACTAAGCATAGGCTCATAATAAAAACGTTCATCAATCAAAGCGTCCTTCATTTGAGAACAAAAAGCCAATTCAATGTGATCTTTTTTTCTGTCTGTCATAATTACAAATTAACAACCAATATGTCTTGAAATCACCAATCTAAGAATTTCTGATGTTCCTTCGCCTATTTGCAGTATTCGCTGATCGCGGTAAAAACGCTCCACTTCCGAATTCTTAATTAATCCGTGCGCACCATGAATCTGAACAGCTTCATTTGCAACTTCCTGTGCCACTTCAGAGCAAAACAATTTCGCCATGGCAGCTTCTTTCCCAAACGAATGACCATTATCCTTCAACCAGCAGGCATGATACAATAGATGTCGGGCCGCTTCAATTTTCGTAGCCATATCGGCTAATTTAAATCCAATGGCTTGAAATTTCGAAATCGGTTTGCCAAACTGCTCCCTTTTTTTCGAATAAGACAAAGCCTGTTCATAAGCTCCCTGAGCCAATCCAAGTCCCATTGCGGCAATCGTTAGCCGACCGGAATCCAGTGTTTGCAACATTATTTTGGCTCCATCGCCTAAATTTCCCAACAAATTTTCTTTCGGAAGTTTGCAATTCCTGAAAGTCAACTGAGCTGTATCAGAAGCCCGCCACATCATTTTCCCTTTTACAGGCTCAGCATGAAACCCTTTTGCACTTCGCTCTACTAATATAGCAGATAATTCTTTTTTTCCATTATCATTAGCTGTTACAACCTGCAAAGTTACTCCTAAGGACAAATCGGAAGATGCGTTTGAAATGAATCTCTTGCTTCCATTTATCACCCAATTCTCATCTTTCAAAATTCCTATTGATTCTGTTCCCCGAGAGTCAGAACCCGCATTGTTTTCTGTCAATCCAAAAGCCCAAACATTTTCACCATTTGTCAATTTTGGAAGATATTTCTGTTTTTGCTCCTCGGTTCCAAAATAATAAATGGGACCAATTCCCAAAGAATTATGAGCCGCCAGAGTAGATGCCTGAGAAGCATCCACCTTGGCAAGTTCTTCAACAGCTATCAATAATGAAAGATAATCTTTCCCTTGTCCTCCATACTCTTTAGGCAAATATATACCGAATAAGCCCAACTCACCCATTCTTTTAGTAAGTTGGGGACTAAATTTTTCTTTTTCATCCAATTCGAAAGCCACAGGTTTTACCTCTTTTTGGGCAAATGCCTTTACTTTTTCTCGAATCATTTTGTGTTCTGATGTCAGGTATGGATTCATGCTTATGTGTTTTACAATGTATTTTAAGACCTTCAACTCTTTAATAAGAGCGCAAACCTAATTAAAAAGTTCATTTTATTAAAATTATTTAGAACCATTTTCAATAACGACAAAACCAACTACCTGTATTCCTCTTCTGAAAAAACCTCAAACCTCCTGTTAATAAAGCATCTTCTCGATTTAACAAAACAATTCAGGTATAAAATTGACAAACTTGGCACATTTGACACTTGTTATTAACATATTCTCAATGTAAATTTACTTTCACCTTAAAAATTATGAAATGGAATTAGAACTTTGGCATATTTGGTTATTACTTGCAGTAGGTCTTTTTGTAATTGAGATCTTCATATCAAACTTTGTTTCTGCATGTTATGGAATAGCCTCCTTAATGACCGGAATAGTTGCCTATTTGGGATTTCTTATCCCGGAACAATTGCTTGTACTTATTACATGCTCAGCAATCTGTTTGCTCCTTCTTAAACCATACATTACAAAACACTCCATAAGTAAAAGATACCAACCCAATAACGACCACAGAAATTTAATTGGTAAAGAAGCCATTGTTATGGAAGAAATTAATGACCGAAAAAACACAGGGAGAATAATTCTTTCCGGATCAACATGGAAAGCCAGATCCCAATTCGGTGAAACAATTGCCAAAGATTCATTTGTTAAAGTATTAAATATAGACTACTCTGTTATTATTGTAAAAACTATTTAGCAATCAAAAAACACTCTAAAACCCGAAAGGTTGGATGCTCGCGTCCAGCCTTTCTTTTATTTTGCTTAGTTCACAATAATGATTAATTTATTCCGCTCAAAATAATTCATAATCAGCCAATATTTTATGGAAAAAGGATTTCTATTTAAAGATATATACAACAATCAATTAGTCGCCAACATGGCTTCCAACATTGTCAAATCCTGGAGTGAATTCAACACCTCTTCATTCGTCAATGCAATCGTATCTAAGCTTAAGCCTCTTAGCTTAAAGGAGCGTTCTCAACTTATTTGTACCGAATTATCCAATCATCTTCCAGCATCCTACCCGAAAGCTCTCGCTATTTTAATAAACTCAATTACCGAAGAAAACAATACAACTGATAAAAACGAAATTGATGGATTCTACTATATGCCTATTGCTTCTTATGTATCTCAATTTGGATTGCAAAAGGAAGATTTTCATCTTTCGATGAGAGCTTTGATGGAAATAACAAAAAAATTCACTTCGGAATTTGCCATACGCCCATTCATTAGAAAATATCCGGAAGAGACCTTAGCATATCTTCACCTCTGGACAACAGATGCAAACGTACAGATACGCAGGTTGGTTTCGGAAGGAAGCCGACCTAAATTACCTTGGGCATCACCTCTCAAAGAATTTCAGAAAGATCCATCACCGGTGCTGGAATTATTAGAAAAATTAAAAGAAGATGATGAACTATATGTGCGCCGATCTGTTGCCAATAGTTTGAATGACATTGCAAAGGATCATCCTGATTTAGTTATTGAAACCTTAACTCGCTGGAATAAATCCAATAACAAAGACACGCAATGGATTATTGGTCACGCTTCCAGAACTTTACTTAAGCAAGGCCATCCAAAAGCATTGGAGCTTTTAGGATTTCCGCAAAATATACAAATAGCTGTAAATAATCTAAAAGTCAATACACCTACATGTCAATTAGGTGATGAAATTGAATTGTCTTTCGAGATTCAATCCTCATTTTCTGAAAAGCAAAATTTGATGATTGATTTTATCGTTCATTATATGAAAGCAAATGGCAAGACAGCTCCAAAAGTTTTTAAGCTTTCAAAAAAATCAATTCCTGCCAACGGAAACATTCTTTTCAAGAAAAAAATCTCTTTTAAACCAATTACTACCAGAAAACATTATTTAGGACAACATGAAATTGAAATTCAGATTAATGGAAGAAAGTATGGAAAAGTGAGTTTTGTAGTAAAATGAAAATTTTGATTTTTAAATCTAGATATCACAATATCCTATAACTTGTCAAATTATTACGCAACCAATCTAAATATTTGTATCAATTGGGTATAACAGATATTCTTTACATTTCACACAATTTTATATTGTATAATTATCGACTCTGATAATTTATTATAGTTTACTCATTAATAATATTTTATTTATAAACTTAAAATATTACTTTTAGTAAAACCATTAACTAAACCTCTAACCTCATGTCCCCTATAAAATCCCCGTTTTGTTGGGCTTTGGCACTAATACTGCTAAACGTATCTTGTACTGAAAAATTCTATCCTGAAATTGACTCTGATGTTTCAATTTTAGTTGTTGATGGTAGAATAACTAATAAATCAGGCCCTTATGAGGTTCTATTATTCAGAACTGTTGACCTTATAAGTGTTGACACATTATATCCAGAAACAGGTGCGAAAATCATATTAAATGATGATTTAGGAAACAGTGAACTTTTTCAGGAAATTCGGCCAGGTGTTTACCAAACTGTATACAATATAATAAAAGGCGAAGTTGGGCAAACATATTGGATTGAAATAGAAACTACAACAGGAGAGAAGTATGAATCAACTCCGGAAACCATTCAACCCGAAATTTATATCGAATCAATTTATGGAGAAGAAAGCAGCCTTCTTCAAGATGATGGCAGTTCCGTAAACGCAGTCAAAATTTTAATGGATGCCAAGTCCCCAAACAATCAAGGTAACTATCTGCGTTGGGAATACCAAGAAAGTTGGGAATGGAGGAATCCATTTTACGAACCTAAAACAGATAATCCTTCAACCAAGTGCTATCCCTATATAATCTCAGACAATGTTTTTATTTTTGATGGATCAAGACAAGACATAAAACAGTTCAACCATCTAACCACCTCAAAAGTGACAGAAAATGAAGTAAGACTAAACTATGAATATTTTATACACTTATCCTTGTATTCTGTGACTTTTAATTGCTATAATTTCTGGAAAAATATCGAGGAATCCGTTCAAAAAAACGGAGGATTGTATAATATAATTCCTGCAAATTCTAAAGGTAATATTTGCGCTTGTGACTCCGATCTTCCAGTACTTGGCTACTTTGAGGCTTCAAGTGTTGACAGTCAAAACACAAGCTTTTCAATTCAGGACTTTAGTATGAAATTTGCTAGTTTTCCGTCTGACTGCAACGAATTAAGAATGGCTCTATCAAGGGGATATCCTGATAAAAGCAAATACCATATTATAGATGAATATTGGGAAGACAGGATTCATATTTTCATTGTCAGACAAAATTATTGTTACGATTGCAATGTAAAATACTCACCTAACAAACCTTCGTTTTGGCCCTAAAAAATAGATAATGAAAACTAAATTATTGAACTTGATCACACTTATTTTGCTACTTACAGGATTCTGCCCTAACATATTTGGGCAGCCCAAATTATCTACTAATCCCGAAACAATTATCAATGGAAAAGTTTGGGTTCCAACTTACGCCATCACCAAAGGAGAGCAATTCTTCCTTTCCAAATTAGAACTTACAGGAAATCTAAAATTTAAAGGAAAAGACTTTAAACATCTGGAGTTCTTCTACGACATTTCAAAAGAAGAGATCATAACGCCTATTCAGACTAAGGACAACACTATCTGTAATATCGTTGTAAATTCCTGTTTTCTAGAGGGATTTACTGTATTTGAAAATGATAAAAGCTATCATTTTAAAAGAGGTGATCTTATTCATGAAGACTTACAACCAGCTGATTACTATCAGGTTTTTACCGGATCAAAGTTAAGCTACATTGTAAAGCATACAAAAATGCGAATGCTTAATTCCAGAAATAATGGCTCCAAAATTTTTAAGTACATCGACGATTCACGAATGTATATGATTGTCAATAATAAATTGAGCAATATCAAAAACAAAACCGATCTCCTCAATTTTTTCCCGCAGAAAAAGAAAAAAATCAAAAAATTTATCCGTGCAGAAAAGTTAAAAATAAACAAGCATACACCCTTAAATGCCCTGCCAATTCTTGCCAAATTTGACCAATGAAAATATGAAAGATGAAAAAAGCACTCCTACTACTATATAGTTTGTTCATACTTTTCCCTTGTTTGGCTATAGGCGAACAAGAAATAAGTATTGGTCACGAAGGAATGACATTTGTTGAGTTCGCAAATGATCTGAATGAGAAATATCAAATAAAAATATTTTTTGATAAAAATTGGGTTGAAAACATTCGCCTAAAAAAGTCTTATTCAAATGAAAATATTACAGCTATACTAGATGATATCCTAGCTGACACTCAATTTCGATTTCTAGTTAGAAATAATTCAATTGTTCTCTCGAAATATGAAAACATTGGAAACGAATTTAGTCTTCGGGAAAAAGTGAATCATACCACAAAAGAGGTCGAATCTGTTGAGGAAGATAAAGACATTTCGAACCTGCAGGAGCAGGAGTACAGAATTCATGAAATTGGAACTGCTCTTGGCAAGAAAAAAGTAAAACTATTTGGTAAGGTAAGCCATTTTGAAAGCTCTCAACCACTTAAAGGCGTTTCAATATTTCTTCCTAATCTTACTAAAGGAGTAACATCTGATAAAGATGGCTATTTTGAACTTGATCTTCCTCCTGGATTTTACACTTTAAATTTTCGATACATGGGACTTAAACCAAGTTCCAGAAAAATTAATCTTCGTGGTGATGGTCGAATTAATGTTCAGTTAATGAGTGAATCCCAAAATCTTAAGGAAATACGTGTTTTAGCAAAAGATGACAAAGTAAAGCGAACATCAATGGGTTTAGAACTTATTCTGGCAAAGGATATTGAATCTTTACCTTCAGCCCTTGGTGAACCTGATATAATAAAAAGCACGACAATGTTACCAGGTGTTGAAAGCGCTGGAGAAGGATCAATTGGTTTCAATGTTAGAGGAGGTTCTGCTGATCAAAATCTAATACTTATTGACAATGCTCCCATTTACTATCCGGCTCACTTTTTTGGATTCTTTTCTGCATTTAATAACGACATGATACAGGAGGCCAGTTTATATAAATCAAGCATTCCTGTTCAATTTGGAGGTCGAATTTCATCAACTTATGATATTCATTCAAACAATAAAATAGCCGATAAAATAAATGGTAAAGTTGGAATTAGTCCGGTTACTACAAAAGCATTTTTGAATTTACCAATACTCAAAAACAAGCTGTCAATAATGAATTCTTTCCGATTCACCTATTCCGACTGGATAGTTGATAAGATAGACTCAAAAGAATTAGTAGACTCTAAATCGAACTTCCACGACCTTCATGGAAAAATTCTCTACAAACCCAATTCAAACAATCAATTTGAGTTAAGTTATTACAAGAGCAAAGATGAATTCCAATTGCATTCTGACACAATTTATAACTTCAATAACTTTGTTAGCTCACTAAATTGGAGATATCGATTTTCAGAAAAGCTAAAGATGAATAACAGTGTATACTTCACAAGCTTTTCTTATGATATGAGTTCGGCAGAGATAGCAAGTAATGCTTTTAAATTAACTCACAAGATGAATGAAGGCGGATTTAAATCATATCTAAATCTTGAAAAAGATTTATACACAACAATCGATCTGGGTACTGAGCTTAAATATTACAACATCAGTCCGGGAGACATGAAACCTTATTCTGAAGCTTCTGTAGTAAGTAATAACAATTTGCCAGAAGAAAATGGTCTTGAGTCTGCCTTATTCTTAGGTTTTAAAAGGGAATTTATGAGAAATATTACTGCAGAAGCAGGTATTAGATACTCATTATATGGCAATGTCGGAAAAAGGGAAGAATTAACTTATTTAGATGGAATTACGAGTCGTTATAATATTTTGGACACCATTACATCTACTGGTTTGAATAACATATATCATGGTCCTGAATATCGTATTTCGGTTAATTATGCATTAAACCCAAGCACATCTATAAAAGCAAGTTACAATAGAACCCGTCAGTACATACATCTTTTATCAAACACTACATCTATTTCTCCAACAGATACATGGAAACTTTCTGACAAGTATTTAAAACCTCAAATTGGGGATCAGATTTCTTTAGGTTTTTACAAGAACATTTTCAATTCTAACTTTGAATTATCAGCAGAAACCTATTTTAAAAAGGTTCAAAATGCTAAAGATTACAAGGATGGTGCACAACTGTATTTAAATGAGCATACGGAAAATGAGGTGCTTAACGCAGAAGGGAAGAATTACGGAGTAGAACTTTTCATCCGAAAAAACAAAGGCAGGTTTAACACAATGGTGAGCTATACTTATTCGAGAAGTTACCTCAAATCAAAAGATAATACGGGCGAGTTTGCAGTTAATGATGGTGATTGGTATAGAGCACCGTACGACAAACCACATAATATCAAAGCCTTTTTCAGCTTTAAACTTTCCAGACGGTTTATATTCTCAACTAATTTAGTTTATCACACTGGTCGGCCTGCTACCTATCCTATTGCTAAATACAGCCTACAAGGAATTCCAATTATTTACTATTCCGAACGAAATGAATATCGCATTCCAAACTATTTTAGAACTGATATTTCTCTGCTGGTTGAGGGAAATTTACGCAAAAACAAACCCTATCACACATCCTGGACTTTTGGTTTGTATAATCTTACAGCACGCAATAATGCTTACTCCGTTTATTTTAGATCTGAAGATTCTTCTGTAGCTGGATATAAACTATCTGTATTTGGAAACGTGATCCCTACAGTTTCATATAACATTGAATTTTAAAGCTATGAAAAATAAAAACTATATATACATATTGCTTATTTTGACTGTTTCACTAGCAATTAACTTTGCAGGCAAGGGAGAAAATATTAGTTATGAAAATGAAAGAATTCATGTTCACATTCAAAAGAATATATTTCTTGCCGGAGAATCAGTCCTATTTAAATTGTATTGCATCAATTCTGTCACACAGAAACTATCCGATTTAAGTAAAGTTGCCTACTTAGAATTAATTGACGAAAATGGCTATGCTGTTGCCCAGGAAAAGATAATTATCAATCAAGGAATGGGTTTTGGTGGATTTTTACTAACAGATCAATTATCAACAGGAAACTACGCCATTAATGCCTATACGCATTGGATGAACTCAACTTCAAAAGAGTTAACAAGCGTAACACCTATTTTTGTTTTTAATAATTACAAGCTAGCCGAAAATAGTATCGACAGCCCGAAATTAATAAAGGGATCAACACAATTTTATGATTTAAGTAACAATGAAAGAACAATTCTTCGTTCGAACAATAATGTGAAAAATGAAAAATCTCTCACAATACAATCTACCATTGAAGATCTGAATCGATTCATACGATTTACAGTATCAGCAACAGATAACTCACCAAATCTGAATCAAAAACTTCAATTTCAAATATCTTCCAACAATGGAAATATTGTAGATCAATCTTTTAAACTAACAAACAACAAATGGGAGTTTCGAATTCATAAAAAGGAATTAAACTCTCCAAATTATGGAATCTGTGTTAAAAATCCAGATGGAGAAATTTTAACAGAAGCTGTCTTTCATTTAGCAAGCAATAACAAAGGAGTATTTTTTGAAAATCCACATATTACTGTTTCTCCCCGAGAGAAAGTTGAACTGAATCTTACAAGTAATGATTTTACAAAAAAAGCTGAATTATTATATCTCTCAGCAAGTATCAAATTAAAAGAACCTTTTCATACATCGGCTAATATTATTGAATTCTTCAATATCTACAGTAATTTTGGTGCTTCAATGAATAGCTATTTTGAACAACTCAGTAAAATACCGGAACAAGATTGGATTTCAAAAGATGGACTTAAATCCTTATACTTACATAGTAACCCCAATTATTTCGTTAATTCAAGTCAGTATCCTGAAGAAGAAGCCTATATTTTGGAAGGACAAATAAAAAGTCGAAAAACAAAAGAAGCTATTGCCAATAAAAATGTTTACCTGTCAAAAATTGGCGAATATGCTGATATAAGCACATTTAGAACACATCAAGATGGTAAATTTTTCTTTCAGCTTCCATTAAAAAAAGGATTGCATGATATTTCCATTCAACTTAACGATAATAACTTCGAAGAATGCTCTATCCAACTAAAAGAAAAATTCAACCAAAAAGGTTTTGCATCTGTACAATGGAAAAAATCTGATTTAAATCAAGGCCAAATAGACTTTCTAAAAAAACTTTATGAAAATTATAGAATCCGAACCATCTATAATCAGAAAACTTATACAGAATTAAAAGATACATGCTTGTATCGCGGAGAGAGTAACTTCTTTGGGAAACCATATTCTTCAACAAAAATCGACAACTTTATTCGTTTGGACTCTTTGGAGGAATACTTCCATGAATTTATTTCTCCCGTTAAAATTAGTTACCGAAAAAAAGAAACCTTTTTCAATGTATATAGTCCTGATCAATTAAAAGTTATGAAGCCTGCTCCATTAATTCTTTACGATGGACTAATAGTATCTAATCCCAGAATTATTCTAAATAAAAGACCCTCGGAAATTGACAGGATTGAGGTGATGCCATATGAATATTTTTATGGAAAATCCCATTTTTACGGAATCATACATGTCATTTCCAAAGATAAAGATTGTAAGATAGACCAATTGCCAATAAACACAGAACGATATTATCTGCCTTTATTCACATCAAGCTATTCTTTAGCTAACAAACCAAGTTCTTCTGATAAATTTATACCCGATTTCAGGACTGATTTACTCTGGGAGCCAAATATTACACTGGACAAAGAACAGGATTTTAAGTTAGAATTTACAGCAAGTGATGTGAAAGGTGAGTATGAATTAATTGTTGAAGGAATTTCTGAAAATGGTGAACCCATTGTTCTCAAACAAAGCATATTTATAAAATAGAAACCACAGCATAAAAGAGCCTCATTTCAATTATGAATGAGGCTCCTTAAAATGTATACTTTATCGATATCTCTGAACCTTTGGATCCACCTCAACCGACCAACGATCAATACCTCCTTTTAAATTAAATACACGGGAAAACCCATTTTTTCGCAAATAATTCATCACCTGTTTACTGCGCACTCCCATGTGACAAAATACAACCAAATCCTTATTCTTAGGCAAATCTTCCAGTTTATTAGGAATTTGTCCCATAGGAACGTGCATTGCATCTTTCAAATGACAAATTTGTATCTCAGTATGTTCCCGCACATCAAGCATCAGAAAATCTTTCCTTTTCTCCATTTCCTGTGCCAATTCCAAGGGTGTATATTCCAGCTTATCCGATGAATCATTATTAAAAAAAACTCTCATTGTCGTTCCTGTTGTTTGTTATTGATCTTAATAAAGATAGTTTAATAAATAAAAAGAAGGAAATCTATAAAAAAGATCACCTTCTATCATTTTCATCACTAATTGTCAACTACTCCAAATTAATTATTGCTTTAATGCTGTAAATGCAAATCGCGAACATGATCACAAGCAAGATCAATTTCCTTTTTAAAATCATTAAAATCCAACTGCATTCCATTAATATAAGCACTCCAACCTGCTGATGCTTTTGCAAAATGAATGGCTTCCTTGGATATTCCGGATCATGTTGACCCCCTGAAATCCGGATCGGAAAACAAGGTTTTTCCTGCGTAGGGAGAAGTCAAAAAGAGT
>JAFGYE010000086.1 GCA_016936255.1 Marinifilaceae bacterium | reverse complement strand
TTCATATCTCTAAAATAAGAAATCAGTGATAAATATAAAAAACTATAAAACGAAAAAGAGACTATCTCATTTGAGACAGCCTCATTTACAATCCAATAATTGGATTTTATAAGATCATACCAGCAGCAACCGTTTCATTGGTTCCTTCATCAATAAGAATAAAACTTCCCGTTAAGCGGTTCTTTTTGTACGAATCGAAAAACAATGGTTTTGCAGCTTTAAAAGATACACATGCTATATCATTTAATCCTACCACTTTATCATCTGTTACTTCATCCAAAGTATCTACATTTACCTTAAATTTCACATCCAGAATCATACAACGGGTTTCGTTGGTAGTATGCTTAATTGTATATTTTCCACGGGGCATCATGGCCCGTTCGTTCATCCAGCAAAGCATTGCTTCAAATTCCTGACTTACATTCGGTACATTATTCGCATCAACAATCATATCCCCTCTTGAAATATCAATATTGTCACTTAATCGTAATGTTACTGATTGAGGAGTAAAAGCAACCTCTTGTTCCCCGCTAAAAGAATCAATTGCCTCAATAGTTGTTTCAATTCCCGAAGGCAAAATCCGAACCTTATCGCCAGGATGAAAAACCCCACTTGCGACCCTACCCGCATATCCACGGTAATCGTGAAACTCGTCAGATTGCGGACGGATTACATACTGCACAGGTAGTCTTGAGTCTCCATGATTACGATCATCAACAATTTTAATGTTTTCTAATAAATCCAACAATGGCGTACCAGAATACCAATCCATTTTCGTTGATGCATCAACCACATTATCACCCAATTTTGCCGAAATAGGAATAAAACGAACATCTTTAATATTCAATTTATCAACAATCATTTTCTGGTAATCGGCCTTAATTCTTTCGTAAGTTTCTTGAGAAAAATCAACCAGATCCATTTTATTGATACACACAATAATATGCGGTATTTGCAATAAGTTGGCTATGTATGAATGACGAAGCGTTTGTTCAATTACACCATTACGTGCATCAACCAAAATTAATGCAGCATTAGCGGTAGACGCACCGGTAACCATGTTGCGGGTATACTGAATGTGTCCCGGAGTATCGGCGATAATAAACTTTCGTTTCGGGGTTGCAAAGTAACGGTAGGCAACATCAATAGTAATTCCTTGTTCACGTTCGGCTCTTAAACCGTCGGTTAGTAAAGCAAGGTCAACTTCTTCATCGCCTCTTTTTTTACTGCTGATTTCGATAGCTTCCATTTGATCTTCGAAAATAGCTTTGCTATCATATAATAATCTTCCAATAAGGGTACTCTTACCGTCATCAACACTTCCTGCAGTGGTGAATCGTAAAAGCTCCATATCTAAATATCCTGCTGATTTTTCTGACATATCTGTATTTTTAGCTCTTAGCCGTTAGCTTCTAGCTTTTAGCCTCACATTCTATTTTTAAAAATATCCTTCTTTCTTACGATCTTCCATCGCAGCTTCCGACCTTCTATCATCAGCTCTTGTTCCACGCTCGGTTGTTCTTGTAGCTGCAACTTCTTCGATAATTTCCTCTAGAGTATCAGCTTTCGATTCAACAGCTCCTGTACATGTAGCATCTCCAATGGTTCGGAATCTAACAATTCTTTTCTCTGTCTTTTCGCCTGGCCGCATGGGTATGCAATCGCTTTTCGCTAAAAGCGTTCCATTTCTTTGAAAAACTTCACGTTCGTGAGAAAAATACAAATTAGGAATTTCAATATTTTCAAGGTAAATGTATTGCCACACATCCATTTCGGTCCAATTCGAAATAGGAAACACTCTAAAATGCTCTCCCATATTTTTCTTCCCGTTAAACAAATTCCACAATTCAGGACGCTGATTTTTTGGATCCCACTGACCAAACTCATCCCTATGAGAGAAAAAACGTTCTTTAGCTCTGGCTTTTTCCTCATCGCGACGACCACCGCCCATTGCACAATCTATCTTTAAATCCTCGATACCATCTAAAAGAGTAACTGTTTGCAACTTATTTCTACTAGCATTAAATCCAGTTTCTTCTGCAACTTTTCCCTGATCAATAGAATCCTGAACGTAACGCACAATGATACGAGTTCCTGTTTTCTCCATCAACATATCTCGAAACTCGATGGTTTCTGCAAAATTATGTCCTGTATCTATATGCATCATTGCAAATGGTACTTTCGCAGGTGCAAAAGCCTTACGAGCCAAATGAAACATGATAATAGAATCTTTTCCTCCGGAAAATAACATGACCGGATTTTCAAATTGAGCAGCAACTTCACGAATCACAAAAATAGATTCAGCCTCCAGTTCTCTTAAATGATTAATATTGTATTCCTTCATTCGAAAATATTTTATTTGCTTTCTAACAGACCATTTATTAAAATAGTCATATAAATAAAGTCTACTTGGTTTTCAATTTCACTAATTTCTTATTAACTGAGGTAAAATTGCATTCACAACTTTTTCTACCGACTCCTCAGGTGTCATTTCAGAGGTTTTGATTTCTAAAAACGGATTCTCAGGTGGCTCAAAAGGAGAATCAAGACCTGTAAAATTTTTAATTTCTCCATTTCTGGCTTTCTTATACAATCCTTTTACATCCCTCTCCTCACATACTTTATAAGATGCATTTACATACACCTCTAAAAAATCCTCTTCCCCAATTGTTTCCTTTGCAACATCCCTAATGTCAATAGTAGGACTCACAAAACAATTAATTGTAATGATACCACAATTCAAAAACAACTTAGACACCTCAGCAATACGTCTGATATTTTCAGTTCTGTCTTCTTCCGAGAAGCCTAAATTTTTATTTATTCCTGTCCGAATGTTATCTCCATCTAGAATTTGAGTCAAAAAACCTCTCTTCTGAAGTTCCTTTTCCAATCCAATAGCAATAGTGGTTTTACCTGATCCGGAAAGTCCAGTCATCCAAATAACCTTAGAATTTTGATTTAAAAACCCTTCTTTATCTTCCCTTCCTAAAATCCGATCAAACACAGGATGGATATTTGTTGCTTTTGTGGTCATCAACTATTTTTTGTTTTGCTATTTTTTTACGATTCTGATTTTTGAAAAGTAAGGGCAAATGTACATATTATCAGTAGATTTTAAAAATCTGAGCATTTTTCAATTCATGATTTTTCGCAAAAAAAAATCCGGATTTTTCAATCCAGATTCAAAAGATAATATTTAGCTTTTTATTATTCTTTACAATCACAAGGATCAAAACTCTTATTGTATTGGCTCATAGCTCTATAACTCATGCCCATACTTGAAAAACCTCCATCGTGAAATAAATTCTGCATGGTAACTTTCTTCGTTAAATCAGAGAACAAAGTGATACAATAATTAGCACATTCTTCAGCTGTAGCATTCCCTAAAGGTGACATTCGCTCCGAAAAATCAATCAAAGAATTGAATCCTTTAACTCCGCTACCAGCAGTAGTCATTGTTGGTGATTGAGAAATGGTATTGATACGAACACTTTTTTCGCGTCCGTAAATATATCCAAAACTTCTGGCGATCGATTCCAGCATCGATTTAGCATCAGCCATATCGTTGTATTCGTACATTGTTCTTTGTGCCGCTGCATAAGATAGAGCAACTACAGATCCCCACTCAGCGATTGCATCAAGTTTTTTAGCTGTTTGCAGCACTTTGTGAAATGAAATAGCCGAAATATCCAATGTTTTTTTCAAGTACTCGTAATTCAATTCATCGTAAGCAAGTCCTTTTCGAACATTTGGCGACATACCGATTGAGTGAAGAACGAAATCAATTTTACCACCCAAAATCTCCATCGATTTTGTAAACAACACTTCCAAATCCTCAGGACTGGTAGCATCAGCAGGAATTACCTGAGCATTACATTTTTTAGCCAATTCATCAATTGTACCCATTCGGATGGAAACAAGAGTATTTGTTAAAACAATCTCAGCTCCTTCTGCCACGGCTAGTTCTGCAACTTTCCATGCAATAGACATTTCATTCAAGGCACCAAAAACAATCCCTTTTTTCCCTTTTAATAAATTATACGACATACTTTGTAATTATCATTTTTTTCAGCTTCAAAGATAACACATTAAATTAAGAATGATCCTAAATAAGCTCATTAATTAAGACTGAATAAATTCTTTAATTCGATCACCCACATAATAATCAATTAGATAACAGTACCTTAGCATTCTCCAAAGCTGCCTGTGTGAGGTCTGCTCCACTTAGCATTTTAGCAAGCTCTTCTATTCTGCTTTGTTGGTCGAGAAGTACAATATTTGAATAGGTTTCCAACTCATCATCTGCCTTATAAACCTTATAATGATTTTTACCTTTCCCTGCTATCTGAGGAAGATGAGTGATACTGATTACCTGAATATTTTCTGCCATTTTATTCATCATAGTTCCCATTTTAGCTGCAATTTCACCGGAAACTCCCGTATCAATTTCATCAAAAACGATGGATGGCAATGCGGTTGATGATGAGATTAAATACTTGATACTCAACATCAGACGAGACAACTCTCCCCCTGAAGCAACCCTTTGCACTTCCTCTATCTGACCATTCTTATTCGCACTAAACAGAAAGCTTAAATAATCACGTCCCAAATACTGAAAATCTTCTTTAATCTGTGTCGAAATCTTAAAATTTGCATTGGGAATTCCGAGCTGAACAAGCTGGGAAACTATTGTTTTCTCGATAGCAGGAATCACCTTTACCCTACTATCTGTAAGCTTTTCAGCTGATTTAAGAACCAATTCCTCCTGCGTTTTCAATTGCTTCTTCAAATCTTCAATGAAATCATCACCAGAAACAATTTTATCCACTTTTTGTATCAATTCTTCCCGGATTTGAATTAATTCTTCAACAGAATTTACATGATGCTTCTGCTGTAAGGAATAAACAGCATCTAATTTCTGATTTAAAAATTCAATTCGTGAAGGATCCAATTCAACAGATTCATTACTTCGATCTAATTCCTGTGCCAGATCATTCAATTCTATATATGCACTCTCCAATCGCTCAAAGAAACTTTCAGCATCTGAAAATACGTTTTTGATTTGAGCAATTGCGTTCCGTGCCTCTTTCAGCTGTATAACAATCGGAAATTCACCTTCCGACAAATTTTCATACGCTTTAACCAAACCCGACTTAATTTCCTCGGCATGAGTCAGAGTTTCCAACTCAGCTTCCATTTCAACCTGTTCCCCGGCGACTAACTTTGCATCGAGCAATTGCTCCAATTGAAACTGAAAATAATCCAAATCAGCTTTTTCCTTAGCGGCTAATTCTTCCTGTTTACGAAGCTCCTGTTTTAGCTTTTGAAATTTATCAAAACACTCCTGATACTTTTTTAAGATCTCCGAATTGCCTGCATAAGTATCTACAATGCCTACCTGATATTCGAAACTTCCAATCACTAAATTCTGATTTTGGCTGTGCACATCAATCAGGCGAAAACCTAACTCTTTTAAAATTTTTACACTTACAGGAGAATCGTTCACAAAAGCCCGGCTCTTGCCATTAGGAAGAATTTCTCTTCGCAGCAGAGTTTCCTTTTCGTAATCCAATTCATTGTCGGCAAAAAACTTCTCCAATTGATATCTTTCAATTGAAAATGAACTTTCAATTATGCACTTTTGTTCTTTATCCTTAAGCACATTCACCTCCGCTCTTTGACCTAAAACTAAGGACAAGGCTCCTAAAAGTATTGACTTACCAGAACCTGTTTCTCCCGTTATTACTGAGAAACCATCTGAAAATTCAATATCCAGCTTTGTAATTAAAGCATAATTCTGAATTGATATGGATTGAAGCATAGGAATCTAAAAAATGATCATGGTAACTCGGCAAAACAAACTTATTCCTAAAATAGAATTACTTCTCTTTTTGCCCTATTATTTTATTATATTTTGAAATATTGGCAGGATCTATTTCGCTGAGGATATTAAAAACTCTTTTCTTTTCATCCGTGAAAGATTCTGAAAAAATATTCACCAACTCATCTGCTTTTGCATCAAAAAATATTTGAAGAATAAATGATCCTGGTTTTGCTCTATATGCTTTCTGAAGCAAACGCAAACTTTCGGCTATTTCGGCTCTGGATTCAGTTAAACGCTCTGCCATATTATCCAAGCCCAAACGATGATAACGATATAAACACTCGCGAACAGGACTATATGCATTGTTTAATATATTCTCGACTAACCAATATCTGTTTTTTCTACTTTCAAAAGCCTTCCAGCCTTTTACATTTGAATTTTGCATCTTATTTACAATCTCCTCGGCTTTTGCGTAGTAAACACTCCCACCATCCATAGAATAGGTGTCGTAATCCAAACCTAAAACAATATAAGCATAGTACGACAACAATGCAGTTAAACTGGAAGGCGTAGTTGCCTCGTTAAACTCCAACGCTTCATACTCTACATACTTAAACTGTACATCATCATCTTTAAAATTTAGCAATACACTATTATAAGATGAATTGTATACTGGTCGGCTAACCTGAACCTGAACAGTTCCTTTGAACTCATCAGCCGATATTTGATTGGTCAAATTAATTAGAATTGTACATTCTATTCTCTCATCGTAACTATAAACATGATCTGTCCATCTGGTGGTATTCATAAACTCGTAAACCGAAGTCTGAAGTGTTCTAAATACCTGCTTATTGGTTCCCTGAATTTGCTGACTCACAACCTGAACATTGCACCTTAACTCCTGAGAAAACAAAGGAATAGAGATGATAAAAGAAAATAGCAATACAATGAGTTTTCGCATAATTGGATTTCAAAAGTTAACAGCTAAAGTTAAAAATTTAAACGGAAGTGAACCAATATTTATTCTTCATAATATGCAATCAATTCATTAACGATATCTTTTGCCACCTCTGATTTGCTTTTCAACTCGTATTTTTTGCACTCTCCGCTCTTATTGATTACCGTTATCTTATTGGTATCATGTTGAAATCCGGCTCCTTTATCATTCAAAGAATTAAGAACAATAAAGTCTAAATTTTTCTTCTCCAATTTCAATTTGGCATTGGTTTCTTCATCATTTGTTTCCAATGCAAAACCGACCAAAAACTGTTCTGTTGTTTTAATGGCACCCAAAGATGCTGCAATATCCTTTGTGGGAGTAAGCTCTATGATATAATTTTCCTTTCCTCGCTTCACCTTTGTATTTTCGGGTGTAAGAGGTGTAAAATCGGCCACTGCTGCAGTCATAATTCCCCCATCGCAAGATGGAAATGCCTTTAGTGATGCCTCGTACATTTCCTGAGCAGAAACAACATCAATACGTTTAATATTTGGATTTTGAGTACTTAAAGAGGTGGGACCACTTACCAAAACTACCTGAGCTCCCTGAGAAGCTAATTCTTCGGCTATTGAAAAGCCCATTTTTCCGGATGAGAAATTGCCAATAAAACGCACAGGATCAATTTTTTCGTAGGTTGGTCCTGTGGTAATTAAAATCTTCTTACTGCTTAGTTTTTTTTTTTAGATTCAAAGAACTCAATAATTTTCTGAACAATAATTTCCGGTTCTTCCATCCTCCCCTTTCCGTAGAGTCCACTTGCCAGCTCACCACTCGAAGGTTCAATAAACAGATCGCCATAAGATCTTAAAATTTCCATATTTCGCAATGTGGCAGGATGCTTAAACATATCCAAATCCATTGCAGGAGTATGAATAACCGGACATTTAGCTGAAAGATAGGTTGTTAAAAGTAAATTATCACAAATACCATTGGCCATTTTAGCCATTGTATTGGCTGTTGTTGGTGCAATAATCAATAAATCTGCCCAAATACCAAGATCTACATGACTATTCCATGATCCATCATCATGTTTAAAGAAATCTGATAATACGGTATTTTTGGATAAGGTAGCCATGGTTACCGGAGAAATAAACTCCTTTGCATAGGTAGTCATGATCACTTTTACATTTGCTCCTTCTTTCACTAATAAACGCACTAAAGAAGCCGCTTTATAAGCCGCAATACTTGCAGTAACTCCAAGAATAATGTTTTTATCTTTTAACATAAACCATATTTAAAAATAAAAAGTTCCCTTTTACAACAAAGGGAACTATTAAACTATTTTGTAATTAATCTTCTGCTTGTACCTCTTTTGCAGGATTTCTGTAGTAGATTTCTCCGCTAATAAATTCCTCAACTGCGATTAATGATGGCTTTGGCAATCTCTCGTAATACTTAGAGATTTCAATTTGCTCCCGATTTTCAAAAACCTCTTCCAAGTTATCTGTATAAGATGCAAACTCCTGCAACTTCTTATTCAGTTCACTTTTCAGTTCAACAGCAATCTGATTAGAACGTTTTGCCATAATCACTACAGATTCGTAAACATTACCCACTTCTTCACTTAACTCAGTCATGTTACGGGTAATTGTAGAACTTGCTGCATTTGTTTTCTTGTAATCCATACTATAAAAGAATTAGATCTATTTTAAATATTCGTATTAAACTTACTCAAGTAGGCCTCTATACCTTCAATCATTTTTTCAGTACGTTTTTGGTACTTACTTTCAGGGAATTCGTCTACAAAAGAATAATATTCTTCTTTTGCGAGATTATATCTTTCTCTTTTTTTGCCTTCAACACTTAACAATGCCAATTCGAACCGGGATTCCAAAAGCATAAACATTAAATCTTCACGATATGATGAGCCGGGATAATCTTTGATGCCATTTTGCAAAGAAACAATTGCAGCAGGAAAATGCCCTCTGTCGTAATAATTCTTTGCACTCAGGAATGATTTATATACCAACTTATCCTGCATTTCATCAATATAATCGTTGCATTTTGGAATTCGGGTAGAATTCGGATAGCGATTAATGTATAATTGAAAAGCATCAATAGCATCTTTTGTTGATGTCTGATCCAATCTTGGTTTTGGTGACTCCAAATAGTAGCAATATGCACTCATATACAAACTCTCTTCTGAATACGGACTATCCGGAAATGTTTTCAGGAAATTCCTGAAGAAATATCCTGCAGAAATATAATCTCCCGAACCATACGAACAATAGGAAATATAATAGCTAATTGTTTCCGCCTTACTTGTTCCCCGATAAATAGGTAACAACTCCTCGAAAAGAGTTGACGCTTTTACATATTCTTCCGCATTATAGTATTCAACAGCCTTCTTATATTTCAAAGGATTATCGTTACTCTTAAGAAGTTTTTGATACTCACTGCATCCACCTAAAACAAAGGCGAACAGTAAAAAAAGATAAACAATTTTTCTCATAGGTATAGCTACTCTATTTTTTTGCATTTTGCAAAGATATAGTTTTCAAGCGAAATATAGGATACTTTCTACTCATATTATACAATTCTTTATAATTTATTGCTAAAATTCTAAAAAAGATTACTTTTGCACAATTACAATGAAATAAATCAAAAAGCATATATCGTGGATATTTTTGACAAAATTAAAACACAAAAGGGGAATATCGGGCAGTACGCGAAGCAGGCTCATGGCTATTTTGCTTTCCCAAAACTAGAAGGAGAAATCGGATCTAGAATGAAATTTCGTGGAAAAGAAGTTTTGACATGGAGTTTGAATAACTATATCGGATTGGCAAATCACCCTGAAGTGAGAAAAGAAGATGCTGAAGCATCTGCAAGATGGGGATTAGCATATCCAATGGGTGCTCGTATGATGTCAGGACAAACCAGTCGTCACGAGGAATTAGAAGCTCAACTAGCTGAATTTGTTGGGAAACCAGATGCATTTCTTTTGAATTTTGGTTACCAGGGTATGGTTTCTATCATTGATGCAATGGTTGGTCGTCATGATGTGATTGTTTATGATTCTGAATCACATGCATGTATCATGGATGGATTGAGACTTCATGTTGGAAAACGCTTCGTTTATCCGCATAACGATATGGACAATCTTCGTAAAGAATTAGAGAGAGCTACCAAATGGACTGAAAAAACAGGTGGTGGAATTCTTGTAATTACTGAAGGTGTGTTTGGAATGGCTGGTGACCTTGGTAAATTAGATGAAATTTGTGCTCTTAAGGATGATTTCAATTTCCGTTTACTTGTTGACGATGCTCATGGTTTTGGTGTAATGGGAAAAACCGGTGCTGGTACTATTGAGCATTTCGGTGTTGAAGATAAAGTAGATTTACATTTCAGTACTTTCGCAAAAGCAATGGCCGGTATCGGTGCTTTTATCGCCTGCAGCGAAGAAGTTGGTACTTACCTAAGATACACAATGAGATCTCAAATTTTTGCGAAATCATTGCCAATGCCTATCGTGGAAGGATCTATTAAGCGTTTGGAGTTGTTGAAAAACTCTCCTGAATTGCGTGAGAAACTTTGGAACGTAACCAATGCTCTACAAACTGGTTTAACTAAAGCAGGATTAAACATTGGTGTAACAGAGTCTCCTGTAACACCAGTTTATTTATCAGGTAGTGTGGCTGAAGGAACTCAGGTAACTATGGATTTAAGAGAAAATTACAATATTTTCTGTTCTATAGTTGTTTACCCTGTAATTCCCAAAGGACAATTACTGCTTAGATTGATTCCTACTGCTATGCACACCTTAGAAGATGTTGAATACACTGTTAATGCATTTAAAGAGGTTGCTAAGAAATTGAACGAAGGCAAATACAGCAACGAGAAATTTGCTGATATTTTCAATCAATAGTATTCTAAACAATACAATACAAACGACATTCTTTCGAATGTCGTTTTTTTACGCAAAAAAAATTACCCGACCAGCAAGTAGTCGGGCAATTTAATTAGGTATAGAATTTTTTCTTACTCCCTTTCGGAAAGGAATCTTTCAGCATCCATAGCTGCCATACAACCAGAGCCCGCCGAAGTAATTGCCTGACGGTAATGAGGATCTTTTAGATCACCCGCAGCAAACACTCCAGGGACATTTGTTTTAGTCGAATCCGGCTCAGTTAACACATAACCTTGCTCATCAGTTTTTAAATACTTACTAAATATCTTTGAATTAGGTGTGTGTCCGATTGCGACAAAATAACCATCTATTTTGATGTCTACTTCAGTCTCATCGGCCTCTCCCATTCGCTTTATCAACTTAGCCCCCTGCACTACACCGTCACCATAAAGCTCTTTGGTGTTGTGCTCATAAAGAACTTCAATATTTTCTGTTCGTGCAACGCGATCCTGCATTGCTTTGGAAGCACGTAAAAAAGGCTTACGTACAATCAAATATACTTTTCTGGCTAATCCTGCCAAATAAGTTGCTTCCTCGGCAGCGGTATCGCCGCCACCTACTACTGCTACATCCATTCCACGGTAGAAGAAACCATCGCAGGTTGCACAAGCGGAAACTCCCGAGCCCATGTATTTTTCTTCGGTTGGAAAACCTAAATATTTAGCAGTAGCACCTGTTGCTAAAATAACTGTCTCTGCCATAATAATTTTCTTCCCATCAACAATTACCTTGTGAGGATAAGAAGAAAAATCTACTTCCGTTACCAGTCCCCAACGACAATCTGTACCAAATCTCTCTGCTTGTTTTTTTAAGTCAGCCATCATAGCTGGTCCAGTAACACCATCAGCATATCCAGGGAAATTGTCTACTTCTGTTGTTGTTGTCAATTGTCCTCCGGGTTGCAAACCTTCAATTAAAACAGGATTTAAATTTGCTCTTGCGGCGTAAATTGCTGCAGTATATCCGGCAGGTCCAGATCCAACAATCAGACATTTTACATTTTCCACATCCCCTTCAGGTGTAGAAGGATTGGTATCCTTCAGATTCATTGACTTAAATTCCATATATATTAATTATTCTGTTTCTAAATAAGTTTTCGAGTAGCAAATCTACAAAATATCTAGATAACTACAAGTGTGTTTATTCATAGAAAAAGTAGATGCCACCATCAATTAACTCGAATCTTTCAACGCAATTCTTTTTGACAATTCTAAGACATAAACTATATTTGTTGCCTACAATATCGGGGCGTAGCTCAGCCAGGTTTAGAGTACACGTCTGGGGGGCGTGGGGTCGGAAGTTCGAATCTTCTCGCCCCGACAATGTAAGAATAATGATTACCAAGCGGTTACACTCCCAGTAACCGCTTTTATTTTGGCTTATTTTCTCTTACATATTGCGGTTTAAGATGCTTTTTGCAGCTTTAAAAGGATAAAAACGTGCAAAAAACTTGCAAATTAATGGTTGCGATAAATCTCAACTTAGACAACCGAAAAGTCAAAAAAATGGCACTTATCCAATAATGCTCACTATTAAATATTTTGGTGTAATTAGGTTCTTACTTAAATTGCAGGATATACTTCCTTTAAAAACTCCATATAAAACACTTAAAAAGAGCTGTCAGCGTTTTATTTATGACCAATTCTGTTCTTCAATAAAATTATACCAAACGAAATCCACAATACAGTTTCAAAACCAATGGCTATAAAAATTGAAGAATTTACAGATCCTCGAATAAACTCATAACTGCCCATAAAAGCCAATCCAAATAAAGTAATACCTGTTGCGATACAAATAATTTGTCTTGCTTTTGAAGGAGTTAAATTTCTTGATGCAAACATCAATATTGATATTCCTAACATAAACATTGCGGCCCTTTTTGCAAGAACAGATGCCGTTTCTGATGGTTGCAGTCCCATGCCGGAAACAAAAGAATCAGACATAAAAACAAGCTGAATTGTCAAATAAATGAATAATACAGATGTTGTGACACTTACAATTTTATAAAAGTTCATAATTCATTTAAGTATTAATGTTTTTCTATATTTATAATCATCTCTTTTAGCGTTTCTTTCACTATAAGTTGATGAAATGGTTTAACTGGAATAAAATAAAGTCTTCCAAATAGATTTTTGAATTCGACCATCGTAGTCAAAATAATTCTCTTTTTATTAACATCGTCATTTATGCTATCGAGCAATAATGAAACCCTAAAACTAAGGTGCTTATCATCCTCTCCTAATATGAGTTCATTTTCTGTTATATTATACAATTTAAAAATATCAAGTTGAGCACCTGGTTCAAACTTCAAATTATCAACATCTTGCATTGCCTTTAATTGAGCTGAAGTTTTTAAGCCAAACACTCCTACTAATTTATCCCTGATAGCCATTAAATTATCTACCCATTTCGGACTGCTTGATAAAAATGATTTTCCAAGATAAATTATATCAAATTCAGACGCTATGTATTGACTTTGAAAACTATCAATGTAATGATATGATTGCTCTTCTTTTTTTAGTAATGATTGCTCTGGAATTATTTTTAATTTTTCGATCATAGATTCTGATTATTTAATTTACTGAATTATTTTATCTGCATCTGCTCCAGCAAACAACATCGTGTTTTGAGGTTTTCTCAATGATTTAAATCCAAGTTGTTCATAAAAGCCATGTTCATGATTCATTCCAAGTCCCAATACTGAATATTTTTTCAGCTTTTCATGATCCATTATTTCGCTCATTGGCTTTTTACTGTTTCCTTTCCCACAATGACTTTTGAAACTAGATTGGAGTAAAAAATATTGTTATTACCAGTTAAGTTTCACTTATCTGTAAGCTTTCAACAAAATACAGAATGCAAATTGCCCCTTTACCATACAATAAGCTTAACGAAAAAAAGCTTTGCTAAAGTTTCAAATGTACTGCGTTTAAAAGATAATCTGATCATTTTCACTGGAAATTTATGATACACACATCTACAACTGATTAAAATAGCCGTATGATATAATATGTTTCATTTATAATATCATTAATGAAGCCTATTTGGAAAATAAGCGGAATGCCCGATCCCGATGATCGGGAAAAACCCCTGACCGACTTTTGCCGATGCCCCGGGGAGAGAACGCCATATTTCCTCTTTTCATAAACTTGGCACATTTGACAGGTTAAAATTTTATTAATTTTACTTAACTTGCTTGTCGCACCACACTTACATCCATAACAACACTGTATTACAAACAATTAAACCCGTTAAAAAAACAAAACAATATAAAAAACTTATCCTATTAGAATTGATTTACTGATTACATATTACTTAAAACCGTATCGCAATGAGATTTGAATTGACATTAAACCGCACCACAAAACAACGTATGTTACCCATGGATTATCAGTATTACATTAGTGCGTGGATTTACAAAGTATTGAAACAAGCCGATGCCGACTTTGCCAATTTCCTGCACAACAAAGGCTATGGGAAGAACGAGAACGACAGCAAACTTTACAAACTGTTCTGTTTTTCGAGATTGAACTTTGGTAAGCCTAAACTCTGGAAAGAGAAAAAACTGTTTGAAATTTCTGCTCATGAAATTAAACTGCAGATTTCGTTCGATGTGAACAAGGCGGCCAGTAATTTTATTAAAGGACTGTTTATGGCACAGGAATTTTATCTGGGCGATAAATTCAATGGAATCGATTTTAAGGTTTCCAATGTAGCTGCCTTACCCGAACCTGAGTTTACTGAAAATATGCACTACCATTTGCAAACGCCGTGGGTGGTGAGCTATCAAAAAGAAAATGACAAACATCCACAATATCTTTCGCCTAAGGATAAACTATTCGATAGCCTGACAGTAAAGCATCTGACTGAGAAATACAACAACACCCGCCAGCCAAAATTAATTAGCCCCGAACAAATCAATGCTAAAAGACTAAACGATTTTAAACGTGCTGGTTTTGTAATGAAACCCGGAACCAAAGAACAAAGCCGCATTGTTGGTAATTTATTTGAATTTGAACTAAGCGCCCCTCTTGAAGTACACAAAATGATTTGGAATGCCGGATGCAGTGAGAAAAGTTCGAGTGGTTTTGGTTGGGTTGAGAAGATTGATTGAGGAAATGAGTTTACGAAACACCTGCCTGCAGCAAAGATGTATGTAATTACAGTAAAACAGTAAGCATTTACAAACAAGAAACAGGTGCTGACAAGAAAGAAACAAGTACTAACACGAAAGAAATGGATGCTTACAATAAGGAAATAGGTAGATGCAACAAAGAAATGCCTGTACGCAGCTATGAATTAACTCCCCTCCGTATGGAATTGTTCATCGCCGGGGATAAATCAATAATTTTAAATTACACAGTATTATGAATCAAAGACAAATGAACAGCAAGCACATGTTGGATGTCTCGCTATCCTATCTCAATGCAAATTCTGCAATTTGGCAAAGCGTTGCCAAAATCGGCGAAGTAAAAAACCAACTTGATGCCATTAGTCTGGCCGTAGACAATGCTGCCGACGAGCAGGAACAATCGCAGGTGGCGATTGGGAAAATTAAACTGACACTTAAACACACAATCTGCGAAAAGGCCGATATTTTAAACGATGTTGTTGAGGTATTTGCCCTGATGAATGATAAGCCTGAACTGGCCGACAAAATGAGCGATAGTGCTTCCGACTTGTTTAAAATGAAAAACGAAGACAGCTTGCGCCGTGTGAAACAAATTATTACTGCCGCCAGCGAAAACCAAGATGTACTAATTGCCGGTTACGGACTTACTGCCGAACAAATTACCGATCTGCAAGCCGACTGCGACCACTTTCTGGAACTGAACGGACAACCGCGCGAATACCAAATTAAATCGGGCATGGCTACAAAAAGCCTCGAAGAACTTATTTCGGAAGCAAATAACCTGCTTTCGAATCAGCTCGATAACCTGATGAAAATTTTTAAACGCCGCAACTCTTCCTTCTACAACGGTTACCTAAAAGCCCGCATGGTGGTGGATTATTAGACTGAATACTTAAATAAACCTTCAAGAACTATTTGTTCTTGGGGGTTTAAAATAAAAAAGAAAATATTCGGTAGTGATTATGTATTTTAAAATAAAAATGAAATAAACAGATGAGAATACACATCAAAACTACACCTTCAAAACAAACTATTGATTTTAATCATTTGCACCTATTAACAGGTACAATCCACAAATGGTTTGGAAAAAACGAATTTCACGATTCCATTTCACTTTACTCATTCTCTAATTTAACGGGAGCTAAAGCATCAAAAAAAGGATTAAACTTCCCGAACGGAGCCAGTTTCTTTATTAGTTGCTGGAATGATGAACAAGCCAAACTGCTAATAACAGGAATTCAAAACGATCCAGAAATGTTTTTTGGCTTGAAAGTAAGTGAAATTATCTTGCAGGAGAATCCGGAATTTTCAACAAAATCAGGTTTTCAGGTTGGAAGTCCAATTTATATTCAGCGCAATCTCGAAAATGGCAGAAAAAAATTCTTCTATTTCGATGATAAAGAATCTCCAGACCTTCTTGCTGAAACACTTACCTCAAAAATGATAAATGCTGGTTTAACTGAAGACAAAACATTAAAAATAACTTTCGATCAAAACTACCACAAGAAAAGCACTAAAAAAATCGATTACAAAAGAGGCAATCAAATTATAAAAATTCGTGCCAGTTGGTGCCCAATAATTATTCAAGGCAAACCCGAAACCAAAGCATTTGCTTGGAATGTGGGTATTGGAAATAGTACTGGAATTGGATTTGGTGCTTTAAAATAAATCATATGGAAAAGATATACGTAGTAAAATACACAGGTCCATTTGGGTTTATTAAGCCTTGGACTGCCGTTCGCGATAGCGAAACTTACAGTCAGCAATTTCTTACGCCTTCGATTGTTGCAGGAATAGAACGTAAATTATTTCCTGAATTATTACATCAAAATAATGGCAACGATGATGGGGAGATTAAAAAGATTGTTGGCCATCGGTTGAGTTACAAACAAATTTCTCAACAACAAGAGCAAACTCAACCACGTGGTTGGAACAGTAAAGGCAAGGGGAAAAATAAAGAATATTCACGTCCTTATGCAATTCTTGTACGTGGAGTGATGATAGAACCAATACTTTATCTTGCTTTCAATGAATTAGAAAATGCTAAAAGAGCTTATGTGCAACACATTTGTTTGTGTCGTAACGAAGATATTCTTTACCCGTCAGAAGAGATAATAGAAGTATCAAAAGAGGAATTCGACACCAACGAAGAACTATTCTCCGGTTTTGAGTTGATTTTTGAAGAAGACGATAAATCATTTCTAGTGGGATACAATCGATTTAAAAAGAGTCAACCTATGTACGGAAGTATTAAGGTGGTAGGTACACCGATAAAAAATAATTACTAGATATGAAACAAATTTGTGCACATATCAAAGCAAAAGGATTACCGGAAGAAACAACACTTTGGGAACATTTACATCAAGTTGCTTTAGTTGCCAGAGAAATAGCACCTCATTTTAAACTCGATGCCGAAATTGCTTTTCAAGGTGCAATATTGCACGATATAGGAAAAGCAAGTACTATTTTTCAGCAACGATTAAATAGTAAAACCAGACCTGATACACCTTTTCGTCACGAGATTGCTTCATGCTTTTTTCTCTCGCTTTTTGATGAAGAAATACAACCACAACTTATCGAAATGGTTATTGCCCATCACAAATCGATACTTAACGATTCAAGAGACAAAGGGATTTTAGATTTGGAAGAAAATCGTGGTGACACCTTTGAACTTCATAGTAAAGATTGGGACGAATGGAAAGATGATGCCTTAGAAATTTTACAATCATTTGGCATAAAAACTCACGATATATCGATAGAAGAGGCAAAGGAGAATTACGAAAAAGTAATTGAATATTGCGAAGACAAAGTTCGCGAACAAGGATATTCTGAGTGGCGTGGTTTGCTTATTGCTGCCGACCACTTTGCTTCGGCACTATCTGGCAAAACCGACAATTACCTTACCAGGCTATTCCAAACTCCGAACCTGGAGTTCTTTAATCGTACAGATAAATTATATCCACTTTCGTTAAAAAGTGCAGATTCAGAAAAAAAACATACAATGGTTGTGGCATGTACCGGAGCAGGAAAAACCGATTATCTTTTCCGCCGTTGCAAAGGTAGAGTGTTCTATACCTTACCATTTCAGGCATCAATTAATGCTATGTATAAAAGAGTAAAAAAGGATTTAAAAGATGCTAATCCCGATTTAGATATTCGCCTTTTACACTCATCGTCGAGTATTGTATTAAAAGGCTCTGATAAGGAGGAAAAAATTATTCAAGGACATGTTGGTGCAGCAGTTAAAATACTTACTCCTCACCAAATAGCTGCTATTGCATTTGGAACAAATGGTTATGAAGCAATGCTTTTGGACATTAAAGGTTGCGATGTAATACTCGACGAAATTCATTGCTACACCAATGTCACCAGAGCTATTGTTCTTAAAATTGTCGAAATCCTGCATCATCTTAATTGTAATATTCATATCGGAACGGCAACAATGCCTTCGGTTCTTTACAATAAAATCATTGGAATTCTGGGTAAAGAGAATGTGCATGAGGTGAAACTAGACGACTCGATTTTAGAAACTTTTAACCGACACACCATTCATAAAATTGATAATTGGAATGAGACCGACGAAATAATTTCGGAAGCAATATCAAACAACAAAAAAGTATTAGTTGTTTGCAACAGAGTACGTAATGCTCAGGATCGATACAAAATTTTAAACGATAAATATCCCAACACACCAATATTACTTTTGCATAGCCGCTTTAAAAGAAGAGATAGGGACCTTAAGGAGCGACAACTTATTGGACTTGATGAAAAGAGTAATTCGGTTCAAGAGTTCAATACCTCCACAAAAGCTTGTATTGTTGTTTCCACACAGGTTGTTGAGGTAAGTTTGGATATAAGCTTCGACATAATGATTACCGAAGCGGCTCCATTAGATGGCATGATTCAGCGCTTTGGGCGAGTAAATCGTAAACGAAATAACGATACAATAGGAAAGTATAAACCTATCTATGTTTTGGCTCCACCTGATGACAAAAAGGAAGCCTTGCCTTATGATGTTGATGTATTAAACCGCAGTTATCAGGTTTTACCTAACAGCGATGTTTTAGCAGAAACTAGTCTGCAAAAGAAAATAGATGCTGTATTTCCTGAAATCAATTTTACAGAAATCGAAAGCCACTCTGTTTATAAAAACACAGGCAAATGGAATATAGACAAGCTCACACATAATCGAAAAGCCATTCTTTTAGACCTTTTAGAAATTGACAGTGTAAGTTGTATTTGCGAAGCCGACGAAGAGAATTATAAAGAGGCAAATTACGAGGGGCGAATCCAAATGGAAATAAGCACTCGCTTTTGGGTAGTAAAAGGTCTGCGTCAATTAGAATGCGGTACAAAGCCATTTATAATTCCCGACTCGGCATATTCTGTTAATCTGGGTTTCGAAACTGAAAAAGCTAAGGCTGGAAGTTACAACCCTGAGTATTCATTTTTATAGACTAATACTATTTAACTATGATAGCAGCAACAATAGGACGCACTTTTTTAAAAGCGTTCAACGAACGAGAAAAGAAAGACCTTTCGGCAAAAGAGTTTTTCGAGCAAGAGTATTTTGAATGCTTCTATAATCATCCAAAGTATATGCAGTGGGTAACAAATTCTCCCTTTGTACAGATGAAGGCCGGGCAAAAACCACATCTTTTACAATCAAAAGATCGAAAAGAAAAGCTAGATAATCTTCATACTAAAATCGAAAATAATGAAAAAGATGCAAGCATAGCTATTGGCTTTCCAGCATCAGAGGAGAAAGAATACGCAACAACATCAGGCTCAGTATCTGATTTAGATTTGAATCTTAGTCAAGACGATGTTTACTACTCTTGGATAGGCGGTGGACTTGGGGTTGGTATTGCAGGAGGTTATTCAATATTTTTTGATCAGCCCACCATACTCCTTTCGCTTTACGATGGTTGGAAAGTGTATAGAGAATATCTTAACGACAACACTCTAGAACGCATGCGAGGGAATCAGATAAACACATGGAATGGGCAATGGCTAAGCTATTGGTACAGTAAAAATTATCGCGAAGATTTCGATTTCATGAAGTTACATTCAAACGGCATTTTCTCTGTCGACGACAAAGTAATTGAGGTAAATACAATAAAATGGAGCGAGTTATTTTTCAATGTATCGCATAAATTTTCGGAGCAAACACTTACAGGATATGTGTACAGCTTGGGGCAGACCAACAAAACTCTTGGATTTTATCCTTTTCACTTTAGTACAGCCAAAAAGCTTATTGAGTATTATAAAATACTGTTTGGCGAACAGCTTGCAATACAAGATGCAAAACAATACGAATCGCTTTTTGGAATTCACATTAAACGTGCCTGTGAACTTGGCTCAATAGGTTTACAAGCCTTAGAACCAAAAGACTTACGCAAATATTTTGGTAACGACAGTAACTTAAAACTTGTCAAACCAAACTTATCGGCAAAAAATGGCGAAAGCGAAGAGGACTTTAAAGAACGAAATCAAAAAGCTTACGATAAAGACAATGAGAATTTAGTAACATATAGAACATATAAAACTTGGTTAATAGCTATGATTACAAAAAACAAAGAAGAGTCGCTAGAGTATACCGCCGAAGTTGCAAAAGCACTTCACGAGTATAGATCAGGAACAACTAAAACAGACAGGAAAAATCTGATACAAACAGAACTGTTAGTTGCCAAAAGTAAAAAAGCATTTTTAGATGCAGTAATAACTATTATTAAAGATGTAGACCCTAAACACCTTGATACTTTAAAAAAGCTTAGAGACAGAGTTCACATGATGTCAGCCGAAGATTTTGGCTACTTCGTTGTGCTGTTAAAATTCGATTACGCTTATCAAGAAAGACAATTATTAAACTAAAAAAACATATTTATTATGAGCACAATTTATATTAGAACTCTTAAAAGAGCAGAACACACAGTTTTTTGCGTTGCCGACGGACAGAAAACTTATTACGATCCACAATTTAACAGAAGTATTCCCTATTCAAGTGGACAGCAAGTTAAACGATCAATGATTGATTCGTTAAGCGCAGCACTTAATGAAGTACCTTCGCCTACAACATTTGTATTCTCTAATAATTCAAAGAACGAACTTAAAGAGGAAGAAGTATATGCAAGTTGTGATCCTACATATGCCGATCAACTTTTGGGTGGATGGATGAAAGCCACAAAAGGAGGTAAGGACAGAACCATTAAACGCCGTAGTCCGCTATCGATATCGTCGATGCGTGGTTTGCATCCTTTATTGGCAGGGGTTGATAAAGAAAATGTTTCGTTTGACCGCAGCGATCGACCAAATAACGAGGTTATTGTTAGAAACGAAAAAGACGAGGAACTTAACGAAGATCAGATTGCTGAATTATTAGGAGGTAAAGACAGAAGCTTAAGCCGTAAGTGGATTCCAGATAACAAACGTGCTACAGGTCTTTTTGTACAAGACATGGCAATAGATATGCGTCGATTGTTTTGTGTTTCACTAAACAAACTTGAGCCAGAAATTACCGACGAAACCGAGGCGAAACTTCGCGAAGATGGATGGATGGAGACAGAAACAGTATTTGGCAAATCGCTTGTTGCACCAAAACAGGTACGCGAAAAGCTAATCCCTGCACTTGCTTATGCTATTGTTAACTGGACAATAACAAGTAATCAGGCACGTACTTTTTCGTTAATGGAAACTTTAGCAATATCTGTTTCAGACAACGCCAATCGCATAGCAGGTAGCATTCGTGCAAAGCTAAAAGAGGAATACGAAAACAAAGCCGAGCCTATAATCGAAGAAGATATGAAAGGTGTAGACACTTTTGTTTCGCTAGCCGCATCGGGATATATACGCACTAAAAAAGAATCTGTTGATGCTATGGACAACGCTCAACAAGCTCTTATCGAAAAAATGATGGCTTTCGATTACGAAAATCAACTGAACTAACAGGTTAACCCCTCAAGGTTTTAAAAACCTTGAGGGGTTAGAATTAAAAATAACAACATTATGGCTCATTCTCCCATGCCTTTGCTAACACAGCAATACTATCACATCTATAATCGTGGTATTAATGCATGCCCTATATTCACGGAGCATTCAAATTATGAGCATTTTTTAAGACTTTACGATAAGTACATTTCACCAATCGCAGAAACCTATGCATGGGTATTGCTTGGCAATCATTTTCATTTGTTAGTTCGGATAAAAAGGCAGGATGAAATTATATCAAACCTCGAAGGTTTTGAAAACCTTCGAGGTTTAAATATCGAAAAACGTATTAATCAACAATTCTCTAACCTATTTAATGCTTATTCCAAAGCTTTTAACAAGAGGAATCAACGTACAGGCAGCTTATTTGAGCATCCCTTTAAAAGGAAGTTGATTGACTCAAAAGAATATCTCAGAAGGGTAATCATCTATATTCACAATAACCCGGTACATCATGGATTTTGCGAAAGTCCCACCGAATATGCCTGGTCATCCTATCTCACCTGTTTATCTGATAGAGACACATCCTTAATGAGAGAGCAAGTAAAAAGTTGGTTTGATGACTTGCATCACTTTAAACAGTATCATTTAGAAAACAAGCAAGTAATTAATCTAACAAATTGGTTCGAAAACTAAGCCTTATGCACATCACCGGAACCCACTTCAATTACTACATGGTTTGCCATCGCAAACTGTGGTTGTTTGCGAACAATATTCAAATGGAACATTCTTCAGATTTGGTTTACGAAGGCAAACTGATACACGAAAACAGTTATCAGCAACGAAGTTCGAAATATGAAGAGATTGCTATTGATGGAATCAAAATTGATTATTACGATGCTAAGAGTAAGGTGGTTCACGAAATTAAAAAGTCGAGCAAATTATTGGAATCTCATGCTTGGCAGGTAAAGTACTACATCTATGTATTGGAATTAAATGGTATAGAAGGTGTAACCGGCATACTCGAATATCCGAAGGAACGCAAAACGGAAGAGGTGTTTTTGAGTATCCCCGATAAAGAGAGAATTGTTGAATTACTTGAGGAAATTGATAAAATTATACACTCCGATAAATGCCCTGAAGCCATAAATCAGCCAAAGTGTAAAAAATGCTCTTACTACGATTTTTGTTATAGTTCTGAAGAAGAGAACTAATATCATTATTACTTGAATTTAATCGTTGAAAATGAAAAAAACATACTACCTATTCAATCCTGGCCGTTTATCGCGAAAGGATAACACACTAAAATTTACACCTGTTGATGAGGAAGGAAATGATTTGAAACCCCGCTATTTGCCAGTTGAACAAGTTGACCAATTGTATGTATTGGGATCGTTGGATGCCAATTCGGCTCTTTATAACTTTTTAGGTAAAAATGATATTGCCGTGCATTTTTACGATTACTATGAAAACTACACCGGATCGTTTGCTCCGAAATGTAAATTGCTTTCGGGAAAAATGCTGATAGCCCAAACCCAGGCCTATTTAAAAAAATCAAAACGTATTGTTGTTGCCCAGTCTTTTATCGAAGGAGCTTCGTTTAATATGCTTAAAAACCTGAGGTATTACGATAACAGAGGTAAAGATTTGATGCCAGTAATTGATAGTATTGAGCTCCTTCGGGAAAAAATTGGTGAAACAAAGGAAATTGATGAATTAATGGGCATTGAAGGAAATATCCGGAAAAATTATTACGATGCGTTCAATTTAATTATCAATGATCACGAGATGGGAATACGCACCAAGCGCCCTCCTTTAAATATTGTAAACTCTCTCATCTCATTTGGCAATATGATGTGCTATTCGGAATGTTTGCGTGCCATTCAGAAAACTCAGCTGGAGCCTACCATTAGTTTCCTGCATGAACCCGGAGAACGGCGATTTAGTCTGGCTTTGGATTTGGCTGAAGTTTTCAAACCTTTTTTAGTAGATCGGGTTATTTTTAAGGTTTTAAACAAAAAAGAAATTCAGGAAAATGATTTCGAAGAAAAATTGAACCGAATTGTTTTAAAAGAGAAAGGAAAGAAAAAGTTTATACAGGCTTTTGAAAAACGATTGGAAGAAACCATAAAACACCGAAGTTTAAATAGAAGTGTGAGTTACAAGCATCTGATAAAATTAGAATGTTATAAATTGCAAAAACATTTGTTGGACATAGAAGAATATAAACCGTTTAAAATTTACTGGTAATGTATGTAATTTTGGTTTACGACATGGGCGAAAAGCGTGTAGGAAAAATGTTGAAATTGTGCAGACAATATTTAAATTGGATTCAGAATTCGGTTTTCGAAGGCGAAATAACAGAGGTTAAATTAAAAGAACTAATTTTGAAAGCTGAATTTATTATGAATGAGGAAGAACGCGATAGTTTGATCTTATTTAAAAGCAGAGAACAAAAATGGTTGGAAAAAGAAGTAATTGGACATGAAAAAAATGATTTGGATCAATTCTTATAGTTGTCGATAAGTCATTACAGGTCATCCCTCTCCCCTTTTAAAACATGTGACTTCGACCTTAACGTTCTTTGACATATCGAAAAAACTAATGTTTCGTCCATGTTGTCGAAACCCTATCTTTTTTATACTTTTACACATCGACAACTAAAGCTTGTTGTTTTAGCCACATCTTAGAATCTTAATTTATTGATTTTCAGATGTTTTTTTTTGAGTCGTCGGTCGACTCTCAATCGCACCATACTGGAATTGAAATATGTATATTTTTGATTGATTACTAGCAATATCAACCCTCTCAATCGCACCATACTGGAATTGAAATGTTGCAACAGTAATTTATCAAACATCAAATGTATACTCTCAATCGCACCATACTGGAATTGAAATCACTTTAAAGGCATGGCTTAATTTTTACGGCTCACTCTCTCAATCGCACCATACTGGAATTGAAATAGATAAAAGTGTACACTACAACTACACCAAACTATTCTCTCAATCGCACCATACTGGAATTGAAATTCGGTAACATTTAATGCTATCGATGAAATGTGTGAACTCTCAATCGCACCATACTGGAATTGAAATACAACAATGGATGTACAGATTCTAAGGAAATCAATTCTCTCAATCGCACCATACTGGAATTGAAATCTGGGAGGAAAATACTTTGTAGATGGTGTTGAAAACTCTCAATCGCACCATACTGGAATTGAAATGTAATAAAAAAGGGAGTTGTTACCGAAAGTTAATAACTCTCAATCGCACCATACTGGAATTGAAATTCGTAAATAAGTGTATTGTCCTTAATGTTTGAATAAACTCTCAATCGCACCATACTGGAATTGAAATCTAGATGGTGTAATGTATTACCACCTTGTAAGGCGTCTCTCAATCGCACCATACTGGAATTGAAATGAAGAAGCTCAGGAAGAAGAAACAATTGATCCAGACTCTCAATCGCACCATACTGGAATTGAAATGATTTAACTAGAAGAATAGTTATAGGCGAGGTTGGCTCTCAATCGCACCATACTGGAATTGAAATTATTTAGCTCTTAAAATATCTGAACTTGCTGATTTACTCTCAATCGCACCATACTGGAATTGAAATGATGCATTAGCCGATTATACTTCTGATAAAATGATTGCTCTCAATCGCACCATACTGGAATTGAAATCCTACAGACTGATCAGTTGTAATATCAACGAAATTCTCTCAATCGCACCATACTGGAATTGAAATATGAGAACGACCTAAATAAATTAAATTTGGCACAGTCTCTCAATCGCACCATACTGGAATTGAAATAAAAATGATTGATCCATAATGCACCACTTTAAAATCCTCTCAATCGCACCATACTGGAATTGAAATTGTTGAGAGTCTAATAAGTCAGCATTTAGATTAGTACTCTCAATCGCACCATACTGG
>JAFGYE010000085.1 GCA_016936255.1 Marinifilaceae bacterium | reverse complement strand
ATATCTCTAAAATAAGAAATCAGTGATAAATATAAAAAACTATAAAACGAAAAAGAGACTATCTCATTTGAGACAGCCTCTTTTTATAAATTATTCAATTGTAAGAATATTGTTATTGTTTATTTGCTCTCCATCGTTCATTCTATCGATTAAAGATTGAGGCAATTTCTTTTTCACTTTGGCACCTAATTCGCGAATGTTCTCAGCACGGCGAACCATATTACCGCTGCCGTCGTACAGTTTTTTCATCGCATCCGAATAACTGGCTTTCGAGGTGTCCATTTGTTTCCCAAGCTTTATCATATCGTCAACAAAGCCAACAAATTTATCGTAAAGCAAACCTCCCTGCTTGGCAATTTCCAATACATTTCGGTTTTGCTGTTCCTGTTTCCAGATCGAAGCAATAGTGCGCAATGTGGCCAGCAATGTTGAAGGACTCACAATCACAATTTTGTTGTCCCACGCATAATTAAAAAGCTCCTGATCGTATTGCACCGCCATGGCAAAAGAAGATTCTATCGGCATAAACATGAGAACAAAGTCAGGCGAGTTTATTGCTGCAGAGCTTTGGTAATGTTTCTCGGCCAATTCTTTTACGTGAGATTTCATCGAAACAATGTGTTCCTTTTGGAACTTTTCGGCATCCACATCACCAATTGAATTTACATATCGTTCGTAAGCAATCAGCGACACTTTAGAATCAACAATTACATGTTTCTCTTCCGGAAGATGAATGATTACATCGGGGCGAATGGTTTGCCCTTCACTATTTTGCATCACCACTTCGCGGTCGTATTCCTGACCTTTGGTTAAGCCCGACCGCTCTAAAATTCTTTCGAGAACCACTTCACCCCAATTTCCCTGTTTTTTTACATCACCTTTTAAAGCTTTGGTCAGGTTGTTGGCTTCATCACTAATTTTGGAGTTCAGTTCATAAAGCTTTTTCACTTCTTCCTTCAGGCTGATTTTATCGCGCAATTCCCTATCGTAAGTTTCTTCTACTTTTTTCTCAAACGACATCAATTTCTCTTTAATCGGTCCCATGATGTCACTCATGTTTTTCTGATTTGAAGAAGTAAATTCTTTGGTGTTCTCCTTCAATATTTTGGTGGCAATATTCTCAAATTCGGTAGTGAATTTCTTTTGAAGTTCTTCCAGCTCTTGCTTTTGAGTTGTTAATCGTTCCTCTAAATTTTTTCGCTCGGTGGCGGATATGGAAACAGAGCGTGTCAAATTCTCATTCTTCTGGCGCTCAACTATCACAGCCTCATTTAAATCTGTTTTCTCCTTTAACAAATTGTTCGCACGTTCTTCCAATACCGATAGTTTGTGCGAAAGCTCACTCTTTTCGTTGATAAAAGCATTTTCCTGTTTCAGCAACTCTTCCCGATTAAGCACGGCTTGATGTGCAACTCTTTTTCGAAAAATTAACCAAGCAATAATCAATCCTTTAGCTATTCCGAGGGCGATGTATAATATTTCCATTTTGTTCTATTTTGTTTGTAGCAACGCAGCATGCTGCATTTTTACATTGGTTTTTGAGGTGAAGTGGAAAATGTATTTCTTTGTGCAACTTGGTGAAAATCCTTTGTATTCTTAGTGGTTAATTTTAGGTTTTTCGTATTCCTTAAGCTCCATTTTTTCTCCGTCGAATACAGCATAGGTAAAATGAGTTACCCAGTCGCCGGTATTAATGTATCTGCTTTTTCCATTCAGATCCACATTGCAGGGCCAGTGCCTGTGTCCAAAAACAAAGTAGTCGAAATGCTCTTTTTTAAGTTCCTCTTTAGCGAAAAGCACCAACCATTCTTTGTCTTCACCACGGTAATCATCAGCCTCTATTTTTCCATCTCTTAATCTGCTGTGTCCCGACCATTTGTGGGCCAGCCAAATCGATAAATTAGGATGAATACGGGCAAACGACCATTGTAAAAACGGGCTGGTGAAGATTTTCTTTAATATTTTGTAATTCTTGTCAAAGGGACCCAATCCATCACCATGTCCAAGAAAAAACTTTTTCCCTTTCATTTCGGTTTTTACAATATCCCGATGCACAATCACACCAACCTCGCTTGGTAAGTAGTCGAATACCCAAATGTCGTGGTTGCCGGTAAAGAAATGAACAGGAATTCCAGAATCAGTAATTTCAGCAATTTTACCCAATACACGCGTAAAGCCTCTTGGTACAGCGCGCTTGTATTCAAACCAAAAATCAAAAATATCTCCCATCAGGTAGATGCATTCTGCATCATCCTTAACCTGATCGAGCCATCGAACAAACAATTTTTCGCGTTCGCGGTTATTTTGTAAAGCAGGAGCTCCTAAATGTACATCCGATGCAAAGTATATTTTTTTGTTTTCGATCATAACAAATTTTCAAGTACTTAAAATGCCTAAAGTTAAAAGTAATGAAATTTAGTATTTCTACTTGAACGTACTTTAGGCACTTTAACTATTTTAGTTACTTACTTTACGTATTGGGCAATTTTTTCTTCAAGTGCCAAACCAAAAAGATTTTTTCCAACAATTTCTCCTTTCTGATCCAACAGGTAGTTCGATGGTACTGACTGAATATTGAATAGTCTGGTTGCCATAGCACTTCCGTTTTTTAAATCGCAAACATTAATCCAGTTTAACTGATCTTCCTGAATGGCTTTGGTCCATAATTTTTCATCTTGATCAACAGAAATCTGGTAAATTTCCAGACCCTTTTTGTTGAATTTATCGTATATCTTCTTCAGGTTTGCGTTTTGTTTGCGCGAGTTTGCATCCTGAGACGCCCAAAAACTTAAAACAATAAATTTACCTTGTAAAGAACTAAGGGTAACTTCTTTTCCTTTTGAATCTGGAAGAGTGACATCTGGAAAATTGCTTCCTTTTTCTTGAATTAGTTGAGACATTTTAAGGTTGGTCAAACGTTTCTCAAGATCAGAAAGATTGCTCAGGATCGCTTTGGTGTAATCATGTTCAGGATACAAGGCTTTCATTGAAGAAGCAACGATTTTAACAAATTTTATGTCGTCGTTTTCGTTTAATGTAAACGTTTTGTCATCTAATTTCTGATACAAAGCCATGTAGCTCGATAAAGAGGTGGCATTTTTCATGATGAAATCAATCGAAAAATCTCTTTGGCTTTGAAGAGCTTTCACGTAATCAGCCAATAGGTTTTGTGAGATGGTGGAATAGTTAGGATCATTCTTTTTCTCTTCTAAATCTTTTCTGATTCCGGCAAGTTGATCTTTGGTTGCATTCAGTTTGTCGTTCAGCTCCTTAACTAACTTCGAGCCCTTAGAACCTTCCACGATGTAATCTTTCCCCATATTTTCACTTTTGCTGTATACAAGAATACTCTCGTTGGCTTCTGCTAAAAGGGTAATTAATTTTCCATTCGAAAGGCGCAGCAGATAAAATTCGGGCTTGGTGTTTTCTTCTTTAAATCTAAACCGGCCTTCTTCATCCAGTGTGATTGAGTCTAAAATTTCAACACCAGTAGTATTCAGTCTGTCAAAGTACAATACCTTACCTTCGGCATTATCAATTTTACCTTCTATTTTAACAAGGTCTTTTTGACTACAAGCCCAGAATAAAAGGATTGGAAGGGCTAATAATAATTTTTTCATATGATATATAATTTGTTTTTTAGCTGCCATATGGAACTTCCCAAGCTGAGGTAATTATCTTCCTGTGTCAAAATTACTTTGGCATGGACGTTTCATATGATTAGTTTTCTTTGTTTACATTCAACAGTTTTTCGGATTCTTATCCCGAGGAATACATGCACTCACTTATTAGTAAGTGATCCTCATTTTATTACTAAAGAAAAACGAAATAAATTTAATTATCTCATAATTGTATTTGGAAACTAAGCGGGAAATTTACTAATAATTTCCTGTTTAATCATTATTATTTCCTGCAGCGATTCAATTTGTTGCATGTAAAAAAAATGTCTTGTACTTGCCTTGCAAATCAATTGTTTTATTTCAATCATTCGCATGAAATTTAATTCGCTTGCCTTAAGGCTGAGTTTGTTCCTTAAATTTTCATATTTTTGCATCAGGAAATTAAGATGCATTCTCAATTGAGAGCTGGAATTAGCTGGATGAGAGGTGGAGATGAATGAGAATGCTTTGATAGAATAATTTTGCCGGCACATGAAAATATATACGGATTTAAAAGATTTTTCCGCAATCAATCCAGTTGTGACTATTGGCACCTTTGATGGGGTGCATCTTGGGCATCGGAAAGTGATTCGTCGCTTGCAGGAATTAGCTCAAAAAGTAAATGGAGAAACTGTAATTTTCACTTTTTATCCTCACCCGCGACTGGTTTTAAATACAGAGGACAATGGCTTGCGCTTAATCAATACTTTGGAAGAAAAAAAAGTGTTGCTCGAAGCTGCGGGTATCGATCATTTGGTTGTTTATCCTTTTACAAAAGAATTTTCCAAATTAACTTACGTTGAGTTTGTTGAAAAGATTTTGGTGAAGCAGTTGGGGATGAAATATCTGGTGGTTGGTTACGATCATCGTTTTGGGCACAACCGGGAAGGGAAATATGAAGATTTAAAGGTTTTTGCCGATCAGTTAAACTTTAAAATAGAGCGTCAGGAAGTCTTGAATATGGATGCTATAAATGTTAGCTCTACAAAAATCAGGAATGCCATTGCCGATGGTGATATTCAGATGGCAAATAAATATTTAGGTTATCGGTTTTTTATTAAAGGAGATGTTGTTAACGGGAAAAAATTAGGGCATACCATTGGATTTCCAACCGCAAACATTGATCCTCAGGAAAGCTACAAGCTGGTTCCAAAAGACGGCGTTTATGCCGTAAAAGTTGATGTGGACGATAAACGGTATTTGGGAATGCTGAATATTGGTGTTCGTCCAACCGTAAACAATCAGTTGGATAACCGGTCTATCGAGGTTCATATATTGGATTTTAATCAGGATATCTACTTCAAAAATATTACAATTCATTTTTATCAGCGCATTCGTAACGAGCAGTTTTTCGCTTCGCTTGATGAGTTAAAGGCTCAGTTGGCTTTGGATAAATTGGAAGTTATAAGTTTGTTGGGATAATTTATTTTCACAATTTTTCAAAAAATAGAGGATGTCTCATAACAAAGTAGACATCCTCTTTTTCATGATCTTTTGTTTTTTTGAGATTAAACTGCCTTATACTGCTTATTTGT
>JAFGYE010000084.1 GCA_016936255.1 Marinifilaceae bacterium | reverse complement strand
GGCTACCACCATACGGGTGAGTTACCAGCTGGGCACGCGCAACTTCGAGAGCATGGAGCGCGTATCGTATTCGGCCGTGCACTTGGTAGTGGCTTACATGGGGCTGTGCGGCGTGGCCTTCCTCATCCTGCGGCACCAGCTTCCGTACATCTTTACCAACGACCCGCTGGTGATTGCCCAAGCGGCTTCGCTGCTGATGGTGGCGGCCTTGTTTCAGTTGTTCGACGGTATGCAGGTGGTGTGCCTGGGCATTTTGCGCGGCTTTGCCGACGTGAAGGCGCCGATGTTCATTGCAGGCTTCTCGTACTTGGCCATTGGTTTGCCCACCAGTTATTTGTGCGCGTTTACCTTTGGGCTGGGCGCCGAGGGCATTTGGTACGGTTTCTTGGCCGGATTGATCTCGGCCGGAATCCTGTTGGCTTTCCGCATCCGCAAGAAAATACGCGAGGTTGAGGGACTCAAAAACGCTCGATAAACACAAAGGCACGAAGGGCAAATCAACACGAAGGCACAAAGTGTAAACACCCAACGATTTCAAAAGCATTCCATTGTGTCGGATGTATCGCATGGAATTCATACAATAACAGGATACCGCGCCGCTGGCGTGGTATTTTTGTTTCGGGACCACAATAGGAACAGTAGGGCACAGTAGGTTCAAAATGAAATGGAGTCGGCTGGAGAGCCGTCGGCTCGGGTTGTTTGCGAACTGCGGGTTTCAATCTGTGGAGTTGAATTTTACGCTTCGAGAAAGAGTGCCGTAGGTACGGAATGTACTATCTTATGATCTATTGTGCCCTATGTGCCGATGGGATCAGTAAATTATCTTATTTCAAAAATCGAATTTGCAAGTTTAGCTTGAAATACTGCTGATTGTTTTCGGTGTACACCGTACCGAAGTCGTATCGGGTACTGCTGGGTGTGTCAAGTTTGGTGTTGTTGAGTAAGTAGTCTTCAAATTCGTTACGGTTGTAAATGTGGTAACACAACACTTCGCCATTCTCTTTTACAACTAAGTATCCTCCCGTGCTATCGAGTGTTCCTGTCCAAACGGTTGTAGGAACCATTCCTAAAGCAATGTCCGAGAGAAGTCTTTTTATTTTGTAGCTATAAAAATGATGATTGTTTGATTTGTCGAACTTTAAAGGATTTTGGGTTTCGATTTCTTTAACCAGATCCGAAAGCTTGTTGAAATTCGTTGTGCTAAAGAGCAAAAGTAGATTGGATAAGATTTGCGGCAACAAGCTATCAATGAGGGTTAAGTTGTTTTGAAAGATATTGCCCTCATTTTTGATAAATTCTAACTGAGCTCCTTTTGCTACAATTGCTTTCACTCGATCTTGAATTTTGCTTTTGGTGTCCATCGAGTTTATCTTCCTTATTTCTTCTTCGTCAATGGCCAAATTATTGATTTTATAGATAAAATTTGAACCTTGAGATGAATTGAAAAGAGTTGAAGGTTTACCAAGTTGAGATTTTATACTGAACCCTAGTTCTTGACTGATTTTTTTAATAAAAGCATCCGCTTCATTTTGTGTTTCGAACGAAAATTGTTTTTGAAATAATTCCAGTTCGCTGGTGTTTAGCTGTTCGTTGTTGCATATTTTTCGAACAGCTTCTTGGCCAAAAACTAAGGTAATCGTTATCATTTCTTGAATATGTTTTCAAAGTGAAAATCTAAAAAATCTCTTGAAGGCAAGAATTTATCGGGTAGAGAAATTTTCTGCTTGTCATATTTTAGGAAGAAATCTTGAACTGCTTTTTCTTTTTCGAAATCAAGCAACGCGTTTGAGATCTTTACGGTGAAATCAGGAGTAATCGTGATGAAACCTCGATCAAAAGCTCGGTCGTGAATTGAGTTCAAACACAGACCATTTCTTGGATTCAATCTGTGTTCCGTATTTTTTGACCAAGGAATTATATGGCTAGCGACCAGAAAATCAGGAATTGCCAGCCCCGTAATACAACACTGATTGTAATAAGATGAAAGTACTGTAGATCGGAAGAAACTTTGGTTGACGCGCTGTTTTATTACGGTCTCGCGTTCTATTCCTTCTCTAATGTCTTCAGTTTGAATATTTGAAACTTCTTCAATGGGTTTGTCTAAATAATTTGAGATCAGTAGTTCACTTTCAAAAGCAAGTTTCTCCCAGTTTCCATTGAATTCATTCCAAACATCTTCTTCAAGCTTGCTTCCGTGAGCCAAACCGACTATTCCTTGTTTTTTTAATTCCGGATCAAGCCTTCCAAAGTTGCCTACTTTCATGTTTAAAGCAGAAGGACTTCGGCCAATGATATTGGCATATTTTATTATGATTGGATTGGTTTTGCTGCTGCTTTTGAATGGTATTTTGCAATAAACATTGAATGCAACAATTGTTTCTTCTCTTGTCCAATTATTCTTTTCCATTTTCAATTTCGATTATTTCTAAGTGAGATACAGAATAATCAATGAAGATCTCATCCAACAACTCTTTTGTGAAATATGGATTTATATACCATGGAGATATCAAGATCGGTTCAGATTATTCACTTATAATTGAATCTAAGATTTCATCAATATTAAAATCGGGAGATCCTTGTCTTGAATAGTAGTAAGAAAACCTTGCAATAATATCTTTCACAAAATTGCTGTTTAATGATGCTATTCTTAAATAGTCTTCACGGACTGTTTTTTTTGTTACTGTTTTCAAATTGTGAAAGTTAATAAGACCTTCCTCTAGATTTTTATATTTTGGTAAAAAGTGATATTTATTTTTTTTATTGGATATTAAAGACTTTAAGCTGCTTTTGGCTTCATTTACTTTCCTGTTGCTTTCATTTGCTCTTATAGTTGATTTAAGCTCAGCAATCTCAATTTCGTGGTTTTCAATTTTTATCAATAGAATAGAGTCAGTTTTACCTTCATGAGCCAAATCACACGAAGGAGTCAAAACGATATATCTGTCTCCATCTTTGTCATTTAATAAGTCTCCTGTAAAAATTTGTTCTTTAATTGGAGGAATAATGTAAATTTCAGCAGGAACATATTCTTCAAAGTTTGATGCCTCAGTTAATTCTAAATATTCTTGAATATGCAACAAGGTATATCGAAGAAGTGATCTTTCTTTTTCAACAGGATTGCGATTTTTATCATTGATCCAAACATCTAATGAATTGGATAAATGGTCCCAAAAAATTTTATTCAAATATTTATCAATTTGACCTGACTTTCCAAGAATATTTGTGATTCCAGTATCATAGATTGCAACGATCTCTTTCAATAATTGTTGAAAATCACTATCTCTAGATCTTTTCTTTAAGAACACATTTTCTTCATATGAAACTTGACCAATACTCCCGGAAACAATAAAAATGGGGAATCGTAAATAATTTCTGATTTCATCAACGATTTCCATTCCTTCTAAATCAATATTAGGGCTAAGCTTAAGGTCGATAATTGCTGCATCGTAATTATTTGCTTTCAAAGCTTCTCGTGCAATTTTTAAATCCTCTTTGATATCTGGGACAATTGTGAAGGACTTATCTTTGTTAAACAATTCAATATTATCCTTATAAGTTTGAATTGCTATTTTATCATCTTCAACTATTAGTAAGTTCATTTTTGTTGGATTTTATTTCAATTTTAAACAATACACCTGATTCTGAATAAATGGCTTTTAACTCGCCATTATTACGAGCAATAGCCTCTCCAGCTATTGCTAAACCCAATCCAGTTCCACCACCCGGTTTATCACTAAATTCTGGTTCAAATATCACTTCTGATTCAATGTATTCCTTTTTAATGCCGGGGCCATTATCTCGATACTCAATAATCAGATTTTCATCATCATCATAGATTTTCAGTTTTATTTCCTTTTTATTATTTCCATTCTCTTGTAACCAAAAAATGCTATTGTCGACAAGATTTGTAAAAACAATATAAAAATCCTCTTTCCAACCAAAGACCAGCTTATTTGCCTCACAATCACAACTGTGGTCGATATTTTTGTCATTCAGTTCTGTTGTGAAAACATCAAAAACAGAATTAATTACTTCTTTGATTTTGAACTTACTTTTACTGCCTCTTTTTTTTGCAGATAAAGGATCTAACTTTCCGAAAAGATTAATGAAAACGCCTCCCTGCTCGCTAAAAACAGATAAACGATCGCGAATTTTTTCTAATAATTCTTCGCTAAAGCTATCCTTTAATTCACCAGACCATGAAGCAATAACTGGTACTTGATTCTTAAAGTAGCTAAGAGGTCTACGTCCTTCATGTAAAATTACATTAACAATCTTCCCGACTGTCGCCTGCCCTTGATAAAGCGCGATTGATTGTTTTAATTCTTCCGCAATCTTGTTGTTTATTTTTTCTTTGTCTAATAATATCCTATTTATTTTTTCTTGTTGCACTTTCTCTATTCCAAAGCCATCCAATTCTTTATGGATCGTTTCGAAAAGATCACTAAAGTTATAGAGTTTATCAATTTTTTCTGAGATATTCCTATTGTTCCTGCCTAAGCCAATATTTCTTCTGTACGCAAATCTTCTATTTTCCAGTTCCTTCAATACTGTGATTGCAATATTCATTAATCCAAAGTATGCTGGATTTTCTTTTAGCCCATCTCTCGCACTCTTTTCTATTAAACCTGATTCTTTTTCAGACTCAATATGTATGAACCCAATAATTTGGTCGCTACCAATTCTTATTGTTGGATTTTGAACTCTTTCCTTGTCTAAATTTAACCAATCAAATCCGGAGTCGCCTAATGGCCTAATTCTAAAACCATTCCTAAAAACTCCGATTCCACAGTAGTTGTCAAGAATTCGACGAGCTTCAGCTTTACCCACATAATTATTGGTAGCTGGGTCTTTAAGCCCCCTTTCTATCAATCCATCAATTGATATTGGGTCTCGATCAAAAACCGAAAAATCAATTCTAACCTTACCGCAGTATTCTTGGTATTCAGGTATGCGCACATTATTGTTAAGGGATATTTTAAATCTAATATCTTCTGAAGGTGTATTTGATCTTTTATTTTCATACTTAAGATCGGCTATTCCTTCATGGCTAATTGTTCCTGATATGCGATAGTCAAACAATTCAAATAATGGATAAGGTTCAATATCCTCTTTTGTATTTGAAAAAGACTCGAATGGGAAATTGCCTAACTCAAGAGAAATTTTAAATCTATCGACATTCACATTCGTCTTATCCCCGATTGAATCAATTGGAGGAATAAGTTTTTTCAATTCAAATTTTAGTTTCTGAAGTTGCTTTTCATCCCAATCTATTAAATGAGATTCATCTCCCACAATTATTATTTCTGTCCCACTCTTTCTATTCGATTTGAAATTTTCGATCAGCACATTAACGTCACTTAAATATTTTGCTTTTTCAAAATATTCCCAAATCAGATATAGAGTTGTTAGATCTCCTGATTCATCAACTGTTTGCAAAACTAAATCATCACCAAGCATCGATGCAGAGTATCTCCCAATACCTTTCTTCCCTTGCATCAATCTTCCTTTAGGACTGATAATTCGCTGTAGCTTATCGTCCGTTGACGGAACCATCCATTTTTCTGTTACGATGTCAAATGACATTCCATGGCCTTCATCAGATATTGTTATCTTTAATCCTTTAAGGGGCTGATTATTGTTTTCATTCTCAAAAGGTTCTAGTTTGACTTTACATGTTGGTGAATCAGCATCATATGCATTTTTTACTAATTCCACTATAGCGGCATACTTGTCCTTAATCAAATCTCTCCCAATCGTGATAATATGTCTTCCCGCTGGTCTTATCTGATAAAAACCATCTTTTATTTTTTTATCTTCCATTACAACACTTTTTTAATTTCTTTAGCTATTTTTTCCGCCATTAGGGGAGGCACCGCATTTCCAATTTGTTTAAATGCAGCTGTGCGGCTAGGCTTTTCGGTTACGCCTTCGAAATAGAAATCATCGGGGAAGGACTGCAACCGGGCGGCTTCACGTGGTGTTAGAGAACGGTTTTGTTCCAAATCGGGATGTATATAATAATGCCCATCGCGGGCAATATGTGCAACAACTGTTTGTGAGGCTGGTAGGTTTGCAGGGACTACTTTAAAACGATCAATAAATGAATGCGTATTGTTATGAGTTTTTAGCCTCTCAGGTAGTTCGTTATAATCCAAGCGTTCTCCTTTATTCCACTTATTTACTGCAATCCGGTATATCTCTTTGTCTTGCTCGGTATTAGGCCGGGCAATGTGCTGGGTTGTGAAATCCAACCCATTACGAATGTGGCTATTCAAAAGATATTCGCTTGTGCTTTTATTGTAAGGAGCTGCAAAGAAACTTCCTTCACCTGCTTTCAATGGTTTCAGATCATCCAAAACTTCGGAAACAGTAACACCGGGTATCCATTTTTTAAATTTGGGATAAAATCCTTTTTCTGTTCCCTTGCGTCCAATCAGGATAATACGTTTTCGATTTTGAAGCACTCCGTATTCTTTTGCTTCAAGAACTTCGTACTCGGTTTCATAACCAACCTCGCTAAAAAGAGCTTTCATTTCATCAAAATAGCGAGTTCCATCCTCCTTCTTTGCCGATAACAGACCAAGAACATTTTCAAAAACAAAAAACTGAGGTTGAAAATATTCGAGGTATTTGGCGTACTGCACAAATAGATAGTTCCTCGGATCATCTTTCATTTTGTTTTTGTCGCGCGAACGCCCGGCAAGCGAATAAGCTTGACACGGAGGGCCACCAATTATGAGGTCGATTGGTTCGTTTCCTTTTAAAGCATCAATTCTTCGGAAGATCTCTTCATTGTTATCGTCGCCTATCGCTAAGTTGATTACCGAATCTCTTTTTTCGGGAGGTAAAAGGTTATGCAATTCAGTCCGAGTAATGCCTTCCCTTTTTATGTATCGAATGTATTTTTCAAAATTGGGTGTATCTTTCAAATGATGGTACACCGTGCGGGTCAATAGAGTATTGCACGCCGCCTTATCCATTTCGACGTGTGCAATGGGTTTGAATTCAGCCCTGAAAAAACCTTCGGACAATCCCCCACAACCAGCAAATAAATCGATGTACTTTAGCATTTAAAGTGGTTTTTATACTTCAGTTAAAAAATTTGCCCCAATATATTTCTTTATATCTAAATAATATACAATTTCACAAAGATTTTGAAAAAAAACTTTCAAGCAAGTTATGGCGCAAGGGTATGAACAAAAGCAGATTCGGGTGCCTCGGTTTTCGGAGGCCAACGGGTTTTATACCACCAAACAGCGCTCGGAACTGATGTCGAAAATACGGGCAAAGGACACCAAGCCCGAAATTCGTTTCCGAGCTGTGTTGTGGAGCATGGGCTTGCGCTACCGCAAAAACGTGAAAGCCTTGCCCGGCACGCCTGATATTGTAATGCGTAAGTACAAGCTGGTGGTGTTTATCGATGACGAGTTCTGGCATGGCTACCAGTGGGAGACCAAAAAGGCGCAAATCAAATCGAACAAAGACTTTTGGATTCCCAAAATTGAGCGCAACATGCAGCGCGACAAAGAAGTGAACGCCCAACTAGCGGCAATGGGCTTTTATGTGCTGCGCTTTTGGAACCATCAAATCAAAAACGAGCTTCCGTATTGCATCGGTCGCATCTTGGAGTTTACCTCGCAAGATCAGGACATCGACTTCAGCGGCTATTATTAAAGCGAATCCGTTTGCAGGTCGCGGGCTTCTTGTATTAGGAAGTCGGGCAGGTGAATGTAGCGGCGCTCGAGGCTGAGCAACCATTTGCGTATTTCGTGGGTTTGCAGGGTGTACAGCACCTCGCGCAGTTGGTCTATCTGCTCCTCGGTGTAGTCGTTGGGATTGATGGCGCGCAACTTGTCCAGTTCTTCGTCTTCAAAATACTCCACAATACTTGGGTCGGCTTTGGTGGCGTCGAAGTCGCACACCTCGTGGGCGCCGCAGCAACTGGGGTCGATGTTGGTTTCAACCACGGGCACTTCGCCCACTTCTTCTCGGTGT
>JAFGYE010000083.1 GCA_016936255.1 Marinifilaceae bacterium | reverse complement strand
TCACCGCCATACCATGATCCGCCAAGAACATGCATCTTTTCTGTGAGGTTGAATACGGTATAAACGTCCGAATGCAACCCGTGATCTTTCCATTTTGGATTGAGGGTTTTAGCAGCATTCAAAGAAACAAAATCAGGCTCTCCAAAATTGGCCAATTCCTCTTCGGTGGGACGAATAAACATATTTTTTACGAAATGTGCCTGCCAGGCAACTTCCATAATAAATCTTACTTTCAGGCGGGTGTCAGGATTGGCCCCGCAGAAAGTATCCATTACATATAGTTTCTTTCCTGAAAGCTGCTGTATGGTCATCTCTTTCAATTCGTTCCATACTTCAGTAGATACAGGCTTATTGTCGTTGGGAGCATGTTCCGAAGTCCACCAAATGGTGTCTTGTGTGGTGTTGTCTTTAACAATGTACTTGTCTTTTGGTGAGCGACCGGTAAATACTCCTGTGTCTACAGCAACAGCATCCAACTCAGTGACCGTACCTTTTTCATAACCTTCAAGGCTTGGACTGGTCTCATCATTAAATAAAATTTCGTACGAAGGATTGTGAACAATTTCTTTAACGTTCTTAATACCGTACTTGGTCAAATCTGGTTTTTGCATATTAAATTTTTTTTAGCTTTTTACAATACTCGTGTGATGAGTTTTTAAAATTCAATTCCCTCAAAAGTATAAAAAAAACCTTAATAAAGAAAAAAGTCATTAAATGATTTTAAGTTTTTACCGTATTTTTGTGTTAAAATATTGGTTTTTAAGTGCTTCAGGATGGTAAATGACAAAAAAACGGCCATTCGTAAGGAATGACCGCTTTAATATACCAAAATGTAATCTAATATACAAGTTCGAGTTGTTAAAATAAATATCTTAAAAGGTAATTAAGTATTAAATAACTTTAATTCGCAAATTAATTATCTTTCTGATGAAAACAAATTTTACGATCTTGGATGATATTGAATAATGGTGTTCTTTAAATACTCTTTATCCAGATGCGTGTAAATTTCCGTAGTGATGATGGATTCATGTCCCAGCATCTCCTGAACTGCCCGAAGGTTGGCACCTCCATCTATCAGGTGGGTGGCAAAAGAGTGACGGAAAGTATGTGGGCTGATGTTTTTCTCAAACCCAAGCTTCTTTGTAATATTTTTGATTATTGTAAATATCATGACTCTTGATAATTTTTTTCCTCTGCGATTCAGAAAAAGAATATCTTCATGATCGGGATGTACTTTTAAATTGCGGCGGTATTCACTCAAGTAGAGGTTGATCTCCTTGATGGCCTTGGTACTGATTGGAACCAGTCTTTCTTTACTGCCTTTGCCTTCTATTTTGACAAATCCGGATTCGAAAAACAGATTAGATATTTTTAGGTCGATCAATTCTGAGACTCTGAGTCCGCAACTGTATAATGTTTCAAGGATAGCTTTATTTCTCTGCCCCTCGGCTTTTTTTGTATCAACAGCATTGATGATGGTATCGATTTCCTCCACAGAAAGAATTTCCGGAAGTTTACGGCCTACTTTGGGTGTTTCGAGGAGGGCCGTTGGGTCACGGTCCACTTTTTCTTCAATTAGCAGGTATTTGTAAAAAGATTTAATTCCACTGATGATTCGTGCCTGGGTTCGAGGGCTGATTCCCTTATTGTTGACCCACTCAAGCATTTCTTTTAGGTGGTCGAGTTTAACTTTTTCCGGACTAATATCAAGTTGTTTTTCCTTGAGGAATTGCACAAGTTTATAAAGGTCAGTGATATAGGCATGAATGGAATTGTCCGAAAGTCCTTTTTCAATTTTCAGATAATTCTTAAATCCTTCAATTTCGTTTTCCCAGTTCATCGTTTCTTTGATTTGTTTGTTGTAAGGAGTACCCGCAGTTTACCATTTTAACTAAAAAAATAAAAATGATAATTGTAGGTTAAAGTTGCAAAAAAAATTTATGTAAATGCAAATATTTCCCCGATTATTTTACCATATATTCCTGAAATGTAATATATTGTTACAACAGGTGAGTCGATTATTTGTTCTTCTGTTAATTAAGGTGTTGTTTTTTAGTTGTTTAATCAGTAATTTTGGGATACTTTTTTATTTTGCATCATTGTCGTATTTTTGCATTATTACAGTCTTGTTTTATGGCAGTAGTCCGTTAAACCCTTGTAAAACTTTGTTAGAAAGTTATCTGTTTTAAAGGGGTATCGGTGGTAAATGCAGAATATCAATTTTATGTGATTCATCGAACAATCAAGAACAAAAAACCTAACGAACTATTGTTATGAATATCCTCATTGTCAATGGCCCCAATTTGAATTTGCTGGGTGTGCGGGAACCCGATACCTACGGGAATCAATCTTTTGATGAATATCTTTCCAGCTTACGAAAAAAATATTTCCAGGCAAAAATTGATTATTTCCAATCCAACATTGAAGGGGAGATTATTAATAAGATTCATGAGTATGGATTTTCAGCCGATGGCATTGTGCTTAACGCCGGTGCTTATACTCATACTTCGGTAGCACTGGCGGATGCCATTTCAGCGGTTGAAACACCTGTGATTGAAGTGCATATTTCCAATGTTTTTAAGCGGGAGGAATTCAGGCATCACTCTTTTTTGTCACCTGTATGCAAAGGGGTTATTTCGGGTTTTGGAATGAATTCATACCGGCTGGCAATTGAAGCATTTTTGAATTATTGAACAAGTATATATTTTTTATCTGAAAAAGAGCAAAGAATGAAGAAATTCACCAAAATTGTGGCAACTGTGTCCGATCAACGATGTGAAGTTGATTTTGTCAGGGAACTATTTGAAGCGGGAATGAATGTGGCACGATTAAATACTGCGCATCTGGATTTTGAAGGAATCAATAAAATTGTGACGAATATTCGGGAGGTTTCTGATGAAATAGCCATTTTGATTGATACGAAGGGACCTGAAGTGAGGACTACTGTTTCGGATGGGGATATAGAGCTAAAAACAGGATCTGAATTATTCTTATTGGGAGATCCTGACGGCAAAACGGATGAAAAAAGAATCTGTGTGTCTTATTTACAGATCGCGGATGATGTATCTGTAGGGAGTCATATTCTTATTGATGATGGTGAAATTGACCTTGAAGTTATTGCCAAAGAGAAAGGTGGGGTTAAATGCAGGGTGATGAACAATGGTGTACTTGGAAGCAGAAAAAGTGTAAATGTGCCGGGGGTTCGTATTAATCTTCCTTCTTTAACGCAACGTGATAAAAGTTTTATTGGTTATGCTATAGAGAACGAAATAGATTTTATTGCCCATTCTTTTGTCAGGAATAAGGAGGATGTTTTGGAGATTCAGAAAATTCTTGATGAGCATGACAGTCCGGTTAAGATTATTGCTAAGATTGAAAATCAGGAGGGGGTTGAGAATATCGATGAAATTCTTGAGAATGTTTACGGTGTAATGGTTGCCCGTGGTGACCTGGGTATTGAAATTCCCCAGGAGAAGATTCCTGGTCTTCAGCGTCAGCTGATTCGTAAGTGTGTTGAGGCAAAAAAACCGGTGATTGTTGCTACTCAGATGTTGCATTCGATGATTAAAAATCCTCGGCCTACCCGGGCCGAAGTTACCGATGTTGCCAACGCCATCTATTACCGTACCGATGCCATTATGCTTAGCGGTGAGACTGCTTATGGTGCCTATCCTGTTGAATCGGTGAAAACCATGGCCAGTATTGCCCGTGAAGTGGAAGTTGCAAAAGACAGCCGGAACGATATCCCCGTGGATGAGGTGAAACACGACATTACTGC
>JAFGYE010000082.1 GCA_016936255.1 Marinifilaceae bacterium | reverse complement strand
TTGTCATATCGTACCCCTAATATACTAAATATCAGGGAGACAACAAAACAATTAGGGGCTGTCCAATACTTTTTGGACAGCCCCTTTTTATTTTATGATTCTGCTGGCTTAACGAAAAGTTTGAACTGAAAGGTTGTTTCCTTTATATCTGGCTTTTCGAAATGCTTTGATTAATTCCTTCTCATAAGTGCCATCAGCTTCAAAAACGGTGTGCTTATTTTGAATGTCAATCTTCCCGATACGTATTTTATATTCAGGTGTGTGACGATTGATGATGTTAATCAAGAGGTCGGGACGGAGATTGTTTTTCTCGCCCAGGTTAATTGAGAATCTTGAAAGTCGACTGTTGCCTCTTCTTCCGGCCCCCGCCTTTTTTGGGGCTCTTCCTTTATTTGCTGATGCGTTAATGGTGGAATTGAGGTCGGTAGAATTTTTGTACTCCTGGTAAATACGTCCAAATTCTTTAGACATAAATCGTTTAATCAAATCTTCTTTACTCAGGTGTCCCAGCTTTTCATTGATTACTTCTTCAAATTCAGATGCGGGAAACATTTTTTCATCGAATTCGGCAACCACATCCAGGTAATTGGACAAACGACGAGTGAAAACATCTTTTCCCTGTGGAATCATCTCACGGGTAAAAGTATTTCTTATTTGCTTTTCAAGCATTTTAATTTTTCGTTGTTCTCCGGGTGTGATGATGGCCATTGATATGCCTGATTTTCCTGCCCTGCCTGTTCTTCCGCTACGGTGTACGTAATTCTCCGGATCATCCGGCAAGTGATAATGTATTACGTGTGTCAATTCAGTAACATCCAGTCCCCGTGCAGCAACATCTGTTGCCACAAGTATTTGAAGGTGTTTTTTACGAAATCGGCCCATTACCAAATCTCTTTGTCCCTGCGACAAGTCTCCATGTAGTGAGTCGGCGTTGTACCCGTCTGCAATTAATTTGTCGGCAATGTCTTTTGTTTCCTGGCGTGTGCGGCAAAATACGATACTGTAGATGTCAGGATGCATATCTGCGAAACGGCGCAATGCCGGATACAGGGTGGGAGGAGAGGTGACCATATATTTGTGGTCAATATTCTCTGCTACCTTATTTTGGCTGGTGACGCTGATTTTATGAGGGGTGTTCATATATCTTCCTGTCATAGAAGCAATGTCGGGAGGCATGGTTGCCGAGAACAGCAATGTCTGCTTCATGGCAGGAGTTTGTGCTAAAATGGCATCCATCTCATCTTTAAAACCCATTTTCAGCATTTCATCTGCTTCATCCAGAATGAGGTATCTGACGGATGAAAGGTCCAGTTTCTGCCTGTTGATGAGGTCATTAACCCGTCCTGGCGTTCCAACTACCATGTGGCAGCCTTTTCTGAGTGCTCCAAGTTGACGGTAAATGGGTTCTCCTCCATAAACCGGAACAATGGAAATGTCCGAATTGGTGCTAAATCGGTTGAGGTCACCGGTTATCTGAAGACACAATTCCCGGGTGGGACATAAAACAATACTTTGAATTTCTTTTTTATTGGTCTCTATATTGTTGAGAACGGGAAGTCCGAATGCGGCTGTTTTTCCTGTACCTGTTTGCGCCAGGGCAATCAGGTCATTGGTCGATTCCAGAATATATGGAATCGTTTCTGCCTGAATAGGGGTGGGTGTTTCAAATCCCATGGCTTCCAGGGATTTTAATAGTTCGGGCTTCAACCCGGTTTCTTTGAATGTAATCATAAAAAAAATTTACAGTTCACTTTTCAGTGATACACATTTTATAAGATGGACAAGAAATAATTGTCTTGCTGGAAAATGACATAATAAACTCCATAATACCTGTGGTAAAATGTAATTCAGGTATATCCTGGTCCATTAGATTAATCTAATGTGACCTTTAAAATCCCAAAATGTTTCTTTGATAGAATTTGCAGAAATGCGTACAACCAAAAAAGAAACGTGTTCCCAGTAATGAGTTTCACGCTTTCACAACCTGCCCATCTTTTTTGGTTGAATTGACGTGAAGTATTAAATTCTACGGACGGTCAGATTATAAAATCACATTGTCCGGTTTCTGTCGTTTTGAAATCCCAATTGCTGGCTTTTGATGTTCCTGCTTTATTTTACAGGTTTAGGTCATTTTGAAATGACAAAACTTCAGTTGGAAGTTGATGCTTTTGGCACTTCTCTTCCATTTATCGATGCAAATGTAGTCTCTTTATTTGTTTTATTACGCTGTATTGTTTTTAATTAATGAATTTTAACCCCGGAGAGCAAAAGTTAAATCGAATGACCATAAAAAAATATTATTATTAAGTTTCACTATTTGAGTTATTTATGTTTTGGTCTTTAATGTGATGTTTTTTTTTTAATAAACATTTTATTGTCGTTCATATAAAAAAACTATATTTGCACTGTTTACATACCAGAACAGAATGGCTGAAAATAATAAAAATATTGAGTTTAAGTATCTGATTGATAGTGCTTCAGATGTCCCGAAATTTCGTCAATTGGTGGAATCTGTTAACAATGCGATATCAGAGAAAAAGCTTAGTATAGGTGATCATTTACCTTCAGTAAATCAGGTTTGCAAGGAGTATAATCTTTCCAGAGACACTGTTTTTAAGGCGTATTCCTTATTAAAAGAACAGGGTGTTATTGAGAGTGTACCCAACAAAGGATATTTTATTGCAAAAGAGATTAGAAGGGTGTTTTTATTTTTGGATACTTTTAAAGCATATAAAGAAGTGCTTTATGATTCATTTTTCAAGAATTTGCCCAAAAATGTCATTGCAGATGTTCATTTTCACCATTATAAACCCGATGTTTTTAAAAAGCAGATAGAGGAAAGCATTGGAAAATATGCTAAATATGTGGTAATGCCTTTTGATCATCCTTCTATGGAAGATACTCTTGGGCTGATTCCTTCTGAAAAACTGCTGCTGATTGACTGGAATATTTTTTCATCAGAAGATAATAATGTTCTTTATCAGGATTTTGGCCGGCCTCTTTTTGACGAGTTTGAAAAGGTACTGCATTTGATGAAGAAATATAATCATTTTCAATTCGTCTATCCCGAATACACCAATCACCCCTATGAATCGGTGCGTTATTTTATAAAGTTTTGTAAGAAACATCACATCAGATATGATGTTTTAAAAAACAGTGAATTATTTGATATTAAGAAGGGGGTTGCTTATATTAGTGTAAGTGATCGGATTTTGGGTAAATTTTTGGAACAAACACGCGAGAAAAATCTTGAGCCTGGGCAAGATGTTGGGTTTGTTTCTTACAATGAAACTCCGATGAAGAAATTTATTTATAAAGGGATTACTGTTTTATCTACCAATTTTGCTGAAATGGGGATGAAAGCTGCCGAGTTTGTTGCCAATGATGAACCCATGAGACTTTGTATTCCTACAACATTGCGTATCAGAGAATCCTTGTAGGATTAGTGGATTGAATTTAGAGATAGAAAATATAATTTTAGTATCTAACCAGAACAGAACAGAGTAAAATGAAGTACACACTTGGTTTTGATATAGGAAGCTCCTCAGTAAAGGTAAGTCTTCTGGATATTGAGAAAGGAACGAGTGCCGCATCTGCTTTTTATCCAAAAACAGAAATGAAAATATCCGTTCCACAGCCGGAATGGGCAGAGCAGGCTCCTGAAGATTGGTGGGAAAATATTAAAAACGCCCTCGCAGAAGTTTTAAATACAGCAAAGGTTAATGTTTCTGACATTAAAGCCATTGGAATTACTTACCAAATGCATGGTTTGGTAGCTCTTGATAAAGATGGGAATGTTGTCAGACCTTCCATAATATGGTGCGACAGTCGCGCTGTTTCTTATGGCCGTGAAGCAT
>JAFGYE010000081.1 GCA_016936255.1 Marinifilaceae bacterium | reverse complement strand
ATCTCTAAAATAAGAAATCAGTGATAAATATAAAAAACTATAAAACGAAAAAGAGACTATCTCATTTGAGACAGCCTCTTTTTTTGTTTAATACTTTTAATGGAATAAATCGACAAGATCACCAACCAGTACCCAACAGTTGAAAAAATGATTATATTTGTTTTTTCAATTACGATCTAAATATCAATGCAGTATGCCTTCAAATCTCTTTACAGTCTCTAATGAATCAGGAGTTCCCAAATACAAACAGTTGATAAATTCTTTGTACCAATCCATTGAAAATGGGGATGTTGCTATTGGCGATCAGTTGCCTTCAATCAATGCAATATGCAAGGAGTTTAATTTATCCCGGGATACTGTACTGGTTGCCTTTAACGAGTTAAAGGCGCGGGGAGTTATTTCATCTGTACCGGGAAAAGGTTACTATTTGGAGAGCAATATTACTCAGTTAAAGCACAAGATTTTCTTGCTTTTCGAGGAGTTTAATACATTTAAAGAAATATTATACAATTCCTTCATCGAAAGTTTAAAAGGGCTGGCTACCGTTGATATTTACTTTCATCATTTTAACGAAAGAGTATTTAAAGAGTTGATTGAGAACAACAATGGAAAATATACGTCCTATGTTATTATGCCGGCAAAATTTACAGATGCCTATTCGGTGCTAAAACAGTTGCCTCAGGATAAAGTGTACATTTTGGATCAAACCAATGCAAATTTAAAGAAGCATTATCCTGCAGTCTATCAGAATTTCGAAAAAGACGTATTCTCTGCACTTTCCTCGGGATCTGATCTGTTAAAGAAATACAGGAAGTTGTTTTGGGTTTTCCCTGGGGGAAAAGAACCGGTCGGACAGATGAAGGGATTTAAGAAATTCGCAAAAGAGTTTGCAAACCAATGGGAATTTAAAGTGATTGAAAGTATTCAGGGACATGCAATTAATAAATCTGAGGCGTACATAGTTTCCAATGACAATGACCTGGTCTATTTGGTAAAAGAGGCAAATAGGAAGCAATTTAAAATAGGAGAAGAGCTTGGGATTATTTCTTACAATGACACACCGCTAAAAGAAGTTGTTGCCGATGGTATAACAACAATAAGTACTGATTTTAAAGAGATGGGGGAAATATTGGCAGAAATGGTGTTGGGATCGAAAAAAGACTTAATAGAGAATAAATCCCGTTTGATTCGAAGAGGATCTTTGTAGGGAGGTTAAAACAGAAGAATTTCAAATAGTAAAAAGTTTTTTGGGAATTAATTAAAAACATCTATATTTACCAACCAGTACCAACCAGTAAGAAAAAGTTATGCGTGTTGATAATTTGAAAAAAGAGTTTGAAAATTTTTATGGAGCCGGTGATTGTAATGTATATTTCTCGCCGGGCAGGGTGAATTTAATTGGAGAACATACTGATTATAATGGGGGGTTTGTTTTCCCATGTGCATTATCATTTGGAACCTATTGTTTGATTCGTAAAACTGAACGAAAGTCTTTCCGTTTTCGCTCTTTGAATCAGGAGATTGTACAGGAAATTGATTTGGATTCTTTATGCAATCCTTTGCCTAAAGGAACATGGGTAAATTATGCAATTGGCGTAATTGCTCAGTTTGTGAAGAACGGACAAAAGCCGGATGCCGGTGCTGACATTTTAATTTGGGGAAATGTACCCAATGGTGCAGGATTGTCATCCTCTGCTTCATTAGAGGTAGTAACAGGTGTTGCAATTAATGAGGAATTTCAGTTTGGTCAGGATCGATTGACCATCGTAAAGTACAGTCAGAAAGCAGAGCATGAATTTGCAGGTGTGATGTGCGGAATTATGGATCAATTTGCTTCCGGAATGGGAAAAAAGGATCATGCAATTTATTTGAACTGCGATAGTCTTGAGTACGAATTGGTGCCTGTAAAACTATCAGGAGTTAAAATTATTATAGGAAATACAAACAGTCCGCATAGTTTGGATGCGGGAAAATACAATGAACGGGTTGATGAATGCCGGGCTGCTGTTGATGCAATTACCCCCTCAAAGTCAATTGCCAACTTGGGTGAATTAAGTCCGGCAGAATTCAACTCTTTATCAGTAAATATTGAAAACGATACCGTTCGCAAAAGAGCTCGGCACGTAGTATCCGAAATAGACCGAACCAAAAAGGCAGTGGAAGAACTAAAATTGGGTAACTTACAGGCTTTCGGAAAATTAATGAATCAATCGCACGATTCGCTTCGCGATGATTATGAGGTTACTGGAAATGAACTGGATGCAATGGTTAATGCTGCCCGGAAAATTGAAGGAACTATTGGTTCCCGAATGACTGGAGGTGGTTTTGGAGGTTCAACAGTTAGTTTGGTAAGAGATGAATTTGTTGACGAATTTATTGCAAAAGTGGGCGCTGAATATTTTGAAAAAACTGGACTAAAAGGCGAATTTTATGTTGCTGAAATTAGCGATGGAGGCAAACGAATTGGGAATTTTAAAAAGACAATTGATGAATAAGTTTGATTATATAGAGAATCCCCACAGAAGGTACAATCCTTTAACCGGAGAATGGATATTGGTTTCGCCTCACAGGTCGAAACGTCCTTGGCAGGGACAGGTTGAAAAAGTAACTGAAGAGGTTCGTCCGCCTCACGATCCAGATTGTTACCTATGCCCTCGTAATGAACGCGTTGGTGGCGAAAATAATCCTGATTACAAAGATGTATACTCCTTTCAGAATGATTTTAGCGCTTTACTGGAGGACACTCCAAAAGGGAAATTTGAAGATGGCGATCTTTTTAAAGCAGAGAGTGAATCCGGAATTTGCAAAGTAATTTGTTATAGCCCTGATCATAGCCTTACAGTTCCTGAAATGGAAGTGGATAAAATCCGTAAAGTGGTTGATCTTTGGTGTAAGGAATACGACGAACTGGGATCCAGAGAGGATATTGGCTATGTTCAGATATTTGAAAATAAAGGTGCTGTTATGGGATGTTCGAATCCTCATCCTCATGGGCAAATCTGGGCTTCAGCATTGGTTCCATTAGAAACTTCGAAAGAATCGCAGACTCAGAAAGAATATTTCGAAAAGCACGGAAGAACTATGCTCTTCGATTATTTGAATAACGAATTGGAAAAGAAAGAACGTATTTTAGTTGAAAACGATTCGTTCGTTGCTTTGGTTCCTTTTTGGGCAGTATGGCCTTTCGAAACCATGATTATTAGTAAAAGAACAGTTTCGAACTTATTGGAATTAACCGATGGGGAAAAAACTGATTTAGCAGATATTTATAAGAAACTGACAATAATGTATGATAATTTATTTGAGGTTTCTTTTGCCTATTCAGCAGGATTGCACCAAGCACCAACCGATGGTGAAGAGCACCCTGAGTGGCACTTGCACATGCATTTCTATCCTCCATTATTACGCTCGGCTAGCGTTAAAAAATTTATGGTTGGATATGAAATGTTGGGCACGCCGCAAAGAGATATTACAGCTGAAGGAGCTGCATTGCGATTACGAAAACTTTCCCCGGTACATTATAAATTAAAAACTAAATAAATATCCTTAATATGGAAAATGCGTTTTCAACTCTGGATTACATTATATTCATTTTATATGGATTCGTAATTGTTGGAGTAGGTTTATGGGTATCCCGCGATAAAGAGGGACATCAAAAAAATGCCGATGATTACTTTTTGGCAAGTAAATCATTGCCATGGTGGGCTATTGGAGCTTCCTTAATTGCGGCAAATATTTCTGCAGAACAGTTTATCGGAATGTCCGGTTCCGGTTTTGCAATTGGTTTGGCTATTGCCTCATACGAATGGATGGCCGCTTTAACTTTGATAATTGTAGGTAAATATTTTTTGCCAATTTTTATTGAAAAGGGATTGTATACTATTCCTGAGTTTGTGGAACAACGATTTTCGACCAACTTGAAAACCATTTTAGCTGTATTTTGGATTGCATTGTACGTGTTCGTTAACCTAACTTCCGTTCTTTATTTGGGAGCCTTGGCTATGGAAACAATTATGGGAATTCCTATGATTTACGGTATTCTTGGCCTGGCCCTTTTTGCTACAAGTTACTCATTGTATGGTGGGCTTTCAGCGGTGGCATGGACCGATGTAATTCAGGTAATATTCTTGATTTTAGGAGGTCTGATAACAACTTATTTGGCTTTGGATAATGTATCCGGAGGAGAAGGTGTAGTTGCTGGATTCAAACACATTTACGAAGCTGCACCAGATAGTTTTCAAATGATTCTGGATAAGACAAACAGCCAGTATGTAAATCTTCCTGGAATTGGAGTAATTGTTGGGGGTTTGTGGGTTGCAAATTTATATTATTGGGGATTTAACCAGTACATTATTCAGAGAACTTTGGCGGCAAAATCCTTGGGTGAAGCACAAAAAGGAATTGTATTTGCAGGGGTTCTGAAATTAATCATTCCATTAATTGTTGTAATTCCAGGTATTGCAGCTTTTGTAATGGTAAATGACCCTGCAATCATGGCTCGCTTGGGTGTGGGATCAATGGACAACATTCCAACAATGGATGCCGCGGATAAAGCATATCCATGGTTGTTACAGTTTCTTCCATCAGGCTTGAAAGGTGTCGCTTTTGCGGCTTTGGCAGCGGCAATTGTATCTTCGTTGGCATCTATGTTGAATTCTACTTCAACCATTTTCACGATGGATATTTACAAGCCTTATATTAATCCGAATGCTACCGATAAGGAAACTGTAAATGTGGGAAGACTTTCTGCTACAGGTGCTTTATTAATAGCTGGAATTGTTGCTCCATTATTGGGAGGCATAGATCAGGCATTTCAGTTTATTCAGGAATATACCGGTGTCGTTAGTCCTGGTATTTTAGCTGTATTCTTGTTAGGATTGTTCTGGAAAAAAGCAACGAATAAAGGTGCTATTGTTGGTGTTTTGTCATCAATCCCGATTGCAATGTTCTTTAAAGTTGGTCCCAAAGGCTGGTTGGCTGGAAGCTCTATTGAGGGACTTTTCCCAAATGTACCTTTCCTGGATCAAATGGGATATACTGCATTGTTATCAGCAGCGGTAATTATTTTGGTTAGTTATTTCCAAAACAAAGGTGCCGATGATGAAAAAGGGATTGAAATTAGTAGAAAAACATTTGTAACAGGTAAGGTTTTCAATATAGTATCTTATGCGATCTGCATTGTTCTTGTTGTTTTATATGCAATGTTTTGGTAGTAAAATTAAGTTGTACATCCGATATTTTTAACAAAAATTGAATGTATACTAATATAGGCGAAAGAAAATAATTCTTTTAGAATTTAGATTATGACGAATAAAGTATTAGTAACAGGGGGAACCGGATATATCGGTTCCCATACTGTAGTCGAACTTCAAAATAGTGGTTGCGAAGTAGTGATTGCAGATAATTTATCAAATTCTAAAATTGAAGTTTTAGATGGTATTGAAGCGATTACCGGTATTCGTCCATTGTTCGAAAAGGTAGATTTAAGTTGTGCAAAAGAATGTACAGAATTCTTCACGAAACATACAGGAATAAATGCAATTATTCATTTTGCAGCCTCGAAGGCGGTAGGGGAATCGGTTGTGAAACCATTGTTGTACTACAGAAACAATTTGAATTCTTTGATGAATATTCTGGAAGCAATGAAGGAATTTAATGTTCCAAATTTGGTTTTTTCTTCATCGTGCACAGTTTACGGACAGCCTGATAAATTGCCTGTAACAGAAGCAACACCGCGTAAAGAAGCTGAATCTCCTTACGGAAATACAAAAACGATTTGTGAAGATATCATCAGAGATACTACGAAAGCAAATCCTGAATTAAAAGGAATTGCCTTGCGTTATTTCAATCCGATCGGAGCTCATCCATCAACAAAAATTGGAGAATTGCCTTTGGGTGTTCCCGGTAATTTAATTCCGTTTTTAACACAAACAGTTGCAGGAATGCGTGCTGAGTTAAGTGTATTTGGAAATGATTACAATACGCCCGATGGTTCTTGTATCCGCGATTATATTAATGTTGTTGATTTAGCTAAAGCTCATGTTGTTGCAATTAATCGTTTGATTGAAGAAAAGCAAAAATCGAATTATGAGTTTTTTAATATTGGAACAGGAAAAGGTGTTTCGGTATTGGAACTTATTGAATCGTTCGAACGGGCTACAGGAGAAAAAGTACCTCATAAAATTGTGGGACGACGCGCCGGTGATATTGAACAAATTTATGCAGACACTACTTTTTCAAATAAAGAATTAGGATGGAAATCTGAAAAAAGCCTTGACGAAACCTTGCTTTCAGCTTGGAATTGGCAGTTAGCTTTAAATAAATAAGCTGTAAAAATTTAATCTTAAATTCCTTTTGGTAGGGGAATTTTAAACATCAAATAGAGTTGATTTACATTCATTAAACTCTATTTGGTGTTTTCTTTTATTTTATTCATTTACCAGCAAATTACAGCCTCTGATATCGGAATGGTCAAAACGACCCAGAATTTCGAAGCTTCCATCTTCATGAATACGCCCCAAATCCTGTGTTTCTATAAAAGAACAAGAGTGTATGTTAGCCAAATCGATTACATTCACTCCTCCGCTTCGGCCTTGCTGTTCGTAAGAAAAAGGATCGTAAATATCCCGAATCAATATCTTCATCCAGCCTGGCGTAAAAAACAAACTGTCCCCTTTCGAATAAGCCTGCGATAAAAGTTCTGTCATTCCATATTCCGAATGAATTTTTTCGACACCCAATCGTTGGGTCAGAAAAGCATGCAACTCCTCACGGGTAATTTCCTTTCTGCGCCCTTTCATTCCTCCTGTTTCCATCACTATTACACCATCCAAATCAAGTTGATACTGCTCAGCTAAATCAAGTAAGGCAAAACTTACACCAAGCAGTAATATTTTTTGATTCTGTTTTTTAAGATCAGCAATCGCCGCAATCAATTCTTCATGATTGTGCAGATAGAATCCACTCTGTTCATGCTTACTGTCCTCTACCAGCTTCTCCATCATGTAAATAAGAGAAGAGCCTTCCCGTTCCAAATAAGACGGCAAGAGAGCCAGAATACAGTAATCACTTACCGGTCCGTAGTATTGCTCAAATCCTTTGGTAAAGCTGGCTTCATAAATTTTCAGGTCGGGCACGTAGTGCCGACTGGTTAAATTTCCAGTTGTTCCACTGCTGGTAAAAATGGCCTGTGCTTCTTTATTAATCGAAACTACTTTATGCGATTTAAAGAAATCAATAGGAAGAAAGGGAATTTGAATAAGGGTTTTAACTGTTGAAATATCAAATTTTAAATGCTCCAGATATTCTTTGTAAACAATATTATTCGTTGCCTGATATTGAAAAACCTGTAGTGCAAGTTTTTCAAATTCCAAGTCATTTGTACAGTTGAATATTTTTTCTGTTTTTATCATTCTGCTTTCTTGATTTTTCCTAAATAGTAGAGCTGTATCAGGAATTTTGCTCTTAATACTGCAAAGATAATTGAAAAAATCAAAGATAAATGTGACTTAAAATAAGACAAAAAACAGGCCCGGATAAAACGAAAGCATTTGTCAATAGCAAGGCCGGTAAACTTATTATCAAGGACCAGCCACATTTCTTTTAAATTATAAACCACCAAATCCAGATAAGGCTTCCCTAATTCTAATTAATGGTTCATAATTATTAATCACTGATATTACCAACTCCCTTACTTCTGCTGCACCATCTGTTTTGTTGGTTTGGAACTGATAATTATACGGTATGCAGCAAATCAAACACATTGTTATAATAAGTTTTTGCAACAGTAATGGGCTGACCATCAATCATGACCATTTTCCCTTCAAAACCATCAATTTTAGTGACATTAACTATGTAAGATCTATGTATTCTTACAAACTGATTTCCTGGCAATTTAGCTGTAAATTTCTTGAGAACAGTTGAGTATAGATAGTCTCCCTTTGTTGTATGAATTACCGTATAGTTATTCTCAGCTCTTAACCAAAATATCTCCTCAAAATTAACCCTTTCAAAATGATTGTTCTTTTTTAAAAACAAACAATTATTTAGCTGATCCAAGCTTGAATTTTCTTCTTTATTTTCGCCCAAAGAGGAATTCAACTTCTCATTGTTAGTAACTGCCAGTATTAATGAGAAATGTATTTGATTTAATGTCGGGTTTTGCAATACTATTACACTTGGATTTGTCTCCGTTAGCTTTTCAATACAAATTTGCCTGTCTGTTGAAATTAGAAATATAAATGGTATTCTGAATTCACATTTAATTATTTCTGCCAATTGAAATCCATTGAGATCATCATTCAAATTTACATCAATCAAAACAATATCGATTTCAGCATTTACTAGATATTTAAGTGCTGATTTAGAATGATATACCGTTTTAACAATCTCATAATCCAGATCATTTAAGCAACACAGAATTCCTTCATCAATAACATATTCATCCTCAACTATTAAAATTCGGATCTTACTCTTCATGCTTCTAGTCAATTAAATATAACAATTGCAAAATAGCAAGTACCTCTTTTGCATACAGAAGTATTCTCACCCCATTCAAATGAAAATTTGATCAATAACTATCATTGAGAAAGTATTTCCCATTTGACAGGAATGAATGGTTTTTTCATAATTCCACAATTGCCAGTCGTTAGTAGTAGTCATAATCAACACATAAACAGCTCAACCACAACTCAATGAAGAAGTAATATTGCAGATATGAGTTTAATAATAAATATAAGAAAATCATGAACAACCAACAAATAATATTTTATGTTTTGTCTTGAGAGGATTGAAAGTTCAAGGAAAGCTTCACCTCCATGTTTCCAGACACCTCAATTAAATTGAGAGTTTGTTGAGGAGTATTTCTTATTTATAACAACAAATAAAAAAAGCCCTAAACGGGCTTTTATTCTTATGATATCGATATAAATTATTTCTTATTTTTCTTTCATGAAATATTTTCGCTGAAACAAAAGGATAAATGTAACACCAATTGTTATGTATGAATCAGCAATATTAAATACCGGACGAAAGAAAATATAATGCTCTCCGCCCCACATGGGTAACCATTCAGGAAATCTTCCTTCCAAAAGAGGGAAATATAGCATATCAACTACTTTGCCATGTAAAAAAGATGCATAGCCACCTGCTTCGGGCATAAAAGTTGAAACCTGATAATAACTATCATTAAAAATTAATCCGTAAAATGCACTGTCGATAATATTTCCCATTGCTCCTGAAAATATTAAAGCAATTGAAACCACTAATCCCAAAGGCGCTTTTTTAGCCGAGATATCGTACAGATACCAACCAATACCACAAACAGCAAATATTCGAAACAAACTTAAAAGAATTTTTCCCCACTGACCTTCTAATTCCATTCCGAAGGCCATTCCATTGTTTTCAATAAAATGAATTAAGAACCAATCCCCGAATACCGAAAACTCTTCTCCAAGCATCATGTGGGTTTTGATCCAAACTTTTACTACCTGATCCAAAATCAGGAGTACCACAATAAGTGCTATCGATTTTTTAAATAAAGACATATTGACTATTTAATTGTTGACTGCTAATCTATTTCAGATTCCAAATAAATAAAAACCTTGACTTATAAACAAAAATGATTGGAAGAATATTCTTCCAATCATTAAGATATATTTAATAACAGATCTTACTGTTTGTTTTTAGCCTCGATACTTAATGTAGCATGGGGAACAGCGCGAAGCCTTTCTTTAGCAATTAAATTACCTGTCTCCCGACAGATACCATAGGTTTTATTTTCAATTCGGATTAAAGCTATCTCCAGATGAGAAATAAACTTCGCCTGACGTTCAGCTAAACGTCCTGCTTCCTCTTTCGACAATACAGAAGCTCCCTCTTCCAATACCTTAAAAGTAGGCGAAGTATCTTCAGTATCATTTCCAGAACTATTCGAGATTACTGCTTTTAAAGTCACGTAATCCTTTTTTGCTTTCTCAAGTTTAGCAATGATCAATTCTTTGAATTCCTGCAACTCCTCGTCGGTATATCGTTTTTTTTCTGCCATTGTTTCTATTTTTTTTAAAGATAACAAAAAATCGATTATTCACTAACTTTTTCAATCTTAATAAAACTCTCTACACCCTGTTCAATCTCTACTGCTTTAGCCTCATTATCAGCTAATTTTTCTACCAATTCAATACTAACAGCTAAGGTTTGAGCCCCAATGTATTCTTTATGAGCAAGTACGGCATCATTAATAGAATCATGCATCATAATTTGAAGCTTTATTTTATCAGTTACTTCAAAATCAGAGTCCTTTCTTAAATTCTGAATTCTATTGATAAACTCGCGTGCTATTCCTTCCTTGCGTAATTCATCGGTTATATTTACATCCATTGCAACGGTAAGTTTTCCTTCATTGGCTACTAACCATCCTGGAATATCTTCAGAAACAATTTCAACATCCTCAGGAGTTAAGCTGATATTTTCATTGTTTACAACAATTGTATAGCTACCTTCTTTTTCGAAAGCAACAATATCTTCCTGAACCATTTTACCAATTTCAGCAGCAATTTGTTTCATTATTTTACCATGCTTTGGCCCTAAGGTTTTAAAGTTAGGCTTGATATTTTTCACTAAAACTCCTGTTGTATCGGTAATGAATTCCATTTCCTTCACATTGATTTCTGAAAGAACAATATTCTTAATGGCCTCTAACTGAGGAACCATTGTCTCATCAAGAATAGGAATAATAATCTTTTGCAAAGGCTGACGAACACGAATTTTTACCTTACGGCGCAATCCTAATGACATAGAAGAAATCTTCTGAGCCATATCCATTCTTTCTTCCAATGCAGAATCAATTACTTCTGTGACGTATTTAGGGAAATTCACTAAATGAACAGACTCTTCTGTATAACGTCCTGTAACGGAATTCAGATCTTTAAACAATTGATCCATATAGAAAGGAGCAATTGGCGATGCCAAAACAGAAACAGTCTCTAAACATCTGTAAAGAGTTTGGTAAGCAGAAATTTTATCTGTAGAATATTCTCCGCCCCAATATCTCTTACGGCACAAACGAACGTACCAGTTTGATAGGTTTTCATTTACAAAATTCTGAATTGCACGTCCGGCTCGAGTCGGCTCGTAGGCTTCATAACACTCTTCAACTTCTTTAATTAAGGAATTCAAAAGAGAAAGAATCCAACGATCAATTTCAGGACGTTGTTCCATTGGTACGTCAGCTTCAGAATAAGTAAATCCATCAACATTCGCATATAATTGGAAGAAACTATAAGTATTGTAAAGTGTTCCGAAGAATTTACGACGAACTTCTTCCACACCACCTAAATCAAATTTCAAGTTATCCCAAGGCTGAGCATTGGTAATCATATACCAACGCAATGGATCCGAACCATATTTTTCAATGGTAGAAAATGGATCTACTGCATTTCCAAGACGTTTAGACATCTTGTTTCCTGTTGCATCCAACACCAAACCATTAGAGATGATATTTTCGAAAGCAACACCATCGAATACCATGGTTGCAATAGCATGCAAGGTAAAGAACCATCCACGGGTTTGATCAACACCTTCAGCAATAAACTGAGCTGGAAACAATTTATCAAAATTATCTTTGTTTTCGAAAGGATAGTGCTGCTGTGCATATGGCATCGCACCTGAATCGAACCAAACATCGATCAAATCAAGCTCACGAAACAATTTCTGGCCTGTTTCACTCACCAAAATCAAACCATCAACGTATGGACGGTGCAGGTCGAATTTTTCGTAATTCTCTTTGCTGTTATCCCCCTCAACGTAATCAGCCAGAATATTTTCAGTCATAAAGCCGGCAGCAATCGACTTTTCAATTTCAGCCTTTAATTCAGCAACTGAACCAATACATTTTATCTCTGAACGATCTTCACTCACCCAAATTGGAAGTGGTGTTCCCCAATAACGTGAACGCGAAAGATTCCAATCCTGCAGATTCTCCAGCCATTTCCCGAAACGACCTTCACCAGTTGATTTAGGTTTCCAGTTAATGGTTTTGTTTAGCTCAATCATTCGATCACGTACTTTTGTAGTTTCGATAAACCAAGAATCCAATGGATAGTAAAGAATTGGCTTATCTGTTCTCCAACAATGCGGATAATTATGAATGTGTTTCTCAACTTTAAAAACCAGACTTTCTTTCTTTAAGGCAACAGCAATGTCAATATCTAAAGTTGCATCATCATCTGTTAAGCTTGGATCGTAAGCGTTTTTCACAAAACGACCGGCATACTCACCGTAAGCCTCAACATTTACAAATTCTTTTACAAATTCTTCACTCAGGTCTTCAATCTTGAAAAATTTACCGGTACGATCAACCATTGGCTGCATTTTACCTTCTTTATCGCGAAGAATTAATGGCGAAATACCAGCTTGTTTAGCTACCCTGTCATCATCCGCACCAAAAGTTGGAGCGATATGAACGATACCTGTACCATCTTCGGTAGTAACAAAATCACCCAAAATAACACGAAATGCATCACCTTCTGGTTTTACCAAAGGCATTAACTGCTCGTAGCGAAGACCTTCCAAATCGGCACCTACGTGCTCTGAAAGAGTCTTAAACGTTAAACGCTTATCGCCAACTTCGTATTCGCCCAATTCAAGTCCTTCGTATTTTTTATCAAAGAAATTGTAGAACAGGTTTTTAGCCAGAATAACCACACAAGGAATTCCTGTATATGGATTAAAAGTTCGAACACGAACGTATTCGATTTTTGGTCCAACAGCCAATGCTGTATTAGAAGGAAGGGTCCATGGAGTTGTTGTCCATGCAATAAAATAAGCATCACAATCTATTCCTTCGTAAATGAATTCGCTTTTCTCATCGCGGGCCACCTTAAACATACCAACAGCTGTAGTATCTTTCACATCCTTGTAACAACCAGGCTGATTCAGCTCATGAGTTGACAAACCGGTACCTGCCGCTGGAGAAAAGGGTTGGATTGTGTATCCTTTGTATAATAAATCTTTTTCAAACAGTTGTTTCAACAACCACCAAAGTGTTTCAATGTAACGGTTATCGTAGGTAATGTATGGCTCTTCCATATTTACCCAATAGCCCATTTTAGTTGTTAAATCTTCCCATTCTCGGGTATATTTCATTACATTGGTACGACAAGCCTCGTTGTAATCATCAACTGAGATTTTTGTCCCAATATCTTCCTTGGTAATTCCCAATTCTTTCTCAACACCAAGCTCTACCGGCAAACCATGAGTATCCCATCCTGCTTTACGGTTCACCTGAAATCCCTTCAAAGTTTTGTATCTGCAAACAATATCTTTAAGAGCACGTGCCATAACATGGTGAATACCAGGCATACCATTTGCAGAAGGAGGTCCTTCATAAAAAACAAAAGTTGGATTTCCCTCACGAGTCTCCAAACTCTTCTCAAATGTGTTATTTTCGTTCCAATTTTTTAGAATATCCTTGTTGACCTGTGATAGATCAAGATTCTTGTACTCTGGGAATTTAGTGCTCATTTATAGTAATATTTATCTTGAATTCGCTAATACTAATTCACATTCGTATTCATCATTATCTGTGCAAACCTGATACTGATTGTCAAATGCCTATCCGTATTATTCCGACTTAAATTATCTTATCTTTTCTAAAAAGTTTACAAATATAGAAAAAATACAAGAATTGATGGTCATAGTGTTTGCAGAATCAAGGGACTAAGCTCTATTTAATCAGCCAATAAAAGTTGACTTATTAAGAGACATTGCAGATTGCTTATAATTCGAAATTATTAGCTCTGATTTCGGTTTGAATCTGAAAGCGGAAACAAAAAAAAAGATCTCCTAAACATTACTGTTCAAGAGATCCATTTATCATGTTTTACTTCATTTAAGCAGAACTTTATTCTATAGATTTTTTCTTATATCTAGGAAACCAAATATTTTAACAATTAATAGAACAAAAACAATAATTCCACTTTGAATCATAGCCTCATTCCATATTTTCTCTCTCTCAAATAAATGGAAACTAATTTTATCAAAAACAGATGACACACACGATTAATTTTCTTGATTACCAGCTTCAAGCTATTTGTTATTTTGACGGTAAACCGTAAATTCACAAAACTAAAATTGCTTACTACACACTTCACTAAATAGATAAACAGCATGACAACTATCAAATCAAAATACCTGGGCGATTTACGGACTGAGTGCATTCATTTGCAATCGGGCAATAAAATTTTCACCGATGCACCAACTGACAATCAGGGAAAAGGAGAAGCATTTTCGCCTACCGATTTACTGGCTGCCTCACTGGGTTCCTGCATTATGACCATTATGGGAATTGTGGCTCGCGATAACAATATTGATATTGTGGGAACCGAATTAAATATCACCAAGATTATGGCGAGCGATCCCAGAAGAGTGGATGAAGTAATTGTTGAGTTCAACTTTCCAAATAAAAAATATACTGCAGAGGAAAAGCAGATTATTGAAAATGTAGCAGGAACCAGCCCGGTACCGTTAAGTGTTCATACTCAAATGACACAAACCATTAAATTAAACTGGCCAAAGTAAGCTTCATTCTTATATTTCATAATCCCAGGCATTTAAAGGATGCTTATTAATTAATATTACATGATTTTAGTTACCGGCGGAACGGGGCTTGTTGGCTCACATTTATTATTTGATTTACTTTCGAAAGGCAATAAAGTTCGTGCGCTAAAACGAAAAAGCAGTGATACCGAATTGGTGCGGGCCACTTTTTCTTACTACACGCAAAATGCCGGTAAACTGTTTGATACCATCGAATGGTTTGATGGAGATATGTTGGATCCTTTCTCGCTGGAGGATGCTCTCGATGGTATTGAAGACGTATACCATTGTGCTGCACTTGTCTCATTCCGAAAGGAAGATCGCAACAATATGCAGGACATAAATGTAGAGGGAACCCGAAATTTGGTAAATGCCTGTCTGGAAGCCAACATCAGAAAATTTTGCATGGTAAGTTCAATCGCGGCTTTGGGTTCTCCGGAAGAGAAAGACAATACTGTTAATGAGAAGACTCCCTGGAGTCCGGAAGAAAAAAGATCAGGTTATTCAATCAGTAAATTTAAATCGGAATTGGAGGTTTGGAGAGGAATAGAAGAAGGATTGAATGCTGTGATTGTGAACCCGTCAATTATTATTGGTCCCGGACAATGGGATAAGGGAAGTTCTCTTCTGTTTAAAACCGTTGCCAAAGGTTTAAAATACTATACCAAAGGAATTACCGGTTATGTTGATGTTCGTGACGTAAGCCACAGTATGATTGACCTGATGGAAAGTGATGTTGTAAATGAACGCTTTATTTTAAACAGCGAAAACTGCACTTTCGAATTCATTTTTAAAACCATTGCCAAAGGTTTAGGTATTTCCGGACCTACAAAATATGCGAGTCCCAAAATGACCGAAATTGCCTGGAGAATTGCTTACCTAAAAAAAATATTTCTTTTTACACCAGCTGGCTTCACGAAAGAAAATGCGCGATCGGCTCACAATATCAAACACTACTCGAACCAGAAAATAAAAGAGGCTTTAAATTTTGAGTTTATTCCTGTTGAGAAGAGTATTGAGGATACGTTGAAGCACTACCCCAAACAAAAAGTCGTAACAATATAGCAGCAGTTATTCAAAAATAATTTTGAGACTCCAATTAGAATCAATTCGCCTCCCCCGCCATCTTGCAGTAGTCCATTTAAACGTATCAAACATATATCTGGCCAAATATTCTTTATTTATCTTGTCATCACAAATAATATCAATGAGCTTAGTTTGTCCAAATTTATCAATTACGAAATACACTTCTGCTTCACATTTTCTCAGTTTCCTTTTACTATTTAAAGATGATACTAATGTTACATAGGAATTTCTCAGACCTCCAATCGCAGAAGGTAAATTAGAAATCAATGGATTAAAATTCGAAAACTCACATACAAGCCAAACATTAATCTTCGAAGAATCTCTAACCTTTGGAAATTGATCTAGGTAACAAATTGAATCAATTTGAATTTCACCGCTTTTAGCAACAATTAAATCGGGTAGATAATATGTGTTTTTCTTTAGCTTAAAATTGATTGTTTGATCTTTATTATCTGTGACTTTTATGGTTTGAGGTTCATAATTAAAATTGAAGACATCAATTTTTTTAATACTATCGATCTCGAAATAATATTTTCCATCAAAATCCGTAATATCGTAATATTTTAAAGAATCAAATTGATTATAAGCTAAGAATAATACTCCTGGTAGAGATTCTCCTTCTGTATTTCTGACCTCTCCTTTTAATGTTTCTATTTTTAGATGTTTATCCCAACTCTTAGGATGAAAATGAATTGACTTAATTAAAAGACTATCGAGGTTTTCTTTAACAGTTAAATGAATCCCTACTTTTTTATAAACAGCCACATTTTTTTTCTGTTTATATCGCTGTTCTTTTATGAATCCTAAATCTAGTATTCCCTTTTTAGTAAACTTATTTGCATTCAATCCATCCTCGAAAAACAATGAAGTATTATTGGTGTTTTTAATTGAAATTGTTTTTAATATATATTTATTCAGTGAATCTTGTATGTAAACAATTTCATGACTATTTGTTTCAATCCAGTACTCATAGTCTGTCCCTGAATCACAATCTCCATCCCAATGCACGATACAAGGCGAACCTAAGGAATCTATCTGTGACTTTGTTAAAATATTACTCAACTCTGTCATACCAATAACCAACGTATCTTGATTTAAGATGACAGTATCATTTTTGATCAAAATTCGATTCTGAATTTCTTGCGAAGAAACCAAGAAGAAAAAAAAGAGGAAATAAGAAAGACACAATAATTTTCGGCCCATATAATAAATTTTATTTCCTTACAAAACTATCAATTTTATAGTTAAATGAATAACAAACTAAAAAAAGCCGAATCTAATAATCTGGCTTTACTGTTTCTAATTGTACTATTGTTTTACGGTAACACAGCATGTCCAAATCTTAGTTTGAATTAAACACACCAAACAAGCACATATATTTGAATGCAACTTGTGATTTACTTGTTACCACCCAAAAGTCGAATTACCTCCTTAAGAGTTTTATTTTCTTGTTGTAGTTGGTTTATTTGAGTATCAGCAGGCTTATTAATTTTTATTTCATCAGCCAGAATTTTAAAGAAATTCAATTGTAAAACTTCACAGATATCCCAAAGTCTATCGATTTGCATGCTTGGTCGTTTTAGGATATGATACATAGAATTCATGCTAATTTGTAATTTTTGTGCAAAATCGGCCGCACTTAAGCCTTGCCGATTCATTTCGGATAGTATCAGTTCGTTAATTGCAATTGGACTTTTAACTTTTGCTTTCATATCTATTGACCTCTTAATGTAATGCTTAAATTGATTTCAATTTATATTATAGATAAACACAAAATTAATATTTCTTATTATTTTATTGCTATAAATTAATATCTATTCTGCTTTTTAATAATTTATATTTGCAATAATAGCTACAGTACTTTCTTTATTATTACAAAATATTGCTTTTATAGCACAGACTTTTGCTTTTATAGGGATCTGTTTTGCATTTTTATTTATTTTACTTGTATAAGCCTAATAATAATTGGTTTTTTATTGGGTTAGGGATTGAAGTGGAAACCCCACAGGGAGGAACGAGTGAGGAGTTGGAACGGAAAGCCCGCCCCAGAGGGGAACCCCCAAATGAATTTTACCCCTTGAATAGTTGGCGTAAAAAAAGCCACTCCAAATAAATGGAATGGCTTTGTATATTATTGTACCTGTCGTTGTCTACAAATTGAAGGCTTCTTTCACCTTTTCAATATAGTCTAATTTCTCCCATGTGAACAACTCTACCTCAAGCTCTACGCCTTCAAAATAGGGAGATTCGAATTTTTTTACTACCGTACGGGGTGTGCGTCCCATATGACCATAGGCGGCAGATTCTTCGTAAATAGGATTACGCAATTTCAATCGCTGCTCGATAGCTGCCGGACGCAGATCAAATAGCTCGGCTACTTTATCGGCAATTTGACCATCACTTATACTTAGATTCGATTTTCCGTAGGTATTTACATAAATCCCTACAGGCTCGGCAACACCAATTGCGTATGAAAGCTGAACCAACAATTCATCAGCTACTCCTGCTGCAACCAAATTCTTAGCAATATGACGGGCAGCATACGCTGCTGAACGGTCAACTTTCGAAGGATCTTTTCCTGAGAATGCACCACCCCCGTGAGCGCCTTTTCCTCCATAAGTATCAACAATTATCTTACGGCCAGTTAAACCGGTATCACCATGAGGTCCGCCAATTACGAATTTTCCTGTTGGATTTACGTGCAAAATAAAGTTTTCATCAAACATCACCTGAATACGCTTCGGCAATTGCTTAATTACACGAGGTATCAAGATATTGCGAACGTCTTTCTTAATTTTAGCCAGCATCAACTCATCGTTCGGGCCAAAATCATCGTGCTGAGTAGAAACCACAATAGTGTGTACTCTTTCGATGGTATCATCATCGGCATACTGAATGGTAACCTGCGATTTTGAATCGGGACGAAGGTAGGTCATTTCTCTTCCTTCGCGGCGAATAGCTGCTAATTCTATCAGCAAACGATGCGAAAGCTCAAGAGCCAAAGGCATGTAATCGTCGGTTTCCCTGCATGCATAACCAAACATCATTCCCTGGTCGCCTGCTCCCTGTGTCATTGGATCTTCACGATCTACACCACGGTTAATATCAGCTGATTGTTCGTGAATTGCAGACAATACACCACAAGATGTACCGTCGAACTGGTATTCACTTTTGGTATAACCAATGCGGTTAATTACCTCACGAGCTACTTCCTGAGCATCGATATAGGTTTTGGTTTTTACTTCACCGGCAAGAACCACCTGTCCGGTAGTAACCAAGGTTTCCAAAGCAACTTTTGAGTTTGGATCGAAAGCCAAAAACTTATCTAATAATGCATCTGAAATTTGATCAGAAACCTTATCCGGATGTCCTTCAGAAACTGATTCTGATGTGAATAAATATCCCATAATATTTTAATAATAATTAGTTGTGATGCCGATATCATCAATTGCACCAATGAAATCGACAGGCAATGTTGTTTAAGATCATTAACTAAATAATGATGTACACGATACAGGAAAGCAATGGTTGGTTGTCTACATGCAGAAAAGCACATAGTTCACCATTTAGCATTTTTTTCTGTGGTTGCAAGCAGCCAAATCTTTCCACTTATTTCGGGGCAAAGGAAAGTATTATTTCGGAAAGAAACAAAACTAAAGACTCACTTTTACAACATTTTAACAAAAGCTTCAACTGAAAAACAGGGACTTCCGAGCCAATAAAGAGCTATAAGTCTTAATTATAGTAAGGATTTCAATTTTTGCCACAGAGACATAAGAATTAAACCAATTCGTTTTTTTTCTCTGTGATACTCCGTGTTCTCTGTGGTCAGTCTTTTTTTACAGAAAGGTGAAAGCTAAGTACAAACCAACCTTTTGCCACAGAGAATACAAAGACACACAGAGGAAGAACAAAACTTTAAAAAAAAAAGTATGAGAATTAAACTCCTTTTCTCTGTGATACTCCGTGTTCTCTGTGGTCAGTCTTTTTTTACAGAAAGGTGAAGCTAAGTACAAACCAACCTTTTGCCACGGAGAACACAAAGACACACAGAGGAAGAACAAAACTTTAAAAAAAAGCATGAGAATTAAACCAATTCGTTTTTTTTCTCTGTGATACTCCGTGTTCTCTGTGGTCAGTTTTTTTTACAGAAAGGTGAAAGCTAAGTACAAACCAACCTTTTGCCACAGAGAACACAAAGACACACAGAGGAAGAGCAAGACTTAAAAAAAGTATGAGAATTAAACTAATCCTTTTTCTCTGTGATACTCCGTGTTCTCTGTGGTCAGTCTTTTTTTACAGAAAGGTGAAGCTAAGTACAAACCAACCTTTTGCCACAGAGAACACAAAGACACACAGAGGAAGAACAAGACTTTAAAAAAAAAGTATGAGAATTAAACTCCTTTTTCTCTGTGATACTCCGTGTTCTCTGTGGTCAGTCTTTTTTTACGGAAAGGTGACTAAGTACAAACTAACTTTTTACCACAGAGAGCACTGAGGTACACAGAGGGCAAAAACAGCTAAAATTCAAATAGCTACTAATAGAAACCGGGATAGAAAGATTAATACCCATTTATAACTCTCTTTATGCCATACTTTAACTTTTCAACGTTGAAATTAATCATCAGTCCAAGTCTTCTATCGGCAAGTTTTAAATAGGTTAGCGTTTGTGCCAAATGAATATCTTTAAATGAGTCAATTGATTTTAACTCAACAATAACCTGATCCTCCACAAATAAATCAAGTCGATAACCACAATCCAGTTTTACACCATCATAACTTATCGGAAGAGCTTTTTCTTTCTCTACTTTTAAACCTGCTTTTTGTAATTCGTAAAACAGGCATTCTTGATATGCTGATTCTAATAATCCCGGCCCAAGAACAGTATGTACTTTCATTGCAGCCTTAATTATCTTTTCGGTAATTTCATTTTCCTTCATATTGTTTTTTCTGTAAAATTAAAGCTACATCAAAACAAACAAAATCACAAAGTGAGTTCATGGAAAATATCCTCTAAATTCTCCGATCGGGTTTTCATCTCCAAAATCACCAGACTTTTAGATACGGCAAATTGAAATACATCTTTACGGATATCTCTTAGGGAAACAAAACAGTAACGATTTTCGCCAAGGACTTCAATTTCATTCACTCCGCTAATTTCCTGCAATAAGTCTGAAGATACTTCAGAAGCAAATTCCACTTCAACCACATGAGATGATTTTGCGGACGCAAGAAAATCTATATTCCGATCGGCCACCAACTTTCCTTTATTTACAATTAAAACCCGCTGGCAACAAGCTTCTACTTCCTGCATGATATGCGTCGAAAGCATCACGGTTTTTTCCCTGCCGATATCAATAATTAATTTTCGGATTTCCAGCAACTGATTTGGATCCAATCCGGTAGTCGGCTCATCCAATATCAGCACCTTCGGATCATGAATTAAGGCCTGAGCAATTCCAACTCTTTGGCGATATCCTTTCGAAAGAGCAGCTATTTTTTTATTCTGTTCGGTTCCCAATCCAGTCAAATCGATCATTTCGGCAATTCGCTTTGCCTTACTTTTACCTAATTTATAAATAGATGCCACATGACCGAGATATTCTTTCACATACATTTCCAAATACAATGGATTGTGTTCGGGCAAATAACCAATTTGTCTTCTAATTTCAAGAGAATCCATGCTAACATCCAGTCCGTTTACCTCTACCAAGCCTGAAGTTTGGGGAATATAACCAGTAATAATTTTCATCATTGTTGATTTTCCCGCTCCATTTGGTCCCAAGAATCCAACAATCTCGCCTTGAATAATTTCAAAACTCAAATTGTCCAAAGCTTTTTGTTTACCGTATAATTTGCTTACTTCCTGAACTTTTACTGACATAGAATCTGTTTCATTTTTACCACAAAGGAGTCGCCAAGTGCAACACAAAGTTTCCCAAAGCAAATTATTGTATTTCTTGCAAAGCTTCGTGCCAAAGGTTCACCAAATTTATAAAATTTATCACTTACCTTTGTATTTCAATACTAAAACCTAAAAAATGAGTTTCCCGAAACATCAACTTTTTTGCAAAGACCTGTTTAACTACTCTCGACGCATATCATCAGAATCCAAAATCGGAAACACTGCGCTGGGTGGTACAAATCCAATTCGAATTCAATCTATGACCAACACCGATACCAATAATATTGAAGCGAGTGTTGAACAATCCATCAGAATGATAGAATCGGGAGCAGAATACGTTCGATTAACTGCCCAAGGAACAAAAGAGGCCGAAAGTCTGAAGTTCATCAAAGAAGAATTGGTAAAAAGAGGATACAATACTCCTTTGGTTGCTGATATTCATTTTAATCCTGTTGCCGCATTAATTGCCGCAAAATATGTTGATAAAGTACGTATCAATCCGGGGAATTTTGTTGATAAACGAGCCGATTTTACTAGTATTGACTATGGAGAAACTAAATATCAGGAAGACCTTGAAAAAATAAAAGATAAATTCATTCCCTTACTTCGCATTTGCAAGGAAAACAATACCGCAATTAGAATTGGAACCAACCATGGCTCTTTATCTGATCGGATTATGAGTAGGTTCGGAGATACGCCACGTGGAATGGTGGAAGCCACTTTAGAATTCCTGCGTATTTGTAAGGAGCAGAATTTTCAGAATGTTGCCATCTCGATTAAATCGAGCAATACAGTAATGATGGTAAAAACTGTTCGTTTGCTGATTTGTGAAATGGAAAATGAGAATATGCATTATCCCCTGCATTTGGGTGTAACCGAAGCTGGTGAAGGTGAAGATGGCCGGATAAAATCGGCCGTTGGAACAGGAGCATTATTAAATGATGGAATTGGCGATACCATTCGGATATCACTTACCGAAGATCCGGAAATAGAATCTCCGGTAGGAAAAAAACTAGTCGATTACGTTTCTGAAAAAGTTGGTCATGCGCCAATTTTACCGGTTAAAAATACAGACATCAATCTCTTTGATTTTTATAAAAGATCCACATCTCTGATTGGGAATATTGGAAGCCAAAAAGTTCCTGTAGTGGTTACGGATGCCAGCCATGAAAAATGCATTTCAACTGATCTGCCAGAAAAAGCCGGCTACATTTTAAACGAAGATACATTTGAATGGGAAAAAGGCAAGTTAGCCAGCGATTATTTGTTTGTAAATGGTTTCGATGCCATTTTTGCCGACTATCCAAAAGAATTAGGAATAATTGTAGATCAGGAATGCTGGGAAATGGCCAATAATTATGCTGAAAACACCTATCCTCTGTTTCAGGCAAATCAATTTACAAATACTAACCTTTCCTTCTTTCACACAAATATCCTTTTTGTAGAATGTACCTATTCAGATTTATCTGATGAATTTATGAATCAAATCATCAAGAATCCAAAAGTCGTTTTGGTTTGTTATTCGAAACATCAAAATGCATTTGCAGAGCAGCGAGCATTTGCCTTTCGCTTGGTTCAATCGAAATGTAAAGCGCCTGTAATCTTTAAGAGATCATTCGAAGAATCCAACCTGGAAGACATTCATTTAAAAGCTTCTGCTGATTTGGGCAGTTTGTATTTTGATGGATTTGGGAATGGAATCTGGCTTGATAATAAAGGAGAACTCTCCCATGAAGATATCAACTCAACAGCATTTGGGATTTTGCAGGCCGCCAGGGTAAGAACAAGTAAGACGGAATTTGTCTCTTGTCCTGGTTGCGGAAGAACCCTATTCCAGCTTCATGATGTTGTTGCAGAAGTCAAAAAACAATTTTCTCACTTAACCCATCTGAAAATAGCTGTAATGGGATGTATTGTAAATGGACCCGGCGAAATGGGTGATGTAGATTATGGTTATGTAGGAGCAGGGCCGGGAAAAGTATCATTGTACAAAAACCGCGAATTAATTAAGAAAAATATACCGAGGGAAAATGCCATTCATGAACTTACAGAGATCATTAAAGCTCATGGAGATTGGATTCATAAATAAACCATTTCAAACTTTTTTTTATCACTCTTTGTTTTAGTATCTTGCAGTTAGATCAATATTATTTTACATAGTGAAAAACAAAGTCATACTATTCATTTTTCTTTTCCTTTTTAATTTTGCTTACGGAGATAAACTCGAACTAAGCGGAATCTTTCTAGGCAAAAATGTTTACGTAATGAACCCTTTCTCTGACTCAGGAGTGGGATTTTGTGTTTTCGAAGTAACTGTAAATGGCCAAACCACTAATGATGAAATCAACAGCAGTGCTTTTGAAATTGATTTATCTAAATTCAATTTCCAAATAGGTGAAAAAATTAATATCACACTCCATTGTAAAAATGGATGTCTACCCAAAGTTATTAATCCTGAAGCAATTAAGCCCGTAAGTTCATTCAGCTTGCAAAACGCTGTAATTGACAAAAAAGGAATTCTAAATTGGACTACTAAAGATGAACGTGGCTCCTTGCCGTTTATCGTTCAGCAATATCGCTGGAACAAATGGATCACAATTGGTGAAGTGGAAGGAATTGGAAATCCTCAATTGAATAAATATCAACTTGATGTTCGCCCGCATTCGGGGGAAAATATTTTCAGAATTTATCAGGTCGATTATACTGGAACTCCAAAGTATTCGCCAGATATTAAATATCAATCTGCCTTAGCTACAATTACATTTGGTCCCGAAAAAGTAAAAGATGAATTGCTATTCACCCATAAAACTCTTTACGAAATATACGATAACTATGGAAATATTGTCTTTAAAGGCTTTGGCAATAAAATAAAATTAGAAGGATTGCAAAATGGATTGTATTATATCAATTACGACAATACAATGGGAAGCTTCCGCAAGAAATAACAGTCCTTTATTTTTAAAACAAATCAAGAATCGTTTCTCCCTTTTCTAAATTCAAATGGTGTGCTTTCATACCTAGCAATTTAGCCGCTTCAGTATTAACCATCATATCATCAATAAATAAAGTTTCTGAAGCAATTAATCCTTCATTTTCAAGAAGGGTTGTATAAATTTTAGGATCCGGCTTTCTCAATCCCATATTGTGAGAATAATAATCTTTTTCGAAGAAATCGGAAAGACAGACACCATGAACCTTTTTAATCATTCCCATATAAGCTTTCCAGTGAATTATATTTGTATTGCTAAGGAGAAATATCCTATGATTCCTTTTAAGCATTTCAAGCATCTCTAAACGCTCATAAGGAAGGTCTAAAAGCATAGAATTCCAGGCCATATCAATTTGTTGATCGGTAACCTTCCTATTAATATGCTCTCTGATTTCAAGTCTAAACTGATCAGCACTTATTGTTCCTTTTTCCAAACGATCAAACAAACCATTAGTTCGATATTCATTTTTCACCACGTTAATATCAGTTAGTCCGATTTCTTTAAAACTCCTAACTGCCTGATCAGTATTAATATTAAGGAGCACACCCCCAAAATCGAAAACTATATTTGGAACTGAATTGTATTTTTGCATAAAAAAAGTGGTTTTAAATATTGAATTATTCAATACAAATATGTAATATTGCACACCGAAAACAAAGATAAAACATTGCTTTTATTGTACTAGTTTTTCGAGGGCCTATAGCTCAGCTGGTTAGAGCACCTGACTCATAATCAGGGGGTCCCTGGTTCAAGCCCAGGTGGGCCCACCCCCAATATCAAGCAGTTACAACAATGTTGTAGCTGCTTTGTTTTTTTTTATTGGAATCTGTTTCCGGATTCATAAAAATAGAGGATCAAGTCGCAATGTTGTGGGTATTTAATTTTAAGCATATATTTTTGATCGTTGAAAAAGAAAAAAGTCGACATCCCTCAGCCCTCTAAACACAGGATTTAAAGCTTTAAATCCTACCTCTTCAACCTTCAGTACCATTGAGCCTAAAAAACATTCTGAACGTCTTTTCCAACTGATTGAAGATTATGAAAGCAAATTCCCAATATAAAGATGATTGACTGTTATTTTTACGCTTCACTTATCGTATCAAAGTTTATATTTGGCATACCAGCAATGACTATTTGCATTTTCGTCCATTCATCATAAGCTCAGATTTGAACATGAAATTCATCAATAATTACTTTTGCAATCACTAAACTGGAAAATATCACTTCTGGAAAAATAACTGGAACAGCAGTTTGTAATCATCTTTGTTTGAATTCATGCCACAAAAATTGGAATTGTAATTTATTGATCAAAAAATAACTCCTACACCCTTAAAATGAATCCAAATCATTGGATAAGAAACACGACTTTATATAATAAAAAAGTCCTGCACCTTCACGGGCAGGACTCTTTAAAAGTCGGCGTTGACCTACTCTCCCACCTTTCAGCAGTACCATCGGCGCTAATAAGCTTAACTTCTCTGTTCGGAATGGGAAGAGGTGGAACCTTACTGCAATAAACACCTTAATTCTTTTGATCCTTTTTTGACTTTTATCAAAAAAAGATATATTGTTCCAATTGCACCGGTTACTCCGGTACAAAAATATATTTCATAAAAAAAGAGTCTCATTCCCATTGGAACAAGACTCTTTTAAAAGTCGGCGTCGACCTACTCTCCCACCTTTCGGCAGTACCATCGGCGCTAACGGGCTTAACTTCT
>JAFGYE010000080.1 GCA_016936255.1 Marinifilaceae bacterium | reverse complement strand
TAATGTCCAACGTCTTTTCATACCCTAAATTTAACTGTTTTAAATCTGAAATTTTACTCCAGTCTTTTTAGGGGCTAAACTACATACTTACTAAAAAGCACAAAGTTAAACGAGTTTATTTAAAATGTAAATAGTGTATCGAAATAGTTTTTGTCATTTATGGTTAAAGAGCTTAATAATTGTGTTTTTTTAATGGATTTCCTGAAAAAATAGATGTAACTTATTTACTTACTCAGAATAATTGTATACTTTTGCACCGAATTTTATATATAATGTCTAATTTATTAGTAAAAAGTAATTTAACAGATGATTGAAGAAAACAAAAAAGTAGACAATTCTGCTCCAGATGCAGAATTTGATTGGGATGCGTTCACAAGTGACGAAGGATTCGCTGGCGGAAGCAGAACAGATTTAGAAGAAATGTATGATAAAACTTTATCTACAATTTCTGAAAAGGAAGTAATTGATGGTACAGTTATTTCAATGAATAAAAGAGAAGTTGTAATCAATATTGGTTACAAATCTGACGGTATTATCAGCTTAAACGAATTCAGATATAATTCTGAATTAGCAATTGGTGATACAGTTGAAGTTTATGTTGAAAATCAAGAAGACAAAAAAGGACAGTTAGTTCTTTCACACAAAAAAGCTCGTGCACTTCGTTCATGGGATCGTGTTAATGCAGCTCTTGAAAAAGATGAAATTATTAAAGGTTACATCAAATGTCGTACTAAAGGTGGTATGATCGTTGACGTATTTGGAATTGAGGCTTTCTTGCCAGGATCTCAGATTGATGTTAAGCCTATCCGCGACTACGATGTATTTGTTGGAAAAACTATGGAATTCAAAGTGGTGAAAATCAACCACGAATTCAAAAATGTTGTTGTATCTCACAAAGCTCTTATTGAAGCTGAATTGGAGCAACAGAAGAAAGAAATTATCGCTAAGCTTGAAAAAGGTCAGGTTCTTGAAGGAACTGTTAAAAACATCACTTCTTACGGTGTATTTATCGACTTAGGTGGAGTAGATGGTTTGATCCATATTACTGACCTATCATGGGGTAGAGTAACTCACCCAAGCGAGATTGTTGAATTAGATCAGAAATTGAACGTTGTTATCCTTGATTTTGATGATGATAAAAAACGTATCGCTCTTGGTCTTAAACAATTAACTCCTCACCCATGGGATGCTTTGGATGCAGAAATGAAGGTTGGCGATAACTTGAAAGGAAAAGTTGTTGTTATGGCTGATTATGGTGCATTCGTTGAGATCGCTGCTGGTGTTGAAGGATTAATTCACGTATCAGAGATGTCATGGTCGCAGCATTTAAGATCTGCTCAGGATTTCATGAAAGTTGGAGACGAGGTAGAAGCTCAAATCTTAACATTGGATCGCGACGAGAGAAAAATGTCTCTTGGTATCAAGCAATTGAAGCAAGATCCTTGGGAAGGAATTGAGGCTAAATATGCTGTTAACTCTAAGCACACTGCTAAAGTTCGCAACTTCACCAATTTTGGTGTATTTGTTGAAATCGAAGAAGGTGTTGATGGATTAATTCATATTTCTGATCTTTCCTGGACTAAGAAAGTGAAGCATCCAGCTGAATTTACTACTATCGGTTCTGAAATTGAAGTTGTTGTTCTTGAAATAGATAAGGATAACAGAAGATTAAGTTTAGGACACAAACAATTGGAAGAAAATCCATGGGATGTATTCGAAACAATCTTTACAACAGATTCAGTTCACGAAGGAACTATTGTTGATATTTTCGAAAAAGGTGCTGTAATTGCTCTTCCTTATGGAGTAGAAGGATTTGCAACTCCACGTCATCTTGTGAAAGAAGATGGCTCTCAAGCTAAAGTTGAAGAAAAATTAACTTTTAAAGTTATTGAATTCTCAAAAGCAGCGAAAAGAATCATTCTTTCTCACTCAAGAACTTTCGAAGATGAGAAGAAAGCTGACGAGACTGCGAAGAAAAAAGAAGTAGCAAAAATCGCTAAAAAAGGAGTTAAAAAAGTGAAAGATTCACTAGAAAAGACTACCTTAGGTGATATATCAGAACTTGCTGCTTTAAAATCGCAAATGGAAAGCGATGAAGTTGGTGAGAAATAATTAAAAATTAAGTAATTATGGATTTCAAGATTGACAAGAAAGATGGTTATACCCTTGTACAGGTATTGAAAGACAAGTTGGATACTCACATTGCTCCTGCCTTAAAATCAGAATTGGTTTTAATTTCCGGAAATGGTGAAAAAAGTATTCTTTTGGATTTAACTCCTTGTACATATTGTGATTCGTCTGGTCTTAGTGCAATACTTGTAGCCAATAGGTTGTGTAAAAATGCTAATGGAATATTTGTGCTTCATGGCTTGCAGCCTGCTGTTGAACGATTAGTTTCAATTTCTCAGTTGGATTCAGTTCTAAATATTTCTTATAATATGGACGATGCTGTTTCAACGATGAAAGGTCAAATTGAATTAAACAAATAGTTAGTGAAATTTGAAGTAACAATCTTAGGCAGTAACTCTGCATTACCAACTACCAAAAGATTCCCAACCGCTCAAGTGCTCAATGTGCTTGAGCGGTTCTTTTTAATCGACTGCGGAGAGGGGACACAAATTCAAATGAAGCGATTCAGGGTTCCTATGAGTCGAATCAACCATATTCTGATTTCGCACATGCATGGCGACCATATCTTCGGATTGATTGGTTTGCTATCTACTTTCTCGCTTCAGGGACGAAAATCGGATCTGCATATCTATGGGCATAGTAAATTGGAAAAATTTATTCGTTTCCAATTGGAATTGTTGGAGACGAAACTGGATTACCAGATTTTTTATCATACCATTTTTGGAACGGAAATTCAAACTTTATTTGAGGACGATTCTGTAATTGTTCAGTCGTTTCCTTTAAAACACGGAGCAATGCCATGTGCCGGATTTCTGTTTAAAGAAAAGGAGAGACTGCGAACTTTAAAATCGGATATGCTGACCTTTTACAATGTTCCTGTAAAAAACAGGCATTCTATTAAACAAGGGGAGGATTTTATTCGTGAAGATGGAGAAGTGGTTTCGAATAAAAAATTGACAAAAGATCCTCCAAAGGTAAGAAGTTACGCTTTTTGTACAGATACAGCTTATTTGCCAAAAATTACACCAATAATTAAAGGTGTCGATTTATTGTATCATGAAGCAACTTTTTTAAAGTCCGAAGAAAAACGAGCGAAGAAAACCTACCATTCAACCACAGAACAGGCTGCGAAAATTGCTGAAGAAGCCAACGTGAAAAAACTACTAATTGGTCATTTTTCTGCCCGTTTTGAAGATTTGAAAGAGCATCTAAAAGAAGCAAAAGATATTTTCCCAAATTCAGCATTGGCCGAAGATGGGAAAAAGTTTTCTGTGAAACTTGATCGGGATTAATTATCTTCAATCAAGTTTTTTTTTACTTTAGCAGTTCATGAAATTTAAAACATATACACAAATGAAGCGATTACTATTTATTGGTTTGGTTTTTGCCCTTTGCACATCAGCAATGGGACAGCAAAAGCAGGATAAATCGAAATTTCAGGAATACAAGCCTGGTTATTATCAAAATTCGATTCTGAAGGACATTCGTAATGTGGATGAGCAATTGGAAAGTAAAGATGTAGACAAAAAATTCTTTATGGATCAAAGTTCTTACGAACTGCCCAACAAAATATCTTTGTATAAAGACAATACGGAATGGGCACAACCTTCTCTTTCGCAGGGAAATACCGGAACTTGCTGGTGTTTTTCCACCACTTCATTTTATGAATCGGAAGTGTATCGTTTACACAAAAAAGAAGTGAAAATTTCAGAACTGTATACAGTGTATTGGGAGTATGTTGAAAAAGCACGTCGTTTTATTCAGGAAAGAGGGAATTCTCATTTTGAAGAAGGAGCTGAAGGTAATTCTGTTGCCCGGATGTGGAAAGAGTACGGAGCTTGCCCTCAGAGTGAATTTACGGGTTTGCTAAATGGTCGTAAATTCCATACTCACGAGAAGATGTATAAGGAAATGATGGCTTTTTTGAATGGATTAAAGCAAAGTAATGCATGGAACGAGGAGGAAGCTCTTTCAACGATCAAATCGATCATGAATCATTATTTAGGGACACCTCCATCAAAATTTATGGTTGAGGGAAAGGTGTACACACCACAAACTTATCTTGCTGATTATCTGAAATTGAATATGGATGATTATGTAGAAATTCTTTCGTACAAACAAGAGCCTTATTGGGAACAGGTTGAATATAAAGTGCCTGATAATTGGTGGCACTATAAAGAGTATTACAACGTTCCTTTAGATGATTATATGAATGCAGTAAAAAAAGCTGTTCGCAGTGGTTATACAATGAGTATTGGCGGCGATGTTTCCGAGGCAGGATTTTTGAGAACAACAAATTGTGCTATGGTTCCATCATTTGATATTCCATCAGAGTACATTAATGAAGATGCACGTCAGTTCCGTTTTTCGAACGGTTCTACTACCGATGATCATGGTATGCATTTGGTTGGTTATTATGTAGATAAGGCTGGAAAAGATTGGTATCTGATTAAAGATTCAAGTTCCGGATCGAGAAATATTGATGAAAACTCCGATGAGTTTGGGTACTATTTCTTTCATGAAGATTACGTAAAACTAAAAATGATGGGATTTACAGTTCATAAAGATGCAGTAAAAGACCTCTTGAAAAAATTTAAATAAACAGACTAAGCCCCTGATCTTTTGGGTAGGGGTTTGTTTTTAACTCATCTGAACGATGGAAATGACATTAATATCTATTTTAGGATTTGCAGCAGCATTTTGTACCACGGTATCTTTTGTTCCTCAGGCAATTCGCATTATTAAAACCAAACATACCAAAGATATATCATTGGCAATGTATTCGCTGTTTAATATAGGAATACTGTTATGGTTGCTTTATGGAATTGTGATTGTTTCCTGGCCAATGATTCTTGCGAATGCAGTAACCCTGCTGCTTACCTTAATAATATTGTATTTGAAAATTAGGTATAAGTAATCGTTTTTGAATCATTTTCAATTTCTATATTTGGTGTTCTTCAAGTCACAAATTTGTATATCTTTGTACGCCAAATAGGATTGCTGAACAACCCCTCAATTTATAGATTTTTATGCAGGAAAAAATTCTGATTTTAGATTTTGGCTCACAATATACACAATTGATTGCCAGACGAGTACGTGAATTAAACGTTTATTGTGAAATTCATCCTTTTAATAATCCTCCGGTTATCGACGAATCGATTAAAGGAGTTATTCTTTCTGGAAGCCCGTTTTCGGTTCGAGACAAAAAAGCTCCAATTCCAAATTTATCGGAAATTAAAGGCAAACTTCCACTTCTAGGTGTTTGTTATGGTGCGCAGCATTTAGCTCACTGTTTTGGTGGGGAAGTCATGGCTTCTAATAAACGAGAATATGGACGTGCCAATCTTACTTTTGTTGAGAATAGCAACGAATTATTGAAAGGCATTAGTTTGAATTCGCAGGTGTGGATGTCGCATGGTGACACCATTGAGAAAATGCCTTTAACTTTTAAAGTAATTGCAAGCACTTCAGATGTAGAGAATGCAGCATTTAAGATTGAAGGTGAAACAACCTACGGAATTCAGTTTCATCCTGAAGTGTATCACACAACTGAAGGAAGTATTCTGCTGAAGAATTATATCGTAGATATTTGTGGTTGTCATCAGAACTGGACACCTGATGCATTTGTTGAAACAACGGTTGCTGAATTAAAAGCAAAGCTGGGTGATGACAGAGTAATTCTTGGCTTATCGGGAGGTGTTGATTCAACAGTAGCTGCAATGTTAGTGCACAAAGCTATCGGGAAAAATCTGTATTGTATTTTTGTTGATAATGGTTTGTTGCGCAAGAATGAGTTCACCGACGTATTAAAAAAATATGAAAGCCTGGGATTGAATGTGATTGGTGTTGATGCTGGAGAGAAATTTATTTCTGCTTTGGCTGGAGTAACCGATCCTGAAACGAAACGAAAAATAATAGGTAATGCCTTTATTGAGGTTTTCGATGAAGAATCTCACAAGGTTGAAAATGCCAAGTGGTTAGGGCAAGGTACTATTTATCCTGATGTTATCGAATCCGTATCTGTAAATGGAGGTCCGTCCCAAACCATTAAGTCTCATCATAATGTTGGTGGATTACCTGATTTTATGAAATTAAAGGTGGTGGAACCTTTGAAGTTGCTTTTTAAAGATGAGGTTCGAAGAGTAGGACGAAGTATGGGTCTTGAAGATAAATTTATTAGTCGTCACCCATTTCCAGGTCCAGGTTTAGGCATTCGAATTTTAGGCGATATAACAGCAGAAAAAGTCCGAATTCTTCAGGAGGTTGATCATATCTTTATCTCAGGATTGGTAGAAGATGGATTGTATGATGAAGTTTGGCAGGCAGGAGCGATGTTATTGCCGGTTCAGTCTGTTGGTGTAATGGGAGATGAGAGAACTTATGAAAGTGTAGTCGCATTGAGAGCTGTTGGTTCTACCGACGGAATGACAGCAGACTGGTCACATTTACCTTATGAATTTCTTGCGAAAATTTCAAATAAGATTATTAACGGAGTGAAAGGCGTAAACCGGGTTGTTTATGACATCAGTTCAAAACCACCGGCAACTATTGAGTGGGAATAAAAATGCCACAGTAATTACTGAAACAAATAAATGCAGCGCAATATCTTCTATAGAAGGTATTGCGTTTTATTTTAAAGAAATGTTAGGATCTGAATTGATCTTGTTTGTCAAGATAAAACTTGTGGGCGTTTTCAATATCAGTAATTAATTGATCTAATTTTTGAAGAGATAATTCCTGATCGTTATCCAAAATATGCTTCTCCAATTCAATAATGGTGGTTTTTGCTACTTCCATGGAAAAATTTGCCAATACTCCTTTTAGTTTGTGAGCAGCATCCTTTGCAAGTTTAAATTCTCCTTTATTTAAAGGAGTTTGGATATCATTAATTCGGGATTCCCAGATTTCAAAAAACTTTTCGATTACGGTTTGAATAAATTCACGATTGTTGTCTACTCGTTTAAAAAGATCGTTGAAATTAATAATAACGTCTTTTTTATCACCTCTTTTTATATCTCTTGGCAGATCTATTAGCTTTATTATCAGTGATTTTAAATTTAGATTTTCTGGAAAGAAAAGTATTTCATTGTCTTTGCAAAGCTGCTCTTCTTCAGGATTAGTGGTAATAATAAGAAGCTTATTATTTTTTGGAGCAGTATTTGTACAGTAGTTTTTTACAGATTCAACAGATTGATTTAATTCAATGGCATTTTGGTCATCTAACTGATATTTTGAGATAATTAAATCAAAATTTTCTTCGATGATTAATTCAACAGCTTCCTGTCCTGTGTTACAATTTTTAAAATTTATCTGATTCATTGAATCAAGATTCAATGAATTATGAAAACCAATTAAAAGTATGTTTGGTTTATGTTTCATATTTGTATTTTACAATACCTGTATTTCTTATAAAAATTGTATCTTTCGGTGACTTTTGTAATATGAAATCAATTTGCGCAAAATTTATTAAAAAGCATAATTTATATGAGTAGTAAGAAATTATTTTTGAGGAACGTGGTTTCTATCTGTTTAGTCGGCCTGTTTATTTATGTGGGTGGACTTAAGGCTCAATCAGTAAAGAATCAAGCGATAAAATATCAAAATTTGTTGGCATTAATCGATGCATTCTATGTTGATACGGTTAGTCTTGAGCGATTAACGGAGGATGCAATTGTAAAAGTGTTGGCTGAATTGGATCCGCATTCCGTTTATATCAGCAAAGATGAGATTCAGGAAATGAATGAACCCCTGCAGGGAAGTTTTAGCGGAATTGGCATTCAATTTAATATTTTGAGAGATACACTAATGGTAGTTGCAACCATTCCTGGTGGTCCGTCAGAAAAGGTTGGTTTGCGTGCCGGCGATCGGATAATAAAAATTGATAACGAAAATGTTGCTGCTGTAGGATTAAAAAACAACGATGTTCGTAAAAGTCTGCGGGGTGATAAAGGTACAATTGTTAGTCTTGTAGTAAAGAGAAAAAGAGAAAAAGAATTGATCGATTTTGTAATAACAAGAGATAATATTCCAATCCATAGTTTGGATGCCTCTTACATGATTAACAATCAAATTGGTTACATCAAGCTTAATCGATTTGCGGCAACAACTTCTGAAGAATTCCTGGAAGCTTTAATTAAATTAAAGGCTGAAAATATGAAGGATATGATTCTTGATTTAAGAGGTAATGGCGGCGGTTATATGCAGGCTGCAATCGAGATTGTTGATCAATTATTCGAAGCTGATCAATTAATCGTTTATACTCAAGGCTTAACAAATCCAAGAAGGGAAAACATATCTACTGCCAAAGGTATTTTTAAAGATGGAAAAGTTGTTGTGCTTCTTGATGAAGGATCTGCATCAGCATCCGAGATTGTAGCAGGGGCAATTCAGGATTGGGACAGAGGATTAATTCTTGGCCGAAGATCTTTTGGGAAAGGTTTGGTACAACGTCAGTTTCCATTGTCCGATGGATCTATGATTCGTCTTACAACAGCTCACTATTATACTCCAACAGGAAGATGTATTCAGAAGTCGTATGAAAATGGTTTAGAAGATTATCATTTGGATATATTGAACAGATATAAATCCGGGGAAATGATCAGTGCAGACAGCATACATTTTCCAGATTCTTTAAAGTATAATACATTAGTAAAAAAGAGAACCGTTTATGGAGGAGGAGGTATTATGCCCGATATTTTCATACCTATTGATACAACGGCTAATTTTAAATATTTCAATTTGTTGGTCCGTAAAAATGTAGTTTATCCTTTTGTTGTGAATTATATGGATCGGAATCTGAAGAAGTTGAGAAATAAATATACAAACTTTGAAGATTTTGATAAAAACTTTGATGTCAGTGAAGAGATGCTTCAAGAGATCGTTTCTATGGGAGAAAAAGAGGGGATCGAGAAAAATGAAGAGGATTATCTTGCCGTTGTTGATGATTTGAAGCTTCATGTAAAAGCGCTCCTGGCAAGGGATTTATGGGAGAGTTCGGAGTATTATAAGGTCGTAAATAAGAAGAATGATTTTATACTAAAAGCGGTAGAGGTTTTGAGTAAACCTAAGGTTTATCAGAAAGAATTAGCAAATGAATAAGTAATGATACTAAGCCGAAAATTGAACTTTCGGCTTTTTTTATTAATATCTTCCCGAAAACCTATGTTTTTAAGAGCTAAAGATTAATTTTGTAGCCGAAATGCGGATCGAAAGCTTTGGTTTTTGAAATGAATAAGGAATTGTTTTTCTTGTAACCGTTATTTGAAATAATTAAAAGACATTAAAAAAGATAGTTTTGAAAACAGACTCGGGTAAATTCAGATTAATTGCAAAAACCTTTCAAGGTTTAGAGGAAGTATTGTTTCATGAATTGGAGCAATTAGGTGCAGAAGAGATTAGAATCTTAAAGCGAGCCGTGAGCTTTGTTGGAGATAAAAGCTTAATTTATAAAGCGAATCTTCATTTAAGAACAGCAACCCGAGTTCTTAAACCAATACATAAATTTAATGCCAAGGATACAGATGAGTTGTACAAAGGAATTCAGGAGATAGACTGGAGCGAGTATATTACACATCGTGAAACAATTGCGATTGACAGTACCGTAAGTTCCGAAGATTTCAAACACTCTAAGTTTGTAACCTACCGTGTAAAAGATGCTATTGTTGATCAATTTTTCGATAAAATTGGAGATCGTCCCAATGTTCGGGTGGTTAATCCAACCTTAAGAATTAATATTCACATCGATAAAAATACCTGTACTGTTTCTCTTGATAGCTCGGGAGAATCATTACACAAGCGAGGATATCGTGTTGCAGAAACGGCAGCTCCCCTTAATGAAGTTATGGCTGCAGGTATGATTCTACTATCTGATTGGGATAAAAAAATGAATTTTATTGATCCTATGTGTGGTTCGGGTACGCTTTTAATCGAAGCCGCTCTTATTGCATACAATATTCCTCCTGGATTGTATCGTAAAGAATTTGCTTTTCAAAAATGGAAAGAATACGACGAAGATATGTGGGAAGATATTTATAACGAAGAAACTGAAGTGGAGTTCGAAGGGAAAATAATGGGCTCAGACATTTCTGATAAAGCAGTGGAGATTGCAGAAGCAAATATTAGAAATGCAGGCTTGCGTAGAAAAATTGATTTGAAAATTACTCCATTCCAACAGTTTATTCCTCCAGCAGAAAAAGGTTTAATGATTACAAATCCACCTTATGGCGAGAGATTGAAGATCAAAGATTTGGAAGGATTGTATTCTATGATTGGAGAGCGTTTAAAGCATAATTTTGCCGGATATGATGCATGGATATTGAGTTACTCTGAAGAGTGTTTTCACAGCATTGGATTGCGTCCTTCCCGAAAAATAACTCTATTCAACGGTCCATTAGAATGTAAATTTCAAAAATATTCAATGTTTGATGGAAAAAAGAGCGATAAATATAAAAAGAATTAATCTTGAAAATTGATTCTGGATCTCTATCAGCTCAACGATATTTTATTATATTTGTCTAGCAAGTAACAATAATTATATTACATATGAACTTTGATTTAAACCAATGGTATTCTGAAAAAATAGATGAAGATGCTATTTTTGACTATATGGGTAGGATTGAAGATGAGGATGTTACTGGTATTTTACAGTCGATAGAACAAATTTTGAAAGATCGAAATGAAGCACCTAAGCTTTTCAAGAAAATTTTTAACGTATTGGTTGAACTGGTTCAGAATTTGCACCATCATGGGGAGGTTCCTTCTGATTTAGATGTTGCTTATGAAAAATTTGGTGTTTTAATTTTACGTGATGAAGGGAATCAGTACAGAATTTGTGCAGGGAATTTTATTAAAATTGATGGATTAAGACTTATTCGGGATAGAATTGATCAAATTAATACTTTGTCTTCGACAGAAACTCAAAGCTTATATAGGATTATATTGAGAAATGACCAATTCTCCGAAAAAGGTGGTGGCGGACTAGGAATGGTTGACATTGCAAGAAAGAGTGGCAATAATATGGAGTATCAGTTTTTTCAATACAACCCTAATTTTTTGTTTCTTGCTATAGATGTAATTATTTAATAACAATCAAAAATAAATTTTCATGAATTCACTTATTATAGAAGGCAGCCCTAAAACACCAAACATAAATTTTGATGGAGATAAAGGTTCCTTTCTTATTTCCGGACGATCAATTCCAGAGAATTCCTTAGATTTTTATAAGCCAATTATTGAGTGGCTTGATACATATATTAGCGAACCAAAGCAAGCAACGATTGTAAATATCAGACTTGAGTATTTTAATACCAGCTCTTCGAAATGCTTGCTGGATGTCTTTAAAAAGCTTGAAATTATATTTAAGCGCGGGCAAAAGGTTGGAATTAACTGGTATTATGAAGCGGATGATGAAGATATGTTGGAAGCTGGTGAAGATTATCAGTCTATTGTTAAGATTCCATTTACAATGATAGAAGAAGAAGAATAGTATATTTAAAGATATAAAAAACCGCAAGTGAAAACTTGCGGTTTTTTTGTGAGTTTGAGTCAGCCAAAAATTTACCGCACGAATTTTTTCTTGTTAAATTTTTGATCAAAAACACCGAGGAGTTTCTTAAATAAACTATAATACAGAATAATATAAAGTGAAAATGTCGACAGCCAGATAACGATGATATTTACCCAGTAAGTGTCAAAATATTGTCCAAATACTCTTTTTTGAGGAGCATAAAAGTGTGCTTTAATGAAACGTCCTTCAGGGTTTCTGTAAATAGGATCAATTTTTTGAAACAATTTCCCTTTGTATTCAATAATTCGTTCTATGTCGTTTGAGTTTTTAACAAACTCAGTAAGTCCATCATTCGTGTATGATTTTTTCATGTTCACAAATGCCTGCTTGTCTAAAAATCCTTTTTGTAAATCGGTTAAGTGTTCATCTTTTTTGCGATTCGAGACATTGTATAAATTGATGTAGTATCGGTTCAATTTAGTAAAATACTCCCTCGTAGCTTTAATAACGTCGGCGTTTATATTTTCAGGGTTGAGTTGATCTAAATTGTCAAATGGAATTGCAATTTTATCAAGATCTTCTATCGAAAGTTCATTACGAAGGAGGAGTAAATTTTCGGCAAGTTCTTTCTTTTTATCTGGTAATTTAAGATATCGTTCACTGGTATTTAATTTGTTCTTAAGTATGGGCAACCAATAATTTTTCCGATAATCTGCTTTACTCATTAGCTTTTCGTAGACGTAAAAGTTAGCCATGTATTTGTTGTCTTTGTATTGTTTTACAGCTAAAGCTTCATAAGCCCAACGGGCAGTTATTATTTCACCATACCAGGGAATATTATTTGGTGTTGAAATGTTTGGATTAAGTTTATCGAACTTTACAATTATACCACTTAAAATTAGCTGAGGTATTAAGATAAAAGGAATTAAAATGTAAATGGTAATAACAGTTTTAAAACTGTCAGAGATTATTAAACCAAGCATATTCGCAAAGCACCAGGCACTGAACAGAGCAAGCCAATATTCAAAAAACATTCCTTTAATTTCCAGAATAGAATTACCTATTATCGTAAATAAAAAGGCTTGAAAGGCGGATATAGAGAACAGAATAACAATTTTTGAAAGTAGATAACTAAACTTGCTTAAGTTTAAAAAACGTTCCCTTTTGAGAATCTTCCGATCTTTTATAATTTCCTCAGCACTAAGAGTTAATCCAATAAATAGGGCAACAATTACCGACATGAAAAGATAAACGGGAAGGTTGCTGTTGTTACTAAATGTATAACCTAAATCATTGGCAACATCAATATTGTAAAATTTAATAATATAACTCAAAAGAAATGCCAACAATGGCGTCTCAAATAAATTAATAAATAAGTATTGGCGGTTGGCCAGTTTGGAAATTACATCCCTTTTTACAAAAACACTGAATTGTTTAAAGATATTTGGAATTTTGAATGTTACCGGAGGAAGTTCTGTTGTATTTTCAATGGACTTATTTACAGCAACATATTCTTGATATTTTTTATGCCATTGAATTGGAGATACCTTCCTTACCTGCGTAGGATTACCATATTCATCCAATACCTCAGATTCTATAATATTGAAAATCTGGTCAGCATCAACATTACCGCATGATGAGCATTCACTTTCTGTGCGGTTTGCCCGCATTGTTTGCGATTTGAAATAGGTTATTGCATCAAGAGGATTCCCGTTAAAAATTAGATAGCCACCCGTATCGAGAATTAACAGGCGATCGAACATTTTAAATATATCCGAAGACGGTTGATGTATTACAACAAAAATCAATTTCCCTTTTAATGCTAAATTTTTAAGAAGATCCATAATTTTTGCTGAATCTCTCGATGATAAACCTGAAGTTGGTTCATCAAGAAATAATACTGAGGGTTCACGAATCAATTCCAAAGCAATATTTAATCGCTTTCGCTGTCCGCCGCTGATTTTTTTATCCAATGGATTTCCCACCTTAAGATTTCGGGCATCGTACAATCCTAAATCTTTAAGTAAGTTCAATACAATTCTAATTAGTTGAAAAGTGCTGTATTTATCGAAGCATAATTTGGCATTGAAATATAGGTTTTCGAAAACGGTAAGCGATTCTATCAATAGGTCATCTTGCGAAACATGACCAACAACACCTTCCAGTTGGTATTTATCTGTTACAATATTGTATCCATTAATTTTGACAGTTCCATAACTCGGATTTTCAGACCCATTTAAAACATTTAAAAGCGTTGTTTTACCAGCACCACTTGATCCAATAATACCAACCATTTTTCCTGATTCTTCCTTGAAAGAAAGATCATGAATACCAATATTATTTTCTTTAAACCGGTATTCAATATTTTTTGCTTCGAATACAACCCTTTTGTGTTCGTGATCGCGATGAAAAGTAGTCGCTATATCACTGAAATAGATTGGATCAATTTTAGGATTTCGGATGGATGAACCTTGGGTTAAAAGATGCACTCTATCTGGATTTAGATTCTGCCCGTTCATGATAAGTTCTTCAATTCCCTTGAATCGCAACACGAACATGTCTACTCGTTTCAGACGAAGAATTTTAATTTCACCAACTAATCCCTCTGAGTAATAATGTTCTCCTACTTCGAATACTTTATTTTCATTACTAACGGTAAGTAAACGTTCTGATCGGGTGATTTCATCGAAATCATTTAGAATAAAATTCTTTAGCCGGTCATAACCTCCGGAAGGAAGGTTAAACGTTTCTGCAACAGTTTCAACAAAGGCGAATTCCTGATCACTAATTTCTTCTTCCGATTTTAGGAATTCCAACAATTGAATGAGAACGATAACTTTCTGACGGACAACTAGTTCTTCATTTATTTCGGTGCATATCCGAAGAACTCTTACAGAGCTTGCTGAAGTGTATTTTTTAATTTTTGTAGTTCGGGTAGTACGTTTTTTATTGGCCTCATAGTGCTGATCGTATAAGCTAATATACTCCTCAGCAGTTTCTTGATCAAGTTGTTGCTTGAGATATCTGGAAACCATTCTCCGCCTCTCAATTGCAGAACTTTTTGGGTGAGCAATGATTGCAAATAATTGCATTAAAGCCTTAAGAATTCTTTCACTCATAGAATGTGAGAGTTAGTGGTATGTTGTCGGGAGGAAGAAATGAACGGATATTATTGTTTAAATCCGATCAAAAGAAGTACAAATCCGGATGTTACTTCTTTCTGATTTAATTTGGCTTCAATGGTACAATTTATAGAGTTGGTAAATTGAAAATCCCAATACGGCGAGTTTTGATGATCCTTATTAGAAAAAAGCAAATGATTTTCCTCATCGTAAATTGAGAAAATTACATTTTTTTCCATTTTACCAGTGGCTCCTACAATTCGGTAATAGTTGTTGGCATAAAAGGTTGTGTGAAATTCTGCAACTTCACCACCCGATAACAGGGCTTTGTATTGTTGACCATCTGATATAAATTCAGGCTCCAGATATTTTATGCAGTTTTGTAATGTTACATCCGATTGTGCATTGGAGTGAAAGCTAAGGCCTGTAAATAATAATAAAAGAAAAAGGGTATAGAAGCGATTCATAAGTCGGTTTTTTATAATTGGATTACTTGATGATGTAGTTACGAATAACACTTACTTTATCAGTAATTGAATTTAATTGTTTTTTATTCATTACCAATTCAGATTTACTTTTTACAATTGTTAGTTTGTTTTTAGCATCAGTAATTGGAGGAACATATGTGTATTTATCTTCTATTTCATCAAATGTGTAAGCTAAATCGATCAATCGATCAACCAGAAAGTAGAAGTCTTTAGATTCATTGGAGTAGGGGACCAAAAGTTTTATTAAATTATCAAGAGGTCTTTTTTGTTCAGAAATCCGGGTGATTAATTCTTTGTTTGGATTCGTTTTGATTTGTTGAGTTATAATATAGAGCGATTCTACCCAACCACCTGCTAAAATTAAAGCTCCGGTACTTTCTCTATCGTTGGCTTTTAAATAATTATCTATTTTACGATAGGTTGTACTTACGATAACGAGTAATGAGTCTCTATTTTCAATGTTTTTCTCAATGCGTTCAATCGTAGGTTTATCCATCGCATTGTATAAACCAATTTCCTGGGAAATGATTTTTAAAACTGCAAAATAACTGGCTGCATCCTGAGTTTGACGATAGATGTTAATGTATCCTAAATCAGATCCGTAAATGCCGAAATTTACAGCTTTGCTAAAATTCTCAACATAGTCGCTTGCTTTACTTGTCGTATGCAATAAATCTTTATTGTAAGGAATTCCTGATTGTTCAAGAAGTAGTGAGATTTGATATGGTGATGGCAGACTGAAGAGAATATTGTTGTATTTGAAAATATTTGTAGACTGATTTATATCTTCCATAATGGAAGCTTCTGTAGCGATCTCGTCAGTGGTAACATTACTTTCAGTATTATTTTGACGTAAAATAAAAAATGTTGCTATTGCAGCAATAGAGATTAAAATAAGAAATTTAATACTGTTTGGTATTTTGTTCTTTGGCATCTTGTATAACTTAAAATTTATTAAGCCAATTTAGAAAGAATAAACTACTTCTCAAAGCCGAGTGTATGCTACACTGCTGATTCGTTCTGTGAATTTACTATTGATTGAGTTTTTCGATCTTACTTTGGATTTTGTTCAAAGTAATTGGTGATTGTCTCGTTTAATTATTCTTTCATTATTACTCTATTTCTGCTAAAAAGGATACATTTGGAGACGAAATTTTTGAAAAGAAATATAACAACAACAAAAAACACTATGAAAAGAGTATTCCTTTTAACCTATTTACTAATCATTTGTGCCCTTTTTACAGCTGCAGATGCTCAAACAAAAAAACTGAGTATGGAAGACGCTATTTTGGGACAATGGGGTAAATTTTACCCTGAAAACATATCACAATTGTCGTGGAAGGGTGAGACGAACCTGATATCTTACGTTTCAAATAATGAAATCATGGTGGCCGAACCAGAAGAAGTGGCTAAAGCTATTTTTACATTATCGGATTTAAATGTGATATTAAAATTGGCAGGAAGTAAAGAATTAAGCAGATTTCCACAGTTTTCATGGATAAGTAATGATGTGATTCAATACCAAACCCAAGGTGGTTTTATTCAAATTGATTTACTTAACAGAAAATTGGTATTAAAATTGGAAATTGGTACCAAGGCTGAAAATGCAGAATTTTGTGCAATTAATTCTTCGGTTGCATATACCATTGAAAATAACTTGTACATCTGCCGGGGAGATAAAGATATGTTTGCAGTAACTTCTGATGAGGATAAGAATTTTGTTAATGGTCAGACAGTGAGCCGAAGCGAATATGGTATTCAGGATGGGATTTTTTGGGGACCAAAAGGAGAGTATTTGGCTTTTTATCATAAAGATGAAAGTAATGTTGCCACATTTCCACTGGTAGATATCAGTACACGAACTGGAGATTTGAAGGAAATTAAATATCCTATGGCTGGCATGGGCAGTGAAAGAGTAAGTTTGGGGGTTTACAATCTGAAAGAGAAATTGACAGTGTATATTCAACCTGATGATTTCGGAACGGATCAATATTTGACAAATATCACTTGGGGTGCAGATGGAAAATTCATTTATATTCAGGTTTTGAACCGTGCTTCGGATCATGCCAAATTGAATAAATACGAAGCTGCAACAGGTAAATTTGTAAAAACATTATTCGAAGAAAAAGATGATCGTTGGGTAGAACCTTCCCACGAATTGATTTTCTTAAAAAACAATCCAAATCAATTTGTTTATCAGACCAATAACCGCGATGGTTTTAATCATGCCTATCTGTATGATACTGAAGGGAAATTAATCAAACAATTGACATCAGGAGATTGGGAAATTACTGAGATTTTGGGTTTCGATAAATCAGAGAGGAATATGTTTTTTGTATCAACGGAAGTGAATCCGACTGAAAGACATGCGTATAAAATGAATTTAAAAACGGGCAAGCGTACTCGATTAACGGCAGAGGAAGGAACTCATACAGTTCAGCCAAGTGCCGATGGTAAATTCATTATTGATAATTACAGCAGTTTAAATGTGCCGCGAAAAGTTCAAATTGCCGATACAAAAGGCAAAGTGATTGCGGAAATGGTGAATGCTGAAAATAAGCTGGCTGATTATGATTTGGGGGAAATCTCTTTGGGTACAATAAAATCGGCAGATGAAAAAACTGATTTGTATTACAGGATGGTAAAACCTGCAGATTTTGATCCAAATAAAAAATATCCAGTGGTGGTCTACGTTTACGGCGGACCACATGCACAATTGGTAACTAATAATTGGTTAGGTGGTTCTCGTTTGTGGGAGCAGTATATGGCTCAGAATGGTTATTTAATCTATGTTTTGGATAATAGAGGATCGGCAAATCGCGGAAAAGAGTTTGAAGCTGTTATTCACCGTCAGTGTGGACAACCCGAGATGGCGGATCAAATGAAGGGTGTTGAGTTTTTGAAATCATTGCCATATGTTGATGTTGATCGTATTGGCGTTCATGGCTGGAGTTATGGTGGTTTTATGACCATTTCGTTGATCACAAATTATCCTGATGTATTTAAAGTTGCTGTAGCTGGGGGACCGGTAATTGATTGGAAATGGTACGAAGTGATGTATGGAGAGAGATATATGGATACTCCGGAAGAGAATCCGGAAGGATATGCTATGACTTCCTTACTTGCAAAAGCAAAAGATCTGAAAGGGAAACTATTGATCTGTCAGGGAGCAATTGATAATACCGTGTTATGGCAGCATAGTTTGAATTTTATTTGGGAATGTATTAAAAACAATATTCAGGTTGATTATTTCCCATATCCTCGTGCAGAGCACAATGTGCGTGGGCGTGATCGTATTCATTTAAAACAAAAGGTGAGTAATTATTTTGATGACTATTTGAAATAAGAGACGATAGTTGGCTATAAAAATAAATAAATCGTCATTCCAATTTCGATATTTTTCGGCAATTTTGGGGTGACGGTTTTTTTGTTTCCAAGCTGTTGCTTATAATGATTTTAAGTGTGCATACATTAAATAAAATATCAATTTGAAAACGCAAATCAATTACAGAAGTATTTGGATAATAGCTTATCCTATTATTTTAGGAAGTGTAGCGCAGAATATTATTGCTCTAACCGATACCGCATTTTTGGGTCACCTAAGTGAAACTGCTTTGGGGGCTGCAGCTATTGCAACAATATTTTATTTTGCAATTGTGATGCTTGCCTGGGGGTTTGGATTGGGAGCTCAAATTGTTATTGCCAGAAGAGTGGGGGAAGGAAATCTTAAACTTGTTGGTAAAACTTTTGATCATGCTTTGTATTTTCTATTGATTTTGGCCGTATTGCTGGTCGTTTTTATGGAGTTACAAGCTCCGCCCATTTTGAAGGCTATTGTGAAATCGAATGCAATATATGATGCCAGTATGGATTATATTTCTTATCGGGCGTGGGGAATCTTATTTGCATGTGTAAATCTATTGTTTAGAGCTTTTTATATTGGAATAGCAAAAACAAAAATAATTGGATGGAGTACCGTCTTTATGGCAATTATTAATATCTTTTTTGATTATGTACTGATATTTGGGGAGTGGGGATTTCCTGAAATGGGTATAAAAGGTGCAGCCATTGCCTCGGTAATTGCCGAGTTTTGTGTTATGGTCGTTTTTATTTTGTATACTCTTAGAAAAGTTCCTGTTAAAACCTATGATTTATTTGGTTTTGCAAAAGTTGACTGGGAACTCTATTCGCGGCTGATTAGAGTATCTTTTCCTATGATGATTCAGAATTTTTTAGCCTTGTCATGTTGGTTTGTTTTCTTTTTAATGGTAGAAAGAATGGGAGAGAGAGAGCTGGCAATTTCAAATATTATAAGAAGTATTTATGTTTTGATGATGGTGCCGGTTTGGTCTTTTGCATCAGCAGCTAATACTTTGGTAAGTCAGGTTATTGGGGAAGGACATTCGGATGAGGTTATGCGGGTTATTTGGAGGACAATCAAGTTATCTTTTCTTTCGGTTTTGGTCTTAGTTGGTGTCTGTGTCATTAATCCCGAATTAATAATTTCAATCTATACCGAAGAGGTAAGCTTAATTGCTGAGACGAAACCAGTTTTGTATGTGATTTTTGGAGCCGCGTTAATTTTCCCAATTGGAGTGACTCTTTTTCATGGTGTTTCAGGAACTGGAAATACTTTTCATGCTATGTTGCTCGAAATTTCGGTTTTGGTTTGTTATTTAGGCGGAGTATATCTTTTAATAGCTGTTTTAAAAGCACCAATTTCAGGGGTGTGGACTTCGGAATATTTTTATGGCGGTTTTCTTGGTTTGAGTTCATGGCTGTACCTGAAATTTGCCAATTGGAAAGAAAATAAGATTTAATTTTTTCGCAGATAAGAAATTACTAATAACTATTCAAAAGGAATTACCTCGGGCTGAGTGACCCTAAAGTTGTTGAATTTAGGTCTTTCTTCCCCGGATAATTGATATTCGAATTGATTAAAATCGGAAGGTGCTTTTGGATAAAAAGCAAGGCGTAGTTGTATGGTTTTAAATACTAAATTTTCGTTGCGCAAACGAATACCAAATCCCACACCATAATAGAATTTTTCTCTAAGAATATTCTTGTTGTTGCTGCCAATAAATCCCATGTCGGCAAAGGTGTAAAATGCAAAACGAAAGCCACCTAAAGTATAAGGTGTAAAGGCAACAGTTTCCAGATTAAGAACTAATTTCTGAGTTCCTATTACATCTTCTTTTGAAAAACCTCGTATTCCTGTATCAGTAATTAAGCTTATGAATTCTTCTGGAAACCTTCTTATTCCAAGTGTATATTGCAAATCGGCAAAATTACGAAGACGAAGAGGTCCGAGATTACGAATGCGACTGAAGAATTTTGTTTGACCGAGTAAAACACCTTGTTCAAACCTTTTTGAATTAAAATAACCTCCAAGTGCAACACGATTAAAGAAATACGTTCTGCTTTTATTAAGGTAAATTGCCTTTTGAAAATCCAGGCCCAAATAATTTCGATGTGAGAATTCCCGATCTTCGTAACCCATAGTTATTTGTGCCAGAGAACCATATGGAATATCCTCGGTTCGGCCAAAGTTATAAATAAGATTACTCTTGTAGTATTGAATTTGACTTAGGCTTAAACTGGCCAGATAATGGGTATTGTTATGGAAAAATTGATTTAAAGTTGGACCAACTTCAGGTCTTTCGAAGAATTCACGACTTGCAATTCTTCCTGCTAGATATAATTTTTTTCGGGCAAATTGATTTCTTGATTTAATCTTATAAGATCGCCCAAACCAAATATTTCCATAATTAAAATCCAAAGGTATTTCGTTAATGATCGGATCATCCTTTTGAATTTCGTCGGATCTCATGGTTTGAGAGAGTGTAAAACCTCCCGCATATTTAGTGTTGTAGGTTGCGAAACTTCGGTCTAAATCTATTTGAACGACCGTTTTTTCATAGGTATTTTGGTAGGTGAAGGTTGCATCTATATATGATCTTCTGATATTTCTAATTTTATATCTCCCTGTGTAGCCATATTTCTGATCTTTGTTTGAATCAAATTCAAAACTATTGCTGAATTCATGTCCCAAGCCATATAGATTTCGATTGTATATTTCAAAATCGGTTGAGGTAAGAGATCCTACTTTCATATTTGCTCCCCACGAAAACTGATCTTTTACCCACAATTGAAGATCGACTAATGTATGGGAACCTAAAACAGGAATAACTCTAAAATAGGCATCTTTAACATATGACAATTCACGAATAAGCCGTTCGTTATCGGCAAGATTGTATGGATCTACCGCATCACCTTCGTTTATTCGTAACAGTTTGCGTAAATGATTTCTTCGACTGGAATTATGAAGTTTGTTTCCGGTTGTTTCTATCCAAGTGGTGGCAACTTGAGTTGTATCATATAATGTAGGACCAAATGGTTCTAAAACCCGAACAGAAATGTTTCGTATCGTTTTACCTTGGTACTGTACAAAAGCGGTTTCACTACGTTCTGTTTTTAATGTATCTGTTGGATTTAGTTTATCGGGTGAGACAAAAAATAAATTGTATAATTCCTTGGTAAATTTACGTTTTCCGGCACCTTGCTGCAGAGAATTGTAAAATTTGGATCCACTCTTCGAATTGTTTTTAAAATGTGTTTCACTTACGGTATCTAATAGAAAAACAATCGTATCTCTCGAAATGATAAAGGTGCTGTCCTGTAATTTGGAATGTTGTTTTTTTTCAATAAGAGTATCTTTTCGCGAAATCCTTTGCCCATTTGCATGGAGAAGATTTCCTATCGAAAGAATAAGAATCAGACAATATGTACCTATTTTACGAATGAGTCCAAATTTTAATTACAAAGAGGATGATCTTTTCCCAAAGATATATAAATTGTAATTTGATTTATGCGTACCAAAGCACAAGAATCATACCTTAATAGGTCTGAAATAGTTAAGTCATTTTAATTCGTTGATAGATATCAATTTTTTTTTGAGCTGATTTATACTTTCCTCAGTCCATTTCCATTTGCCTTCTTTTCTTATTTCACCCGCTAAAAATTTTCCTTTAAAAAGTTCAATAGTCTCTACCGCACTTCCAAAACCAAATCGTTTCAATCCCATTTTAAAAACAATCTTATCATATCTGATCTTTTGTTTTCCACGCAAAAAAATCAAATAGTAGTACGATAGGCTCATTTCACTTTCATTATCATCAAACTCAATTTTGTAGATGATTCGGTTTCTTTTAAGAAGTAACAACAGCACGTACATACATAGCACAGTAGTTAAATAAACCACGTTTATGCCCACAAAAAACAGGATAATGACTAGTAGAAGTGCCAGTAGAGAAAGCTCTTTTTTTATTCTTTTTCCCAGAGGGTATTCAATAGGGTCTAATTCAAATTTTTCCATTGCTTATTTTTTGCATAGTTAGCAAAATAGCACACAGTAATCAAGATGAAATGAATAATAATCAAATGCTCTTTACACTAATTTGCTTTATCTACTAAAGTTTTAGTAATAAAATTTGTCTACTAAAAAATTAGTACTAAGTTTGTAGTAGATTAATCTAAAAGTAAATATTGATATGAAGGAGTTGACCAAAGCAGAAGAGCAGGTGATGCAAATTGTGTGGGATTTAAAAGAAACTAATGTAAGAGATGCCATAGCTTGTTTTCCGGATTCTAAACCTGCTTATACAACGGTGGCGACTGTAATGAATGCCTTAGAGAAAAAGGGATTTGTGAATAAAATCGCTCAGGGAAAATCTCATGTGTTCTCTGTTAAGATACCAAAAGAAGATTATTCTGGATACAAGGCAGGAGCATTGGTAACGAATTATTTTAATGGTTCATTTTCGAGAATGGCTTCTTTTTTTGCCAAGGATAACAAATTAAGTATTCAGGAATTGGAAGAGATGATTGAAATTGCTAAACGTGAAATAAACAAAGAGAAGTGATATGGGATCAATGACGGATTACTTACTACAGTCATCGGCTGTTCTGATTTTGTTTTATCTGATTTACATTTTGATATTGCGAAACGAACGATTCTTCGCAGAAATTCGTTTTTACCTGTTGGGAAGTGCTTTTTTAGCCCTAATTCTGCCTCTATTAAAGTTTTCTTACTCGATTACTGTTGAATCAGAATTTGTAAATAATGCGATGGGAGATGTATTTGCAGAGACAATTACCGGTGAAGCAATTATGCCTGTAAAATCCTTAATTTCCAAGGAAGAGATACTACTCTTAATTTATCTGGTTGTATGCACAATTTTATTTGTAAGAAGTGTTTTAAAAGTTCTCCAGATAAGACAATTAATAAAAGCGGGAGAGTATCAAATTGTTGATGAACAGAAGGTAATTCTATTGGATCAATCCATACCTGCTTTTACTTTTTTCGGATACATTGTAATGAACAGAGAGGAGTTTAGCGACAAGTCTTTGAATAATATATTTGCGCATGAAAAAGTACATGCTCAGCAAAAGCATTGGATCGATCTGCTGTTTGTTGAACTGTTGACCATCGTATTATGGTTCAACCCTTTTGTATGGCTTTATCAGGTTGCGGTAAAACAAACGCATGAACTTTTGGCTGATGATGGAGTAATAGCGCGCGGCTTTAACATCGGACAATATCAGGCAATTTTAATGAACCAAATTATGGGTACTGAGGTTTTAGGTTTAGCCAATAACTTTAACTATTCCATTACTAAAAAACGTATGATTATGATGTCGAAAGAAAAAAGCCCGCTAAATAGGCGCTATAAATTATTGATTGTTATCCCGGTAGTATTTGCTGTTTTGTTATTCAATCTGCAAATAGTAGAAGTGCAGGCACAGGAAAAGAAAGTGGAAAAAGTTGTGGATGCAATGCCAGTTTCAGGTAAAGCGCCAAAATTTGCAGTTAATCCTGAAAGAAAGGATACCACTTATGTTACAGTTGATCAAATGCCGGAGTATCCTGGAGGATCACTTGCTTTGCAAAAATACATTGCTGAATCGGTGAAATATCCTCAAGATGCCAAGCAAAAAGGCATTAGCGGAAGAGTATTTGTGACTTTTGTTGTAAATAAAGAGGGTGAAGTAGATCAAGCCCGTGTTGTTCGTGGAGTCGATCCTTCTTTGGATGCAGAAGCTCTTCGAGTGATGAATTCAATTCCTAAATGGACACCTGGTTATGAAAAAGGAAAAGCTGTTAATGTTACTTATACCGTGCCGATTAATTTTAGTTTAAAAGATGATAAGAAGAAAGATGAAGTAAGTGTTGATGGAAGGGTAAATAGTAGCCAAATGGATGGTGTTGCTCCTCAATTTCCAGGAGGGGATTTGGAATTACAGAAATTTATAGCAAGAACTATAAAGTATCCGGTGGAAGCTCAGGAAAAAGGCGAAACGGGTAGAGTATTTGTTACATTTATTATAAATAAATTGGGTGCTGTTGAAAATGTTTGCACTGCAAAAAGTGTCTCACCTTCTTTAGATGCTGAAGCTATTCGTGTGATTAAAACTTTACCTAATTGGATTCCAGGAACCAAAGATGGGGAATCTGTCAATGTTACCTACACACTTCCGATTAATTTTGATTTGAAAAATAATCAAGGCCAAATTATTGTAGATATGCCTAAAAAGGAAAAGCAAAAGTACAAAGGCGAAGATGTTTACGTTATAGTGGAAAAAATGCCGGAGTATCCTGGAGGATCACTTGCTTTGCAAAAATATATTGCTGCATCTGTAAAATATCCTCAAGATGCCCGACAAAAAGACATCAGCGGAAGAGTATTTGTGACATTTATCGTAAGTAAAGAAGGTGATGTTGTGCAAGCCCGTGTTGTTCGTGGAGTAGATCCTTCTTTAGATGCAGAAGCTCTTCGAGTGATGAATTCAATTCCTAAGTGGACACCTGGTTATGAAAAAGGAAAAGCAGTACATGTTTCTTATACAGTTCCGATTAATTTTAGTTTAGAAGATGATAAAAAGAAAGAAGTAGAGCAGAATCGAAAAACAGATTTGGATTCAAAGATTGAGCCTAAAAAAGAGGAATTCCTTTATAGTGACGAGCCTGTTTTTGTAATTGTAGAGGAGATGCCAGAGTACCCGAGGGGAGCTTTGAAATTAAAAGAGTTCTTTGCTGGTGAAGTGTCTAAATTGGATACTAACTATATAATTGGCAAGAGATGTTTTATTACCTTCTTGGTAACAAAAGAAGGATTGGTTGCAAATGCTCATGTTGTAAGAGGGACAGGTGATAAAGACGTTGATGCAAAAGCATTGGAGATTGTTAATAGTTCTCCAAAATGGAAGCCCGGTAAACAAAAAGGGCAAGCAGTAAATGTATCGTATACTGTACCAATTAATTTCGGAGCATAAGTTAGTTTTTAAAAAGAATTGCCCCCTGACTTCCGTCAGGGGCAATTCTTTTTACACTTCTTTGTAGCGAAAGCAATCCGTAGTATGATCGTTTACCATTCCGGTTGCCTGCATAAAAGCATAACAAATGGTTGGACCAACAAATTTGAAACCTCTCTTTTTTAAATCTTTGCTCATGGCATCCGATTCGGGTGTAGAGACAGGAACTTCAGATAGACTTGCCCAATGATTCTGAATGGTTTTTCCATCCGTAAAGCTCCATATATATTTGTCGAAACTGCCGAATTCTTCTTGAACCTCAAGAAATGCCTTAGCATTTTTTATAGCAGAAATAATTTTCAGTTTGTTTCGAATAATGCCTTCATTTTGAAGTAATTCATCTACTTTATTCTGAGTATAATTCACAATAATATTTGGATCGAAATTATCGAAAGCTTTGCGGTAGTTTTCTCGCTTTCGTAAAATGGTAATCCAACTTAAACCAGCTTGTGCTCCTTCCAAAATAAGAAATTCAAACAGCATCTTATCATCGTGCAAGGGTGCTCCCCACTTGTTATCGTGATAATCGCAATACAATGGATCGTCGCCAGCCCATTTGCATCTTGTTACAGTCATTGTTGTCAATTTTAAGTTTTCCGTTAAATATATAAAAGATAGTTTAGACTTATAAGTTGCCACCAGGCTTTAGTTAGTGGCTTTCAATAATGGTAGGAATAAATAAAATGAGTAATGATTTGCCACCATAGTTTCCCATTAATTTTTCTCATGATTTTCTTTTAGGTGGATGCAAAACAAAAAGAGACACCATTATTTGGCATCTCTTTTCAACTTTATTTGTTTTTTAAAATTCTAATTCCATCGCAAAATTGACAGGAACAGCTTTTCCTCGTTGTGATCCAGGTTTCCAATTTTCCATTTCGCCTGCAATTTTTGTGGCAGCTTTTGCAGTTATATCGTTGCTTTTGGTAAGGATCTGAATATTGGTTACTTCCCCTTTTTCATTTATGGTAAAACCAACAGTTGCTTTTCCTTCAAGTTTTTTGCCCTCAAAAAAGAGTTTGTTCTTTTGTTTTTGCACGTACTTTTCTAATCCGTATAATCCTTGATTGTATTGTGGCATATCCTCTACAATAATAAAAACAGGTTCATCCGATTTTGAAAATTCTTCAGGAGCTGGTGGTGGAGGTGGAGGTACATCTCTGTCTGAAGACAATGTATTGGTGTTAATTTTAATTCCAATGACTTCTTTTTCCAGTTGAAGATTTAAAGTTTGTTCTTTCAATTGTGGATTTATTTTCATTACGGCCGTTTTGTAGCCTACATACGAAACAACAATTTCACTTTTTGCAGATTTGGGTACATTCAGTTCAAACATTCCCTTTTTATCTGCAACAGCACCTGTTGTTGTTCCTTTTATAATTACTGATGCACCTGTAAGCACAGTTCCATCTTCATTCCGAACAGATCCACGAACTTTAATGGTCTCTTTATTTATCGGAATAGCAGAAATATTTTCTGTTGCAGGATCAGTTACCGTAGTTTTGTATTCTGGTTCGGCAAAAGCCACCAGAAGAATAGCCAGTACAGGAATTCCCCATACCATTCGAAACAATTTGCGTTTCGCTGTTTTCTCTTTCGTCATCATTTTAAATCGGGTTGGGCCTTGGGCAGAACTAAAGTGATTGGCTAATCCAATTACCTGAGTGCCCATTAGCTGGTTAATTAATAATGCCTGATACCTGACAGGTGAATGGCCCCGGGTTAATACACCTTCGTCAGCCAGGTATTCATGGTTTTGTTTAATTGCTCGTTCAAATAACCATATAAACGGATTGAACCAGAAAAACACTGTTAACAGCTCTATAATGAACAGATCGATCCAATGACGCTCTTGAATGTGCACTTTTTCATGAGTTAAAATGTCGTTGATTTCGTCTTGTTTAAAATATTTAGGATTGATTAATATGCGATTGAAAAATGAGAAGGGAGTATTGTAAATCTCATTCTCATAAATCAAACAATTATTGATTTTTTTAGGTGTTGATTTGGCTATAATTTGCAATGGCTTTCTGCATTGAATTACTATTCTTAGCAACACAATTGCCATTCCTGTAAAGTAAATCAGATGCAAAATACTTGAAAAAGATATGTTGTTATTCGAGTTGATATCTGAAGTTTCACTAGAGATGTTGTTATTAAAAACACCACTGAATTCGTTGAATGTTTCTTTTGCCGTTGTTTGCACTGTTACCTGATATTGAATAGGTACAAGTGCAACAATAACCGAGATCATTAGGCTGATCAGTAAAAAGTAACGGTTGGCTTTAAAATGAGTTGAATTTCTCAATTGCAACCAATACAAGGTGAATAAAACTGCCATACTCACCGATGCCCGAAATAAGAATTCAAACAATGCTTCCATAATTAGTTCTCTTTTTGTTGATCTTTTTTCATCTCTTCTTCGGCCTGTTTCATGATATTTTCCAAGTCAGAAATGTCCAAATCGTTTTCTTTGGCAAAAAAACTGGCCATTTTTGGGAACGATCCACCAAAATAATTTCCAAGTAATGAACTAAATTGAAATTTGGTGTATTCTGCTTTACTTATTGCAGGTGTGAACAGTTTAGTGTTTCCAATTTTTCGGTGAGATACAAATCCTTTCTTCTCCAAAACACTAAGAACAGTTGCTACTGTAGTGTAGGCTGGTTTCGATCCGTCAAATTGTTCCACTACATCTTTAACAATAGCTTCTCTCAATTTCCAGATAATTTGCATGATTTGTTCTTCGGCTTTTGTCAATGATTTTACATCCATAGAGTCTATTGTTTTTAATTTCTACTACAAATATAGTAGTTTGTTTTTAATTCCTACTATATTTGTAGTAATAATTACTATAAATATAGTATAAGTGTTGTGTGAATTTTCTGAAATGCCTGTAAAGTATGGTCTTTATCCTATAAATTATAATTTGTTTTAAGGATTGAAATGACATTAAGCGATACATTTTCTATGTAAGCTTACTGCAGGCTTCCATTAAAAGAATGAGTTTTTTTTGTCCAATAATTTAGAAACAAATTATAAATAGAAAGGGATACCTTTCGATATCCCCTTTACTATTTAATTTTACATGATTTATTTCTTCTTATCTTTTTTCTCGATTACTTCGATGAGGTTGATATCGAAAACTAGCGTTTCGTTCGGACCTATTTTTTCTCCGCTTCCTCTTTCACCATATCCTAAATCTGCTGGCACACACAATTTCCATTCCGATCCTTCGGGCATTAACTGCAGTGCTTCAGTCCAACCTTTAACTACCCGGTTTACGTAGAAAGTTGTTGTGTCGCCACGTTCTTTCGAACTATCAAAAACAGTACCGTCAAGTAAAGTTCCGTGATACACACATTTAACGCGATCCGAAGCAACAGGTATTTTGCCAGTACCTTTTTTTACTATTTCGTATTGAAGTCCACTTTCGGTTGTAATTATTTCTTTACGTTTTTTATTTTCCTCCAAAAATTTTTGCCCTTTTAAAAGGTTGGTTTTTTGCAGTTCTTTACGCATGGAATCTTGCACAGCCTTTTTTTCATTGAAGATTTTTCGTAGATAAAAATCCGCACTCATTTCTGAGAAATACGATTTTCCATAGGCCAGTTCGTTTAAAAACCCTTTGTAAAAAGCATCTTCGTTAATGGAATCGAATTGCTTGATTCTAAAATCAGAATAGCTTTTTGTTAATTGGGTTTTTGCAATAGCTATGGCGATGTTTTTATAATCTGTCGAATCCATTTGGAATGGAATTCGTTCGAATGATTTTTTGAAATTATTGGCTTCAATATATCCTAAAGCATAACTAAGACTGTCAGTGCTCGATTTGAAGTTAACTTTACCCGATCTCGGAACTTTTTTACAAGAGCTAAGACATACAACAACAGCTAAAAAGGCAAGAATAATACTAGTACGTTTCATTTTTTGATACTTCTTTTTAAGGTTATTGATAAAATAATTTTTTGATGTGAAATTTTGTATTCGCTGTAAATTAAAGACAACAATATAATTCTCATTTCCAATGCAAGCGAAAGTACAATTTTGAACTAAAAATTAAAATAAAAAATAAACAAGAAGGAGCTAACCTAAGTTGTTTTTAAGATTTTTTAACATGAATCTATAAAATTTATGTATTTTAAGGAGTACCGGTTTTAAGTATTTCCACCATCTTTTTCTGGATAAATATTATGGACTATTAGTGATTAATAATTAATTTAAAGATCGATTTTGATAAAATAGAAGAAGCTAATTTATTCAACTGTTTATTAATTTGATGATATGACTGCAAATAAAGATGATTTGAATTTAATTGTAATTTATTCGGGAAACCCGATAGATTCAGAAATAATAAAGGATATCCTCACCGAGAATGGAATTGCTGTAAATATAAAAAACGGGCTAATGGGAACTATTGCTCCTTGGCATGTTTCTGCAGGTGGTGTCGCTCCTGTTGAACTTGAGATTTCCGTAAGAGATAAAGAGAAGGCTCTTCGTTTAATTAACGAGTTTACCAAAGGAAACGGGATAAAATCATGAACAACAGAAACCGGGTAATTATCGTCCAGCAATTCATGCACAGGTGGCCGGCAATATTTTATCAATCAAAGATTAAAGAATTATTTGGATAAGTAATGACGATGATTAAAATTCAAAGAACAAACGCCGATAGTAAAGATTTCATTGCACTTGTTAGAGCTCTTGATGCCGATTTAGTAATTCGTGATGGAGAAGATCATGCTTTCTATTCTCAATTCAATAAATTAGATCAAATTGAGAATGTGGTATTGGCTTATGATGATGGCAAACCTGTTGGCTGCGCAGCCATAAAGGAATACGAACCATTAATCGTGGAAGTGAAGCGAATGTTTGTTTTACCAGAGTGCAGAGGGAAGGGGATTGCATCGGAAGTTTTACAGGAATTAGAAAGCTGGGTCAGTGAGTTGGGATTTGAAAAATGCATATTGGAAACCGGAGTGAAACAACCCGAGGCAATCGGACTCTACCAAAAGAATGGTTACCATTTTATCCCTAATTACGGACAATATGCAGGTGTGAAGGAAAGCGTTTGTTTTGAGAAAGCATTGTAAGTTTTTTAAACAAAATATGAGTGAATAAAAAAATCCGGGTCCCCACCCGGATTTTAATCTAACCACTAATAGTAACTAATCTATGAAAAAAAACATTTGTGTGTTTTTACATTTCAAAAGTAGACATGAGACGAGTAAACTACATTAAGATGATCTTAAGTAATTATAAACTATATGTACTCTTTTATACTTATTCTGTAGGGTTTAACGTATTTATAAAAACAGAAAAAGCTTGGATCCCCACCCAAGCTTTTCTACTAACCACTATTTACTAACCTAAATCTATTTTCTATGAAAAAACGTTTACCACTCGTTTACCTTACAAACATACCGCATTCTTTCGTTAAGTGCATTTAACAAAAGTTAAAAAATGCTAAAAGTTTTTTTTAGCTGATCTGTTTGTTTTTGCTTTTAAATCAGAAATGAAAAAAAGGGTAAACAGAAAAAAGCTTGGATCCCCACCCAAGCTTTTCTACTAACCACTATTTACTAACCTAAATCTATTTTCTATGAAAAAACGTTT
>JAFGYE010000011.1 GCA_016936255.1 Marinifilaceae bacterium | reverse complement strand
ACAATATTTTGCCTTGAATGATTCCCAAAAGATTGTGATCACAGAAGAATAAGAATTAAAAGAAACAAATTTGAAACAATAGATTCTTCAAAAATAAATTATCGAATTTAAAAGTTAGAAATATGATAGAAATTGATATTGACAATTGGGAACGTAAAGCTCAGTACTATTTTTTCAAAGATTTTGACGATCCATTTATGGGTGCAACTTCCAATATCGAATGCACCCAAATGTTCCTAAAGACAAAAGTAATCAATGAATCTTTTTTCATTCATTATATGCATAAAGCACTGCAGGTTATTAACGAAATTCCTGAATTCAAACTACGAATTTTAAACGGAAAAATAGTTCAATATCCCGTTATAAACGGAACAACTACTGTCTTTAAAATCAATAAAACATTTAATTTTTGCTATTTCAATTATCTTGAAAATTTTGACAATTTCTACATTCAGACAAAAAATTCAATTGAATCAGCAAAAAAGAAGGACATATTAGTTTCTGAACCTATGTTGGATTTAATATATGTTTCAGTAATTCCCTGGCGTAGTTTTACATGTATTAAGCATCCGCGGATATTTAATGGTTCAGATTCTATCCCTAAAATAGTATTTGGAAAAGTTTTTAAAACTGGAGATAAGTACTTTATGCCGGTTAGTGTTGATACTCATCATGCATTAATGGATGGATATCATGTTAGTACATTCTTTAATAAATTTGAAGAATTATTAACGATGAAATAATTCCTAATTGGTCTTTAATTAGATAAATTGATGCTCTTTAATTTCTGATAACAAAAACGAATGATTAAAAAGAGTATTATTTAAAAATCAACATGTAAAAATATAATCCATTTATTATCAATACCTTTTAAAGGAAAATCAAATTCATTAACAAGAAAATACAATGTATTTTGTATTTTAAAATTAAATTTGATTTAGATAGCTCAAAAAGATACTTTACTTTTGATAGAATAAATCGTTATTTATATGAATAAGGTAGAAAACAAACTTATCCTGGTTGTTGAAGATGAAGAATTCAATAGAATATATTTTGAAGAATTACTAAATCAGATGCACTGTAACGTATTGGTTGCTAATAATGGTCTTGAGGCTGTAGATATTTGCAAAAAAAACGATAAAATCGATTTAGTGCTTATGGATATTAAAATGCCATTAATGGATGGATATGAGGCTACTCAAAAAATTAAAAGGATCAGACCCAACCTTCCTGTTATTGCGCAAACGGCATTCGCTCTGCTTGGCGATAAAAATAAATCACTGGAAAATGGCTGCGATGATTACATTGCAAAACCTGTAAAGAAAGATGTACTCATTCAATTAATAAGAAAGCACTTAACCTAAACAATCCAATTATTGCTCATAAACATCTTCAAGGTATTTCATAAAAAAGATATTTTATGATATAAGGCATTAGCTTCCCTTCCATTAAGAAACACTTTCAACCAGTATAATCCTATAAATTAAGAATTTATAACATATCAGCTCTTGTTTTTCAGACTAAAAAGTATTTTATTACACACAGTCGAATTTAAAAGAATAAGGAAGATGAGGAGAAGGATTATAAAGCTGTTGTGTATTTCCGGATTTGCAATTTTATTACTATTTACTATCGGATTTATAATCTTTCAGAAATTCAGACACGAATTTGATAATCAGAATGTGATGCTTAAATTACATGCTCAAAATATTTTCCCTCAAAGTGAGATGATTCCTTATGGAAATTATCAAATCCACAGCAATTACATTGGTGATTTATCAAAACCTAAAGTTTTATTAATTCACGGTTCTCCTGGATATTGGTTCGATTTCAAGTACATTTTTGCAGATAAAACACTTCAAAAAGAATATTGTATAATTTCCTATGATCGACCTGGTTATGGGAAAACTACCGTTCCAGCCAAAGCAAGACTTCGCGATCAGGCAAAAGTAGCAGCTACTGTTTTAAACCATTATGGAGAATTAAACGAAAAATTTACAATAGTTGGACATTCGTATGGTGGAGCTGTGTTGGAACAAACCATTCTTGATTTTCAAACTAAAATAAGTCACGCCATATACCTTGCTCCTTGTTTATCTCCAAAATTCCAAAAAGCGAAATGGTATAATCTCATGATATCAGGTGGAATAACGAATAAAATAGTTCCTTTCGAATTGCAAAACAGCAATATAGAAATGATGGCTTTGGAAGAAGATTTAGGAACTAATGAAGAAAGACTACACGAAATTACTATCCCAACGAGCTATATACAAGGCAAAAAAGATGTATTGGTACCCTACCAAACACAAGCCTACTATCTTAAATTTCATAAAAATGTAGATCATATATTGCTTGAAGATTTAAATCATTTTATTCCTTGGTCAAATCCAGAACTTATTGTTCAAGCAATTAAAAATGCAAATTCAATAAATGGGTACAGTAAATTTTGAACTGAATCGTTTTTCAATTAACTTTAGAATCATTCAAAATAAAAAGGGCTAATTATGAAGAGATATATCATTTTACTTGGACTTATCCTTTTTGTAAGTAACAATTTATTAGCACAAAAAGCAATGACAAAAGATAAATACAATGCGCTTAGCGCAGATGAAAAAAGAGTAATTATTGACAAAGGAACCGAATACCCGGGAACCGGAAAATACTTGCACAATAAAGCAAAAGGAATTTACACCTGCAGGCAATGCAATGCCGGACTTTATCGATCGGACAGTAAGTTTGAATCAAATTGTGGCTGGCCCAGCTTTGATGATGAGATTGATGGTGCAGTGAAACACATTCCTGATGCAGATGGCAGACGTACAGAAATTGTTTGCGCTAATTGCAATGGACACCTTGGGCATGTATTTACAGGAGAGGGATTCACAAAAAAAAACACCCGGCATTGTGTCAATAGTATCTCCCTAAATTTTACGCCATTGCAGGAAACTGAAAAGAAATGATGTAAACTATGATTTTAAAAAGACTTACTTGAGGTAAGTCTTTTTTTTTGCATATACTACTAATACGTTCCCCTCTCCTAAAATATTTTAGCTAAGCTTAGGGGCATTTTCAAAAAAAGATATATCTTCGCCAAAGTTTAAATTTTAAACACAATAGCTTCATTATTGTTTTATTTTAAACATATATATCCATTTTTCAATTATTTTTAACAAAAACAACTTCCTAAAGTAAGAAGTTAGAAAGCTTGGTCTTACTCATTCGATTAAAAAATTTGTAAGTTTATCGGAGCTAATTGCAAGTCTATTTACAAGTCCAAAATTATATTGTCATGAATTTCAATTTTCTTCAAATCATCACCTCTTCAATGGTTCTTTTCGCGGTAATAGATATTATTGGATCTATTCCAATCATATTAGATTTGCAGAAAAAAGGAGGTAAAATTGAAGCCCTAAAAGCAACTGTTGTTGCCCTTATTGTGCTGATAGCCTTTACTTTTTTAGGTCAAAAACTTCTTGGACTATTTGGAGTTGATATTTCTAGTTTTGCAATTGCCGGATCATTCATACTGTTTATAATGGGTGTAGAAATGGCTCTCGGCATCGAAATTATTAAATATGACGGGCCGAGTGGAGTTTCTATAGTTCCTATCGCCTTTCCGTTAGTGGCAGGAGCAGGTTCATTTACAACGGTTCTTGCATTGCGTGCCGAATATGCTATGGAAAATCTAATTGCTGCCATTGTATTGAATATGATATTTGTATACATCGTACTTCGCTCAACTAATCTTGTTGAGCGTATTCTTGGTGAAGGTGGAATTCACGTTTTACGTAAAGTTTTTGGAATTATCTTACTTGCCATTTCAGTAAAGTTGTTTATGACTAACGTAGCGATTCAAATTTATTCCTTATTCCCTTTCTTAAGGGAAGTTTTATAACATTTCCCGGAAAGAAATTTTAAGCATATTTAACGCAAAACATATTGTTGAATCCGCTAACTTTGTATCATTCAAGTACAAATTATTAATTGGATTTATAATGCATGATATCACCATAATTCAAATCGTTCTTTGCGCTATCGTTATCCTTTCGGCAGCATTTATAAAAGGGATGACAGGTTTTGGATTTGCATTACTTGCAATCCCATTTCTTTCTTTTATTTTCCCCATGCAGGTTTTAGTTCCTGCCATGAGTTTATTCAATTTGATAACCAGTTTGGTAATCCTGTTTAAACTTCAAGAAAAAATTAGGGCATACTATTTTATTCCCATGTTTATTGCCAGTTTAGGTGGAATTCCTTTGGGTGTTTATGCTTTGGAATATGTGAGTAGTGATAATTTACGACTCATAACAGGTGTTCTGATTATCCTTTTCTCCATACAGATGATAGGCAAAGTGAAATTGGCCAAACGCTTTTTAAATTTTCCAATTGTTTTTGCCGGATTTATCAGCGGTATTCTTGGCAGTGCAATATCAGTTGGTGGTCCGCCATTGGTTATTGCTATGAATCGCAAAGGGTATCCAAAAGAAAGATTCCGTGGCGTATTTGCCTGGTTTAGTACTTTTTCCGCCTTTTTCACTACCGCAGCCTTTTTAATGAAGGGAATGATAGAAATGGAATCCGTAAACCTTGCTCTTTTCTGTCTTCCCATTTTATTTTTCGGATCGCATTTTGGAGCTAAATTTTCCGGGAAAATTGAACCTGAAAAATTCAGAAAAATAGTGATTGGGATCAACATCATCACTGGATCCTTCATCGTAATCTCAGCTCTTATCAAGTAACAGTCAATTAATTGACAATCAAATGTCACCCATAAAAAAAACTCACGAAATTAATTCCGTGAGTTTCTTCAATATTTCGTTAATCGCTTTTACATTTCAAATTCTTCCACATCAACCCCGCCTTCTGATCCCCGTTCACGCTTCATTTTATAATTGTTAATTTTAAAACTTAATTTCAAATTAAATGTTGGTGATTTATGATTAAACTGACTAAAATTGTAAAAATTATCCCCTTCGTATAAGGTTTCATGTTTTGCCGTTGCAAAAATATCGCGAATCTGGAAAGTAGCAGATAACTTACGTTTCATGAAATCTCGCTTTAAAGCTGCTGATGTTGTAAAGAACCCCTTACGTTTCCCTTGGGCCCAATTCGTCTCGGATTGATAATTCGCTGTAAACTGAACCCGTGTTTCCGGATCAAATATAATGGTTGAATTATTCCTTAAACTCCAATTGTAACTTTTCGTTGAAAAATCTTTATAAATATCCTCATTGGATGAATTGGTTATTGTGAAATCTCCTTCTTCTTTGTAGTGATAAAAATTACCTATTAAATCGTTCTTAAGCCATTTGCCAAAAGACAAATTTATGGTTGCTTCCATACCTAAAGAATAATCATTTCCTACATTAACCGAAGTACTCTTCATTACGTTGCCCTGATCTTCCCAAGGATATCTAACACTTTCAATTTTATTGTGAGTGACTTTGTAATAAGTTTCAAAAGTCACCGACTGATCTCCGAACCGCTTCGAATAAGCCAACTCGTAAGAGTCAATATATTCAGGATTCAAATCAGGATTTCCTTGTCGCACATTGTAAGCATCTGTCCAGGTAACAAAAGGCTCCAACCAATAACCTCTCGGACGCTGAATCCGTCTGGTATAACTCGCCATCACCTGATTGTCTGATCCCAAATCCATTTGAGTGTGTATGGTTGGAAAGAAATCCCACCGTTTAATGGTGAAAAGCTCTGATTCATCTTTAAAATCGATTTCCCGATTTGTATATTCAGATCTGAAGCCCAGTTGATAGCCAAACTTTCCAATTTTTGAAGCATAAGTTGTATACAAACCATGCACCTGCTGATCGTAAGTTACATCATGACTATATAATGGCTGAGGCACATATCCGGTTCCCACAACAAAATCCTCCTGTTTTGTATCCGCCTCGTTTGAACGAATCTGCCCCTGATAACCAAATTCAAATTTTGTATCTGCTCCCAATGGCAATGTGTAATCGGAGCGGATCTCCCATCTGGTTCCCGGTCCATCCTCAGTTGCAATTTTCCCGGATATTTGCTTGCCATCAACATCAAACAATTCGTTGGTTGACTGCTCATCACCACTTCCACGATGCGAATAAGTCACCTGAGAAGCCAACTGATGACCTTTCCCACTAAATTTTCTGGTATACGAAAAGTTTGAATTAACGAAAGTCATTTCTTTCTTCCAAAGATCTTCACTATCGTATAAAATTCTTTCCGGATTTTCACTGTCAAACTCTTGATAATCCAAAACGGAACCCCGTTCCATGTCTCTGTTTCCGTATCGGAAGCCAAACGAAATGCTGTTTTTATCATCTATTTCAACATCAAAACCGGTGCGAATACCATAGCCCAAACGCTTCATCAATGATTCTCCATCAGATATAACAGAACTTGTAACATTCTCAAAAATGGTTCTGTTTTCGGTTTCACTTGTGCCTTCGAACTGACGATTGCTGTAATCAAATCCAAAATTCCAGTTCCACTTTTTCTTACGATAATTGATTAAAATATCACCACTTCGATTTTCCTGGCTGCCAACCGATAAATTAGCCACTCCGTTCAATCCCTTTTCAACATTCTTTTTTGTGATGATATTAATAATTCCAGCCGTTCCTTCCGGATCGTATTTCGCTGAAGGATTGGTAATAATTTCGATGTTCTCAATCACACTTGCAGGCATTTGCTGCAAAATATCCGATGCATCCAAAATAGAAGGTTTTCCATCTACCAAAACAGTGAAATTTGAATTGCCCCGAAGACTTACATTCCCCTCTATATCAACACTAACAGATGGAACATTCTCCAAAATATCAACAGCGGTTCCGCTGGCAGCAGTAATTTGCCGGCTAACCGGAATTACCTTTTTATCAATTTGATACTGAACGGGCGAACGTTCTGAAGTTACCATAACCTCGCCTAATGTTTCTGACGATTGCCTTAAATTCACAATCTTTAAATCAGCCAGTTTTCTGTTTCCATCAATAGGAATATTTCGAACTACAGCTTTATTATAACCAATAAAAGTAATTTCAACAAAGTATTTTCCAGGCTTCAACTTTGTAAGTTCGAAAGCCCCTTTTTCGTCGGTGATGGTTCCGTCAATAAGGCTTGAGTCGGCCATACTGTAAACAGAAACTGTTGCGTATTCAACAGGAATATCCATCGCATTGTCCATCACAATACCTTTTACTACTCCACCTTTCATTTCCGGTTTTAAAACCGGTTCTACTGCCTTAGCCGATATTGCAATAACGCTTAAGCAGATCAGAAGAATTATTCGATTCATTTAAATTGAATTATGAGTTTTATAAATTGTCCGCACAAACATACTATTCGAAACTCAAAAACATGAATAAATATATGATTTTACATATTTATTAACATTTGAGCAATAAGAAAGTCCCTTATTCGGATTTTAGTTGCACTGTATAGACAAGTAAAACGATAAAAGGTTTAATAAGGAAGTATATTTATTCTGATTTTAGGATGAAATTACAGAAGATTCCATTTTTCGATTGCAATCCGCCCCATTTCCTGCCCCAGCTCGTAATCACTTAACAGTGTGGCATAATCCTGAGTAAATCGCTTTGTCTTAAAACTTTCGGGAGGACAAACATCTAAAATCTGAAGGTTTTGCGGAGGATTTTGAATAAAATCAATGGATGAATTGTAGTTATCCGGGCGATTCAACAATGCTTTCACCAAACCCGGATGTTTTCGAAAGAGCAAACGTCCCAATTTTGATTCCATTCCTTTTTTCATCCGAAAAGAATTTGGACGGGAACGAATCACCATAATTTTTACAGCTCCTTTTTCAACTGCTCTTTGAATTGGAATGGGCGCAGAAACGCCTCCATCCGAAACTATTTGGCCATCTATTTTCAGAAAATTGCGGTAAAAAAGCGGAACCGTACAGCTGGCTTTCATCACATGACTAAGACTTTCTGCATCGGGCTTGATAAAAACCGAACGACCATCGGAGTTCATGGTAACACCTATTTCAAAATCAGGATTGTTGGCAAAAAGCACGTCCAGATCGATAGGCAGTTCGCGGGCAGTGATATCCCAAGACCAATCTAAATCCATTAAATGGCCACCTGCTAAAAACTTCTTCCAACTGATGTATTCCGGCCGCAAAGAATAATCTGTGAACATTTTAAAATTTCTCTTTTTCTGCCTGGAAAGATAAGCTGCCGCATTAACAGCTCCGGCAGAAACTCCCAATACAGAATGAAAAGGATTGAATTCCATCTCAATGAACTGATCCAAAACTCCAGCTGCAAAAATACCGCGCATGGCGCCACCTTCCACTACCAATGCTGTTTTGTTATTTTGGTTCATCATCAATCTATTATTAGTATTATTGGTTCAATTCTTTCTTAATTAAAGCTTCTACCATTTCGGTTAGTTCAATTGCAGTGTAAGATACAGGCTCAATTGGATCTAAAACCTTATAGCTAACCTTAGCTCCCAGGCACAAGGGAAACATTCCTTTTTCTTCAATTTTATAATTTCCATCAACGACAAAAGGAACTATTAATGCATTTGGTGCGGCCTGCAGTAAAGCTTCTATACCACCAGCTTTAAAAGGTTTCATCACTCCCGTTTTGCTTCTGGTTCCTTCTGGAAAAATACTGGCTGCGTAATTGTTTTTCGCGATTAACTGGCCCAGTTTATATATTTCCGGTATTGCCTGCGCTCTGTTCTTTCTATCGATTAAAGCAGCTCCCGAATGCCGAAGATTGTAGGATACACTCGGAATATTTTTAGCCAGTTCTTTTTTGGAAATGAACTTTGGATGGTGTTTTCTGAAAATCCACACAATTGGCGGGATGTCGTATACTCCCTGATGGTTGGAAATAATTATTAATGGTCGGTCAGTTGGCAAATTAACTTTAGGCAGAGAGGTAATGCGAACGCCTAAAAACACAACTACGCGCATTAAAAAAAAGTTTAAAACATCAACCGAATTCTTGTGAGCCTGATACCCAAACAGCTTGTGACAGATGACTTGTATTGGATGAAAAATCACCAACAACAATAAGAAGAGAATATAAAATATAAAACTGAGAATATAAGATAAGATCTTGATCATTTATTTTTCGATTTTGGATTTCTCCACAAAAGAACAAAAAAAACATTTATAGATAAAGTGTTGTTGGGAAAATTGATGAATTGCCACTATAAATACCACTATCCATGGGATAGCTGGAGTGAAAATTCAACCCCAAAGAGCACAAAGTATCACGAAGCATTTGTTGTTTTTCTTTGTATGTCTTCGTGATAGCCTTTCCTTGGTGGTTAAATCTCTCTTTTTACAGGCACAAAAAAAGATCCCTACTTGTAGAGATCTTCATATTTATTTGTGATTAAAACTCTCTATTCCAATGCAAAGCTAATCATCACAGCATACTCCAGTTTTATTTTCTGAAAATCCAAATCAGGAGCACCCTTACCCGATTCAAAGCTTTCACTTTTCACCCGCATCATGGTATTTACCATTTGCCGGCCATAGGGTGATGAAACTTCATTGATATAAATGGCTTTCCCAACTTTTTGACCAATTGCCTCAGCCAGAGCTATAGCTTTTTCCTTACCAGCTATAACAGCATTTATTTTAACCTGCCTGCGAAACTTTTCAATTTCGGAGTGATCCACTCTCAAAATACTTATGTTTGATATCTTGATCTTATCCAACTCAACAAACACCTTTCCCAATGTTTTTGAATCGTGCACTAAAAGCTCAAAATCTTTCGATTTCTTCATATCCGCACGTTTAATAAAATGATCCTGTAAAGTACTTGCAAAATCAGATACAGAAAGTTGCTTCTCCAAATTGATGCCGGCCTTTTTTAAAGCCGCAAACATTTGTTTCTCCAACACTTCAACGCTTTCCTTGTTCTTTGTGTCCTCCTCATCCAAATGAATATTCAAATAGATCTCATCGGGTACAACTTCCAACTCAGCCAATCCTTTTACTTCGATGTAATTTTGATCGATAAAGTTTTTTTGAGCTTGTGCCATCGCACTCCAGCCTAAGAAAACAGCCAATAATAGTATTACATTTCTTTTCATATGTTTCAATTTTTTCGTGTATATTTTCGATAATTTATGAAGTTTAAGTATACAAATACCGTGCTAAAGAATATTCGTTGCTCACCAATGATGAGTAGAATGCCATTTGGTTGCGCATCACTTCAAAAAAGAAATATCATCAAACAAAGAGATGGAACAAGAAACACAATTGTTTCCAATTAGAATTCATTCGGCATCAGACTGCAATAAAATCTTACCTGAACTTTTTCCACCTTCTAAAAATTCGTGTACCTCTCTACCTTCCGAAAATTTGTATTGATGTATTCAAGAACATCCGACATTCCAAACTTTGAAAAAGTTAAAGCCTTCATTATGTTTTAGCCTTTTAAAATAAGTTCATCAACCTGCACAAGTTATATCCTATTGGCTTAAAAAATGATTCTAGTATCCCTATTATCAATCATGTATTTTTCCGAAAACTACAAAACACGAAGTTTTGAACTATACCCGAAGGAGTTTTGTGATCAACCGTAATGCATTTTATTTTTGAAAAGAAATTAGTCAGCAAATCGTTCATTGAGCTTTCAGAATACTGTTTAATTTCAATTCCACTGCATTTTTTGGGTCCCTGTTCCGAAAAAGTTCCAATGACCAGTACACCCTCCGGATTGATGCTTTTCTGTGCGGTGTCCAGATAATTTGAAATATCCTGTTTGCCGGTTAAAAAGTGAAATGCTGCCCGATCGTGCCAAAAATCATATTTTTCTGTCGGTTTGAATGCGGCAGCGTCAGCAACAATCCAAGTTACCTTTTTAGCTCTTTCGCCAAGCCGTTGTTTTGCCTTATCAATTGCGATTTCAGAAATATCAAGAACGGATAAGTTCTGATAGCCAAGATCCAGTAAATGATCAACCAACAAACTGTCGCCACCACCAATATCAATGATTTTTGCCGAAGAGTTTACCTTAAACTGTTTAAAAAATCCGAGAGAAGTTTCCGGCGATGACTGAAACCAACTTACGTCTTTCAATTCTTTCGTCTGGTAAATAGTCTCCCAGTGCTTTTTACGATCAAAATTTTCCATTTGTACCTGATTATTGCTTCATTTTACTTCGTTTAGATAAAACGCGTCAGCAATATTAACAATCTTGTTTCTGATTGCACTATTAAAAGGAAACTTCCTCATGCATTTTCACTACTTCTTCCATCTTTCCAAACGCGCCATGCCACGGGTTAAAATCCACGAAATAAACTTTGAATGTCCGCCTTCCCTCATTTTTTGTCTGCAGAAATCCTGAAAGTCACTAAGCGTTCCGGTATAAAGAAACACTCCATTCTCGTAACAATAACTGCAGTATTTTAAATTTTTGCTCCCGTCGCTGTTGGTGCCTCCTGCCTTCGGATCTTTTTTCAAAGGCATTCCACAACTCTGACATATTTTATTTACTTTATTCATCTGTTTATAATTTTAAGTTTTCGTCAGATGGAACTTACCATATAATCATCTCCCTGTGTTTAGAAAGCTTTATAAATGGACGTTTCATGTTTTTAAATTTAAGAACTTCTTATTGGTAACTGTTTATTCATTCTCTGTAGAAGTACTTCTGCAATATTTCGATTTTTTAAACTGTTCATCTATTTCATCCGATATATCTGCTGGATTAGTCAGAGGCATATTTTTGTCCCTTACATCGTATTCCAATAGTTTCGATTTTTTAATTTTCTCCAGTTTTGGCAATTTGGTCCTGTTTGTTGTTTCAATACGCTTCCCTTTGTTATCCACAATTATTAATTTGGGCACAAATACTCCTTTTCTTCCTATAAAATCATCCATGATTTTAACCCCGTTCGAAAACTCCTCGAAGGTAGCTCTGCCGAGGGCTTCATATTCCAGAATTTCTTTCCCATCCCAGGTCGACACTAAAGCATAACTTTCGGATATTTTATCTTCAATATGAAATTTTTTATACAAAGTATCATGCCCGGAAGGCATTAATATCACTTTTCCACCCCCGCCTTCAATATTTCCCGCATATTTTGGCATAGTAACACCCGAAATCCAGCCATGTAAATGTTTCATATAAATTTTACCTATTTGAATTGGAGTAATAAAATGAACAATTCCCTTTTCCTTATGACACTGCAGCAAGTAATATGGATGAATGCCAATCCAAAACATTCGGGTAAAAGTTAAAGCCAGTGTTTTGTAATAGTCGTTCACATGATTGAGCAGGACGGTTTGATTTCTGATTGTAAATCCATGATTAAGAATCTTCTTAACTGCAATTCCCAGATCCTTTGTTATCTCGTGATAGTGGTTGATGTGTGTCATGAAATAGACATACTTATCCGGACCATTGTTAAATTTGTTTGCCGAAATCCTGATTAATTCCATCAATTCATCTGTTATTGCCATGGGCATTACAACAGGCACTCTGGTGGCAATTCTTATTGTCCTAAGATGTGGTATCCTGCTTAATTCTTCCAATACGTATTGCAATCGGCCTCTGCTTACCATTAGGGCATCACCACCGGTTACAAGTACCTCGTTAATATTTTTATTGTATCCGATATAAAACAACCCCTTGTCTATTTTAGTTCTGTTCACAACAAAAGACCGATCTAAGGATTTTGCTCTTTGGCAATGAACACAATACGATGCACAACTTGTATTTTCTGCAACAAAAAGAGCCAACCTGTTTGGGTAACGTTGATAAGCAGCACCATAACTCCGCGATCTTTCAGCCATTGCCCCTTCAATTCCGGTATTGGGAAATAATAAATTGGCAGGAGTAGGTACGGATTGCCAAAAAATAGGGTCGAGCCTTTTTTTCGACTTTTCGCCCGGCAACATCTCCGGATTGAACGGATCAGCCTGCATCAGCGAAGCATAATAAGGTGTAATCCTTAAAGCTTCTTTTCCTTCTTTTTTTAATGTACTTACGGTTCTATTAATTTCATTTTCCTGAAGCGAATTTAATTTGATCACCTTTTTCAGTTGTTCAACACTACGTATTATATTTTTTATCTGCCAATCGGCATCGTACCACTGCTCCCCCGTCACATTTTTCCACAATTCAATTGTATTGAAATTTCGTGCCTGGTAAAATATGTCTTCTTTTGGATGCATTGCTTCAACTCGTTTTGTGTTTGTTTCTTCTGATAATTATCGGATGCAAGGCGATATACTATAAGTTACACAAAAACTTAGATCGTTACAATATTTACCAATCAATACAACAACTATATTCCTGTAAATGATGATGAAAGCTTCTTATTAGGCTTTCAATTTTAAACCGATCAGCTTTTTCACATTTTCAAAATCATTGGAGTCTGCCATTTCTATATTGATGCAACGCGACTTACCAAATCGTTATGCATTTTGAAACCGACTTTAATGCAATCCATAAAATCACTTTGTAAAATCATTGGTTCAAATTTATCAGCAAACCAAAAAGCAATCTTAAAAGTATCTTTTAGAACCCTTATCCGGAATAAGGTTTTTTTTTAAAATTAAATCGTTCGAAAAAGCTATAAGAATTTAGCAAAAGCTAAGGATGTAAACCTATACAATCTCATTTATTATGAATCACCTGCCGGCAGCACCAAGCGAATGATTTGAATCAACCGCATGTTTCCTCCTAATAAACACAGAAAAGGCCCGGAAATTGAAGAATTTATGAATGAATGAGCTTTAATCTTTTACACACCGCACTGAAAGACCAGTTTGTTTGATATATTCCTGCTTATTGATGGATTGATAGGAATCGAATAAATAATAACCGTAAGCATTTTCTCCATCAACAGGAGCAGTACTCCAAAACATTCCCAGGCTTTGAATGGGGTACGAATATCCAGGCGAAGCACTTTGAGCTCCTCCGGGCAATCCGGTGAACCCGCTGCTATTCGTTGCAAAATCATTATTTGCTTGCCAGTGTGCTGTTCCTGTTTCTTTCAATTTATTGCCGGCAAAATCACTGCCCCCCAAGAAAGTAATAAGTGTTTGCCATTCTGTATCGCTCGGAACATGCCATCCTGAAGGACAGACATTACGGGAATCGATTACGGCAAACCAATTGTACAATTTACCATATGGCACTTCATAATCAGGAATATTTTCATGATAGCTCCAGGCTGCGGATGTGGCATTCTGCCAATCGTCATCATTAATAATATTGGGGATATTTTCGCCATTGGCATATTTTGTGGTTCTAAGATTTTCGGTCAACCAGATTTGTGAACCAATGCTTACAGATGAGTATGGATTCCCATCCAGATCATATACTGCCGCATCAGGCATGGTAATTACTAATTCATTTCCATATCCGGTACCCGCAATATTGGTCGCATAACTTCGTATATAGTAAGTCGTTGCCGGCAATAGTCCATATGGATCGCTGGTAAAAGATGTATAAACGAGTTGGTCTTCGGTTTTACTATCAGCAATAGTCGGTGATGGATTAGTACTCCAGCAAACTCCTGCATTCAAGATCAGCCCCTGCGAAATCATATCCCCGCCGGTAGAAATCACAAAAGTTCCTGCGTTGATTATTTCCTTGGTTGTAAGCTGAGGGTATCCCAAGGTGATGAATTCATAGTTGCTGCTGTAAAAAACTTCGGTATCGGTAGCCGCATAGGCGCGGGCATAATATCTTGTGCCTGGTGCAAGTCCGGTAATGGTAGTTTCGAAAATTCCTGTACCATTTCCTGCATCGGTTTTACTATCGCTAATGGTAGGATTCTGTGAGGTGCTCCAGCAGGCTCCTCTTGAAGTAATCGTTTGATTCGATTCAACACGTCCTCTCATAAATGCCTGATTGCCTGTAATATCACCAAAATCCATAATCACAGCCTCGGTAAAAGGCAGCGGTTCCAATGTGATGGATAAAACATTTCCATACCCGATGCCTGCGCCATTAATGGCATAAGCCCTAATGTAATAAGTATTATCGGGATCCAGGTTTAGAATTGTGGTAAAATCCGAATTACCAACACCATCCATCGTGAAAAAATCCTGCATTGTTGGAGTATTGTTCAGACTCATGCAAATACCTTTTTGAAAAATCTCTGCATCGCCATTGTCTGTTATATTTCCACCGCTTGTTATCGTAACTGCATCAACAAGCTCAATTTGCTGTGTGGTGAGTTCCGGAGGGGAAGGATTTTCAAAACAGGAATTCAGAAATACACTTAGGCAAACTATTACAAGCGCAACAAGACCTGCTTTAGATCTGTATTTATTCCATATGCTTAGTTCTGGATTCATTTCCTTGAATTCAAAATTTTAAATGATAACCAATACTAAAAAGAACAGGCAAGGGATCTTTAATTTCATAACCAATCATTTCAAGATCATCAACTGCATCTTTGTAGACTTGAGGTCGAAACGGCAGCAGTACTTCAGCACATAAAAATGATTTTTCCTTTAATTTGAATTCAACACCAAGGCCTGTTGAAAAGCCATAATAAGTAGTTTTGCTTTCCATTGCAATGGCATCTACAATCAATACCGTATTGTATCCATACATGCCGGTTAAATATGCGCTCAGTCTTTTTTGGGATGGCAAATGAAACTGTACTCCCATATTATATCCCTGTGCATCCAGGTTATATCCCAGAGAACCAAACAAACCAATTTGATTGATAGGTTTGTAGGTAAATCGTGCACCTAATCCACCGTAACTCAATCCCCCACCGACACCAATATCTCCGTAAGTTGAGGATTGTCCGTGCGATACTGAAACACCCAGCAGCATACTGACTACAAACATCAGAAAACACTTTTTCCGCAGAAATTGAGAAAGCATCCTTTTCATGGCGAAATACATTAATGCACTCAAAAAGTTAATGATAATTATTGAGACTTCAATGTTTTTTATTCAGCCGGGCATTGGTAAAAAAAGCAACAGGCAAAGTTGTTTTTTTAAAATATGTATGGTATAAACATTTTACTTCTTTTCATGTATTCAATATACTTTTCACCAAAAAAAACAAGACATTCCTTCTCCTCAAATATGGCTGTGAGATACAGAAATATTGTTGACAATACGGAGACACATAAAAGTTCAATCGTGAGGTTTTTAAAGAAAATCCCCCAAGTCAGGAATAGCAATGAAGAATAAAGTGGATGCCGGATGTATTTAAAAATCCCTTTGTCTATTATTTCAGTTGTTTTTTCAAATTGATAAAGTGTATTTTCTTTTCTGTTTCTTTCTGGCTTCCCTACTTTTCTGATAAGTATCACTCCCATAATAACCAGATAACCTGATATTATAAGGAAAAGCCAAGAAAATATTTGATTCATGGAAAAAGGATATTCAAACCAGTATTTGTAGTTGGCAGCAAAAAGCCATGCTATACACTCCCAACTAAAAAATCTATAAAAACCATGACTTTTAATCGTAAATATTGTTCTCCACGAAACAACAATTATGGGTATGCTCAAAGTCAAAAAAATAATAATTCTATCCATTTGCTTACTATTTTAGTATCCGCCTTTTTACAATTTCGCCGAACGTCAAGTATAAAAACAATAGTCAAATGCAGGATTCATCCCTGCCAGATTGCTGAAAAACCGAAACAAACTTCAGTCTTGAATTTACAAATAAAACAACTGTTATTTTACACCTTATTGATTGCAGCCTATACTAAAACAAGCATTTGCCTTGAATGACCAAAATTAAATCCTGGAATTTATCCAATCGGTAAAGTCACCGGTACTATAAAATAATTCTTCCGGATTCAACTCTGCAAGTTTCTCCGGTTCGGATGAAAGTGCCCATGCTGCAGCTGCAATTGGAATGCCGGCATTTTTACAAACAACAATATCACTTGGAGCATCGCCAACATAAATTACTTCATTCTTGTTTACATCCTTAAAGTAATTTAAAACAGCAGTGATTCCTTCCGGTTTTCGTGGCCCAATTGGATGTCCGGTTTCAATTGTTTCAAATAAATGAGAAATACCAAATTTCTGTAATGAAATATTTGTACTGTATTTCCCTTTGCCGGTAACCATGGCAAGTCTGATATTTCTATCTTTTAAATCAGCCAACAGGTTTACTATTCCATTAAAAGGTTTTGGGCACATTTCGTGGAGCTGCTCATAATAACACAAGTAACGCGAAATGCCTTCCTGGTAATTGTTGGGAGCCAATGCCATTATTGTTCCTTCCTCCGAGGGGCCGAAGGTTGCAATTATTTCTTCATCAGAAATTGATCTGCCAATAAGCGGTTCTATTGATTTTCTGAAAGCTTTAATACACAATGGCAAAGTATCGCCAATAGTTCCGTCGAGATCAAAAATTACAGCTTTAATCTTTTCCATGCTTTCTGTTTTGCTCATTTATTTTTCGGATAATTCTACATGGATTACCAACCGCTACACAATTTTCGGGAATCGATTTTGTCACAACGCTTCCTGCTCCAATCACAGAATTTTTCCCGATTGTCACTCCGGGTAAGATAATTACTCCTCCACCAATCCATACATTGTCCTCAATTTTTACAGGCAGTGCATAAGTTCTAAAGAATGGAAGTTCTGAACCGGGATCCCAATCAGTTACCAAACGCTCGTTTACATCTGTTGAATGGGTTGCCGTATAAATCTGCACGTTTGAGGCAATCAACACATTGTTTCCAATTTCAATTTTATTACAATCAACAAATGTGCAGTTGATATTGATAATTACATTGCTGCCAACAAAAATATGCTTGCCGTAGTCGCAGTAGAAAGGCGTATCGATATTTACATTATCACCTACTTTCCCAAACAGTTCACGCAAAATATCCTTTCGGTTTCCGGCATCAGTGCTTGCTGTCGCATTATAGCTTTTAGTTAATTTCCGAGCCTTGTGTATCAGACTTTGATTTTCCTCGTTGGATGTGTTAAAGACTTCGCCATCCAAACATTTTTGCATTTCAGTTTTCATTTCATTTGTTTTTGAAATTCAAAAATAGAGAAGAACAATCAATTAATTTTTCATCTATCTTAAAATCATCCATTCGCCCGTATGGTACTTAAATGTTGTTGGGTCATCCCCAAATAAGAAGCAATGTATCCCAAATTTACCCGATTACACAAATCAGGATTTTCGTTGTAAAACTTTTCGTAGCGGGCTTTTGATGATAAGCTTAACCTGTCGATACGCAGGTTCTGCATTTTCAGCAACACTTCCTGATGAATGGTACGGGACCAGTTTGCCATGTCAATGTTCGTTTTGTACAAGTCATTTAAAGCATCAATGGGCAGGGTAAATACGCATGAATCTTCAAGAAGCTCAACAAAATCGAATCCTGGAATTCGATGATACAATGAATTTGAAGAAAAGGTAATATCACCTTCCCGGCTAAACCAATTGGTAATTTCTTTCCCGTCAACTAAAAAATATGTTCGCATACATCCCTGCTCGATAAAGTATACAAAATTATCTTTAACCCCTGCTTTGGTCAGCAAATGATGTTTCGGCAGATGAGTTTCGGTTAATAACCCAGCCAGTGTTTCAATCGAATCATCAGATACCGGATAATATCGTCTGATCCCTTTGATAATATTTTCAATCTTATTCAGCTCCATTTATCTCATAAAAAAGGCATCAGGGATTAACCGGTTAGGGCTTCAGTTCTATTCTGTCCCGCATGCGATAAATCCCATAAATACCATACCATTTACAAATAGTCAAGTCTGGGAGGCGTAAATACGTCGATTACCTCCCCACCAACAATGACCTCCCAGCGATGCTTAATATTTTCGGGAATACAGTACGAATCACCCGATTTTAGCCGTTCGGAGAACTGCCCGAATTGAATGCAGTATTCTCCTGAGATCACGTATCCACTTTGTTCATTAGGATGAGAATGGAAAGGAACTGTATCACCAATTTTATAATTCATCTTGGTCACCATAGATTTCTCTCCGGTTGCCAGAACCTCAAATTCCACACCTTTAAATTCTCTTTTTTTCGATTGATCCGATTTAATTATCATACGAGAAAATTTAACTATATAAACTAATGCATCACTGTATACAAACTTAGGAAAAGTCCTTTTAACTTTGGCATCACGCAGGAATAAATTGAAGTTTACCAATTTTCAGGATCATCCCCTAAAACTTAATTGCCGGTCGTTTTCCGCCTGCCAACCAACGATGTAAAAATTCCGATTACACACAAAACTGTAAAACTAATGACAATCACTCTCATGCTCAACATGAATGAATCCAGATTGCCGGCATGAATTTTAGCATCTCCCAAAAAAACATGTATGGAAAGGGCTGCAACAGCCATACTAAACATCATTCCGGTGGTTCGCATGGTAGCAACAGTAGCCGATGCAAGTCCTAAAAAACGTTTTTCCACCGAACTCATTACTGAGTTTGTATTGGGCGATGAAAACATCCCAAAACCAAATCCTAAAATCAGTAAAGCAAAAACAATATAGGCATAAGATGTTTCTTTGCTGATAAAAGTAAGTAGTAAGAGCCCTGCTGCGCTTATACCCATTCCTATGGATGCCAAAATCCGCGGGTCTTTTGTATCCGACAATTTGCCGGAGAATGATGCTACTACAGCCATCACTACAGGTTGTGCAATTAAAATAAAACCTGCCTCTTTGGGCGATAAGCCTTTCACGTACTGCAGATACAAACTAAAAACGAACGTGATGGCAAAAGTGGCTGCATAATTAATAAAAGCGGATAGATTGGAGAAGGCAAACAACTTGTTTTTGAAGAACAGCTGCATTTCAAAAACCGGGTTTGCTTGTTTTAACTCGTATCTGACAAAAACAATCAGCCCTGCAATTCCCAGGAAAGTGAACAGGATTGCTTCCGTTTTTGGTAAATGCGAAAACCCATACATCAATCCCGAAACGGAAAGCATATAGAGCAAGGTTCCCTGAATGTCGAATTTCGCATTGTTGGGAACGACCCATTCGGCTTTAATTTTTGTGATTATTGCCAGTATGATTAGCAGGACTGCCCCTGCATTAATGAAGAACAAGGAACGCCAGCCCAAGGATTCGGTTAGAATACCGCCCAAAACCGGAGCAATGGATAAACCTACGTAAACGGCCATTACATTTAATCCAATCATTTTACCACGTTCGTGAGGTTCGAAAGCCGATATTACAATGGCCATGTTCGAGGCAAATATGCCTGCCGCGCCAATTCCCTGCAATAAACGACCCAGGATTAGCATTTCGGAAGAAAAAGAAAAAGCACAGAATAAAGTGGCAAAACCAAATAATACATTGCTGGACAAGAACATTTTCATTCGTCCCCAATTGTCGCTTATTTTACCAAAAGGGACTAAAAATACCGACGAAGCCAACAAAAAGGACATACTCACCCAACTTAAACCCACTGCCGACATCGACAATTCTTCCCCAATTCTGGGTAAAGCCACATTAACGGCAGCTCCCATTAAGGGATTCAGGAAATTGGATGACATGGTAACAGCCAGCAGAATATTTTTATTCAAATTTGGATTTGTTTCTATTATCATTCTCTTTCCAGTGTGTGCAACAGCATAAATTTAAATGTTTTTTCTTGAATCTGTAATTTTGTTTTTGCAGCCATTTTTTAGATGGACAACTTGCTTTGGTTCAGGAACGACTTTGTTCAGTCATTTGATGACTTTGTCATTTCATTTGGAAGCTTTGTTCAGTCATTTGATGACTTTGTGAAGTTCAGGAACGACTTTGTTATTTCATTTGGGAGCTCTCTTTTCTCATTGGGAAGCACTCTTCAATCATTTGATGAATTACTTCGGTTCAGGAACGGCTTTGTTATTTCATTTGAGAGCTCTCTTTTTTCATTGGAAAACACTCTTCAATCATTTGATGAATTACTTCGGATGCAAGGGCTCTATTCTCATGACGGAAATATTTTTTTGAGCACATTTGTTCGGTAATCAAATATGTCATTTAATGTATTTCTAATAATCAGGGCATTGGCAATTCTCCCCAGCAATCCAAAAGGAGGCTGATAACTCACAATATCTTTCATTAGTACACCATTTTCTTTGGGCATAATAATGTGCTGATGGTGCCACAATTTATAGGGGCCAACTCTTTGTTCATCTACAAAATAAAATTTCTCTTTAAGATGCGTGATTTCGGTAACCCAGTTGGTTGGAATACCCAGCAATGGGCGAACGGTATAACTGATAATCATTCCCTCGTAAATTTTATCTGGTAGATTTGGGGTTCGGATATCGAAACCCATATTCTCCGGGGTAATTTTTTTCAGATTCTGCGGCGAACTGATAAAATCCCATATTTCCTCAATGGTGGCTTTAATAAATTGTTCCTTTTGAAATTGATAAAATGACATACGTTTTCTTTTTAAGATGAAAGTTCCTCTTGATTTAATAAGCGGCTTATATTTGCTTTGTGCATGAGAATAATTAGAACCATACATGCCAGCAGATAGTAAAAAGTGAAGGTAAACCCGTGAAAGACTAATTCGGAAAGAGGCAAAAAGATCCCCAACAGCAATGAACCAATTGATACATATTTGAATCGGTTTTTTACAAGAAAATAGATGGCTACTGAAATGAAAACGGAAATTGGAGCAATTAATACGGAAGCCCCAAGTGTGGTATTAACACCTTTCCCGCCTTTGAATTTGAGAAAGATGCTAAAATCGTGCCCGATAATGGCTGCCAAGGCAAGCCAATAAATATAAAATTCGAATCCATCTGTTTTGTTATCAACAAAAAACAGACAAAGAGCAACAGGCAAAAGTCCTTTAAGCATATCCAAAAGCTGGGTGACTATGGCTAATTTTCTACCGGCAATACGACCTACGTTTGTTGAGCCTATATTTCCGCTTCCCATTTCCAAAATATTTTTATTTGTATAATATTTGGTTAAAAGATAGCCGACAGGTACTGAGCCTAATAAATAGGACAGCAAAACAAAACCGATTTTTAAAATATCTATCATTTTATTTCCTGCAGAATTCGTAAAGCCTCGTCAACATGTTTCTCAGTCTGAATTTGCGAGCTGAACATGAATGCTACTTTTCCCTGTTTGTTAATTACATAAGTGACTCTGCCCGGAATCAATCCAAAAAAACCAGCCGGAACACCAAATAATTTGCGCAGCTTATTTCCGGTGTCACTCAGCAAAGTATAATTTAACCGATACTTTTGGGCAAACTTCAGGTGGCTTTCTGCCGATTGTCCGCTAATTCCAATAATCATGGCATCGGCATCGGCAAACACTTCAAATTGGTCCCGAAACGAACAAGCTTCTTTTGTGCAGCCCGGACTATCGTCTTTAGGATAAAAATAAATCACCAGATTTTTCTTGCCCAATACCGAGTCGAGCGAAAACAAGTTTCCGTTCTGGTCGCTTAATTCAAATGGGGGAACACTGCTCCCTAAGGTTATTTTTTTCATCTGTTTATAATTTTAAGTTTTCGTCAGATGGAACTTACCATATAATCATCTCCCTGTGTGTAGAAAGCTAAATAAGCAATAAAAAGCAGTAAATAAATGGTCAGATAAAACAGATCAAAGTTTCTGAACTTTTTATAGTCCGGATTATCGGGAAAGATATTCCCCACAAGCCCTTTTATTTCTTTTAAAAACACCGGTTTACTATTAATCACCCAACTATCTGTTTGATAAACCATTTTACGGAACCTGCTTCTGCAGCAAGTCAATGGTAAGACCCAAACTACAAAAAGTATCAACCAGATATTTTTAATGACAAAATCCATTGGCAGTTATTCTTTAGGAAACCATGGGAAAAATGAACTTGTTTTTTGAATGTATTCGTGGTATTCCGGTTTTGACTTGTTCAGCGTTTTTTCGAGCAAGGCCACACCTGAAACTTTGATAATCAGCAAAGTCATTACTACCGAACCAATAACCTGCCAATAACTTCCTGCAGCAATACTAAAAAGCGCATAGGCCCACCACACGGCCGAATCGCCAAAATAATTAGGATGCCGGGTATATTTCCAAAAGCCGGTATCCAATACCTTTCCTTTGTTTTTGGGATCTTGTTTAAAACGTGACAATTGAAAATCGCCTCCTGCTTCAAAAGCAAAACCAATCAACCAAATTAAAATTCCAAGGTAATCGAGGAAATTTAGGTTTCCGGAATGCTCACTCCGGCTGATTCCTAGTAAAGGCAGCGAAACAAGCATAATTAAAATGCCCTGCAGTAAAAAGGTTTGAAAATAACTGAACCACCAATAACGTTCCGCGCCGTAATTACGTCTGAATTCCTGATACCTAAAATCCTCTCCTTTGCCAATATTTCTGAAGGCAAGGTAAATGGCAAGCCTTAAACCCCAAATGGAAACCAATATCAATATCAGAATTTTTCTGGCATTTAATTCGCCCGACATGAATACATAAAATGCATTAACCATCACAAAACCAAACCCCCAAAAAAGATCAACGATACTTACATTCTTTATCAATATGCTCCAAATCCATAATAGAGTTACCAATACCCAAATAAGCAGGGACACTTGTAAAAACAGAGTCATCATTAGCGAAGTGTTAATGGTTAAACAGCAAAGAAATTGCAATGGCACCATTTCCGGCATGCATTCCAATCACAGGTGAAATATCAACTACCGAAACCGGGGTTTTACCGGTCATCTGTTTCATTTTTTCTTCTGTTTCCAGAGCTCCCTGCGGATTGTGTGCATGAAGTATAATATAGTTCCAAAGCGTTTTTCCGGCACTTATCTTTTTTATGTGCCTGTAAATTTTGTTCAGACTGGCTTTCTGACTAAAGGTTTTTCCAAACAGGACTGATTTTCCATTTTCATCCATTGAAATAACAGGGTTTAAACCAAGTGCACTTGCGATTATCCCTTTTGGTTTGGAAACCCGTCCCCCTCTAATCATGTATTTTAAATCTCTGACACTCACAAATATCTTAGATTGAATCACATCCTTTTCAAGAGATTCTACAAGAGATTCCAAAGACTCCCCAATTTCAATGTTTTGTGCCGTTTTCAGCACCAGCAATCCCAATGCCCCCGATAAATTTTTTGAATCGATTACATGAACAGGTTTGTTAAATTCTTTTTTAATTCGTTCACCGGCTTTAGCACTATTGCCATAAGTTCCGCTAAACTGACTGGTAAGATGCACTGCTATAACAGCATCGTAATGTGATGCCAAATGCGAATACAAATTGGTAAAAGCCTGTTCGTTTATTTGAGATGTTTTGGGAAATTCGGCATGTGTTTCGAGTAAATCGTAAAACTGATTGGGTTGAATGGTTACTTTATCCAGATAATGATTGTCTCCAAAATTCAAATTAACCGGAACTACATGAATCTGATAAAAATCAATCAATTCCTGCGATAAATCACAAGTAGAATCGGTTACCAATGCGATGTTCCATTTCCGTTTGGCCGCAACCTCCTGCTGGCGCACCATATCATCAACTTTCTGAAAGGTTATGGTTCCCATATCTTTCAACTGATGAAAAAGTTCAGCCGGATGATTGGTGTGAACATGGATGCGGCAAATGTTTTCCGACCCTGCAACAACAACCGAATCACCATTTTTGCTTAATCTATTTTGCAGTTCTGTTTTGCTGCCGGTCAGGTTCTTAATAATTGCTTCAGTGCAAAAACGATGTGTAATTTCGTTATCGCTTATTTCTTCGGTATGAATAAGGGAAATGCTTTCCTTCGATTCTACAACCAAATTACGGATGTTTTGCTTTTTTATAAATTCAATAATGCCTTTAATAAATAAAACAAAACCTTTGGCTCCTGCATCAACAAATTTTGATTTGTTTAGTACTTTCAGTTTTAAGGTAGTCTCGGCCAATGATTTCTCCAGCACTACAACCGAATCAATGATTACATTTTTAAAATCGTGAATGGCGTCTTTTTTAGTCGTAAGAAAGTCAGACCACTCTTTAATAACGGTTAACATGGTTCCTTCAACAGGGTTGGCAACGGCATCGTAAATGTAGGGGATTGATTTATTCACACTTTCGGCAAATTCGCGAAGGTTAATAATGGGCTTGTTCAAAGTTTCCCTGCTCAAACCGTGCAAAAACTGAGCGAAAATAACACCCGAATTACCCCGGGCGCCCATTAAGGCAGCATCTGCAATATTATTTACTGTGGTTTTATACGATTTATCAGGTTCTATATTATCAATTACTGAACGAATTGTAGATGCAAGATTGGTACCTGTATCTTTATCATTTACCGGAAAAACATTAATTCTATTTATTTCCACTTGATTTTGAAGTATCTGATTTCCCCCGGCAATAAATGCATAGTAAAGAAACTTTCCGTTGATATGAGGTGTTTTTGTATTGAACATTTCTTTTAACTTAAGCATTTTACAATGTAAAAACCCGAAAAACTAACAAGCGCAGAAAGAACCGCCCCCCAAATGATATCAATAATAACAATTGGCAGCGGCCAATCTTTAAGTGTAGCTAAATTTGTCAGGTCGTAGGTGGCATAGGTAAAAAAACCAAATAAAGCCCCCATCAGAACAGCATGATATACCGAGCCTTTATTTACCGCCGGGTAAATTGCGAAAATTGAAATTCCGGCAACATAAATAAAATAAAAGATGAATGCTGCAGTCCAATTAACATCATCGGCTAAAAAGCCACCCAGAAATTTTCGGTAAATGCTTTTTGCGATAACGCCAAGCCATAGCATATCTACCATCAAAAAAACAACAAACGTAAGCAGGTAACTAAAAACGACACCAATTATATTCATTTTAATTTCTTGTTAAAATTTTAGCACTCCCCCATTTTCAGCATCAAATTATTTTTAAAATGTAATTTTAACTTCCTTCATTTATTAACAGAAGCCAAACACATGAATATATATGTTAGTAAGTTAACAAGATTTTTGGAATATAGGTTCTGTTTCCGCAGTTCTATTTAAGCCGGCAAAACGGAACAAAAAGCATCTTCAAATCACAATTGTTTTTTAGGCTGATTTTTCTTCGCTGATCTCCTCTTTACCGTTTAAAGAGTGCGACAAACGGGCATAACCATACTTACATTTGTGATGCTTCAATCTAATTTCATTTGGAAGCTTTGTTCAGTCATTTGATGACTTTGTTACTTCATTTGGAAGCTTTGTAAAGTCATTTGATGACTTTGTCATTTCATTGGGAAGCTCTGTAAAGTCATTTGATGACTTTGTTACTTCATTTGGAAGCTTTGTTCAGTCATTTGATGACTTTGTTACTTCATTTGGAAGCTCTGTTCAGTCATTTGATGACTTTGTAATTTCATTTGGAAGCTTTGTAAAGTCATTTGATGACTTTGTCATTTCATTTGGAAGCTTTGTTCAGTCATTTGATGACTTTGTAATTTCATTTGGAAGCTTTGTAAAGTCATTTGATGACTTTGTTACTTCATTTGGAAGCTTTGTAAAGTCATTTGATGACTTTGTGAAGTTCAGGAACAACTTGGTTTTTTCATTTGAGAGCTCTCTTTTCTCATTGGAAAGCACTCTTCAATCATTTGATGAATTACTTCGGCTCAGGATACACTCTGTTTTTTCATTGGGAAGTGTTCCCAGGAAATACCCTTTCTCCCAATTCGTATCAATTTGCTTTCTTCAGAAAAAGCTACCAGATGTGCCAGATTATACCGATTGCAAAATAGAATGTTGATATAGAAGCAAAACTATCCTGCAAGGCCCGATTTTAGAAAAATTGATGGCATAAAAAAAGACCCGGATGGGTCTTTTTTTTTGTCTTGTAAAGTTATTGGGTTTATTATCCATTCGTTGGAATTAGCCCTGCTATATCCGACCGAGCCCAACCGTGGCATGCGCTATGAGCCACCGTTATTGTAGGTAGTTTTTATTAAGTATTTTTCAATTTCCTTTTTAGTTCAAAAGCCATATTTATAAACTCAATACAGACTTGATATGATAATTCTTTATCTTGGACATGCACGGCTTCGTTTCTAATTCGCTTTAGCCCATAATATAACTCCAGATAATGATTTGAAATAAATCCTCTTTCATTAAAATCTTTCATGATTTTCCCATGTGTTGAATTTTTATTAATGTTTGAAGGGGCAGCTGTGCAACCTGTTAAATTTCTCTCTCCAGCCTCTAAGATATTTTCTTCAAGTTCAATCCATGTTTCAAGAATTGCTCCTCTTGGACTAAGCTCAGCTAATTCAATAAGCCTCTTTAATTTTTTGTCTTCTCTTTGAATATAGTCGTCAATTGTTTTATCAGTATTATCTTGCTTTGTTAATGCTTTAGCTTGAGATTTAACTGCTTGAATTTCTTTCTCAAAATTGAATTCGGCATCCTTAATCTTAAACGATTTCAATTGATTTAATAGATTTTTTATTTGTTTTCTCAATAAAAGAATGATTACCAATATTGTTACAGGCCAAATTAAAGCCTTTATCAATCCGAGTATAAATTCTTTTGTTTCCATGTGTTGTTCTGTTTTATGCTAATCCGTCCTTAAATTGTCTAAGTTGCCGATTGCGGGTTATTTTCCTGTCCTGTTACACCAAACTTATCGGGCTACAAGCTCTGAATTTACAACCATACGGCAATTATTTATGAGCGCGTGTTGGCGTTTCCTTGTTTATTTCTATTGGTAATTTATCTTTAGTTTTCCTGAATCATTTTTCAACACGTAAGGTATTGCTGACACTATTTTCTAATTGGTATATTTTTTCATTTGAAGATGAAAATACCGCCACAATTTTCTACTTTGCTTTTTGATTGAATTTGATTTGTTTATTGTTCTCATCGTATCCTCCGCTTTATTGATGTAGCTTAGGTAATTACCCCAACTATACTTCTTAGTTTTCACATACTTAGTTTTATCATCTTTCATTGGATGATAAATTAATTTTCTTTTTGCACCTATATGTGTAAATCGTTTATAAAGCTTAGATTTAAAAATTCTTTTGTCTGGATTCTTACTATGTTCCGCAAAAGAGGCTGATTTCTTATATGATTTTATCATTGAACGATAAAATTTAGAAAACCCAGAAGTTTTAACAAGCACCCGTTGCCCATCATAAGAGAAACCAAGATATTCAAGTGTTTTATTATAGTTAGGTTGTTTAGTAACCTCATTTATTTCAAAGCCTGTAAACTTCCCATTAACATCTTCAAAGTGAAACACCTTAGTTTTGGAAGGGTGAATTTCAAGTTTTGCAACATTAGAAATGTTCTCTCTTAATGTCTTAATCACCTCGTCTTCATGTTTTTGTTCGCAAACAATTACTAAATCATCACTATATCTTTGATAATATCCATTAATTGATTTGACTTTTCCAAAGATTATTTCATCAAAATCTAGCATATAAACATTTGCCAAAGTTGCACTAATTGGACTGCCTTGTGGTATTCCAACTTTATTGTTTTTAGAAATAACTAAATTTAAATTGTTGTTTATAAAATCCTTTTTATCACAGTACGCTACAGCGTTTTTTTCTTTAAAATACTTGATTTTACTAATGAATTTTCTTTTATATTCAGTTCCTTTTGAAGAATTTGATATGCCTGATTCAACTAACATAGTTTTACCATAACTTTTATATAGTTGATTTCCTTCAATATATTTTATTCTTGTTAATGCTTTAAAAATATTGTAATGATCTTCTGGCAACGTGGTTTTTTCAATTATTTTAGACCATTGTTTTTTTAGTATTTTATGATTTAAATTGTCAAAAAAAGAAGTAACATCAGCAATTATTACTGTAAGTTTTTTTGATTTATTATCCTCTATAAATTTAAATGTGGTTTTGGCAAAATCAATATTGCATTTATTGTTTTTAGAACCTTCAGTCATTGGTATTTTACGATATGCAACAATTGAATCATTGAAATCTTTAGTTTCAATATAACTTTTATAAGCCTCGACTAATAAATTGTTATAGTAAGAAAATATTAATGAATCTAAATGGGAAGCATAATAAATATGTCTATCCTTTTTATCTTTTATCCTTTTCCTTTTGCCACTAGGATTTTTTTCAATTAACTTTTTATCGGCTCTATATTTTCTTTGAGATATACACTTATGAATAAGAGGCAAAAAACTATGTTTTTTAATTTTTGATTCATCCTCAATATATCCTTTTACTTTTTTATAATCTTTGATTGTAATAGGTAAACCAACATGAGGGTATTTTTTCAGTTTAAACCAGCTTTCTACTTCCATAATTATTAAAAAAAGGGGTCAGATACTAATAGTAGCAGGTTTAGAATGTACATGCTCATTCGAGGCTTTCACTCTATATAGAGCTATTGCGACACTACTCTTTTCAGGTATAGAAATCGTTATCTTTGTAGCTAAATTCATAAACACATTACTCATGTTCAGAAAATTGACACATAAACTCAACTTCAAGGCTTCAACAGTTATTACGCTGTTGATTACACTATCCTCATCAGTTCCATTGCTGGAATGTTTGGAAATTGGTATAAACCTACCCAACATGACGTATTTCTCAGTTGGTATACTGTAGCTAAACGTAACATCCCGACCTTCTGACCCCAATATTCTCATTAATTATTCATTTCTCTCTTTATACCGTAAAAAAAACTTTGTCAACCTATTATAGTAGTCACTATCGTGCTCAATGCATGCTATCGGCAGTCTGTCCTATAACCTAAATCAACTCGCTTATATTCGCATATTTATTCATTTTCACAGACAAATCCCTAAATGAATTACTATCCAATTTTACTTTTCATTATGTTTTCAGCCCCCGAATCTACAAAACAATAAAGCCCTAACAAAAAAATATTATAGTTATTTTACATGCCATTATAAATTAAGAATATAAAGACAATGTTGTCTTTTAAAAAGCAGGAGGGAATTTGTATTGGTAAGCTAAGCAATTGGCAGAGTAATCCAAAGCTTAGTTTGCCTATTACTCCTATTGTATTTTATGTGGCTAAAGCCTATTTACTAATTTCTTGCTGTCAGTTGGCTAAAGCCAAACTGCAATAGATGTTTTGCTTAGAATTATTTTATTTCTTCAATCATTTTAATTCCTCGTTATCTGTTGTTTAAAAACAACAGCATTAGATACTCAGCTTTGCTCCTTTCATCAGGAAATGCATTGTGTTTTTTTATCCATTGCAGTTTGGCTTTAGCCAACTGAATTTAAAAGTTTCTCATCTTT
>JAFGYE010000079.1 GCA_016936255.1 Marinifilaceae bacterium | reverse complement strand
TGTATAAAAAATAATGTGCCCTAACATCTAAGCGAATAAAAACACCGCAACATCATATTTACTACGATTTTTAAACGCGTTGTTTGACAAAACCCTATGACAAAACCTATTTAAAAGGCAGTATTCTAATAAGTGTGTAAACTGTAAAATACACCTAACAAACGTTTGTTTTATAACATATTTCCCTAAATTTGACAAATGACACCAAGTATCAACCAAAATCCGGAACAAATAGCACGCGACAAGATCGACAAGATGTTGGAAGCTGCCGGATGGGTTGTGCAATCTAAAAAAAGGGTAAACCTAGCAGCTAACCAAGGTGTTGCTGTTCGCGAATACCAAACGGATGTTGGTCCTGCCGACTATGTATTGTTTGTAAATCGCGCTCCTGTTGGAATTATTGAAGCCAAGCGAGAGGACGAAGGACATCATCTAACCGTTGTTGAAGATCAATCCAAAGGTTATGCTACAGCCAAATTAAAGTACTTGAATAACGATCCTTTGCCCTTTGTTTACGAAAGTACGGGTACGCTTACACGCTTTACCGACTATCGCGATCCAAAGCCACGAGGTCGCAATGTCTTTAGTTTTCATCGTCCGGAAACGATGGCAAAGTGGTTGAAACAGGAAAAAACTTTGAGAGGTAGATTGCAGGATATTCCCGACTTGAATACGAAAGGCTTGCGTCCGGCTCAAATTAAAGCTATTGTGAACTTGGAGCATTCCTTTAAAAAGAATCGCCCAAAAGCGCTTATTCAAATGGCTACGGGCGCCGGGAAAACATTTACAGCTTCAACTTTTATCTATCGCTTGCTCAAGCACGCCGATGCTACTCGTATTTTGTTCCTGGTTGATACACGAAACCTTGGCGAGCAAGCCGAGCAGGAGTTTATGAAATTTCAACCTACGGATGATAATCGTAAGTTTACAGAGCTTTACAACGTGCAGCGTCTTAGCTCCAGTTATATCGCTTCCGATAGTCAGGTTTGCATTTCTACTATACAGCGTTTATACTCCATTCTTAAAGGAGAAGAGCTGGACGATAGCGCCGAGCTGGAAAATCCCAATGAATCTTCTTGGTTAGAGGATCAAATAAAAATGAAAGCTCCTATTCCAGTAGCTTATAATGAGAAAGTTCCCATCGAAGAGTTTGATTTTATCGTTATCGACGAATGTCATCGCTCCATTTACAACCTTTGGAAACAAGTGCTCGATTATTTCGATGCTTATTTAATTGGCTTAACAGCTACTCCCGATAAGCGAACCTTTGGTTTCTTTAATGAAAATGTGGTGAGCGAATATACCTATGAGGAGTCTGTTGCCGATGGCGTTAACGTGCCTTATGATGTGTATACCATCGATACAGAAATCTCTCAAAATGGAGAAACCATAAAAGCAGGTTGGTATGTGGACAGACGCGATAAACTAACACGTAAGAAACGCTGGCAGCGTGAGGATGAAGACACTACTTACCAAAGAAAAGATTTGGATAAAAAAGTGGTAAATACTAGCCAGATCAGAAATATAATCCGTGAATATAAAGCGGCTTTAAAACGAGATATCTTTCCCAATCGTATGGACGAAAATGGGGACTATGAAGTGCCCAAGACTTTAATTTTTGCCAAGACAGACAGTCATGCCGATGATATCATCAAGATTGTGCGTGAAGAGTTTGATGAAGGCAACGACTTCTGCAAGAAAGTAACTTATAAGATAACAGAAGATCCAAAATCACTTCTGAATCGTTTCCGGAACTCTTATTATCCACGTATTGCAGTTACGGTTGATATGATTGCAACAGGAACCGATGTAAAGCCTTTGGAAGTCTTGCTCTTTATGCGCGATGTAAGAAGCGTCAATTATTTTGAGCAAATGAAAGGGCGAGGAACACGTACCATCAACAGCAACGATTTGCAATTGGTTTCGAAAACAGCCAAAGACAAAACTCACTTTGTGATTGTAGATGCTGTGGGCGCAACTAAGTCCAAGAAAACAGATAGCCGTCCATTGGAGCGTAAACCTACGGTACCATTAAAAGATTTATTGGGCGCTGTTACGATGGGCGTTGCTGATGAAGACTTATTCCTTTCCCTGGCAAATCGATTAATCCGTTTAGAGAAGCAGCTCGATGAAAAAGAAATCGAAAAATTATTGACTTTCTCGGGAGGTAAGAACCTGAAACAGATTACCAAAGAGTTATTGGATGCTTACAATCCCGATGCCATCGAAGAAAGAGCCAATCATCTCAAAGAGAAGGAAGATTTGCCAAGCTTAGAATATGCTTTGGATAAGGCACAAGAAGAGCTTATTTTAGCGGCTTCTACTACTTTTAACGGTGAGTTGAACGACTATATAGATAAAGTGCGGAGTGATCACGAACAAATTATCGATAGCATCAATATTGATACGGTTACAAAAAGCGAATGGGACAAGACTTCGGTGGATAAAGCCAAAGAAATAGTAAAAGACTTTAGGGCTTATTTGGAAATGCACAAAGACGAGATTATGGGCTTACGTATTTTCTACAACCAACCTTATAGGCGGAGAGAGATTACTTTTAAAATGATAAAGGAAGTGTTGGAGAAATTGAAACAGGATAAGCCACTTTTAGCTCCTGATTATGTTTGGGATGCTTACACTACTGTAGAAGAGGTGAAAAGCAATAAACCGGAAAGTGAGCTCACTGCTTTGGTTTCATTGATACGAAGAGTCTGTGGCATTGATGCTACCTTAACGCCTTTCGATAAAAAGATTGACGAAAGCTTTAAGCATTGGATTTTTAAGCAGAATGCCGGACAACACAACAGGTTTACCGATGAACAAATGAACTGGCTGCGTATGCTCAAAGATCACGTAGCGAGCAGCTTTCATATTGATATAGAAGATCTGGACTATACGCCTTTCGATAGCCAGGGCGGCAGGGGCAAGATGTATAAACTCTTTGGTGAAGAGATGAATGAGATTATTAATGAATTAAATGAGGTGTTGGCTGCATAAGTTGATATGGAAAATGAGAATGATGAAATAAAAGATTGGAAAAATCGTATTCACGAATACAGGAAAGAGGCTGCTAGTCAGTTCAACAAACAACTTGTATTTCTAAGTAGTGGAGGTCTAATATTATCTGTTGGTTTTGTTAAGGACATTGTTGAAATTAAATCCGCTTCATCAATTTGGCTCTTGGCTCTTGCTTGGACTTTATTTGTAATATCTTTATTATCCAATTTATTTTCTTATCAATCGACTATGAAAGCTATGGATTTAGAATTAGATGATAAATGTGAAGATAGTGATAAACAAGACCAGACAACAAAAGTCATTGATTACATTTCTATCGGTTCGTTAATAACGGCTATAACAGTTTTTATACTATTTGTAGCTCTAAATATATTTTAAGATGGCGAAAACAATAAAACCCAGTAAAGATGGACAACAGTATGGTGTGCAAAAACCTGGAGGGAGACCTACTAAAGACATAGGTTCAAAACAACCAAAACCAAAAAAATAGTTATGCCCAGATAGATTAATGGATTTCCATGTATTTTCTCATATCAAATAATGTATTTCACTATGGCAAAAACAATTAAACCCACAAGACCAGCAGAACACGTAAGAGGTACGCCTAAACCAGGTGGTCGACCTACTGTAAGGCCAAGCTCGACACCTTCCAATCCTAAACCCAAGAAATAAGGACATGGACAACTGGAAAAAACTAAAACAATTATACCTGAAAAATCATTTAGAGAAGGAATATTTGGTTTCTCCTGAAACAAGAGTAAATGCCTTAAACAGAATAGAAAAATTGATGAAAGCAAACTTCCCTGACATAGTAAAACAACCCAAATTTTTAAAACAAATTCCAAAAGATAAGTTTCTATTAGAATTGAAATTAAAAAAAGGAGCAGAATTAAATGGAGCTGAGATTTCAGTAATCAATGGATTTTATAAATTTCTGCCTGAATTATAAGTAAGAGATATGAGAGAAGGTTGGGCTAATTGCAAGCTAGAGGAAATATTAAAACTTAAAAACGGATACGCGTTTAAAAGTAGTAAATATTTAAGTCAAGGAATTCCAGTTATTAGAATTGGAGATATTAAGGATTGGCTTGTTGATGAAACAAATGCGAAATGCATTGAGGAGGATGAAGAATATGATTCTTATATCGTTGAACAAGGAGACATATTAATCGCAATGTCTGGAGCCACAACAGGAAAATTCGGCATCTACGAATCCAATAGGAAAGCATACCAAAATCAACGTGTTGGAAATCTAAAGCCACACTCAAATAAGTATTTGCATAAGAAATACATTTATCTACTTCTTTATTCTCTTAAAGGGAAAATCGAGAAAGATGCTTACGGAGGAGCACAACCAAATATATCTGCTGGAAAAATTGAAGCATACGAAATTGGTCTAGCCCCTCTCCCCGAACAACGCACCATAGTAGCCAAAATAGAGCAGCTTTTTAGCGAGT